>CAYXDO010000009.1:0-49196 GCA_964463485.1 uncultured Myxococcales bacterium | reverse complement strand
GCGGCGAGCGCAGCGAGCCTGCACCGGTGAACCGCGGCGAGCGCAGCGAGCCTGCACCGGTGAACCGCGGCGAGCGCAGCGAGCCTGCGCCGGTGAACCGCCCCGCCGGCCGCTCGTGACAAACTCCGTCCCATCCCCGATCTTCCTCGGTCCCACGGGCCCGTGATTCTGCTAGAGGTCGTTCATGCCCGCGGTCGTCGTCGCCGAGAAGCCCTCCGTGGCGCGCGACCTCTCGGCGGCGATCGGAGCTTCCTCCCGCCGCGACGGCTTCTTCGAGGGCCATGGGTTCCGAGTCACCTGGGCCATCGGACACTTGGTCGGGCTCGCAGAGCCGCCCGGCATCGACCCAGCCTGGCGATCCTGGCGAATAGAGACTCTGCCGATGATTCCTCGGCGCTGGCCCCTCACCGTGCTCGAGCGTACTCGGCCGCAGTTCGAGATCGTGGCGCGACTCATCAACGCCAAAGACGTCGACGAGATCATCTGTGCCACCGACGCCGGGCGCGAAGGTGAGCTCATCTTCCGCTATGTCTACGAAGCGGCGCGGTGCGCCAAGCCAGTTCGACGACTGTGGATCTCCTCGCTGACCTCCGACGCCATCAAGAAGGGCTTCGCGAACCTCAAGCCCCAGACTCAGTTCGACGGCCTCGCCGCCGCCGCCCGCGGGAGATCCGTCGCCGATTGGCTGGTCGGAATGAACCTCACGCGGGCCTACACGCTCTCCAAGGGATCCGATGACGTCTTGTCCGTCGGACGAGTCCAGACCCCCACGCTCGCGATGATCGTCGACAGAGATCGCGAGATCGAGAATTTCGTCCCCGAAGACTACGTCGAGGTGATTGCGACCTTCGGGGTCCCCGGCCCGGAGCGCCAAGCCGCTGCCAAGCCCTATTCCGGCACTTGGTTCGATCCGACCTCGGGCAGGTCGAAGGAGCAGCAGAAGCAGTCGATGCGGCTGCCGCCCGATCGCGTTCACGCCGAAGCCATTCGCGCTCGCGTGCTGCAAACACGTCAGGCCCAAATCCACTCCGTGGAACAGGAGCTTCGCCGGTACCCCCCGCCGCTCCTGTACGATCTCACTGAGCTCCAGCGGCACGCGCACCGGTTGTTCGGGCTGAGCGCCCAACGTACTCTCGAGGTCGCGCAGCGACTGTACGAGGTTCACAAGCTGATTAGCTATCCGCGCACCGACAGCAGGCACCTCTCCGCCGACGTCGAGCCCACGTTATCGGCCATCGTCTCCGTCGTGGCACCCAACTACTCAGGCTTGGTGGCCCAGGGCTCAGGGACGCGGCCGCTCGGCAAGCGCTTCGTCGATGATCAGAAGGTGTCCGACCACCACGCCATCATTCCCACGCCAAAGAGCCCCAGCAGCGTCGAGCTCGCTCGGGACGAAGCTCAGGTGTACGACCTGATCTGCCGGCGACTCCTCGAGGCGTGGCATCCCGATTTGGTGCTCGCGGTGACCTCCGTGGTCACGCGAGTGACCTCGGACGAAGCCACCGATTCCTTTCTCTCCACCGGCACGGTGACCGAGCAGCTGGGTTGGAAGGTTCTGGACATCGCCCCGCGGCGAGATCCGGAGAAGGATCGGGAGGCGGTGCTCCCGCCAGGACTGGCCGAGGGGCAGGCCCGGGTCGTAAGGGACGTAGTCATCGAGGAGAAGCAGACTCGGCCGCCGAAGAGACTCACCGACGCGACGCTGCTCACCGCGATGGAGACGGCGGGGAAGGCCCTCGAGGACCGGGAGCTCTCCAAGGCGATGCGCGAGCACGGCCTGGGTACGCCCGCCACGCGTGCTTCGATCATCGAGACCCTCATCGATCGGGGGTACATCGTTCGCGACGGAAAGGTGCTGACTGCGACAAAAAGGGGCAGAGACCTCGTCGACGCCGTGCACCCGGACGTCAAGAGCCCGATCATGACGGGGCAGTGGGAGGCCCGCCTGGCCGCTATTCGCGAGGGCCGCGAGCCGCTGGATGGGTTCGTGCGAGGGATCGAAGCTTGGGTGAGGAGCGTGGTGGGTCGAGCTCTGACCGAGCCGAGTCCGGGCAGCTCCAACTCTCCCGCGTCCAAGACGCCCGCGCGGCCGATAGGCGAGCCACCGCGATCCCACCGCGAGTCGACCAAGATCGAGCCTGAGTCGCCACCCTCACGGGTGTCCGAGTTACCCCCGTGGGTGACTGAGTCGCCCCCTTGGGATGACGAGTTACCCCAAGGTAATGACGAGTCGCCCCCGTGGGAAGCTGAGTCCCCCCCGTGGGTTGATGAGTCACTCCACCCCGACCGACCCGAGTCACCGCGACCCGAGTCACCGCGACCCGAGTCACCGCGACCCGAGTCACCGCGACGAGAGCCACCCCGACGTGAGGCCGACTCGTCTCGCCGCGATCGCGCGTCGCCCCAGCGGGAACATGGCCCATCGGGTCGCGGCCGCGAATTTGGGCTCCAAAGCGATCGTGAGTCTCCTCCGGAACCCGAGTCGCCTCGATCCGCGGCGACCCACCTGCGGATCGAACCCTCCGAGCGGTCCCTCGATCGGCTGCTGAGGGACACCTTCGGGCACGCCTCGTTCCGTCCGCATCAGCGTGAGGTGTGTGAGGCGGTGGTGCGGGGGAGTGATGCCTTGCTGGTCATGCCGACGGGCGCCGGCAAGTCGCTGTGTTATCAGCTCCCGGGTTTGGTTCGCGGAGGCACGACGATCGTGATCAGCCCGTTGATCGCGCTGATGGACGACCAAGTGGGCAAGCTCAAGAAGTTGGGAGTGCGCGCGGAGCGAATTCACTCCGGCATGTCGAGGTCGGACTCTCGAGCCGTTTGCGGCGAGTACCTCGCGGGCGGGCTGGATTTCTTGTACATCTCTCCGGAGCGGTTGCGTGTGGCGGGATTCATCCAGATGCTGGCCAAGGTGCGGCCGGCGCTGGTCGCGGTGGACGAGGCCCACTGTATTTCTCAGTGGGGGCATGACTTTCGACCGGACTATCGATTGATCGGCGAGCGCCTGCCGGCGCTGCGACCGGCGCCCGTGTTAGGTCTGACCGCGACCGCGACGCCTCGGGTACAGCAGGATATCGCGACTCAGCTGAGTCTGGTCGAGCCGGGGAAGTTCATCCACGGTTTTCGGCGCCAGAACCTCGCCATCGAGGTCGTCGAGCTGCCGCCCAAGGACCGCAAGAAGATGGTCGCCCGTGTGCTCGGCGAACGTTCGAATCGACCCGCCATCGTCTACGCACCTTCCAGGAAGTCTGCCGATGCGCTCGCGGAGACGTTGTCGAGGTCGATGCGAGCGGCGGCCTATCACGCGGGCATGGGCGCGTCCGTGCGAAGTCGCGTCCAAGACGAGTTCCTCGGCGGCCAGCTCGAGGTCGTCGTGGCGACGATCGCGTTTGGCATGGGCGTGGACAAGGCCAACATCCGCACGGTGCTCCACCTGGCGCTCCCAGGGACGCTCGAAGGGTACTATCAAGAAATCGGCCGAGCCGGTCGCGACGGCCAGCCGGCCCGAGCGATCTTGCTCCAGTCCTACGCGGACACGAAGCTGCATGAGTTCTTTCGGGAGCTCGAGTACCCGCCGGACTCAGTCCTCGAGGCCCTCTACAAGAAGCTCGGCGACGAGCCGATGAGCTCGGAGGAGCTCCGGGCGAGGGTTCCTTCTGGCAAGGACGAGGTGTTCGAGCGAGCGTTGGAGAAGTTGTGGGTTCATGGCGGGGCTCGGGCGGTCGACGTCGACGCCTTCGTGCGGGGCGACGATCGGTTTCGCACGAGCTATCCGGCCCAGCGTGCGCATCGCGCCCAACAGAATGAGGAGGTTTTGCGCTTCGCCCGGTCGACGGGGTGTCGAATGTTGAGGATCCTCGACCACTTCGGCGACGAAACCGACACTCGGGGACCGTGTGGAGTTTGTGATCAGTGCGCGCCCCAAGAGTCCAAGGCTCAGGAGTATCGGCCTCCGTCTGCGGAGGAGGCTCGCTGGGTGGCCAAGGTCGTTTTTTTCTTGAAAGAGCGCTTTAGTGTCTCGGCCGGAGCCATTCACCGGGAAGTCTTGGAACCCGTGGGCATCGATCGCCGCGCGCTCGATCGAGGTCTGGGAGCGTTGGCGCGAGCAGACTGGGTCACGATTCGCGAGGATGAGTTCGAAAAGGACGGGAAACAGATTCGATACGATCGCGTGACCCTCACTCCTCGCGGCCGCTCGAGCACGGCGGCCGATATCGCGCGGCTGACCTTCTCGGAGACGGCGGCTTCTTCGAGCGAGCGGAAGCGGAGCACGCGCGGGCAGACTCAGAAGGCCTCGCCTTCGAAAGCACGTTCGGCCATGACCGAGGCGAAGCGACGGAGTTCGAAGAAAGCGGTCGACCTGCACCCGCTCGACCCAGGCGCCATGGAGCGGGCAGCAGCGCTCAAGCGGTGGCGCCTCAGCGAGGCGCGCCGGCTGCGAGTGCCCGCGTTTCGGGTCCTGTCCGACCGGGCGCTCTACGCGATCGCAGAAAAAAACCCCAGGTCGGAGGCGACCCTGCTCGGCGTCAGCGGGGTAGGTCCAACGACCGCAGGCAAACACGGGCCCGCGATTCTGCGCGTGCTCGAGCATCCCGAGGCGATCGAGGCGCCCGCCCCGAGCCGGCGGCGATCCAAGCGGGCCACGCGGCGCGCGCGCGAGTGACGGGCCGAATGACGTCGCCCCAAGAGACCGCGCCCTCCATCGAGCTGGTGGAGCTCGCCAAGTCCTACGGCGATAAACGAGCGCTCGACGGCGTGACCCTGTCCGTGCAGCCTGGAGAGATCTTTGGGTACCTCGGCAGGAACGGAGCCGGCAAGACCACCACCTTGTCGATCCTCGCCGGCCTCGTTCGACCCACCTCTGGCACCGTCCGCGTATTGGGATTCGACGTCGTCGAACAGGCGATCGAGGTCAAAAAAAGGATTGGTTATGTCCCAGAGTCCGGCGCGGTGTTCGAGAAGCTCACGCCGAGAGAGTCGCTGCAAATCATGGGAGCGCTTCACGGGATTACGACCTCGAAGCTCGGTCCTCGCGTCGAGCAGTTGCTCGACGCCTTCGGCCTTCGGCCCGCGTGCGACGTCAGGATGGACACTTTCTCGAAGGGCATGAAACAGAAGGTCTGCATCGCCTCCGCCATCGTCCACGATCCCGAAGTCCTGCTGCTCGACGAGCCGTTGAACGGGCTCGACGTCGAGGGCGTAGTCGAAGTCAAGGAGTTGATTCGGCGCCACGCGGCGGCCGGGCGGACGGTGCTGTACACGAGTCACCTGGTGGATGTGGTCGAGAAGCTCTGCACCCGAATCGGCGTCTTGGCCGCCGGGAAGTTGGTCGCGGTGGGTACGCCGGACTCGTTGCGGGAGCTCACCGGAGCCGACGCCCTCGAGGACGCGCTCGTTCGGATCTGGACGCCCGCGAGCCGCTGAATCGTGGCCTCGCGCGAACCCATTTGGTGGACTCAGCTGCGCGCCAGCGTTCGGCTCGCCTACTTGCAGGCGAGCCGGGCGCCCGTGGACGTAGTCACCGGCCGTCGGGGGTCTCGGCCGCTCTTGACCATCGCGGTGACCGAGGCGTTCCTGGGTTTGTTCTTCTCGTTGGGCGGGACGACCCGCTGGGCCGCCGCGGAGAGCTCGGTCGACATGGACTCGATGAAACGTGGGTTGCTCTCCGCAGCTTTACTCGCCGCACTCCTCCAAGCCGGATTCATCTTGGTGCCGGACTCGCTCGAGCACCGTCGTCGCACCGTCGAGATCCTCGGGGTCAAGCCCCTCAAACCCAGGACTCAGTTCGTCGCCGTGCTCGTGTCGACCGCCGTAGTCACCGGCACGCTGATCGCGGCTTTCATGATCCCCGTGCTCGCCCACTTGTCGACCTTCGGCTTGACCTTCCTTCAGTCCCTCGCGGCGCTCGTCGTCGTGCTCTCTGCGGGCTCGAGCGCGTCCATCGCCTGGCAGCTCCTCACCCAGTTGCTCGCGCGAAGGTTCGGGTTCGACGCCGTCCGCGGGGTGGCGATGGGTGTCTTGATGCTGGGTATGGCGAGCAGCGTCTTCTTGGTGCCGATGCTCGGACAGCCTCTCGCCGAGGACGCGCGGCTCGGCTGGGTACCGACCACGTGGATGGCCGAGGTGATCTTGGACTCAGCGGGCGCAAGAGTCGCCGCGCCGGGATTGGCGGTCCTCATCACCTCGCCGCTGGCGCTGGCCTGGTGGGCGACCTCTCCGGCGCGTCGGTCCGACCTCAACGAGACCCTGCTCGAGGCCAGGCATGCTCGGCCCAGTACGCCGATGGGTTTGGTCGCCCTCGCGGTCTTGGAGAGAAGCGTCCCCCGACGCTGGCTGAGCGCGGGCTCGATCGCGGTCACGCGGTTGGTCGCCCTCTCGACCAGCCGCGAGGCGCTCCACTCCATCTCGGTCTGGCCCTGGCGCCTCCTCCTCCTCGGCAACGTCGGGCTCGCTGCGGTCGGCCCAGCGGAGCTCGCCCGGAGCGGCGTAGCCGTGTCCGCGGCCCTCCTCTTCGTCGAAGGCTTTCGAACCACTCAGCACAGCACCTCGGCCTCCGCTACCGTCATGGTGCGAACCGCGCCGGTGTCGGTCCGCGAGGCGCTCGAAGGTCAATGGCTCGCCGTCCTGCTCGGAGACTACTGGATCGCGATCGTAGTCACCACGATCGTGCTCGCGATGGGAGGGCTCGAGCCCTGGGTTGATGGACGCGCTTCTACACTCCCCATCCGAGTGCTCGTCGCACCAGCGTTGCTCCTCGTCGAGTCGAGAGTCGTGCTCTTCTTCCTCGCTGGTTTCGGACGAAGTCTGCCGCTGTCTCGGGACGCCCAAACCAAGGTTCAGCTCCCGAGCTTCCTCTTCGGCCTCGCCTTCGGGCTCGTGAGCGCCGTCCGCGACTGGCTCCTCGCCGACGGTTCCATCGGCCTCTTCACTTACTTCGTAGTCGCCGCCGGGCTCCTCCCGATCTCTCGCCGATTCGCCGAGAGGAGGCTGAGTTGATTGAGAGGTGCTCGACGAGTGAGTGTTCGCGGCCCCGCCTGCGGCTCGACGCCTCGGGGGCGCCCTTCGCTTGGTTGAGTACGCGCAGGCAAGATACTGCGCTCCCAGGCTTCGGTTGACGGATCGGGGCTTGACCAGAACTCAGGCGAAGGACTCGTCGGCCTTGCGCGGGCCGCCACGAGTGGGGCAGCGATCGTCGGCTTCAGCGAGCACTTTCCGTGGGCCGCCGCGAGTGGGGAGCAGAACACGTCGCGCCCGTCTCGAATGATGACGACGAAGCGAGACTCAGTGCGATAGGCGAGGATTTTCGGTATGTAGAACGCGTGCACGACGGATTTTTCAACCCAGCGCCTCGAGGTATCTGCGGATCGCTCGTCCCATTCGGTGACGGACATAGACTCGGTGGCGGAAACGGCCATAAACCCGGTGCCGGCCACAGACGCGGTGCCGGACGCGACTCAGGCCCAGTGCCGGACTCGAACTCAGCCGCGGCCGCAGACTCGGTCGCGGCCTTGGCGAGCGCCGCCGCCGATTCCCAGCGCTCCATGGGATCCTTGGCGAGGGCCTGCTCCATGATCGCATCTACTTCGTACTCGCCGCCGGGCTCCTCCCGATCTCTCGCCGATTCGCCGAGAGGAGGCAGAGTTGATTCAGAAAATCCAGCGGCTCGCCTCGAGCCAACTCAGCACGAGCAGCGCTGCGACCGTGAGTGGGACCGAAAACTTGATCACGTACGACCCGACCTTCCCCGTCGGAAGCGCGAGTCCGGCGAGAAATCCAAAGAATCCGTACAAGACCAGGCCGTACCAACCGATCGCCTGCGGGCTCGCTTCGAACGTCGGACCGGACCCGGGCACCCAGTAGACGAGCCGAGGCGCGTCGAGGAGTCGCGCGATCGCGTACGCGAGCGAACCCATCAACAATCCGAGGCCGGCGCGCTCCTCACTCATACCGATCGAAGCATCACCAGCAAAGTTCCCGCGCCCCCGAGATAGAAGATCAGCGAAGCGATGAGCACCACGAGGGCGTTGACCCACCTCGAAGACCCCCCATTTCGCGAAACGAGCCAGAGGGCGAGGCAAGCGAGCAGCCCGATCGCCGCGAAATGCTCCTTGATCTCGAACAAACCGGTCGCCCAAGGAATCGCACGGTCGAGCTCCGGGCGCACGTCGCGTTTGAAAGCCGGGTAGGTCATTGCGCCGGTGACGAAGCAGAGGAGGTACGCAACGAGGATCGACCGAGTGTAAACTCCGGCCAGCCGCGGAGGAGCGGGGCGCCCCCGCAGGGACCCCAAAGTCATCAGGGCGTAGTGTCCCGCCGCGCCGAGCAAGATCACCGAGGTCCCGGCGTGGAGAAACAGAGTGAGCTTGACGAGCCAGTCGGGGTTCGAGCTCATCTTCCGATGGGTCCCGTGCACCCGTGGGTGGCGCGAAGATAGTCACTCGGGGTGAGTACGATTTGGAGACCCTTTTGACCGGCCGAGACTGCGATTCGATCGAAGATCGAGATCGCCTCCTCCACGAAGACCGGGAAGTCTTTCTTGGCGCCGAGGGCAGTGACTCCTCCTCGAACGTACCCGGTCAGCGGAGTGACTTCGGCGAGCGCCACGAGCTCGACTCGTCGGTCTCCCGAGAGTCGCGCGAGGGCCCTGAGATCGAGCTCCAAGCTGCCCGGCAGGACCGCAAACAGGGCACCTGTTCGATCCCCGCGCGCGACGAGAGTCTTGAATACTTGGTCGGGGGGCAGCCCGATCCGCTGGGCGACGGTGCTCGCGTCCAGGTGTTCGTCGCCCACCTCGTAGCTCCGAAGCTCGAAGGGCACTCCGAGTCGTTCCAGGATTCGCGCGGCGTTGGTCTTCACGGGGAGCTCGAGAGCGGCTGCTCCGCGGGTGCGCTCAGTAAGGCTGATTCTCCTCTTCGAACGCGAAGGGAACGGCTCGGTTCGACAGACGGATCAACATTCCGCGCTCGAGCGCTCGCATCGGCGCCCCTTCGACTCCATCGACGAAGAGCACGCCGACCTTCGACCCGTCGTAGAACGGGACTCCGGACCGCTCGGCCAGGGTTTCGGGGTCGAGCACCGCGAGATCCACGGTTTGAAGAAACCTCACCGCGCGCGGCGTGCCTTCGAGCGCATAGACCCGCTCCTCGGTGAACTCGCGACCCACGAGCTCGGCCAGGTGGCGCTCGACGATCCCGTTGAACGGCGTCCAAGCTTCGTAAAGGAGCTCGATCACGCCTCCTTTGGGAAAGGGCGGCGGAGCCTCCGAAGGCCGACGGCTCACCGATACCGGGCCAGACGAGGTCCTCGGGTTGTCTTGATCGTCGGGATTGGTCATCCTGGCCTCCTTGGCGGGGGACATGGCATTACGGTTTGCGGGCGGACCGTCGCGGAGGGGTCGCTGCTCGAAGGAGATCGGCTCCGGTTCGCCTAGAATCGAGCTCTCTCCGATGTGGCGAAAGGCCGAGCGATCGAGCAGGCTGCCGGCAAACTCGAGGTAGCGAGAGATCGAGCCCGGCTCGGACGCGTCCGCGACGAGGTCGAGCGCCACGCCGATCTCCGGGATTCGATACTTCACCCGCACGGCCAAGGATAGTTGCTCGCCCTCATCGAGGCTCAGCGTCGCGAAAAGCAGCTCTCCTACCGGCGGGGCAGGGTCGACGAACACGAAGAAACCACTCTCGGAAAGATCACGAGTCTTGACGGCCATCGACGTGCGCGGCCCGTCAAGGCGGACGTCGAGTTGGACCGCAGTCCAGCTATCTCTTCGGCGACGCATCGTACATGGGGTTACACACAGCTACATTTCGAGGGCAAGCAGGAAGTGCGGTGTCCGTCACTCGGCGGACGGGACGAGCGCGAAGATGCGGCGATCGCGGGTCGACGCGATCAGCGTCCCGTCGTCTCTCGTGGCCAGGTTGGTGAGCTCCGAGGACATTCGAAAGAAGCGGCGCTGCGCGAAGAGCGGGTCAATCGTCGCTCGAGGCGCTTCGCCCTCGCCGAAACCCACGACCAGGTCTCGCGGGCTCGATCCGGCAAGGTCGACGACGGCTGGCGCGTGGAGTCCGAGGGCGCGGGCGCTGCGACCTTCCGCCTCGAGCTCGAACGCGAGGTGGGGTCCGGCTGTCTGCAGCTCGAACACGCCGATGAAGGCCACGTCATCGATCCCTTCGCGGTCGTTCCTGGCCGCCACGTGGAAGCGATGACGATCGAAAGCCTTGACCGCAGTCAGCGAGGGACTCTGGACGTCGACGAGGTGGGCCGTCGCGACGCTCAAGCCATCGGGAAACGCGACGCGCCGTGTCGATCCCGCGGCGCTGACCTGGAAGATGGTTCCAACACACCCCGTGGCCACCGCGATCCCCTCGGCCGCGGTGACCGCCCACAATGTCTCACCCGCCGAGTGGGACCCGTGGGGATGTTTGGTGCCGCACCCTTCTGCGAATGCAGAGGGTCGCGTCTCGGCGAAGTCCGTCGCCGGGTCGTCCCAACTCAGCGGGAGCTGAGTTACTTCGTCTCCTCGAATCAGGAGTATCGTCCACGAATCACCGACCGCGACATGGTGCCCTGGGACCACCTCGACCACATCCAGCAGGCGAGGAATGGACGGGTCGAGGGGCACAGTCCGGAGCTCCCCAGTGTCAGGCCGAAATCGTCCGAGGTATCCTCGAAAGTCGTAGCCAGCGACGACGACTTCCCTGCGCAGGGAGTCCAAAGCGGCGCCGGAGGCTGTCACTTCGGAAGCTGACAACGGCCGTGATCGCGCGGAGAGGTCCGGCGCGAGCTCCACCACTTCGTCCATCGGACTCATGAACACGTACGTGGTCGAATCGAGCGTGGCCGCCGCCGCCCCGTACCCTCGGCGGCCGTCGGCGGGACCGTACACGCGGTGACTATCCAGCCCTCGCTGAGTGTGAACCGCGCCTCCGTCGGTGAGTGCGACCCACCGGTCGGTCGACCATCGAAGCTCCGCGATGGGCGGCGGAACCGGGCCGGGAGGGTGCGCAAGGACCGCCTCCACGACCGCACCGTCGCGCAGTGTAACTCGCTCCGCGCAGGGCCCATCGCCAGGTATGCACGACCATCCCAGCCACACGTCCACCGAGTGTGCGTCGGAACCGGGCAGCATCGACGAACAATCCCGCTCCGACGTATGAATCGGTCTCACCAGGCCCACGCCCTCCGGCCCGATCGTCGCGGTGTACACGAGATGTTCCGGCCCCTCTCCTTCGCACACATACAAGTGATCGGCGGCGATCTCGATGGCCCTCGGATGGGTTATGTCCAACGGACCTCGGAGTCTCACGACCCTGAGCCTGGGTTCGTGTTCGAACGGACCGACGACGACCCCTCCGACGACCCCGATTCCCGCAAAAATCCCCGTCGAGTGACTCACGACCTGGGCGAATTCGGGCGGTGTGGCCTGATCCCGGGGCGGGTTGCCGAACTCACGTCCGTCGATGACCGCGTCGCAGCTCAACCGCGTGGGTTCGACCGAGCATCGAGCGAGCAACGGCATGAAGCGCGCGAGCGCGCTGGCTCTGGTCGAGACCCTCCCGGCGAGGAGCATCGAGCCGTCCGCCTGCCACAGCAGCGCCCTGGGCCGCACGGAGGTATTCTCGAGCCGCCCGCTCATCGTCAGCCGAGTACGCTCCAACTCGGAAGTGACTCTCTCATATCGTGTGTAGCCGAATTCTCCGGTGTCCCAACTCGCCACGATGAAGTCGCGTTCGAGCCCGACCGCCGCGAGAATCGGTCCCGGAAACTCGGTGTCTCGGCTCGTTCGAACGCCGGAAGAAGTTTCGACCAACATCGAGAGCTCGCTGAAGAGCCCGAGGTCGCCGGCGCCGTTCACCGCGAACGCCTCCGGTTTGAGAGTCTCCTCGGGTGGCCAAACCCCCCGAAACCTACGCTCGAGGGGGACTCCAGGCAGGTCGAGTGGACACTCGCCCTCCCGTCGGATCTGGATCTTGCGGCGGACTCTCGGCAGCCAAGCGTTCGATGCCTCGTCGACGAGCCCGCTCTCCGTGAAGGCCGGAGCGAACGGCGGGATCGGGCAGGAGTCGCCGTAGAGGAGCGTCTGCGGCTCGCGGCTCGTCGACATCGTGCAGAAGCCGCAACCGCTCGTCGCCGGCGCTCCCGCTGTATTCACTCTGAGCTCGGCCTCGCCGACTGGGTCGCCTAACTCATCGACCAAGGACCCCACCGGCAGCGAAAACCAGACGAGTCTCTCTCCTTCGCTCGTGCCCGCGGCCTGGGGGTCGGTGTCGGCCACGCGAACGTTCCCATCGGCGTCGACCACCGCCGCGACCACCAGCGTGTCTTTGGGCAGAGCGACCCCTTGAATCGGAGAGCACGCGATCGCCAAGAGCGAGAGCGGCATCAGGTGGGACGTCGCCATGTCAGCTGAGTACGAACGGCGTCATCGCTCGGACTCGTCCGAGCCCTGGTCGAGCGGTCGGAGTCGGATCTCCGCGGCAAAGTGCCCGCTCTCGTTCTTGCGCAAGGCGCCGACCCAGGTCTCATACCCATCGAGCTTGAGGCTCATTCGCATCACCTCTGCTTGGGTTCGGAGTGTCGCGACGTACGGCGTCGTCGCTTCGATCTCGCCGAGCGTGAGGTACGCACCGGGCGGCTCGCTGAGAATGGAGACGATCGCGGCGGACGTCGTCGCGGACGCAGCAACGCCAACCGCCTCGCAAGATCCGAGCCTCTTGGCCGCGAGCTGACCGGTGGTCCTCTCGAGCTCCGGTCCGTCGGCGCCGACGCGCACGCGGTCGCCGTCCGTGCAGAGCACGTGCACTCGTGATTCCGATCCGACCTCGATGGTCACGCGCTGGGCGCGTTCCGAGAGCCACGCGGGGTCCAGGGCCACCTTGGCGCGCGCGTGACGCTGACAGGGGCTGAGTGGGTCCGCGGCTCGGGGTCGAGCCGCAAAGCCTACGACGCGAATGCGAAGCGCCTCCGCCTCGACGCGCACGGCCACCTCGAGCTCGCCAAGTGCACACGCGGAAGCGCTCGAGGTCCCCACGAGCTCGAACGCAGCGGGCGTGGCAGAAGGCTCGAGCTCGATCCGAACGGGGAACTCGGTCGACGCATGGGACTGGGGCGGGGGCTCCCGAGCGCACGCCACCGCGAGCCACGCGCCCAGCACCGCTGCCCTCATCTCGATTCAACGTTCACGAAACGACCGCATGGCCTGGTCGGAATCGAGCACATTGTTCACGCTCTCCTTGTCGTCTGGTGGCGCGTTCGGGTGCGCAAGACAGGCCTGAAGCGCCTTCTTGACGTCAGCTTTCAGTCGGCCTGCCGACCCTGCCAGCGTGAGCGCATACTGGCAGACCGCGTCGCCACGCGTCTTGTCGCGCTCCATCGCCTGCTTGAACGCCTTCAGCGCAAGGTCGAACTTTCCCATCTCGCTGTAGATCGTGCCGATGTTCATCAGCGCTTCGACGATGGTCGCGTTGCCGCTCTTGGAGTTGGCAAGGTCTCCACGGGCCAAGAAGTGCTTCAGCACTTCTTGCCAGGCCTTGAGCGCCTCTTCGTTCTTCTTCAATCCGGTCCAGCAACGCGCGAAGTCCCGATAGATCGTCACGTCTTCCGGCGCCGCGACTTGATACAGCTTGTAGTGCCCAAGCGCTTCCATGAAGCGGTTGCGATCGAACTCCGCGTCCCCCAGCGCCCGACGCGCCGCCGCGTAGCGGTCGTTCAGGCGTAACGCCGTCTCGAACTCACGGATCGCCTCGAACAGGAGGTCTTGCATCAAGAACGTCCGGCCGTACCAGTAGTGGTAGACGGGGTTCTTGGGTTCTTTGTTGAGCGCCGACTCGAAGCTCTTCGCCGCCTCGTCATGCTGACCCTCTGCGAACAGGATTCGACCCCGCCAATACTGGACTTCCGGGTTGTAGGGATCGATCGGCGAGGCTTGTTCGAGGCGCTTCTTCGCGTTCGGGAGGTCCGGCGGATCGAGGTTCATGTAAGCCTCGACCATCGAGGTGAAAGGCCGAACGTCCTTCGCGTTCAGCATCGTCGCATCGCCGTAGAGATCGAGCGCGGCGCCGAGGCGGCGATCGAGCGAGAGCGCGCGCCCATACTCGAACAGCACCTCCGCGTTGCTCGGGAACTCGACGAGCGCAGCGATGTAGATCGGCATCGCCGCGCCGAGCTCCGGGCGCATCCAAGGTTCCGGGAACCGCGCAGCGAGGTCGCGAAGCGCGTTCGCCGTGCCTAGGCGCGCATCCAGATTCTCCGGATCGACGAACAAGACCTTCTCGAAGGCCTCGCGAGCCTTGTCGAGCTCCCCGCGCAAGCGCAGGCACTTGCCCAAGAGCGCGAGCGCGTCGATCGAGTTCGGCGCGAACTCCAGCGCCTTCTGCGCGAACTCGAAGGTCTTCTGAACGTTGCCCTCCTCGAGCTCCAACCGGCCGAGCGCGATGAGCGGCAGCGCAGCCTGATCGCCCTTGGCCTCTTTCGTCATGGAAGCAATGAGCGCGTCTCGAGCTGCGTCGAATTTGCCGAGCCGATAGTTGAACACGCCCTCCCAGTAAAACGGCTGGAAGGACTGGGGCTCAACGACCCGCGCGGTGTTCAGATCTTCGAACGCTTTGCCGAACTCGTCGGACGCCATGTAGGCCTGGGCTCGAGCGATCAGCCCGCGAAAGTTCTTCGAATCTTGCTTCGTGAGAACCTTGCTCACGTTCTTGAGCGCCGCTTGGCCGGCGCCTCCTGCGGCCTCGGCCTCGATCGCCGTGATCAAGAAGTCCTGATTGGCTGGCTGAAGCCGGTAGGCCTCTTCGGCGAACTTCACGGCCTCGCCCAGCCTCCCCGTCTTCCCGAACACCCGAGACGCACGAGCATAGATCTCGGCGCGGCGGTCCTGGGGCACGCCGTTTTCTGCGGCTCTGGACGCCGCCCCCATCATCTTCCGCTCCCAGCCGGCGCGCCCCGCGTTCGCATACGCATCCGCGGCCGCGAGCGCGGCCAGAGCGAAATTCGGTTGAACCAAGACCGCGCGGCTGTAGAACGCGATTTGGTCGTCGACGGACTCCATCAGCTTCCCGGTGGCGAACAGCGCGGGCGCATATCGCGAGTCCACCACCAGAGCCTTGTCGAAGGCATCGATCGCTCCGACCGTCTCTCCGAGCTTGCTGCGCGCGATGCCGAGCAAGAAGTGGAGCTCCTTGTCGCCGGCCGCCTGCTCCGCGGCCGAAGCGAGCGATCCCGCCGCCGCCGGCGCCTGATCCTTGAGGAGCTCGAGCGCCATGCGCGCCTTGATGATCTCGAGGTTCGCGCGCTGCGTGTTGCCGTCGTAGGCCTTGGTCAGGTCGATCTTGTTGAGCGCCTCGACCGCGCCTTCCAAGTCCGTGAGCGGGAAGTCGTTGGTGCCGTAGGCGAGCGACGCGAGCCCATAGGCCTTGGCGAGGGCGAGCTGGTTCTCCGGCGCGGGTCCCTCTCTCTTGATCGTCGCGATCACCGAGCGGAACGACTCGAACGTACCGGAGTCCAAGAGCACCTGAATCTGCTGCACATCGACGATCGTGGGCGGCGGCGGCGGCGGCGGCGGAGGAGGAGGAGGAGGAGGAGGCTCTAGCCACGCCGAGATTCGCTTGTGCAGGAAGATGCCGTCTTCGGTCCAAAACGAGGTGTACAAGCCGAAGGCGGCGAGGCTCACCACGGCCACCAGGCCGACGATCTGCAGCCTGTACTCGACCCAGATCGGCGGGTTGGTCGGCACCTCCGCGAGGTCGACCATGCCGGCCATCTTCGGAGCTGCCGGGGCGCCGCCAGGTGGGGCAAAGGGATCGTCTCCGCGTTTCTTTGCGCGATCGTCGTCGAGCTCGAGGCCGCCATCTGCGTCTGGAGACATCGCCGGACCGCCATGCGGGCTGTCGTCGCCGAGGCCCATGTCGTCGCCGAGGTTCGCGATCGACGGAGCTGCGGGGGCTCTTTGGATCGGCGAGCGATCGAGGTTGGCGGTCGGCAGGGCGTCTTCGAAGTCGAGCCCCCCGTCGAGATCGAGCGCGTCCAAAGTCGCGTTCGCGGATTTTCGCTGGGGCGCCGAGGACGAACCGAAGTCGTCGAGCCCCGGGAGGCTCGCGGGCGCGCCGCGCTTCTTGGTGCTTGGTCCGGGGAGATCGTCGAGGCCCGGGATCGATCCGCCTTTTTTTGCGGGAGCGACGAGGCCAGGGAGGTCGTCGGCCTCGGGCAGTCCAGGCAGATCGGCGTTCTGAACGCGTTGGGTGTACGCGCGCGCGAGCTCCGGGTGGTTCATGAGCGGCTTCCACGACCGCCCGTCTGGCGAGATCTGGCACGTGTCGTCGAACTCGCCGTTCTTGACGAGCGTCAAAAGCCGTTGGAGCCCAAAGGGTCCTTCGACCTGCCCGTTGAGGCGTCGGATCCGGAGCTCCCCACCGCTTGCGGGTCCGCCCTGGACGCCCGCCTTTTGGGCGACCTGGTCGATGAAATCCAGCATCCCGGCGCCCTGCGGCGCGCCCTTGCCGCCGGATCTCGGACCCGGGAGATCCTCGTCGAGGCCGAAATCAAGCGCGTCGAGCGTGTGGGACGGCGCGGGCGCCGACGCCACCGAACCCGGGAGCGCCACGGCCCCGCGGCTCCCCGGTAACGCCACCGCCGCTGACGAGCCGGGCAGCGGCACCGCGCCCTGGGCCTCGCGCTTGACGACGAACGACTTGGCGCACTTGGGGCACTGAATGGTGACGCCGCTCGGCGGAATTCGGGAGTCGTCCACCGAGTAGCGAGTCGAACAGGAAGGGCAAGTGACATTCATCTTTGGAGGCGACCTCGGCCGTCGGGGCGCCCCGCGAGGGATGCCCGGTCGACGCATGCTACCAGGCACCCGAGGGCGAAGTCGATTCCGCGGACTGGTTCACCCATCGAATGAGCCCACAGCCCCCCGCTCGCTTCGCCCGCCCTTGACCGCCCTTCCCGATGTGGCTATCTCGACCGGGTTCCCGCGCGGACGAGGCGCCTCCTGAGGCCCTCCTCTGGCTCGGTCAAAGGAGGCATTCGTGAGCACTTCCGGACCTGGATTCTTCTCCCGTCTCTCCAACCTCTGGAAGGGTTTCTTGTCCCTGTGGATCAGCGATCTCGAGAAGGAACACCCTGAGATCGCCTACGAAAACTCCATCAACTCCATGATCGAAAAGTACTCCGCGCTCAAACGAGCCACCGCCGCGATCATCCGCCGCCGCGAGGACATCGAGGCCCGCTTGTCGAAGCAGGCCAAGGAGCTCGCGCAGGTCGAGGCCGACCTGGAGACCGCCGTCGGCGGGGAGCAAGACGAGATCGCGCTGATCCTCATCAGCAAGAAGCAAACGCTCGAAGGCGAAGTGACCGAGCTGCAGACGGAGCTCGAGCAGGCCAAGGTCGATGGCGAAGACGCGAAGCGCTCGCTGCTCGCCGTGCAGGGCGAAATCAACAAGCTCAAGGCGGAGAAGGATCGGATGCTCGCCAAGATGGAGAGCGCCAAGGCTCGCATCAAGGTCCAGGAGCAACTCGAAGGCCTGTCGGTCGACGCCGAAGTCAAGGCGCTCGACAACGTGCGCGGCCACATCCAGAACCTCGCGGCGCAGGCCAAGCTCGGCAAGGAGCTCGCCGGAGAGTCGCTCGACGGACGCCTCGCCGAGATTCGGCGTCAAACCGGAGAAGTCACCGCCAAAAAGAAGCTCGAGGAGCTCAAACAAAAGCGCGAGGCCGCCAAGGCTCAGGCCGCGCAGAAGACGATGTGACCCGGTCGAGGCCGCTCCATGGCCGCTGACGACGACGACGTTCCGTACACTCGCCTCGCGTTCAACAACGTCCCGAACTACCTCGCCCTGATCGGGGGCGGCCTGTTGGCCTACGTCGGCTTTGCGACCTTCGGGTGGGCCCCGCTCGCCGCGGTGCTAGGGCTCGAGGCGCTCTGGCTCGCGATCGGGGCCCGCACCGGATCGTTCAGACGCTACTTCGACTTCGTCCACAAGATCGACCGACGAAGGCTCGAGGACGGATCGAGACAGAAATACCTCGCGAACCTCTCGGACCAAGATCGTCGAAGATACTTGGAGCTCGAACAGATCAAAAAGTCGATCACGGATCAGGTCGAACAGAATCCGTCGCTGCACATGGCGATGGTCAAAGACGAGGTCGAAAAGCTCGGAAAGCTCGCCGACGCGTTCCTTCAGATCGCCAGCAACGCCAGTCGCTACGAGTCGTTCGTGAAGGAACAAGACCTCGACGACATCGAGTCGGAGGTGCGCATTCAGGAACGACTGCTCGAACGCACGAGCGATGAAGAGGCGCGAAAGCTCGCACGCCGCAACCTCGACGTGCTGCGCCGTAGGCTCGACAAAGCCGCCGAGCTTCGCCAATCGATCCGCACGTCACGAGGGCAGCTCAACCTCATCGAGAACACGCTGAGGCTCTTGCGAGATCAGATCGTGACCATGTCGTCCCCCGGGGAGCTCTCTGGTCAGCTCGAAGAGCTCACGTTCGCGATGGATGCGATCGAGGCGTCTGGGAGCGAAACGGAAGCGTTGGTCCGCAAGCTCCGGGCCGGGTCGGCGATCGAGAGCGGAAGTTCTCGTTGACACGAAGACGTGGCCTGGCTACCAGACCCCGCAGCGCACCCGTAGCTCAGCTGGATAGAGCATCGGACTACGAATCCGGAGGCCGTAGGTTCGAATCCTGCCGGGTGCGCCAAATTTCCAGCCTGAAATCGCGAACCTAGGCGACCCTCGAGAAACGCCGAAGCAGGAAAGCTGCGCAAGAGGGCTGGGCGGCCCGGGAGCTCGAGTGAGGAGATTCCGATGACGCTACATCGTGGCGATGCGCGCCTCCCGCTTCGGGGCCCCGTCCATCGGCAACAGAATCGAGAAGGTCGTCCCTTTTCCCTCTTCGCTCTCTACCCAAACCTCGCCCGAGTGAGCCTCCACGAAGCTCTTCACGATCGCCAAGCCGAGGCCGGTCCCGCCGTACTCACGGGTGAAGGAGTTATCGACCTGGTAGAACGCGCGAAATACGTCGTTGAACTTGTCCTTCGAGATGCCGATGCCGGTGTCTGCGACGTCGATTCGCACGAAGCGCTCCCGAAGCGCCCCGAAGCGCCCCTGATCGCCGCCGCTCTTTCTGGAGCCTTCGAATGGGTAGGCTTTGAGCGTAATTCGCCCGCCGTTCGGCGTGAATTTCACCGCGTTGGCAAAGAGATTCACGATGCACTGCACGAGCTTGTCGTGATCCGCGTGAATCCTCGGGACGTCCGGGCTGATTCGAGTCTCTAGGATCAGAGCTTTCTTCTGAGCCTGCGGAACGATCGACTTCTGCGCGGACGCGACGATGGCTTCGAGGGAAGTCTCCGACGGCGTGATGTGCATGGCGCCCGCCTCGATCTTCGAGATGTCGAGGATGGCGCTGATGAGTGACAAGAGTGTCTCGCCCTTCTCCTGGATCGTGCCGACAAAGTCTTTCTGTTCGCCCGCCAAGTCTCCTGCCATGCCCTCGAGGAGCATCTCGGAGTAGCCGATGATGCTGGTCAGGGGCGTTCGGAGCTCGTGGCTGATCATCGCGAGGAAGCTGGACTTGAGTCGGTCGACCTCCTTGAGGCGCTCCACGGACTCCCGCAGCGCGCGGTTGGTCACCGCGAGCTCGTTGTAGCTGGCCGTGATGGACTCGAGGTGGAGGTTTTGCGTCATCAACGCGCGGTAGGCGATGGACACCACGCCGTCGATGGCGTGGCGGAAATTGAGCATGATCTTTCGAATGGTGGCGTCCGGGAGCCTCCGGATCTTGTCACCGAAGCTCCAGAGCTTCGAAGGGTCGAACCCATCGGGGTACGCGTAGACCGCGACCCCCGGCCGCTCGAGCTCGGCCGGGACGAAGGGCCCCCAGATGATTCGGCCGAGAGTCTCGCCGCCGTGGGTGATCGGCATGAGCATGTATTTGAGGCCCGAAAAGCACTGCTGCTCCACGATCAACCCATCGTCGAGCTCGGGGTACTCATGTTGTTTTATCTTGGTCACGAGGGCGGTGCACATGCGGCGGCCCTCGGAGTTGGAGAATACGTACCCGCACCAGTCGCCGTTGCCGACGCGGATGTCGACGAGCTTGGAGCCATCGGCGTCGAAGACCTTGATGCCGATCTTGTACAGGTCGACGTAGCTCGCGCAGAGCTCTCGGAAGGAGCGCAGATCGAGGAGCTCCGCCAAAGTGATGTGTCGATCGAGGATCGATCCACGCGTTCCGGATTCGAGGAAGGCTTCGCTCGTCATCGCGATCCCTCCGCGGAAACGGACTGTTCGAGCTTCTCGAAGACGTTGTGGATGAACTCTCGCTCGTTGATCCCGAACTTGCGACCGAAGTCATGGTCCTGATCGAGCGACTTGTACAGGATGTGCATGACTCCTTTGAGGGTGTCGATCACACCCTGCCCGGTCAGGGCCACCGCGCGGTAGACGGGTTCCTTGCCGCGTTTGGCCATTTCGGTGACCTCCTCGTCGGTGAGGATCTCCTGAAGGTCGCGTTTGTTGAATTGGATCACCGTCGGCATGCGGTCGGGGTCGAGCCCGTTGGCCCTCAGGTTCTTGTGCATATTCTCGAACGACTCGTTGTTGGCCTGAGTCACTTTTCGCTGCGAGTCGGCGACGAAGACGATGGCGTCGGTGCCGGTGAGTACGATGCGCCGAGTGGATTCGTGCACGACCTGGCCAGGCACCGTGAAGAGCTTGACCTTCACCTTCATGCCCGAGCGCGTCCGGAAGTGGACGGGCAACAGGTCGAAGAAGAGAGTTCGATCGCCTTTGGTGTCGAGGGTCGTGAGGGCTCCTCGGTGTGTCGGATCGAGCATGGCGAAGAGGGACTGAAGGTTCGTGGTCTTTCCGGACAAGGCGGGTCCGTAGTAGACGACCTTCAAGGTCAGCTCGCGTTTGGCGGTGTTCAGTTCCACGAGACCCTCGCATTCTCACACAGGCTGGGCCCGAGCCCAAGGGCCCGCGAGGCAATCGCGAGACCGACGTGGAAGCCCCTCTGATCGCCCGATCCGGCTCCATGCGCGCGCTCGATCCTGCCGACCACGAGCGCGAGCGGCACTAGGCCGGTCTCCTCGCTTGCCGCGATCGTGGTCTTGTGGTCTACGTCCGGCACATGGGTCCAGCCACCCAGCTTCGCTACAATCGAATTCTGCTGAAGCTTTCGGGCGAAGCGCTGCAGGGCGAAGGCAAGACGATCAGCCCAGCCGTGCTCTCCGCCATCGCGCGGGAAGTCCAGCGCGTGCACGCCATGGGCGTCCAGATCGCCCTCGTCATCGGCGGAGGCAACATCTTCCGCGGCGTCTCCGCGGCGACTCAGGGCATGGACCGCGCGGGCGCCGACTACATGGGAATGCTCGCCACCGTGATCAACGCGCTCGCGCTGCAAGACTCGTTGGAGCGCCAAGGGGGCCTCGAGACGCGGGTGCAGAGCGCCATCAAGATGGAACAGCTCGCGGAGCCCTACATTCGTCGGCGCGCCGTGCGGCACCTCGAGAAGGGACGGGTGGTGATCTTCGCTGCCGGAACGGGCAACCCATACTTTACGACGGACACCGCCGCGTCGTTGCGCGCCATGGAGATCGGCGCGCAGGTGATCATCAAAGCGACGAAAGTCGACGGCGTGTATGACGACGATCCGGTCAAGAACTCCCGCGCCAAGCGATTCCGATCGGTGAGCTATTTGGACTCGCTCAATCGCGGTCTCAAGGTGATGGACGCGACCGCGATCTCGCTCTGCATGGACAACTCGCTGCCGATCATCGTGTTCGCGATGAGCCAAGAGGGGAGCCTCGCGCGCTTGGTGCTGGGGGAGACCGTCGGGACGCTCGTTTCGGACACGCCGACTCATTTCGCCGATCCGTAGGAACACAAGGAGGAGACACACATGGCCACCAAGAAGCCCGCCGCCTCGACGGAGGCGCCCGACAAGGAAGTGATCGAAGAGCTCGAGCTCATGGGCCAGGAGGCCGTCGATGCGGTTCGCGGCCACCTCGCGCGGATCCGAACCGGACGTGCGAACCTGTCGGTGCTCGATTCCATTCGCGTCGACTACTACGGCACCAAGACGCCGCTGAATCAGATGGCGACGCTCGCGGTGCCTGATCCGCGCTTGATCACGATCAAGCCATACGACAAGTCGAAGCTGCAGGAGATCGAGAAGGTGCTGCGCGCGTCTTCGGATCTCGGCCTACAGCCCCAAAGCGACGGCGAGATCATTCGCCTCCCGATTCCGCCGCTCACCGAGGAACGCCGACGCGACCTCACCAAGACCGCCAAGTCCAAGGCGGAAGAAGGCAAGATCGCCGTCCGCAGCGCGCGGCGTGAGGCCAACGAAAAGATCAAGGCCGTCGAAAAGGACGGAGCGCTCCCTGAGGACGCCGCCAAAAAGGCGCTCGAGCGCATCCAGCAGCTCACCGACAAGTTCGTGAAGGACGTCGACGACCTCGTCTCCAAGAAGGAGAAGGAGATCCTCGAGATTTGAGCCGGTCGGAGGAGCCTCGCCTCGAACCGGGACCGGTCCCAAGGCACGTCGCGATCATCATGGACGGCAACGGCCGCTGGGCCGAAGGCCAAGGTCTCATTCGCCTCGAGGGACACCGCAGGGGCTCCGATTCCGTCCGCGAGGTCGTCACCGCGGCACGGGAGATCGGTGTCGAAGCGCTGACGCTCTATGCGTTCAGCGCGCAGAACTGGGCACGACCGACCGAGGAGGTCGCCGGCCTCATGGCGCTCCTCTACGACTATCTCGACCGCGACAAGCCCACGATGCTTCGTAACGGGATCCGCCTGAACGCCATCGGCGAGATCCAGCGGCTCCCCGATTTCGTTCGAGAGCGGCTCGCGGCGGTCCGCCACGAGACCTCCTCGGGCAAGGACATGGTGCTGACGCTCGCGCTCTCCTACGGTGGCAAAGAAGAGATCATCACCGCGGTTCGGCGCGTGGCTCACGACGTGGTCGCCGGGCTCGATCCGTCGAAGATCGACGAGGCCTACTTCGACTCGAAGCTCGATACCGCCGGCCTGCCGGCCGTCGACCTGATGATCCGCACGAGCGGCGAGCTTCGGATCTCCAACTTCCTCCTTTGGCAGCTCGCTTATGCCGAGCTCCTGTTCGTCGACGTCCCATGGCCGGACTTCGGACGACGCGCGCTCTTCGATGCGGTCGAGACTTATCGCAGACGACAGCGCCGTTTCGGCAAGACCGGCACGCAGCTCGCCCACGACACAGACACCTGAGCCATGGCCACGCGGATCATCAGCGCGCTCGTGGCGCTCCCCATCGTCATCGCGCTGATCGAGCTCGGCGGCGTGGCCTTCGTGGCCCTCGCGGGCTGCGCTTCGCTCGTCGCGCTCATCGAAGCCGCGGCCATGACTCAAGGCGGCGACCGCGTCGGCGAGCTCGCGCTGGTCGCTTTCGGGATGGCGCTGTTCTTTGGCGTCGTCTCCGGTGTGATGTTCGGCCCCTACGGCTTCTTGCTCTTCGCGGCTGGGTTCGTGGGGCTCGTACTCTTCCACCTCTTCCGGACGGGCGAGCTTGCGACCGTCGCGAGTCGGCTCGGGCTGGCAGTCCTGCTCGCGATTTGGATCGGTGGACTGCTCGGGATGCTCGCGCTCCTACGCGGCCTCCCGGGGGGAGCGACGTGGATGTATTTGTCGTTCGCGATCTCGTTCGGAAGCGATACGGGCGGGTACTTCGCGGGACGCTTCCTCGGCAAACACAAGCTCTACGAGAAGGTGAGCCCCAAGAAGACTTGGGAAGGCTCGGTGGGAGGCGTGCTCGTGGCCGCCGGACTTTCGGTCGCGATTGTCCAGCTCCTGGGCGGTGTCACCCTGTCCGTGCCCCAGACGCTGCTGATCGCGATTCCCGGAGCGGTCCTCGGACAGACGGGTGATCTCGCCGAGAGTCTCCTCAAGCGGTCCGTCGGGGTGAAGGACTCCGGGAAGATCATGCCGGGTCACGGCGGTTTGTTCGATCGCGTGGATGCGCTACTCTTCGTTGGCTTGTGGCTCTTCGGGTTCGCGCGGTTCGCCCTCGGCGCCCCGATGAGCTCCCTGATCTGATCGAGAACGCATTGCGGCGCGGACCTCGGATGACTACGTTCTAAGGATATGGGCGGCACCTTCAGCCTCAGTCCAGCCGCCGTCGCTGCGTTCGTCCTCTTCATCGGTACGCTGATCTTCGTTCACGAGCTCGGCCATTTCGTGGCGGCAAAATTCTTCGGCATCAAGGTGCTCAAGTTTTCGCTCGGGTTTGGTCAGCCGCTCTTCAAGTTCACCAAGGGCGAGACGATCTATCAGGTCGCGTGGCTGCCGATCGGCGGCTTCGTGAAGATGCTGGGTGATCAGCCCGGCGAGGAGGTGTCGCCGCACGAACGTCACCGCTCGTTCGATTCCGTGCCCGTCCATCAGCGGGCGCTCGTGGCCCTCGCGGGGCCGATTTTCAACCTCGTGTTCCCGGTGATCTGCTTCTTCGCCTACGACCTGTTGGGGCCCACGGTGGTCTCACCGGTCGTGGGGCAGATCGAAGCAGGAGCTCCGGCGGAGGCCGCGGGCTTCGAACCAGGCGATCGCATCGTCGCCGTCGACGGCAACCGCGTCTGGGACTTCGATCGCCTGGTGACGCTCGTGAGCTCGCGGGCGGGGGAAGTGACGAAGTTCGTCGTCGATCGCGACGGTGAGAAGCGAACGCTCGAAGTCCAGCCGCGGGCCGTTCAAGAGGAAGACATCTTTGGAGGTGTCGAGACTCGCGGAAAAATCGGCATCGCACCGCCTCGTCTCGGAACGCGCGTGGGCGTCGATCAACCAAAGGGTCGCGAGCTCGGGTTCAGAACGGGCGACCAGATTCTGAAGTTGGCCGACCAGCGTCCCGCTGATCTGGGGACGCTCGCTTCCGAGATCCGCCGCCATCGTGGCCAGACCGTCCGCGTGTCGCTCGTTCGTCCGCATCCGACGCGATCGGGCGGGCTGCTGCTCGCGCAGAGCGAGGAGCCCGTGGATCTCGAGATCACGATTCCGGGTGACGCGACGGGCCTCGAGTCGTTGGGCCTGGCGCCTTCGGACACCTTCGTGCGGGCGCTCGAGCCTGAGGGAGCGGCGTTTCGCGCGGGACTGCGCGCCGGCGATCGCGTGCTCGCCGTCGATGGGCGTGCCATGACGATGTCTTACTCCGTGTTGATGGCGCTCTCCGAGGCCAAGGCCGAGCCGGTGAAGGTTCTCGTGAGGCGCGACGGTCGGGACTTCGCGCTGACGATCGAAGCCAAGAAGGTCGACGTCGAGAACCAGGTCACCGGCAAGTCTCAGGCCTACTATGACTCCGGCCTCGGTCTGGGAGAGGTCCCGCGCTCGCAGCGTTCGATTTTTTGGCAGGCTGGCGGGCGCGTTCGCACCGAGATCGTCGAGCTTTCGATCGGCGAGGCCATGGGCGAGGCGGTTCGGCAAACCGGGGCGGTGATCGTGTCGATCGTGGAGTCCGTGTATCGGCTGCTGTCGCTGCAAATCTCCGCCAAGAACGTCGGCGGTCCGCTGATGCTGTTCCAAGTGGCGGCGCAGGCCGCGGAGATGGGGATCTTGACCTACCTGCAGTGGCTCGCGCTGATCTCCGTAAACCTCGGCGTCGTGAACTTGCTGCCCATTCCCATCTTCGACGGTGGTCACCTGTTGTTCTGTTTGATCGAGGCGATCAAACGAAGGCCGGTGTCTCCGCGTACTCGAGAGCTCGCGACGCTCGTGGGTCTCGCCGTGATCGCGATGTTGATCATCTTGGTCTTCGTCAACGACGTCACTCGGTTGCAGAGCGCGCTCGAGTGAGCGTGCTGCTGGCGATCGAAACGGCTTCGATCCCTGGATCCGTAGCCGTTCGCGATCCCGACGGAGCGATCAGCGAGCTCACGTTGGGAATTGGGGCCCGCGAGCGAGCGCTCGCGGCGGACGTCCGCGCGCTGATCTCTGCGCGAGGAGGTCCTGCCGCGGTTGCCGGAGTTGCGCTTTCGATCGGGCCGGGATCTTTCACGGGGCTCCGTCTCGGGTTGTCGTTCGTCAAAGGTTTTTGCCTCGCGTTCCCGGTACCCGTCGTCGGCGTGTCGACGCTGCGGGCCATGGCAGAAGGCGCGGCCCGGGCCCATCCTGACTCCCGAACCTTACTGGCGCTAGTAGATGCGCGAGGCGGCGAGGTGTACGCGGCGGCGTTTGGCCGAGGCGACGGGACGCTCTGCGCGGACGAGCGTGTGCCCGAAGGTGCGTACGCCGCTGGGTTCGCGCCGGACCTCGGGGACGCGCTCGTGTTCGGCACAGGCGTCGATTTGGTCAAGGCGCGGCCGAGCGGCTGGACCGTATGTCCGAGAGGCCTGTGGACGCCCTCCGCGGGAATGGTGGGGGAGATCGGTTGGCCGCAGTTGCTACTTGGACAGGGGCTCTCTGCAGACGACCTCGAGCCGAGATACCTCACGCGGCCCAAGTTCGATCGCGTCTGACGGTTGTGGTCCCCTCGGGTCGGGGAGTATGATGCCTCCTCGCTGACCCCACTATGCAGGCGATCACGGGCTCGACCGACACCTCGATCACTCAGTTGCGCGATGAGGCCCACAGGCTGCGCGCCGAGCACTCGGAGCTGAAGCAAAGGCTGGGCGACCTGAACGGCCGCGTGTACCTCAGCCCCGCCGAGGAGCTCGAGAAGAAGAACCTTCAGAAGATGAAGCTCGCGAAGAAGGACCGGATCGCCTTCCTCGAGAGCAACTACGGTCTGTGAGCTCGGCGGCACGCTTCTCCAAGTAGACGGCTCCCTCGCCGACGCGGTAGAGCGGGGCAGTCATGACGATGCTCCGGAAGCGCCCGGGTGCTTGGGTCGCCTTCGCGTTGTTCGCGCTCTCCTCGAGCGCACGCGCGCAGGCGCCGACACTCAAGATCACGCCGGTGACCGAGGAGCTCTCGCGCTTCGGGATCGAAGAGGTCGACGCGGACGCACCGATCCAGCTCGAGTGGGCCGCGTCGGTGTTTTCGAACGAGACCTACGACTACGAGCTCACCTACGACACGCCTTCCACCGAGACCTCCAGCGCCGCTCGCGTGGAGCTCGACGACACGGTTACGGGCAACGAAAACCAAGGCAGCATCGAGAGCGGCAAGAAGGTAACGATCTCGATTCGTCCGACGCAGATCGTCCCGAAGACCCACCTTCCGTCGACCGGAGGCGCCAACAAAGCGACCCGCAAGATCGTCTTGCGCGTGTATCGAGCGGCGAGCCCGTTCGAGTCGGGGAGCTCCGCGAGCGCATCTTGGAGCTTCGACTACGACACCAAGCGTCCTCCAGCGCCCACGATCTCCGGCGTCGTGCCCGGCGAGAACCGTTTGGAGGTTTCGTGGAACGAGCCTTCCGACGAGACCGACGTCGACTCCTACGAGCTCCTGTATCGCGTGCTCGCGACGACGTCGTCCGTGCCCGACGCGAGCACGCTCGACTCCAATACGTTCACGGAGTCCGCGGGCACGGTTTCGAAGACCGCGACGCACGGATCGGTCGAGGGCGAGGCCCTCGTGAACGGAGCTTACGTAGGCGTCGCGATTCGAAGCATCGACGCCTTCGGCAACCTCGGCATTCCGAGCGCTGCGGCCGTAGGGCGTCCGCAGGAAGTCTCCGACTTTTACGAGCTGTATCGCCAGCGCGGAGGCACCGACGATGGCGGCTTCTGTTTCATCGCGACCGCGGCCTACGGATCGTACTCCCACCCGCTCGTGAGGATCTTGCGGACCTATCGCGATGTCGTGCTCGAGACCGGACCGATCGGTCGCGCCGTCGTTCGTCTGTATTACTCGGTCTCTCCGCCCATCGCCGACGCCGTGCGCGCCCATCCCATCCTTCGGTTCGTCGTTCGCACCGCGCTCGTTCCCTTGGCGCTCTTCGCGCTCGCGTCGATGGTCCTGCCGTTTCTGGCGCTGGTCTATGTTCTCCTTCGGCGGGCGCGCCTGTTCGGCGCAGTGACCGGAGTGCTCTTGCTCATGTCAGCGCCTGCAAACGCGTCGCTCCCGGGTTCTCGCGAGGAGATCAGCGTGGGCTTCGAGCTTCGAGGAGGCCCGTACTTGCCGGAGATCGGGCATGACGGGTCGACGGTCACCGGCGCGACCGCATTCTCAGACGTGTTCGGCCACACCCCGAACCCGTTGTACACACTCGGCGTCGACTTGCTCCTGTATCGCGGGATCGGGTCTGCCGGCGTCGGCGGGACCTTCGGGTTCATGCAGTTCGTGGGCCGCGGGGTCTACGGCGACAGCGGCGCGAACTCCCACGACACCACCGTCATGAACATCCTGCCGCTCACGCTCGAGGCCTTCTATCGCTTCGATTGGCTCGTCGAGGAGCTCAGTATCCCCTTCGTTCCTTACGCTCGCGGCGGGTTGGCCTATCACTTCTGGTGGGTCACGACCGGCACCGGCGACATCGCGCGAAGCGGTGACGCGGTCGGTCGCGGAGGCAAGCTCGGGCTCGTTGGGAGAGTAGGCGTGGCGTTCGTCCTCAACGTGTTCGAGCCCGCCGCGGCTCGAAGCCTCTACGAATCTACCGGGATTCGAAGCACCGCGCTGTTCGGCGAGGTGCTCGCCTCCAAGGTCGACGGCTTCGCCAGCGACGGCATCGTCCTGTCCGATCAAACCTGGAATCTCGGAATGTACTTCGAGTTCTGATCGATGCGCACGCTTCGGCTCGTGCTCGAATACGACGGCACGCGCCATTCCGGATGGCACGCCCAAGGTCGTGGGGAGCTCGAGGATCGGCCCTCCGTTCACCTCACGCTTCGACGTGCCATCGAGCGCCTCACCGGTGAGGTCGTCTTCGTTCGGGCCGCAAGCCGCACGGACGCGGGTGTTCACGCGAAGGGCCAGGTCGTGGCCTTCGAGACCGCTCGCGACTCCATTCCCATCGACGGCGTTCTCAAGGGGCTCAATGGGTTCCTGCCCGACAGTGTGGCGGTGAAAGACTGCGCGCTAGCGGATCCCGGCTTCGAGCCGCGACATATGGCCCGTGGCAAACATTACCGCTACCGATTCCTCGACGCGACCGCGCGGTCGCCGCTGCGCCGCCACTTCGTGTGGTGGCAAAAGCGCAGGCTCGACGACGAAGCGATGGACGCAGCCGCAAAGCAGCTTGTCGGCTCCCATGACTTCGAGGCCTTTCGCGCCGCCGATTGCTCCGCGGCCCACGCGATCCGTACGATGTATCGAGTCGACGTGTCGCGCGTGGAGGACGAGGTTTGGCTCGACGTCGTCGGCAACGCGTTTTGCCGACACATGGTCCGGGTCTTTGCAGGGACACTCAAAGACGTCGGCGTGGCCCGAAAAGCCGCGTCGAACGTGGCCGAGATCCTCGCCTCGAAAAATCGAGCGCTGGCAGGCATGACGGCTCCGCCCGAAGGGCTCTCGTTGCTCGAGGTGATTTATGACGATCGACTGCCGCCGCGCCCAAACCGCGGGAGCGTGGAGCTCGTCGAGGCCGAATGATCTTGAAGTACGCAGCGCGCGGGCTCGCCTTCGCGGCCTACACGGCGGGCTGCTCCGTCATGGCGATGTTCTCGATCGCGGCGGCACCAAGACGCTTTTTTTCGGTCGCCCGGGCCTGGGGTCGCGGATCGATCTCGATCGCGGACATGAAGCTCAGCGTCGAAGGCCTCGAGCACATCGATCCGGCGCGCGCTTACCTCGTGATGTCGACCCACACGAGTCACTTCGACACCCCTGCGCTCTACGCCACGCTGCCGATGCCGGTGCGATTCGTGGCGAAGAAAGAGCTCACGTACATCCCGATCTTCGGCTGGGCGCTGGTGGCCGGAGCCGCGATCGTGATCGACCGTCGAAATCGCAAAAAGGCGATGGCTTCCATCGATCGCGCCGCCAAGACGCTGCGATCGGGGACCTCGGTGCTGATGTTTCCCGAGGGCACGCGCACGCCTGAGGGCCAGCTCGGGGAGCTCAAGAAAGGGCCATTTCACCTCGCGGTCGGCACCAAGGCTCCGATTCTGCCCGTGGCAGTGATCGGGACCGGACGCGTGCTCCCGGTGGGAGATTGGCGTATTCGCCCAAGCTTGGTCACGTTGAGAATGGGCCGTCCGATCGACATCTCCGACCTCGGAGACGATGAAGCGGCGCGGGAAGAGGTGGCTCGACGTGTGGAGAACGCGCTGCGAAGCCTGCTCGCCGCACCGGTTCCGCTTGACAGGCGGGACGGTGATGCCTAGAAACCGCCCCCTGTCACCATGAGCACCGAGAAGAAGCCGGGCGCGATGGAGTCCATCGTCAACGTCCCCGGTCCCACGAAGTATTTCAGCCGCAAGAACCACGAGCGAAAGTGGTACCTGGTCGACGCCAAAGGTCAGAGCGTCGGAAGGCTCGCCACTCAGATCGCCGATGTCTTGCGCGGCAAGCACAAGCCGACGTTCACGCGCCATGATGACGTGGGTGATTTCGTCGTGGTGATCAACGCAAGCGGCCTCGAGTTCCGCGGCAACGCGAAGCTCCAAAAGAAAAAGTATTACAAGCACTCGGGTTGGTACGGCCATTTGAAGGTCCGGTCCGCCGAGGAGCTCATGCAGATGTCACCGGAGACGGTGCTGAAGAGCGCGGTGCACAACATGATCAACGCTGGCGCGCTGTGCAACCGCATGATGAAAAAGCTGAAGGTGTATCCAGGCGCGGAGCACCCGCACAAGGCTCAGAATCCAGAGCCGTATCCGATGAAGACGCGCTGAGCGGAGACGATTTCGCGATGAAGGGACAGCAGTTCTATGCGACGGGGCGTCGCAAAGAGGCAGTAGCTCGAGTTTGGCTCAAGCCAGGCGCGGGGAGCGTGACGATCAACCGTCGCACGCTCGACAATTACTTCGGTCGAGAGACGCTGAAGATGATCCTCCGGCAGCCGCTCGAGGTGACCGAGCAGATCGGGAAATGGGACGTCTTCGTGAACGTCTACGGCGGCGGGCTCTCTGGCCAGGCCGGCGCGATCCGTCATGGCATCACGCGGGCGCTGATGGTCGCCAACGGCGAGCTTCGACCCACACTCAAGAAGATGGGCTTCGTCACGCGCGACGCTCGCCAGGTCGAGCGCAAAAAGTACGGCCGTCCGGGCGCTCGCAAGCGATTCCAGTTCAGCAAGCGCTGATTCCGTCAGGCTCCCTGCCCATCCGCAAACGGCGGAGAACTCAGCCTACAGAGCACTCCGAGGAAGAAACAATCTCGCCGTGTTCTCTGTGCCCTCTCTCAGAGCCCTCTCGAGATCGAGAATCCCGGCCGTGTGGAAGACCTTCGCCTTCGCGGGCGTGCTGTCCGCGCTCTGCGCATCGGCGGCCGCGGAGCTCCCTCCGGGACGTTTTGCCAAGGCCCGTCCTTTGGCGCTCGAGGAGCTGTACGGCTCCCGAGTCCGCTTCAAGAAGCGCCAACCCGTCGTGCTCGTAGGCCTCATGGACCTCCAGGAGCAGGTCGTCGTGGCCGGCGACGGCCCGATTCGCCTCGTGTTCCACGATGGAGACATGCCGCGGACCATCTACGCCGACAGCGGGTCGAGGTTCCGGTTTCGACCCATCGGAGCGAAGCCCGCGGAGCTTCAATACGACGTCGTGGTCAAGAGTGAGGCGTCTTCGGGACCCGACACGCTGACCGCGGAGATCGCGACATGGAGCGCGCGTGGGCGCAACGCGCGGGTGACCGAAGGCGGGGCGCTGCTCGGCTTGAGCGGCACGGTCCTCGACACACGCCGGCGTCGGCTCTCGGTCGGGCCGTTCGCCACCAAGGCGGCCGCCGACGAGTTCGTGGCGTCGGTCTCTCAGGAAGGGCTGTCCGAGCTCTTCGTCGAGGAATCGATCGCACGCCCGCCCGAAGGGGGGATCGCGATTCACGATGGAGCGGACCGCTTGATCCACAAGGCGATCGGCTCGGTCTTCGTCAGCCCGCTCGAAGGGGAGCGAGCTCGGGTCTTCGACGTCGAGTACGCACGCGGGTATCGGTGGCATGGTCGCGAGACGCGGGAGTTTTGGGGCGACGTCTATGTGGCGATCGATCGCGCAGGCAAGCTCGCCGCGGTGAATTCGGTGCCGGCCGAAAAGCTGCTCCTGGGCCTCGTGCCCAAGGAGCTCTTTGCGGACGCGCCCATCGAAGCTCTGAAGGCGCAGGCGGTGACGGCACGTGGCGAAATCTTCGGGAAGCTCGCCCATCGTCACTTTGCCGAGCCCTTTCACCTTTGCAGCGAGCAACACTGCCAGGTCTACGCGGGCGCTGGCGGGGAGGCGCCGCGGCCAAGTGAAGCGGTCGAGGCGACGAAGGGAAGAGTCGCGGTGCGGCCGCGGACGAGCAAGGACGGCCCGCTCGAGCTCGTGGAGTCCTATTACTCATCCAGCTGCGGAGGATTCTCCGAGACCAACGACGTGGTCTGGGGCACCAAACCGTCACCGAGTCTCGGCGCGAGGCTCGACGAGATCGGAACCGATCCTGCGCTCGAGCGATTCAGAGCGCACCTCGACGAACCGACCCTCCGAGTCTTTCTCGATTCGTTCCCGCCGGTCGCGTGCGCTCGGTCGAAGTTCCTCAACGCGAAGAAATTCCGCTGGAAAGAGATCTTCGAAGGGGAGGGTCTGAGCCAGGTGGCGGCCAAGGTCGGACTCAGCGAGCTCACCGACGTCTCGATATTGGGACGCGGCCCCGGAAATCGCGTGACGGGCTTGCGGCTCAAGGGAAAGGATAAGTCCGTCGACGTCTTGCGGGAGCTCCCGGTGCGGCAACTCTTCAATCAACTGAACAGCGGGTTGTTCGTGCTCGACGTCGAAAAGGACGCCAGCGGAAGAGTAACTCGCCTGACCTTCACCGGAGGCGGGTGGGGTCACGGAGTAGGAATGTGCCAGCAAGGAGCGATCGCCCGAGCGCAGGCCGGTCACGACTACCAGCGCATCTTGAGCCACTACTACGGCGGCGCCGTCGTCGAACGAATCTACTGAGTCGACCGCGGCAAAGCCCTGGCTGGAGTCGACCGCCTAAACTTCGCGGACCCCTGGGAGCGCAGGCATCTTGCCTGCGCCTTAGCTTCGCGGACCCCCTGGAGTCGACCGCTTAAACTTGGCGGACCCCCAGGGAGCGCAAGCTAAGCTTCGCTAAGCTTCGCTGAGCCCTGGCTGGAGTCGACCGCCTAAACTTCGCGGACCCCTGGGAGCGCAGGCATCTTGCCTGCGCCTAAGCTTCGCGGACCCTGGGAGTCGACCGCCTAAGCTTCGCGTACCCGTCCAACGACGAAGGCACCAACCTCGTCCCAACCCTCGTCGTCGGACTCACCCACGGCACCTTCGCGTCGGACGCCTCCGGTGACTTCTCCTACTCACCATACTTCGGCCTTTCCGGGACCGATTGCTTCACCTACCGCGTGGTTCACGCCGACGAACGATCGCGGGAGCGCAATCGTTTGGGCTCCGAAAATCACTCCGAAGCCTTGGGCCCCAGGCAGGTGCGGCCATCGAGCTCCGAAGTTCGTTCCGTTCGACGAAGCACGAAGCCTCGATCGCGATCTCCTTCTCGGGTTACGAGCGCTTGCGCGGCGCTCGACGTTTCTCCGAGGCCTGGCGAAATCGTGCTCTGCGCGGTGAGGGCTCCCCGCTCCTTTCAGCGAGCGAACCGCCGGCGAATGAGTGGAGCCCTCTCACACCCAGACGACGTCCACGTCGTACGGGCGAATTCTGCCGTCGTGGGTGACCAACCGAAGCCTCTCGATCCGCGCCTGCGCCACGAGCATCCGGTCGAATGGGTCCGCATGATGAAACGGCAATCGAGCCGCTTCTTCGGCGTGCGAAAACCCGATCGCCAGCGGCACGAACTCGCTGTCCACGACGCCCTTTTGGAAAGGCTCCGGGAGTGAAAGCCGGCCCAGGGCGGCTTTGATACCAGCCTCCCAGGCCGACGCCGCGCTGACGTACACGATCGGCGCGTCGCCGATCATCAAGCGCGTGGACTTGTTGATCCTCCTGTCGTTGGCGCGCCACCACAAGAAGACTTGGGTGTCGAGCAACAGAGCGTTCATGCGCCGCCGCCTTCGAACAGGGCCGAAACGTCCGGCTGCAGCTCGTCGTCGAAGTCTTCGCCGATTCGAACACGACCCTCCCAGCCGCCCGGCTTTCTGCGTTTGCGACCGCGAATTGGCACCAGACGCGCCATGGGTACGCCAGCCTTTGCGATCACGATTTCTTCGCCCGCGGCAGCCCGGTCCACCAAAGACGAGAGAGCCGTCTTGGCCTCGTACAGGTTGAACAGCGTTTCTGGCATTGGTCTAGCTTGACCAACGAACCGACGGAGGGTCAAGGCCGACGATGACCAACGCTTCCCTCGGAGCGCCCGAGTCGGTATGAGCCTCGAGATGCCGAACATCCGCTACCTGTCCAGGAAAGACGTCGAATCGGTCGGGCTGACTCCCCTCGAGATGCTCGAGGTGCTGGAGGCCGCGTTCAAGGCCAAGGGTTCCGGGCTCGTGGAGCTCCCGCCCAAGCCCGGCGTCCATCCCAAGACGCAGAAAGACGCGTTCATCCACGCGATGCCCTGTTATGTCGCACCCACGGGCAGCGTCGGGATGAAGTGGGTGAGTGGGTTTCCTGAGAACGTGAAGAAGCACGAGGTCCCGTACATCTCCGGCCTCATCATCCTGAACGACGTGGAGACGGGGCTCCCAACCGCCGTCATGGACTGCACATGGATTACCGCGGAGAGAACGGCGGTGGCGAGTCTCTTGTCCGCGCGTCACTTGGCGCTGAAATCACCGACCACGCTGGGCTTGTTGGCGTGCGGTGTCCAAGGTGACAGTCACCTTCGCGCGATGACGGCCGGCTACCCTTCGATTCGAAACGTGAGGTTGTACGACGTGCGGACCTCGGCCGCCGAGAACCTCGCGGAGAAGGCTCGCGCCCTAGGCCTCGAGGCCAAGGTCGTCGATGCGCCGGAGCACGCGGTGCGCGACATGGAGCTCGTGGTGACTTCCGGACCCATCCTGAAGTCACCGACGCCCACGATTCAGCCCGAATGGTTGGCGCCGGGCGTGTTCGTGTCGGCGGTCGATTTCGACTCCTATCTCACGCCGGAAGCGCAGATGGCGTTCGCGCGGATCTTCACCGACGATCGCGCGCAGATGGAGCACTACCGGAAAGAAGGCTATTTCCGAAGGACCCCGCCCGTCGCCGGTGATTTGGGGGACCTGGCGGTGGGTCGGCTGACCGGTAGAATCCGCAGCGAAGAACGACTCTGCGCGATGAATTTGGGCGTGGCGCTCGAGGATGTCGCAGTCGCACCCAGAATTCTCGAGCGAGCGAAAGAGAAGGGCCTCGGAGTCGAGCTCCCGCTCTGATCGGGCGTGAGGATCAGTCAGATCCACGGCTCGATCCGCTCTCGGCTCTTGCCTCCTCGCTTGGGTCTCGCGAGGCGTCGCCCAGGCCCGTCAGGACGCGGTCGTGGCGGTGACCACGATCGGGACCTCGCCGATCACCGGCGGGAGCGGCGCGTCTGTCGAAACGTAACGTGGCAGCACGGATTCGGGGACGTCGCCGCGGCGGACCGCGACCCACTTTCCGGCCGCGTCGAACGGAACGAAGGTCGCGTCGTCGGGCACCGCGAATCGCTCGCCTTCGACTTCGGGCAGCGTTGCGGCGATCTCCAGCCAGGCCGGCAGCGCCGTTTTTCCGCCGGTCTCCTTGTCTCCCAAGGTCGTCGTGCCATCCGTACCCACCCAGACTCCGATCGTGTAGCGCGGCGTGAAGCCGACGAACCAGGCATCGATGAAGTCGTTGGTCGTGCCCGTCTTGCCCGCGCGATCGAAGCCCTCTTTGTACGCCTTCTTGGCGGTGCCGTTGGAGACGACCTCTCGCATCATGTCCGCGAGCTCGTACGCAATGCCCGACGGAAGCGCGCGCGGGCGCGAGCCTCCTGGAAGCACGATGTGGCGTGTACGCTCGTCCTCCCCGCGCTCTCCGGCGCGACCGACGAGGTGACCGCGCACGTCTTCCACTTTGTCGATGAACACGGGCTCTGGCGGGAGCCCCATGCGTGCGATCGTCGAGTATCCCACGACTTGATCGAGGAGCGAGACCTCGCTGCTCCCGAGCGCGATCGTTGGGTCTCTTCGAATGTTCGACGTGATGCCCATGGCCTTCGCCGTCGACACGACCCGATCGACGCCAGTATCGAGCAACAGTCGAACGGCGACCGTGTTGAGGCTCTTCGCCAGCGCGTTTCGGATCTGGATCGCGCCGTGGTACTCGCCGTCGTAGTTCTTGGGTGACCAAATCTTTCCGGGCGCGCCCGGGAGGGCCAAGGGCGCGTCGATCACGGTGTCGAGCTGAGTGCGGCCGGCGAGCAGCGCGGACGCATAGACGTAAGGTTTGAAGCTGCTGCCAGGCTGACGGCGCGCTTGCACCGCGCGTACGAAGCCTTCGAGCGGGACGTCGAAGCCACCCACGAGCGCGACCACACGGCCCGTCGCGTTCTCCAGCACCAGCGCCGCGCCTTCGGGCCAGGGGCGCGGATCGAGCTTCACCTTCTCGCCTTCCACCAGGCACACGGGGAGCACATCGCCCTCGGTGATCTCGGCCTCCAGCTTCTTCGCGCTGGTCGTGACCTTGCCGTCGTCGCGTTTGATGGGCACGCGAATCAGCGCGCCGCGTTCTTCTTCGGCGAGCGAGAAGGTGAACGGTCCCGCTTGAAGGCTGCCGAGATCTTTACTGCGTCGAACGAGCGACTCGAAGCACTCGCCCTGTCGCGGCGGAACGGGGGCTTTGTCGCCCACGTCTCGACGGTATCGCGACAAGAAGGCGTCCCACTTGTCGTGAGCCAGTCGACGGCTTGGGCCCCGTCGGCCTTGGCGTTGCTCGACGGCGCGAACGGCTTTGCGGACGGCTTCGACGGCCACCTCTTGCACGTGGCTGTCGAGCGGCGTGTGAACTTGAAGTCCCTCCTCGACCGGCAACGTCGATCCGTAGAGGCGACGAACCTCCCGTCGTACGATCGTGGCGTAGGACGTGTTCGCGCCCTGGCCTCCACGCGCGCGAGTCGAATCGACCACCGGGTCGTCGGCGAACTGCGTCGCTTCCTCCGCGGAGATGAACGCGTTGTCGACCATCGCGGTGAGCACGAGCTCGCGGCGATGGAGCGCCGACTCGACGCTTCGATGGGGTGAGTAGCGCGCCGGCGCAGGCACGAGCCCCGCCATCATCGCGGCCTGTCCAATGTCGATCTGCGACGCGGAGATGCCGAAGTAGTCGCGAGCCGCTGCCTCGACCCCGTAATTTCCGGAGCCGAGGTAGATGTAGTTCAAGTAGAGCTCGAGGATCTCGTCTTTGCCGAGCTCACGCTCGAGTCGATAAGCGAGGATCGCCTCGCGCAGCTTCCGGCGGTAGCTCTTTTCATTGCCTACCAAGATGTTCTTCACGAGCTGTTGGGTGATCGTGGACCCGCCTTGCTTCGTCGTACCGCCTCGGAGGTTGGTCACCATCGCGCGGAGGATGCCCCTCAGATCGACTCCCGGGTGTGTGAAGAAGCGGCGATCTTCGGCAGCGACGAACGCCAACGGAACGTGCACCGGAAGCTCCGCCATCGGAATCCAGATCCGCCGATCCAGGTAGAACTCGTCGACCAGTCGTTCATGTCGATCGTAGATTTGACAGTTCGTCGGGGGTCGCCAGTCGCGCAGCTTCGACAGATCCTGCGGCAGCGACGAGAGCACCTCGCGATCGAGCCAGTACCAACCTGCGCCGGCGGCAGCGAGCACCACCAGCAACACGACGAGCACGGAGATCGAGAGGAAGCGGAAGACGAATCCGGCCTTCTTGGCCACGAAGCGAACGGTAGCATGCGCCCCGATCGTGGTCCTCATTTCGATCACTCGCGTCCAAGCGGCACGGATCGGTCGTTCGGCGTGCGGGATCGCGGTCGCGATCCGAGCGGGCGAAAGTTGGCTCCTCGGAGATCGCGTGGAGTAGGATCTCCGTGCTCATGCTCCGCGTGTCGCGCTTGGCGATCCTCTCCGCAGGATCGCTGCTTCTCTCATGTACGCCGAGCCCGCCGCCTCCGCCGGTAGCGCCGACCCCGGAAGCTCCTCCGGGCGAGCGGCGTATTGCGGTCGTCGTGATCGTTCCGCCCGCTTTCGAGAAGTCCGACGACCCGCGCACGGATCTCGGAGCGCTCGTGACGGCTTTGTTCGAAACAGGCCTCGCGGACGTCACCGCGGTCGTGCCAATCGTCGAGGGCGCGCCCGCGGCGGGGACGTTTCGTTCGCCGCGAGCGCAGCCTGACCTGCGTTTGGAACCTCGACTCGAGCTCGACAAGGAAACGATCGAGCTTCGTGTGTCGTCGTGCGTGCCTGCCGGGCCTTGCTCGGTGCTGACCGCGTCCGCACCTCGCAAGGAGATTTGGCGGGCGACCAGCGCGATCCTGCCTTCCGTTGCCAAGGCGCTCGACCTCCCGGTCACGAAGTTCAACCAGGACGCTTGGTCCAAGCCGCTCTCGAAGGACGATTACGCGGTGACGATGACCGGGCGCTCGGCGGCCGTCGTTTACGGGCTCAAGGATCCGCCCGACGAGTCTGCCCGAGGCGATCGAAAGAAGGACCCCGTCGCCAGGGCGCTCTTCATCGATCCGAAGAACGCGCTCGCACACTGGCTCGCGGGTCGGCGTTATCTCGCCGAAGGAGATCCGCGTGCCGCGAGGATATCCTTTCAGATCGCCTGCGCCGCAGAGTCCGGTCGCACGGCCTTCTGCGCTGCCGAGGCCATGATGCTCACAGAGATTCGGTCCGGTGAGATCGCTTGGTCGGTCTGGAGCAAGATTCCTGGCAAGGAGCTTCGATTCGCGCTGCCGCGGGCGCGCGCTGCGTACATGGCTGACAAATACGACGATGCCCTCGCGATCCTCGATGCGCTTCCGGAGCCCCTCAAGAGCGAGAGCGAATCGCTCGAGCTGCGAGTTCGGATCGCGGACGCACAGGGCGCGACCGATCAGTACGATGAGCTACTCGCGCGTTGGCAAAGCGCGGCTCCCGACGAACCCGAGCCCGTGCGACGGCGGCTGCGTCTGCGCCTGGCCGAGGGCAAGCTCGAGGAAGCGCTCGCCTTCACCACGGAGCTCTCACTGCGCAAGGCCGAAGCCGAGGCGAAGCGTTTCGAGCTCGCCCTGGCGATCGCGATGAAGGACTACGCCAGGGCGGAGGCCGCCGCCATGGCGCTCGCGTCACCCGACGTTGCTGCGAGGATTCGAGCTCGCGCTGCGCTCGAGGCAGATCCAGATAGCGTGCCGATCGAGATCGCCACTGCCGAGGATGTCGACGCGGTGATCGTTCGAGCCGAGGTTGCTTTGAACACAAATCAAATCGAGAACGCCGTCGAGCTCGCAAAGTCGCTGCTCCGCGAACAGCCTTGGCTGCCCGAGGCGCTCCACGTGTTGGCTCGCGCAGAGGCCAAAAGGGGTGATCTGATCGCCGCCCGAAAGGCGTTCGATCGCCTCGTGCTCGCAGAACCCGAGCTCGCGCGAACGCTCGCCGAGAGCCTCGTGCTCCCAGAGGTCCCCGACGCAGGCTTCATCGAGGCCCCTGACGCCGCGGCCAACGACGCCGAAGTCGACGCCGGCTGAACGCCGCTCCCGGCCGCGGTCGCGCCAGTTCGCTTCCGAACGTGCGCGAAGATCTTTCTGGAAGCCGACGATTGCTCCGGGCCTCCGCCCTATAGCTCTGCCCAGTTGGCCGTCCGTCGGCCGCGCTGCGCTCATTCTTCGTCCGAAGGCTCGGGCCTCTTCTTGAGCGATCGGATGCCCATCCACGCGTTCGTCGCGATGAGGAACGCGCACATCCCGTAGAAGACGGGCTTCGACAGCGACCATCGAGCCAGAAGAATCTCGTTTCCGCGCGCAAGGATTTCGGTTCCCACGTACGCGACGCCGGTCCAGAACGTGATGCCGATGATCGAACCGACGCCTCGGTGAACGTTCGAGACGAGGACCACCAGAATGATTCCGGCGATCATCAGCGCAGAGAAGTTCGAAATCAGCGTGTCCATGCGAGCCGGCCTCACGCGGGCCGACGTGTGCCCACGCGTTTGCGGATGGTTGTATCATGCGGCCGATTTGGGTGTTGAATTCAAACCGCGGTCTTCGAAGGATCGCTTGGTCTTTGCGCTCGACGTCGCGGACCTCGATCACGCCGAGCGGCTCGTGCGACAGCTCTCTCCTTACGTCGGCAGCTTCAAGATCGGCGCGCAGCTCTTCACGTCAGCGGGTCCGATGGTCGTGGATCTCGTGACAGGGATGGGCGCTTCGGTTTTTCTCGACACCAAGTTCCACGACATTCCGGCCACCGTCGCCGCGGCGGCCAAGGCCGCAGCTCGGCGGCGCGTGCGTATGTTGACGGTCCACGCGCTCGCGGGCGGCAAGGCGATTCGGCTCGCGGTCACCGAGATCTCGCGTATGAGCGTCCTTCCTGGAACGATGCCGTCGCTCGTGCTCGGTGTGACGTTGTTGACCAGCCACACCGTGGACGACGTGCGTGAGCTCGGTTTTTCGGACGACGTGCCCACCGCGAGCTTGCGGCTCGCGCGCCTCGCGGTCGCCAACGGCGCGGGAGGCATCGTGGCCAGCGCGCAAGAGGTCGCGGCGTTGCGTGCGAAGCTGCCAAGCGAGATCGTGATCGTCACACCCGGAATTCGGCCGAAGGGCTCCCCGCAGGACGATCAAGCGCGTGTGATGACGCCGAGCGAAGCGATCCAGGCGGGGGCCGACTACCTCGTCGTGGGCCGTCCGATCCGTGACGCTCCGAATCCTCAGGAAGCCGCAGCCGCGATCGCGGAAGAGATCGCGTCAGCGGTGGCGCGCCTTTGAAGAGGCGATCGCGCCGCTTCGATCGGCCCAATGACCGCGAGGCAGACACCCCGGGTGAGCTTCGCCTGGTGTTTGGGATCGAACCGGTCAAGGAAGCGCTCAACGCGGGTCGCAGCCTCGAAGCGCTCTGGCTCAGTCGCGGCGATCAAGCGGCGACGAGATCGCTTCTGGCCGTAGCCAAGGAACGAGGTGTCCGCGTGCAGGAGGTCGCGCGCGCGGTCCTCGAGAGAAAGGCGCGGACCACCAAAACGCAAGGTGTGCTCGCGTTCGTGCGCGAGGGGCTCCCAACGTACGCCTCGATCGAGGAGATCCTGCTTCGCGCCGAGGAGGCCGGGGAAGCGCCGCTCGTGGTGGCGCTCGACGGCGTCGAAGACCCCCGTAACCTCGGCGCCGTGATTCGTTCGGCGCACGCGTTCGGCGCCCACGGCGTCGTGATCCCAAAACATCGCGCAGCAGGCCTGACACCGTCGGCGGTCAAGGCTTCCGCCGGCGCGGCCGAGCACCTGCCGGTCGCACGGGTGACCAACATCCGAACCGCCCTTTCCGACTTCCGCGACGCCGGGCTCGAGGCAACCGCTGCGATGCTCGATGGCGTCCCTTTGCCTCAGGCCCGCCTGAACGGCCCCAGGGTTTTGGTGTTGGGCAGCGAAGGGGCAGGAGTGCGACCATCCGTCGCGGAGGCTTGCGACCAGCGAGTGACGATCCCTTTGGGTCGGCCGTTCGACAGCCTGAATGTGTCGGTGGCCGCAGGGATTTTGCTCTACGCGACGCACGTGGCTCGCGGGCGCTGACGTCGGATTCTATTGACAACACGGAATGGCTCTCCTATCTCGGACGCTCCCGAGCGCCGCTGGCGTAGCTCAATCGGTAGAGCAGCTGCTTTGTAAGCAGCCGGTTGTTGGTTCGAGTCCGATCGCCAGCTGTCGGGAGTGGCACGACGGAGGGATGCCCGAGAGGCCAAAGGGACCAGACTGTAAATCTGGCGCACACCGTGCTTCGGAGGTTCGAATCCTCCTCCCTCCAGCGAGCGCTTGCCGCTCGGCGCCGAATGAAGGCGCGGGTTTTGTTGGATACGTTGTTAGGACTTGAGCGTTTTTGAGTTAGGTGGTTTCGTTGAGTTCGTTTTTTGTTTTGGTTTGACTTGAGTTTGAGTGGGTTTTGAGCGCGGCTCGGGCCCAGCGACTGCGGGAGTAGCTCAGGTGGTAGAGCGTCAGCCTTCCAAGCTGAATGTCGCGAGTTCGAGTCTCGTCTCCCGCTCTGTATTCTGCGCGCCCACATAGCTCAGGTGGTAGAGCACCTCCTTGGTAAGGAGGAGGTCACCAGTTCGAGTCTGGTTGTGGGCTTATAGGGCAGTAGCTCTAATGGTAGAGCGGCGGATTCCAAATCCGTAGGATGGGGGTTCGAGTCCCTCCTGCCCTGAGCTCGGCTCGCCCTTGCGCAAGGTGAGCCGGCGAAGGGATTTGGAGGATTCGTGGAAGGCGATCAGGCGGTCCAAAGCACTGCGGCTCCGTTGGGGGTTCAAAGGTACGTCGTCACCGCGTACCTCATCATCGGAGTCATCACCTGGGTGACTCTCGCCAAGTTCCTCGGGCTGGTCCTCGAGACGGCGGGCGTCGGTGATCCGGCTATCCTCGGATCCAACTTCAAGGTCTCGACGTTGATCGGTGTGTTCGCCGCCGGTGGGCTCACCTTCGCGGCGTATCGACACGAGAAGCTCATGCAGTTCTCTGCGGAGGTCGTCGGTGAGCTCAAGAAAGTCACCTGGCCGACCCGCGAAGAAACCTACGTTCACACGAGAGTCGTGATCGTGACCGCCTTGTTGATGGCTGGGATCATGTGGTTCTACGATCAGGTCTGGGCTCAGATCACCGGCGTCATCTACAAGTAGCCTGCGCGCTCGCGCGGTTTCGAGGTCCACACCATGTCAAACGAAGAGATCCGGCCCGAGGGCGAAGACGATCAGCCCGACCTTCCGAAGCAGCCCCCGCAGGCTCCGGCTCCTCGCAATCCCAAGCTGAAGTGGTACGTGGTGCACACGTACTCCGGCTTCGAGCAGCAGGCCAAACGAAGCCTCGAGGAGCGCATCAAGCTCGAGGGCCTCGAGGAGATGTTCGGCCGCGTGCTCGTCCCGACCGAAGAGGTCACCGAAGTGATCCACGGCGCCAAGCGAAAGACGAAGCGGAAGTGGTTTCCTGGGTACATGGTCGTCGAGATGCAGCTCGACAAACGCAGCTGGCACCTCGTCAAGAACACCCCGAAGGTCACGGGCTTCGTCGGCAACTCGACCAATCCCACGCCTGTGAAGGACGCCGACATCGACCGCCTGCTCAACCAAGTCGAGCAGGGCACCATGGTCAGCAAGCCGAGGCTCGAGTTCTACGAAGGTGAAAAAGTGCGGGTCGTCGATGGGCCTTTCGCGAGCTTCAACGGAACCGTCGAGGAGGTCCTCGAAGGGAAGCAGAAGCTCCGTGTGCTCGTGTCAATCTTCGGTCGCGCCACTCCCGTGGAGCTCGAGTTCACCCAAGTCGAGAAGATCATCGCGTGAGCCGACCGAGGATTCGTATCAGAGGCGAGCACTACGAGTCTGAGCGCAGAGGACGATCAACGAAATTGCTTGACCCGTCGGCTGACTTCTCTTAGACGCCGCCGACGCGTCTAGCGGAGAAAATCCATGGCCAAGAAGATAATGACCACGATCAAGCTGCAGGTGCCGGCCGGCAAGGCCAATCCTGCTCCGCCCGTAGGCCCCTCCCTCGGCCAACACGGCGTGAACATCATGCAGTTCTGCAAGGAGTTCAACGCTCGCACGCAGGACAAAGCGGCCGAGAACCTCATCATCCCGGTCTTGATCACGGTCTACTCGGATCGCAGCTTCAGCTTCATCACCAAGACACCGCCGGCGTCGATCCTGGTGAAGAAGGCCATCGGCTTGCACTTGAATCGCAAGCCCGCCTCGGGCTCGACCGCTCCCGGCAAGATCAAGGTCGGCAAGATCACGATGCAGCAGTGCAAAGAGATCGCGGCGGCCAAGCTCACCGATCTCAACTGCTACGACGCCGATGCGGGTGCGAAGATCATCGCCGGCACGGCGCGTTCCATGGGGATCGACGTCATCGGTTGAATGTGTCGACAAGTTCATCGCCGAGCCATGCGCTCGGTGATCGTGAGGTCGGAGGCCGTCGAACGAAGCTTTACCTGGATGGTGAGCTCGACTCGGGCCGTTTGAACGACCGGAGGTCAACATGAAGAGAGGCAAGAAGTACCTCGCCAAGATCGAGAAGATCGATCGCACCAAGCGCTACTCACCGATCGAGGCCGTGAAGCTCGTGAAGGAGCTCTCGACCGCGAAGTTCGAGGAGAACATCGACGTGGCCGTAAGGCTCGGCGTCGATCCGCGCCATGCGGACCAAATGATCCGCGGCGCGGTCGTGCTGCCGCACGGCGTGGGCAAGACGAAGCGCGTGGCCGTGTTCTGCCGCGGCGACAAGCAGAAGGAAGCGCGAGAAGCCGGAGCAGACGCGGTCGGCGCCGAAGACCTGGTCCAAAAGGTTCAGGAAGGCTTCCTCGACTTCGACGTCGCGATCGCCACGCCCGACATGATGGCGCTCGTCGGCCGCCTAGGCCGCGTCCTCGGCCCTCGTGGGCTCATGCCCAACCCGAAGACCGGCACGGTAACCACCGAAATCGGGAAGGCCGTCTCAGACAGCAAGGGCGGCAAGGTCCAGTACCGAACCGAGAAGGCGGGAATCGTGCAGTGCCCGATCGGGAAGGTCTCTTTCGATCCCGAAAAGCTCGAGGCCAACCTCTCGACCGTGATGGAAGCTCTCGCTCGTGCCAAGCCGGCCAGCGCCAAGGGCACGTACATGCGATCCGTCACCATCAGCTCGACGATGGGTCCGGGCGTGAAGGTCGATTCGTCGGGCTGGATCAAGTGAGTTTGTGAGTTCTCTCCGCCGCATGCGGAGAGTGGTTCTTTCACGTCGGAGACAGCGGGTGGCGACGAGGTCGCCCTAAAAATCGCCCGCCGAGACGGCCCGAGGCGTACGCGTCACTGGCCTCCGAACGTGAGCGGAGTGCGTCGAAAGGCGTACTCATTACACCGCGAGGGCTTCCTCGCGGAAGGAGGTTATTCGTATGCCGATGTCGCGCGAGACCAAGGAAAAGGTCCTTGCCGATCTCGCGGGTAGAGTTTCGCGGTCGAAAGCCGCGCTCGTCGCCGACCATGCCGGCCTCAAAGTGAAGGATGTCTCCGAAATTCGGAGAAAACTTCGCGAGGTCGGAGTCGACTACAGGGTCGCCAAGAACACGCTGTTGAGGCGGGCGCTCCAAGGTACGGGCCGCGAAGCACTGGGCAAGTCGCTCAAGAATACGTCTGCGATCCTGCTCCTCTACTCCGAGGAGTACGGGAAGCTGGGCAAGGTCACGCAAGAGCTCGCGAAGAAGTTCGACAAGCTCAAGGTGAAGTCCGGCTTCGTCAATCAGGACGTCATCGGCGACGCGAAGGCTCTCGAGGTGATGGCGTCGCTGCCCACGCTCGACGAGGCCCGCGCTCAGCTGCTCGGCGTGATCAACGCGCCCGCGCAGAAACTGCTCGCGCAGATCAACGCTCCGGGGTCGCACCTCGCGGGCGTGCTGCAAGCCAAAGTCGACAAAGAAAAGGGCAACTGAGTTTCGCTTCGGCGAAACCGTTGGAATGGACTACAGCCGGCTTCGATCCGGCGGAGGAATTGAAAATGGGAGACCTTCAGAAAATCGCGGACGACCTTTCGGCGCTCACCGTCGTCGAAGCAGCCGAGCTCGTGAAGAAGCTCGAAGAGAAGTGGGGCGTCAAGGCCGCGTCCGGCGGCGGCGGCATGATGATGGCCGCGCCCGTGGCCGCGGCCGCTCCGGTCGAGGAGAAGACCGAGTTCGACGTCATCCTCACCGACTTCGGCGCCAACAAGATCGGCGTGATCAAAGAAGTCCGCGCGATCACCGGCCTGGGCCTCAAGGAGGCCAAAGACCTCGTCGATGGAGTTCCGAAGCCCATCAAGGAGGCCATCAGCAAAGACGACGCCGCCAAGATCAAGGAGCAGATGGAAAAGGCCGGAGCCAAGGTCGAGATCAAGTGACCCCCTGGGACCGCACGCGTCCCTTTCCTATCCTGGCCTTTCCTTTCCTACCCCGGGCCCGCAGGCATCTTGCCTGCGGCTCTCCACGACAAGCCTTCCAACCCTGGGACCGCAGGCATCTTGCCTGCGGCTCTCCACGCACAGCTTTCCAACCGAGGCGACCGCGAATCGACTCGATACGTTCGCGCGGTCCGTCGTCAGGAAGTCTCCAAGGACCCGCGGGAGTGACTTGGCGATGCCCTCGCAACTCATACTCTCGGCCGGGCCGATCTGAATTTCGCCTCGGGAGTCGAGTGGCAAATCAACGCGGCGCTCGAAGAAACTCGATCGCCTTTTTCATGCCAGCGACGGTCAGCGGATGCATCGGAAACACACTCTTGATGGCCGAGACGGTGGGATGATCCCAGAAACGCTCCGGATCCGGGTTGAGCCAGATGCTCGCCGGACAATGCTCCTTGAAGGCCCTGAGCCGATCCAAGCCCGACGGTGCCGGCCGCCCGAGCGTCGTCGCCGCGGTGAAGAGCTCCCAAGGCGCCATCGACGCATCACCCACGAAGATCAGGCGATGATCGGGCGTGAGCTTCCTGAGTACTTCGTCCGAAGGGACGCGCGTGTAGGTTTCGTAGTCGCTGTAAAGCCACTGGTAGACACAATTGTGAAAATAATACGACTCGAACGTCTTGAAGGTCTTCGTCTCCGTCGCCGCGGTGAAGAGCTGTGAGACGAGCTCCGTGTGAGGCGCCATCGAACCGCCCGTGTCCATGAACAGCGCGACGCGAACCCGATTTCGCCGCTCCTTACCCATCACGAGCTCGATGTCGCCAGCGTTGCGCGCCGTCTCGTCGATCGTCTCGTCGAGGTCCAAAACCTCGCGCCCCTCACGAATCAGGTTGCGGAGCGCCCGAAGCGCCACTTTGAAGTCCCGAACGCCGAGCGTCAGATCGGTTCGATAGTTCTGCCACCGCCGCTCGTCGGCCAACCGCACGCCCGAACGACCACCGCCCCCTTCACCGAGCTGCAAACCCATGTTGGCCCGGCCACCGGTGCCATACGGTGAGGTCCCCCCCGTTCCAATCCAGCGATTTCCTCCGTCGTGTTCCTCAGTCTGCTCTTCGAGCGTCCTCTTCATCGCCTCCAGCAGCTTCTCCAGACTCTCGAAATCATGCTGCCCCGGTGGACGCGACGGGTCGAACGCCTTCATGCTGGCCAACCAGCGTTTCATCTCCTCGACCAGAAGAGGGTCCAACTTGCCTTTGCCGAAGGTGGCGCTGAACGCGAGGTCGTAGTCGTCGTAACTGACTTCGCTGTGCACCAACAGAGAGCGTCCGAGTGGGTAGAGCGACTCGAGGTCGCTCGCCAGACCCTTTTCCAGCGCTTCGAGAAAACGAAGCCACTCGGAGAGCCCGACCCGCAAGCCCTGAGCCCGTAGGTTGTAGAGAAATCGGTCGAACATCGATCACGACATCCCGCGAGCACGCAGCCGGTCCACCAAGTCCATGTCCCCCTCTTGCTTCACGAGGACACCTGCGAACGGCAGACCCTTCGCCAAATCCTGCGGCGCGATGCCCGAGTGAGCCAGCACCACCAGCCAATCGAGGAACTCCGAGGTGGACGGACGCTTCCGCAAGCCATCGACGGCCCGCACTCGAAAAAATCGCTCCATCGCCGCGGCGACGAGCTGCGTGCCGAGCTCGGGATGGTGCACCTTCACGATCGAGAGCAGCCGCTCCCGATCGGGAAACTCGATGTAATGAAAGACGCAGCGGCGAAGAAACGCATCTGGAAGCTCCTTCTCTGCGTTCGAGGTGATGATCATCGCCGGGCGGTGAGTCGCTACATGAGTCTTGTCGAGCTCCGGAATCGTGAAGCTCATCTCGTCCAGCTCTCGAAGGAGGTCGTTCGGAAACTCGATGTCGGCCTTGTCGATCTCATCGATCAGGAGCACCACGCGCTTGTCGCTCGTCAGCGCCTTGCCCAGCGGGCCCAGGTGAATGTACCGCCGCAAGTCTCGGACGTCATGGTCACCGAAACGGGAGTCGTTCAGCCGCTGAACCACATCGTAGGTGTACAAACCTTCGATGGCTTTCGTCGTCGACTTGATGTGCCACGTGGAGAGCTCCATCTCGAGGGCTTCGGCGACCGCTCGCGCGAGCATAGTCTTGCCCGTGCCCGGTTCACCCTTCACCAGCAAAGGTCGCCCGAGCACGAGCGACGCGTTCACCGCCGACGAAAGCGCTTCATCGGCAATGTATTGTTTGGCGCCGGAAAAGCGCGGAGCTGAAGCCATGGCCGAATGATGAGACGGGGGTCGGGAGCGGTAAAGGCCGAAAATCCGGATCTGAACGGGTCGATTTGCTCTACACTCCCTCCCACTGCCAAATCATGCAAAACGAGCCAAAAGGTAAGTCCCCGGACACTGCCAAGATGCGACCGCCCTGGCTAGCGCTGATCGGAGCGGCCGCGGCCGGTGTCATCGCCGTGCTCGGCTGGAACGTCGAAGCCTCCCTGTTCGGCCTCCTGTCGGGGGTCGTCTACGGTGCCGGCGCCATCGGCGCCTTGGTGTGGAAAGTCTTGGTACGACACTCCGACCGGAGCTGGAAGTCATGGTTGCTTGGGATGCTCCTGTGGCTCGTCGTCATCCTGGCGTCGACCTCGCTCAGCCGTCTGCGGGACGTGACAGCACTCAGCAGGGCTCAGGATATTCGTGTCGCACTCATCGATTACCGAAGGCAGCAGCACCGATACCCAGACTCTCTCGAGGATCTCGTTCCAAGGTACCTGAGTAAGATTCCACTGGCCAAACAGACTTTCCTCTCGCAGCGGACCTTCCGCTATCGATACCGAGTTTGCCCCGAGAGTTGCTCCGCCGGCTGCGACATTTTCGAGTGCCTCGACCCGGGGTCGGAGACTGCCACCACGGCGACCACTGCCGCTGGAATCTCGTTCACCCACGGCGTGCTCGATCAGACGACTCTCGATGTGGTTACTGGCCGAGCTCGGATCGAGTCGTATTGAATGATTGCCTCGGGTGCAGCCGGGCCTGGATCTGAGTGCGCTGCGGGGAGTTGGTCGAAAAAGAACAGATAGAACGCTGACTTGCGGCGATTGATCGGTGTGCGGATCTGCGCCTATTTCATTCCGGATCGTCCACCTCCAGTGAGCTATAGAATGTTGGTGCTTCGGTGGATGGCGTTTTCGGCCGGGTTGGGTTTGT
>CAYXDO010000008.1:0-125173 GCA_964463485.1 uncultured Myxococcales bacterium | reverse complement strand
GCGCGACCGAGTTCACCGCGGACATCGACGAAGCTGCCGTCCGGGATTCGTTGACTTTGGGAAGTTGTGTCTACGGAGAAACTGATTGTAGCGATTCCTGTTTCTGTGCTGACACGGCCACAGCCGCTGGGTCTCGAGGGCCATTGCTCTCAGTGTTGGCGCTGCTGATGATGCTGCGATGGCGGCGAGCGTGCCGCGATCTTGTCACGCGACTCTCTCATGAGTTCCGCTCGTGACTGCCTGCCGACTGCGAGCGGTGCCGTGCCTGCCGTTTCCGAGCCGAGGCTTTCGGTTTCGGGAGTCGATCGTTCTTCCTGCGGAAGACGGCGAGTCGCTGTTCGTACTCGACCCTCGGGACGCCAGCTCCACAATAAATTCATGGAATTGGAGTTTCGCACGAGGTCGAGCTACGGCGTGGTCGAAGTCCCGGGCTCGTCGAGGTCCTTCATGATTCGGTTCGTCAGACCCTTGAGCGTCGGGGTCGGCGGCGCGTCCGACTCCTCGTCGAGGTCCTTCATGATCTTGCCGGTGAGGCTCTTGAGCGACGGCGTCGCGGTCGCAGTCGCCCCCTCTTCGTCGTCGAGGCCCGCCGCAATTTTTCCCGTCAAGGCGCCCAACCCCGTCGGGGGCGTCGTGTGCCCCTCTGCTTCGTCCTTTGGCTTGCCGTCCCACGGGAAGGCTACCCAGAGGGGCTTGTCGTCCCGAAAATGAATCGCCGCCAACGAGATCGAGGGAAGGTAGATGATGAGTCCGAGGGCGAGGATCGTCAGGGTGAGTGTCGGAATCACCGCTCGCGAAACGAACCCGAAGGGCTTCACGAAGATCGCGGAGGCGACGAAGAGGTTCGTGGCCACTGGCGGCATCAGGTACCCAATCTCCATGTTGACCACGAAGATGATACCGAAGTGGATGGGGTCGATGTGAAAGAGCTCGTAGGCCGCGGGCGCCAACAACGGCGCGAAGATGAGCGTGGCGGAGATCGAGTCCATCAGCGCGCCGAGTACGATCAACACGACGTTCACGATGAGCAAGAAGCCCGCGGGGCTCGGGTCGATCCACTTGATGAGCTCCACGACTTTGTCCTGCACGTCGATGAGTGCGAGGAACTCGTTCAGCCCGAACGCCAGCACGATGATGGGGAGCAAGGCACCCATGAGTTGGGCGGACTCGACCATGGCGCGGATCGCGCGCCCGAGATCGAGCTCCCGATGGATCCAAATCGTGACGACGAGGCTGTAGACCACCGCGACCGCTCCAGCTTGGGACGGCGTGTACCAACCGCCGTAGATTCCGCCGAGCACGATCACCGGGAGCGCTACGGCCCAGGAACCTTCCTCGAGTCGGAGCTTCACCTCCGGCCAGGAGAATCTCTCGCGCTCGCCCGGGATCTTGCTCCCGACCCAGATGCTGTAGACCGACAGCAACCCAGCGATCAGCATCGCCGGGAGCATGCCCGCCAGGAAGAGATCGGACGGATCGACCGTCGCCGTGCCGCTCACCGAGATCGCATAAATCAGCATGGAGATCGACGGGGGAACCAAGCAGCCCAACGATCCCGCGGTCGTCACGAGCCCCAGGGAGAAGGACTCCGAGTACCCGTGTTTGGTGAGCGCCGGGAACATCATCGAGCCGACCGCGATGAGTGTGACCGGTGAGGAACCCGAGATCGCGGCGAAGAACATACAAGCGGCCACGGCCGCCACCCCGAGACCACCCGGGAGCCCAGCCAGCAGGGCCCGCATCAGATTCACCAAGCGCCGCGCGATCCCACCCTCGGTCATCACCGCGCCGGACGCGATGAAGAGCGGAATCGCGAGGAACTCCTGCTTGGTCGCGAGATTTTCGATGTGCTGCACGAGCACGCGCAGATCCATGAAGCTCGACAGCTCGGTGAAGCCGATGAGGCAGAGCAGCGTCGCGATCCCCACGATCGTGAATAGAGGCGCGCCGATCAGCACGAGGAGCGCGATGGCGCCGATGACCGCGGTCGTCATTTCGCGCCTTCCTGCGGCTCCGCGGGCATGCCTTCACCCAAGGGTGTGTGAATGGTCAGCAGCCCGAACGCCCGCGCCACGAACCGAAGCCCGATCATCCCGAACGCGTAGGGCACGACCAAGAACACGAGCCACTTGGGGAGGTCGACGGAAGGGATCAGGCCTGCCTCCGGGGAAGTGGTCCAGACCTGGAAATGGTCGGCGACCGACATCGCGCCGAGGACCGCCAAGACCAAAGCGAACCCACCAGCCACCAGCTGCGCGAACGACCGCACGGAGGGTTGCAGGCTCTTCGGCCAGAGCTTTTCACCCATCTCGAGCGCGAGGTGCTTGGTGGAGTAAGTCGCCATCGACGCGCCGATCAGGCCCGACCACAGGAGCGCAGAGAGGGCCAGGTACGGCGCGAACACGAACCCTTCCGGGCGAAGGTAGATCAAGGCTTGGACCGAGGCAGCGAGGATCGCGGTGAGTCCCACCGACAACACGAAGGCCTTGCCTCGCGCGGCATTCTCTCCCTTGGCCTCCGCGCGTCCCCGGATCGCGCCGAACACGAGGATCACGAACACCACGAACGTGATCGCGGGTGCGGCGAAGGTGTCGAGCGACTCCGGAGACTCTCCGATCCAGCCGCTGAGTAAGGTCGCGAGCCGACCAGGGCGCCGAGAAAAGACGCGGTGAGCCACGTCGACGAATACGACCGAGGCCATGAGAAGGGTGAGGGCGCCGACGAGCTTCTTTTCGAACGAGAAGATCGCGGCGTCGAGGCGATCGAGCTTCGCTCTCACTTTTTGTTGGATCGGAAAGTCGCGAGCTCCGCGAGGGAGGCGTCGAGCAACTTGTCTCCGAGCTTTCCGTGAGTCTTGCGGTACTTGTCCCAGACCGGCTTCGAGGCCGCCTCGAAGGGCTTTCGCTCCTCCGCGGTGAGTGTGTAGACCTGGACTTTGTCGGCTTTCATGATCTCGATGAGATCAGGGAAGATCTCACGCACGGCGTTGCGCCCCTTGACCTGCAGCGCGCGACCTTCGTCGACCAAGATCTTTTGAACGTCCGGAGAGAGCTTGCCGTACCACTCCGCGTTGAACACGATCGCCGCGGGTTGGTAGATGTGCTCGGAGATGGTGAAATACTTCACCGACTTGTGCCACGCCGTGGCGAGCGCGTAGAGCGCGGACTGATCGAACCCATCGACGTTGCCGGTGGCCAACGCCTGCGGGACCTCGGTGGTCGGAATGGGTACGGGTGAGGCGCCGAACGCTTCGTACATGCCGATGTGCACCGGGCTCTCCTGCGAACGCATCTTCTTGCCGCGGAGGTGCTCGACCTTCGTCACGAAGCCGTCGCGCGTACCAAAATGCCGAAATCCATTCTCGCTCCAAAAGCCCAATACGAGCCCGCGCTGCGCGAAGAGCGGCTCGAGCTCTTTGGTCAAGACGTGGTCGATCACCGCGTCCGCCTCGTCCGCGTTGCGGAACAAATACGGCAGCTCGACCACGTTGAGCTCGGGAACCTGGCTCGCGAGCGCGCCGGTCGAGGCCCCGACCGCCTGGATCTGTCCGCGACGACACTTCGTGACCGTCTCGTTCTCGTCGCCGAGCATGCCGCCCAGCTTCAGCTTCACGGTGATCTTCTTCCCGGCCTTGGCGCTCTTGGCTTCGACGTTCTCCTTGAACTTCGTCAGGAGCGCAGACCAAGGTGAATCGGGCGGCGCGACCGTCGCCAAGATCATCGTATTGTCCTCGGCGTAGGCCGGCGCGGCAGCGAGGACGATGGCTAAGGAAAGAGAGACTCTTTGCACGGGTGAACTCCTAGGCTTGGGCTTTCCGAGATGCAACACCTTCGACGACGAAAAGCAGGCCGTATTCGTCCATCGTCGTCGCGGCGGATCAACTCGCTTTGTTCCGATCTTCCATCGGCACGAACGGCAGGAGCGCCATCGAAGGAATCGATGCGACGAAAGCGATGAGAAAGAGCTGCAGATAGCCCACCGCTTCGACGATCCGTCCACCGAAACCGCCGAACAGCGTGGAGCCGAGCGACATGATCGCTGAGCCGATCGCGTAGTGCCCGGCCTTGAACTCCGGCTTGCAGGTTCCTAGGAGGTACATGAGCAAGGAGGCATTGCCGAGGCCGGCGGCGACCTGCTCATAGCCGTGTACGAACGCAATCGTCGCGATTCCTGAGGTCGTGCTGGCGTCGGGCTTGGACCAAGCGAGCCAGACGTAGGCCCAGATATTCAGATTCATCAGGAGCGTGAGCGGCCAAACCGCCCCCTTGAGGCCCTTCACCTTGATCCAGTAGCCTCCTAGCATCGCGCCGCCGATCGACCCGGCCGCTCCGACGACACCTGCGATCCACGCATACTGACCCTTCGACACCTGGAGCTCCCGCAGGAGAAAGGGCGTCACCATGGAAAAGAGAATCTCGTCGCCGAGTCGGTAGATGATGATGAACACGAGGACCAAAAAGATTCGCCTCTGGTCGAGGTACGATCGGAACGCGGGCACGTACGAGCGAAGGACCGCCATCGCGTCGAAAGCGGCATCCCGACTCGCCTCGAACCTCGGCAAGCGCAGGTGATGGAACGCGGTCAGACCAAACATCGTCACGGCCCCTGCGCCGAACGCAACTGCCCAGGGAGCGTGTTTGTCATCGCTCAGAGAGCTCGCCGCCCAGGCGGCCACCGCCACGAGACCGCTGCGGGCATAAATCATCGATACGCGATATGCGAGCACTCGATATCCTGAGTAGGCGGCCTGGTCCGCGGGCGAAGTGATCGCCTCGAGATAATGACCATCGATCGCGATGTCATTTGTCGCCGCAACGAAAGCCATCCCGACGAACAGCAGCGCCACCAGGAGGAGATGGGTAGCTTCGCCCCCGGGCACGATGAGGCACAGGCCCGCGATCACGCCGGTGATCAACGTGATCAGCGCCTGAGTGAAGATCAACCAGGTTCGTTTCGTACTGATCGCGTCGACTAGAGGCGCCCAAAGGAACTTCAGGTTCCAAGGTATCCCGAGGAAGTTCAGGTAGCCGATGTAACGCTCCTTGGCGCCCACATCGGTGAAGTAAACGCCCGACAGAATCCGTACGATCATGTACGGCAGGCCCTCCGCGAAGTAGGTCGTGCTGACCCACGCGACGGTCCGGCTGGACGCCGGACGGTCCGTTCCCCTTGTCGAGTCGGCGTTCTCGACACGTGGAGCTTCGTTGCTCATCGGGCCTCTGTACTCCGAACCGGATCGAGGAGCCACGAAACCGCCGGCCTGCGTTCGTCCGAAATTCGGACGAAGTTCGGCGCTTTTCGGACGCGCAGGTCTGCATACCTTGCCCGTACATGTGGGTGTGTCGGCATGAAAACTGCTCCGTTGGCTTCCGAACTGCGGCGAAGCCGCCCCCCAAAGGAGGATTTCATGAGTTACTTCAGAAGTCATGAGCTCGATAAACTCGCAGACGAGCTCGTGGATCGCGTCCTCGACGAGTCGCTCGGCATTCGAGAAGGTATCGTCATGACCGAGGGCCCAGCCCCCTACCGACGGCTCGATTGTGACGGTCGAGCTCTCCTGTACATCCGAAGCCGGCCGAAGAAAGGGGCCGTGAGAGTCGACATCTCTGGGTTGTGGATCCCACCGACACCCTCTGGGTTGGGCGTCCCGACCGCCACCGGAGCCGCGGTCTTGCTCCGCGGGATCCGCGACGTGCGCCTCGCCGTGGAGTTGATCCGAGAGTCCGTGATCGCGACCCGCGCGCTCCAACGGCGTATGCGCGACGCGGTCCTCGCCGCGGCTTGACCAACGCCTGATTCACTGGCTCGTCCGACCGCTGAGCCTCGTGGTACACACTCCTGCTTGGACCCAGACCTCGCCAGGTTTTTGGCCCTTCCCGCGCACCGCGTCCATCGCCTGGTCGAGGTCGCCGTCGGCCCGCTCCACGAGCTCCTCGCGCTGATCCCCAACTCAGTCGAATGCGCGTTGCTCGACTCCGCCCGCGCTCCCGGTCGCTGCTCCTACCTCACGATCGGCGCCGAGCTCGTGGTCTCTGCCACGCGCGAGCCGGTGCTTGGGAGGCCCGACCTGACTCATGTCGTCGTCGAGCGAGGCGGCCGCCGTTGGGAGAAAGTCACCGATCCGCTCTCTGTGCTTCGAGCCATCTTCGAGCTCCGGGGACGCACCGATTTTCCTGGGAGTGAGCTCGTCTCCGGCGCCATCGGCTATCTCGGCTACGAGCTCGGGAGAGCGTTCGAAAGACTCACCGACCTCGATCGCGCCCGAGAAGTCAGACCTCTCAGACCTCCGGACCTGCGCTTCGTCTTCAACGACGCGATCTTCATTCGCGATGAAACCACGGGTTCGACGAGGCTCTCCGTGATCGGCCGCGGAGGCTCGATCGAGGAAGCGGAGGCCGACGCAGAACGACGCGCCGCGCACTTCCTGAGCTCGATCTCGGGCCCCCGAACCAAGCTCGCTCCCGGCAGCGGATCGCTCGTCGAGAGCTCCCACGCCCGCGAGTCATACGAGCTCATGGTCGACAGGGTGAAGGAGGCGATCCTCGAGGGAGACGTGTTCGAGGTCTGCGTGACTCAGCAACTCTCTTCGCGCTTCGCGGCGGACGGGCCGGCGGTCTGCGTCTACGCCAAGCTCAGGGAGCTCTCTGCTGCCCCCTACGCCGCCTATCTTCGCTTTGGAGACTTCGAGACTCTCTCCGCGTCCCCAGAGCTCTTCTTGTCGGTCGGCTTGGATGGAGTGGCAATCAGTAGACCCATCAAAGGAACCCGGCCCAGAGGCCGCACAAAAGAGGAGGACCGCGAGCTCGAGCTCGAGCTGGGCACCTCGATCAAAGACCGCGCCGAGAACGTGATGATCGTCGACCTCGTCCGCAACGATCTCGGGCGGGTCTGCCAGCCCGGCTCGGTCGAAGTCCCCGAGCTCTGTGTGGTCGAGACTCATCCGACCGTCTTTCAGCTCGTGTCGACCGTGTCGGGAAGGCTGCGGCCTGACGCGGACGGTCTCGAGCTGATCCGGGCCTGCTTTCCAGGGGGATCGATGACGGGCGCTCCGAAGATCGAGGCGATGAAGATCATCGAGACCTTGGAGCCTGTCGAGCGCGGTATCTACTCGGGTGCGTTGGGTTACATCGACGATCGAGGCAACCTCCAGCTCTCGATCGTCATTCGTACGCTCGTTCGCGCGGGGCGTCGGGTGAGTCTCGGCGTAGGGGGCGCGGTCGTGGCCGACTCGAACCCGTCCGATGAGTATGAGGAGTCTATGGTCAAGGCCCGCGCACCGCTCTTCGCGCTCGGCGCGGCGCTCGACGAGCCGAGGCGAGCGGGACCGCCGGCCGAGAGGAACCCCGTCCAAGCCCGCCCTGCGAAGACTTACCCAACGAATGGGACGATTCGGAGCGGCGCGAGGGTGCTGATCCTCGATCACTACGACTCGTTCACCTACAATCTCGCTCAGCTCGTGGGCCGACTCACCGGCGCCCTCCCGCGGGTGGCACGGTGCGACGAGCTGAGTTACTCCGAGATCCTCGCGCTCGATCCGACTCACGTGATCTTGTCGCCGGGCCCTGGCAGGGGCGACGACCCAGGCCGCCTCGGAGTGAGTTTCGAAGTGATCCGCCGCTTCGATGGGCCGATCCTCGGTGTTTGTTTGGGGCTCCAAGCGATCGGGCACGCCTTCGGCGCGAGGGTGGTTCGAGCGCCTCAACCCAGACACGGAAAGACGAGCGACATTCACCATGTCGGATCGGGGATTTATTCGGGCTTGCCCAACCCATTCTCAGCGATGAGATATCACTCGCTGGTGGTGTCGGACCTCCCCGAGCACTTGCTGCTCGAGGCCTGGACTTCGGACGGGATCGTGATGGGTCTGAGGCACCGAGACCGACCCGTACAGGGCGTGCAATTTCACCCGGAGTCCGTGGGGACTCCTTTGGGAGAGCTCATCGTGAGGAGGTTTTTGGAGGTGGGAATAAGCAGGAATAGCCGGGAATAGCCGGGAATAAGCAGGAATAGCCGGGAATGAGCAGGAAGAGGATCGGGCACGGGCACGGGCACGGGCACGGGCACGAAGTCCACGGGGAGCCGGGCCGAATTTCGACGCTAGTGGCTGGCTAGCGAGCTAGGGTCACACTCATCGAGAGGCGGCTTGGGTTCCTGAGGTGTTGTTCGCGCGTGGCGCGGAGGCGCGGACCGTCGTGCCCGTGCCCGTGCCCGTGCCCGTGCCCGATCCTGATCCTCAGGATTAGGCAGGATTAGGGAGGGCTACTCGCACAAGCTCGCGACGCCGTTCACGCAGGCGTCGACGCCGTCGCCGCCGTTGAGGCCGTTGGTGCCGCTGTTGCCATCGAGCGAGTCGTTGTCGGCGCCGCCGTGGACTTTGTCGTCGCCCGCGCCGCCGGAGCAGGTGTCGTCGCCCGAGGCGCCGTAAATGCGGTCGTTGCCGTCGTCGCCGAAGAGCGAGTCGTTGCCGGCATTTCCGTAGATCACGTCGTCGTGCTCATCGCCGTGGACGGTGTCGTTGCCGGTGTCTCCGGAGAGGTTGTCGTTGCCCGGGCCGCCGGAGATCAGGTCATCGCCCTTGCCACCTTTGATCAAGTCCTTGCCGCCTTCGCCGTAGATGGAGTCGACGCCGCCGTTGCCGTAGATGGTGTCGTTTCCGAAGCCACCGTAGATCAAGTCGTCGCCGCCTTCACCGTAGATGGTGTCGTCTCCTTCGTAGCCGTAGATGCAGTCGTTGCCGGAGGTTCCGAAAATCAGGTCCGCGGTGACGGTTCCGAAGATCGGATTGTATCCGGGCGGGCAGGGGTTCGCGGAGCACGTGCAGTCGAGCTGGCAGAGTCCGGGGCAGGCGCTGTCGTCGGTTCCGTCGCACTCTTCGCTCAGTTGATTGACTGAGTTGTCACCGCAGACGGGTGGTGGCGGGGGGCACGTGCAGTCGGCTTGGCACTGGCCGGGGCAAGCGGCGTCGCTGCCGCCGTCGCAGACTTCGCCGGGCTGATTGATGAGTCCGTCGCCGCAGACGGGGGCCACGGCGCAGGTGCAGTCGATTTGGCAGAGTCCTGGGCAGGCCGCGTCATCGGTGCCGTCGCAGGTTTCGCCGGGCTGATTGACGGCGTTGTCGCCGCAGACCGCGGGGGGAGCGGGGCAGGTGCAGTCGATTTGGCAGAGTCCTGGGCAGGCCGCGTCATCGGTGCCGTCGCAGGTTTCGCCGGGTTGGTTGACTGAGTTGTCGCCGCAGACTCCGGGGGCTACGGCGCAGGTGCAGTCGGGCTGGCAGAGTCCTGGGCACTCGGCGTCGCTGGCACCATCGCAAGCCTCGCTCAGCTGATTGATGATTCCGTCGCCGCAGACGGGGGTGATGGTGCAATCGTTGTTGCACCCGTCGCCGTCGACGCCGTTGCCGTCGTCGCATTGTTCGTCGGTGCCGTTGCCGTTGGGTACCTGCGTGATTCCATCGCCGCAAGTCGTCAGGAGGCAGAGGGTGCTGCAAGCGTCGGCGTCGCTCGCGTTGCCGTCGTCGCACTGCTCACCGGCGTCGACGACGCCGTTGCCGCACGCGATGCCCGCGCACGAGAAGGACCCGCCGCTGATGAAGACCCAAGAGTCGTAGACCGAGTCGCCAGCGTCGCCGATGGCGAGCTTGATGGTGTTCGAGCCGCTCACCACGTTGCCTTGGGCGGCGAGCACGGTGGTCATGCCGTCGACCTCGGTGGGCAGCGAGCAGGCCGGCAGCCCGTCAGGGTCCGAGCAGTCGTTGTTGAGGTAGAAGGCGGGGTTGTTTCGACCTTCGCCGACGATGTTGTCTCCGGAGGCCGTGCAGTCCGTATCGAGGGCGTCCGCGGCTCCGTCGGCGTCGTTGTCGAGCGTGTCGAAGCACTCCGCCGGGTTGCCGCCGTTGACGTTGTTGATACTCACCGGCGTAACGCCGTCCGGGAGTACGGCAATGTTCGCCCCGTTGAAGAACCAACCGAACACGTCGTTGAAGTTCGTGTTGGCGAACTCGTTGTATTCGTCGGACCCGAACACGTACTGGAACGACACCAGCTGGGCACCCGCCGGGCAGGCGAAGGTGCACTCGAGCACCGTCGCGTCGAAGACGGTGAAGGCCGGAATGAGCGACTGAAGGTCTGGGTCGCCCCCCAGGCCGTTGTTCAGGCCATTGCTGTCGCTCACGTTCGGGCCGAGCGCGTTCGCGATGCTGCCCGAGCTGAGGCTCACGCCATTGTCGATTCCGAAGACCGAGCCTCCCGTGAAGGTTCCAGCGCTGACTCCGGAACCCACCAGCGTGCAGTTGACGTTGGAAACGCCCGAGCCCGCGCCTGCGAGCTGCTGGAACAGCTCGTTAGGGGTCAGGCCACTGTCCTGAACCGTCGTAACCGCGAGCTGCGCCTGGGCCGCGCTCGCGCAAATCGTACACAGCGCGGCCGCTGCTGATGCGCACTTTCTTTTCAAAATCATTGTCCCTCCAATTTCGCATCGAACTCGATGCGGCGCGGAATCTAGGGGAGAGCCGACTTCGAATCAACAGCCCGGAGGGGGCTTTCGTCCTGCCAGCCTTTTGTCGGCGCGCATCGATGAGCGTGCGCTCGGTGACCGAATTCGGCACCGGAGACTCGGCGTACGCTCCTGCCGGAATGGGTTCCGGTTGACTTCACTCTCCCGGAGGCACGCCAAAGACTTTCATCAGCGAGACGCCCGGAACGGCGCCGTCGTGCTCCCGAATGAGCTTCGCCAGACCAGGCTCGATGGTGCCGTCGACCTTCTTCGCGATGTCCGCTCTCGCCCCCTCGAGCTTCGTCGGTTGCATCGAGCCGTTCGTCAGGTGGGCGGCTGCGCTCGGATCGGCGACCGTGGCCGTGAGCACCAAGAGCGCCTTGAGGCCGTCGATCAACCCCTCCGGTCCAAGCTCGTAGTCCAGCGTGATTTGCGGGCCTGGTTTGATCGTCAACGCGCGCAGGTCCATTCGCTTGAGCGCGTCCCTGTTTCCGCTCTCGCTGATCACCATCGGATCACCGCGAAACCGAAGGTCGAGAGACCCGAGCGTGGGGTCCCGAAGCGACCCTTCGAAGCGCGCAGATACGTCGACCATCGTGCCGCCCTTGACGCTGACGAAAGTCTTGCCCCCGTCGAACGCGGTCTTCTTGTCTTCGGGGATCCGGAAGCTGAGGTCGACGCGCGGTGAAAGCGGGCCCTTGGCATGAGTGCCCGCCGAAGGGGGCCGGAGCATGTCGATGATTTGCTGGAGATGCTCGGCGAGCTTCGGATCCTGCTTCGGATCGTACCCTGCCTCTCTCATCTCCACGGGAAGCTTGGGCCCGAAGCGTTTGGTGATGGACTCGTTCACACCGTTTCGGTGCCAAGAGTCTGGACCAAGTCCCTCCGCGTCCGCCGAGAATGTCGCGTCCGAGAAATCGTAACGAATCGAGCGGATGTGAGTATCGAGGCCGAAATCCACGACCCGATCGAGCCCTGGGCTCGCCGAGATCGTGATGCCGTAAGCGTCGATCGAGGCGTAGACCCGCGCATTGGGCGAGAGCGAGAGCGAGACGTCGTCGTTGACACGAGCCTTCACTCCGTCCGGCAGCGCGACGGAGACGCTGATTCGCTCCATCGCTTGCAGCGCATGGTCGCGGTCGAGCCCGATCGGTCCGAGCACGTCGAACGCTTTGGCGAGCCCCTGCTCGAACGCGTTGACCTCGGTGCCGTGAACCATCGAAGACAAGTCGACGCCGGTCACGGGCGTGGTGGTGATCGGAGAGCCTCCTATCGAGCCAAGGATGGCGCCGACCGAAGCTACGCCGATCGCAGCGGTGCCGATCCAAAACGCGGCGTGACCCTTGCTCGCCGCGCCGTGCTTTCGCGGAAGCGCGTCGGGAAAGGGCACCTCGAGCGAAGGCTCTGCGGCAGGCGCCGACGCGGCCGTCGTTCGAGCGACTGGGCTGCGAGGTGGAAGGTTCGATATGCGTCCCAACGTGTGGCTCCCTACTGAATCCGCGCACATTCACCATAGCCGATCGCGAGCAAAATGGCTCGTCATTGCTGGCCGATGGCTCAGTGCAGGGTGAGTCGGAGGGTTCGCGCACTTCCGTCGCTGGTCGCTGCCTCGCTTCCGATGACGTACAGCTCGGATCCCGCGACCACGATCGAGCGGGCGATCGTGAACCCCAGCCGACCCGTGAGCGTCTCGCAGTAGCCATAGCCGGGCACGTAGGCCGCCAGGTAGGCGGACGTGCCGGAGAAGACGAAGCCGTCGCCCACGCGGGCGGCGGTGATGGGCTCGCGGATTTCGGGCACCGAGCCGAGGGGAGCTACTCTTCCTCCGTCGAGCAAACGCATCGGCTTGGTCACATAGAAGGGCTCGCGACTCATCAACACCACCGGCCCCTCCTCGGGAAGGTCGACGACGACAGCCGCCCCGCCTAGCTCGTCGAACGACCACCGCTCGAGCGTGCCATCGCGGCTGAGCCTGAACGCCCCGAGACCGTCCGCGTCGAGGCCGATCAGCTGTTCGTTCAGCTGTTCGTTCAGCTGTTCGTTCGACCAAAGCAACGCACCTCGACAACACGGTTGACCGTCGTCTCGTGGGCAGAAGAGCGTGGGTCCGACCGTGCAGTCACCGAGCCCGTCCGCGAGCAGCTCCGTTTCGGCGCCATAGCGAAAGAGCTGCCCCGCGTGATCGAGCCCGTAAACAGCGCCCCTGTCATCGGCGACGAGCCACACCGAGCCCGTGGAGCTCTTGGTCGTGAAGCCTTCCTCGAAGTCTCCTTCGAGGATCTCACTCGGGCCCTCTTCGCCTCCGCATGGGTTCGCGGCGGCGACGACCTGGTCTCCGGCGCGGACCATGAAGCCGACCTCGCGAGCGTAGCTCGTGGACCCAGCTCGACAGGTCCGCGGCGTCTTCAACCGAACGTGGAGGTCGGTGACTCGAGTCCCTTCGACTCGTGACACTCGGTCACTCTCCCCAAGAGGAGTAGGGAGCGAGGCGCTCGTGATCGTCAGGACCGAGGTCGAGTCCCAAGAATACGCGAAGGTGACACGACCGTCGAATCCGAGCGGGATCGACGTCGAGGTCGCCCGTTCGAGCTGTTCACACAGCGGAGCCACCGGTCGCGCGTAACGAAACGACATTACGGCGGACGACGGAGAGGTGGCTTCGATCCACGAGCCCGGCTCGTGATCGACGATCTGGAGCTGCTCGACCCGTGTCGCGCCCGTTGCGAGCGGGACGGCGTGGGCGTCGCTCGAATGTCGCACTCTACCTGGCTCGAGGGAGCTCGGGAGCGAGGGGAGGGCGAAGTGAGTGAGCACGACGGCCTCGTCGTCGAACTCAGGGACCGTGAGCAGTGAGAGTGCCAGGTCGGCGGACATCGGCTCTCCGGCCACCACCGACAGCCCAGCCGAAGACTCCACCGACACGAGGAAGGCCGGTGCGTCGGGCAGCTGCACCTCGACGATCTTCTTGTCGGCGCAGGCCACGAGCAGCAGTCCGAGGATCCTCGCCCTCATTCCTCGGCTGGCCTCCTCTGGTCGACCTCCGGCGCGCTCGGAAGCTCGATGCGGACGCGAGCTCCCGAGTGTCCGTCTTCACGGTTCGCTAGAGACAGAGAGCCGCCCGCGCCTTCGATGGCCGCTCTCGCGATGCGAAGCCCGAGCCCCGTCCCGTGCGGCTTGGTCGTGAAGAATGCCTCGAACAGCCGCTCCGGCTCGGCGATTCCGGCTCCTTCGTCGACGACCTCGATAGACTGCATGTCGTTGCAGCTCAAAGCGACGTGGACGCGACCTCCGCCCGCCTCCGTCGTGGCTTCGATGGCGTTCTCGAGCACGTTCACGAGCGCGGTCCGAAGCTCGTCTTCGTCACCGACGACCCAACCCTCTCGCGAACCTTCTCGCGTCTCGAGCTCGATGAGCCCCGCCGGATCGACCAGGTCGATGACTTGTCGCAGGAGCGCCCTCAGGTCGACGCGATCCTCTCGCCGCTCCCGAACGGACCCCCGCATGAGCTGCCTGAGTCGCTCGTCGACTCGAGTCGCCTCCTTTTCGATCGTCCGGAGCGCTTTCTCGAAGAGGGGCCGCTCGGCTGGATCGACCGCATCCAACTTCTTGAGGAGGAGCTGGGCATAGCCGCGAATGGGGGCGAGAGGGTTCTTGATTTCGTGCGCGACCGTGGCCGCGATCTCCGAGACGGCGGCGCGCCGATCGAGGGATCTCTGGCGAGCGGCGACCTCGTGGGTCACTTCACCTCGACCCTCCGGTCAGCGTGGAGCTCTTGGTGAGGAGGGCCTCGGCGCGGGCCCGCTCGGGCGTTTGTGGAAATCGGGTGATCAACTCGTCTACGGCGCTCTTGGCTCTCTTGGGCTCGTCGGCGAGGAGCCACGCTTCGGTGAGCTCGGCGAGGAGCGCGGCGTCGAGGGCCACGTCGGCGTAGGACTTTCGGATCACCTCGAGCCTTCCGGCCCACGCCTTGGGGCGTTCGGCGTTTCGATAAAAGTCGGCGGCGTAGCGTTCGTGGCGGACCAACCGGCGTCGGACCTCGGCGAGGAGCTTCTTGCCTTCCTCGTGGCTCTCGTCTTTGGGGAAGCGATCGACGTAGGCGGCGAGGGCTCGTTCGGCGTCTCTGACGGGGGATTGGTCTTTTTCGTGGGAGGGCGGGATGATGAACCAATCACCGGGGATTTGTTCGCAGTAACTCATGCCCGCGCGGAGCATGGCGTAGGGAACTTTTTCGTGAGTGGGGTGAAAGCGAACGAAGCTCTGGTAGGCGTCGATGGCTTCGACGAAGCGTTCGCGGGCGAACAAGCAGTCAGCGACCCTGAGGTCTGCGAGCACGGCGTGTTTGCTGTAGGGGAACTTGGTCCTCACGTAGGAGAAGTATTTTTGGGCGGCGAGGAAGTCTTCGTCGGCGAACTCGGCTTCACCGCGCGCCCAGTTTTCGTCGGCGGTGTCGGCGTACGAGACGGAGACGGAGCTCTCTCCGGGGGCGCGGTCGGGAGTGGGTTCGTCGTCGTCTTCTTCGGCGGAGGCCGTGGCGCCGGATCCGAGGAGGAGCACGCCGGCAGCGAAGAGGTTTTGAAGAGCTCGTCCCGGTCGGAGCCCCGTGAGTCTGAATGACACGATGGAGTGATTCCTTGCTGAGTTGTTAGTTGCCGCCGTCCGGCTTGGCGTCGCCGAACAGGTTGTCGAGGGCCGCATCCACTTCGGTCCCCGTCTTCTCGGCGGGCTTGGCGCGGGCAGGTCGGGCGGGTTCTTCACCGTCCCGCGGCCGAGCTCGCGTCACCGGCGGACGGGCGGCCGGCGGGCGCGTCTTGTACTCACGCACCAAAGCCTCGAGCTGTTTGTCGGTGTCGCTGGCGTTGGGCCGAGCTTCTTTTTCACTCTCGAGCTTTTCGAGGCGTTCCTTGAGGCGCTTCACTTCGAGCTGCGCGGACTTCAGGTCGCGTTTGGCGTCGAGCTCGGTCTTGCGGATGTTCTCGAGCTCCTTGGAGTGGGCTTCGTCCTTCTCGGTGATTCGCGCTTGGTACTGATCGTGAGTATCCTCGAGCTCCTTGAGGTAGCGAGTTTCGATCTCGTCTTTCTCGTCCCGCATCTCGACCAGGGTGCGTTCGAGGTCCTGAACCTGAGTGAGATGAGTAGCAAACTGATTTTTGTGCTCTTCCTCGAGGCGCACGAGCTGCGCCCGGACGGTCTTCAACTCATCTTGAGTCGACTTCAGGGAGCTGCCGGACTGTTCGACGGCGGCGGTCTTTTTGGTGAGGTCGGCTTCGAGCTCGGCGAAGCGCTCCTCGCGTCCGGCCTGCTCGGCGAGGAGCTCGGCGAGACGTTCGTCGGCGGCCTCGAGGCGGCGGGTGGATTCGGCGGCGCGGGCGCGCTCTTCCTCGAGCTCCGTCTTGAGATCTTCGTTGGCTTGTTCGTTTTCGATGCCCGCCGCGGCGTTGGCTTCGAGCTCCGCGCGCTTGGCTTCGACCTCTGCGGTCGCTTCGCCGACGCGCTCCTCGAGCTCCGACCGAGCTCGAGCCTCGGCCTCGAGTTGCTGCTCGAGCTCTTCGATGCGCGTGTTGGAGGCTTCCCGATCCTCGAGGAGAGCGGAGCGTGCGCTTTCGAGCTCGGTCGCCTGCTCTTCGAGCTCAGCCACGCGGGCCTCGACGGCCGTGCGTTGCCTCTCGGCTTTTTCGAGCTTTGCCGCGGACTGCTCTTCGAGGAGCGACCTGGCGTGTACGGCCTCCTGCCGAGCAGTCTTTTGACGCTCCAGCTCCGAGGCCAGCGACTCCGTGCGCTCGCGCAACGCGTCGCGCTCCGCGGTCAATCGCTTCTCGGCCTCGATCGCGTCGAGTCGCTCCTGCGCGAGTCGGTCTCGGTCCGCGCCGATGCGCTCGCGTTCGGCGACGACCCGCTCCCGCTCGGCCACCACGGTGGCGACGCGATCGCGTACGTCCGCGAGCTCGCGCTCGCGTTGGTCGACGGTCTTGGCCAGGGCGTCGAGCCGGGTTTGGCGTTCGTTGGCCTCCGCACGAGCGGTCGCGAGGGCCGCGCGCTCGTTGGCTAACTCCGTCTGAACGGCTGCATTTCTGCCTTCGAGCTGCTCGTGCCGCGCGCGCGCGTCTTTCAAGGTCTCTTCGGCGGCCGCGATCCTCCCTTGGAGGCGACCGACTTCGGAAGAGCGTCCATCGAGCTCCAAGCGAAGCCGTTGCGCTTCGGCCTCCGATTCCTCACGCCGCTTCGACTCCTTGGCGGTCGTCTCGGAGAGCTCGGCCAGTCGGCCCTCGCGAAGGGAAAGCGTCTCCTTGGAGATCGAGAGCGCGTTCTCGTTCTTTCTTAGAGCCTGAGCCGTTTCCTCGAGCTCTCGTTTGGCGTTCTTGAGCTCGGCTCGCGCCTCGACGAGCTCGCGCTCGAAGCTGGCCTTCAGCTCCTTGGCTCGATCTTCGGCCGTCGTGCGTTCTCGGCGCGCAGACTCGAGCGCGACCTCGAGCTCCGCGATGCGCTCGTCCGATGCGATGTTCTCTTCGATCGCGTCGTCGAGCCGCTTGGAGAGCGCCTCGATCTCTTGCTCGAGCTCTCGGAGGCGAACACCCGAGGCTTGGCTCCGCGACTCCGCGTCTTGCTGGGCGTCGGCGAGCTCTTGCTCCAAAGAAGCAACGGCACTCTCGAGCCGCGAGGCCTCTTCTCGTAGCCCGGCCTCCACCGTCGACACGCGCTCCTCGGCGTCCGCTCGACTTTGTTCCAAGACCGCGGCCGCTTCTTCGGCCTCGCGCAAGCGACGCTCCTCGAGCGCTTCCAACTGCGCATGCGCTTCGTGAAGGTCCGCGCGAAGCTCGGCGACCGCGTCCTCGCGATCCTTCAGCGTCCGGACATCCGCTTCGTCGCGATCGGTGAGCGCCGAGCGCGCTTCGGAGAGGTCGCCGCGCAGCTCCACCACTGTTTGCGAAAACAACGCCAGCCGCGTCTCCAGATCGGCGATGCCGTCTTCGAGCACGGTCTTCTCGTTCGCGAGCGCCTCCTTCTGGCGCGCCTCTTGATCCAGCAAGCCCTCGATCAGCGCGACACCCTCGGCCCGCTCGGTGATCTCTTTGCCGAGCTTGGCGACCTGCGCCTCGAGCTCGGTCTTCGTGTCCAGCAGGTCTTGTACAGCCTCTTCGGCCGCTTGGACTTCCTCCTTGAGCTCCCCGACGTGTGCGTCTCGCTGCGCCACCGCGTGCTCGAGGCTCTCCTTCTCCTCGAGCAAACGCTCGAAGGTCTGGTTGAACTCTCGGCGCCGCCGCTCGAAGTCGCGCTCGGCCGCCTCAGCCGCCCGAGACGCATCGTCGAGCTGCATTCGCAGCGACTGAATCTCGACGTCCTTCTCGACCAATCGCTCGTTGAACTCGTGAAACTCCCGTTCCTTGGCCCGAAACTGCTCCCGCTCCTTGGCGAGCTCCGTCTGCTTCTGCCGCAGCTTCTGCCGCAACATCTGGACCTTCGTCTCGGCCGTCGCCGAGCGCCCGTCCAACTCACCCAAGTCGTCCCGCGGCCCCGGCTCTGCCGAAGGAGTGGGCGCCGGCGTGCTCGGCGCATCCATCACCAAGCGGCCCGTCCGCTCGGTCGGGCGGAAAGGCAACGGAGGTGGCTTCGACACCGCGCCCTGCCCAGGCGAGAGCGTCTCTCGGACCCGCTCACGCAGCTGCTCGAACGGATACGGCGGCGTCGGCGGGAGCACGAAATATTCGTCCGCTCGCGTGTCCGTCTTGCGATGAGCCTCGATGGTCTCGCTCGACGGATCGGTCGTGTAGATGAGGATGGGCGTCGAAGAGAGCAGCTTGTGCTTCTTGATCCGGCTCGTCAGCGCGTAGCCCGATCCGGTCGAGCCACCTTCCGCCCGAACCACCATGATGTCGGGCTTCGCAGCTTCGATCTCTTCCAGCGGGTCCCGGCTGAGGTCGGCCATGCCCACCTTGAGCCCTTCTCCGCGAAGTGCCGCAGCCACCATGAGCGCGAATTCCCGATCTGCATCGACGATGAGGGCGTGCTTCTGCGCCATGAGGTAGGCTGCACGCTAGTCCTGCCAGGAGCCGGGATCAATCCCAGAGCGGTGGCTCCCTCCGAAGTTTAGAGCGCAAACGTGACGCGACACCGGAACGTCCGCTAGCATCCTCTGGGGCCTACCCGAGTCGGATGAGCATCATCATCGAAGGTCGACGACCAACACGCCTTGGACAACTCCTCCGGTGGACCGGCGTGCTCCTTGCCGCCGCCACGTTCGCCGGAGGCCTCACGGCGATCGTCTCCTACGTTTCGCTGGCCGAAGACGTGCCGAACATCGTCACACTCGCCGACTATCGTCCGCCCATCACCACCCACGTGTACGGGCAAGAAGGCCAGCTCATCGGAGAGCTCTATCGCGAGAAACGGATCTACGTCCCGTACGAGCGGATTCCGAAGATTCTCGTGCAAGCGGTGCTCGCGTCCGAGGACGACCGCTTCTTCGTGCACGGGGGCCTCGACTACTGGGGCATCTTGCGCGCGGCGGTCGCGAACGTACGTGCGATGCGCGTGGTTCAAGGAGGCTCGACGATCACGCAGCAGGTAGCCAAGGCGCTGTTGATCGAGGCCGAGGGCTACGGCTCGGGCACCGCGAAGAAGCTGGGGCGCAAGGTCAAGGAAGCGATCCTCGCGCGCAGACTCGAGCGCAAGCTCGCCAAGACCGACATCCTGACGTTGTATTTGAACCAGATCTTCTTCGGGAACCAAGCCTACGGAGTCGAAGCCGCGGCGGAGAACTACTTCCGAAAGCACGTCGAAGAGTTGAGCATCGCGGAAGCGGCGCTGCTCGCGGGCCTGCCGCAGGCACCCTCGAGTTACTCGCCGATCTCTCATCCAGAGGAAGCACGCCAGCGTCGCGAGTACGTGCTCAAGCGAATGAACGAGTGCGGGTTCATCAGCGCCACGGAGGCCGAGGAGGCTCGAACGACGGCCATCCCGATCTATCGCGCGCCAAATTTTGCGAAAGAGACCACTCCATTTTTCACCGAGCACGTGCGGCGACTCCTCGTGGAAGCCTACGGCGAGAAGCAAGTGCTGGAAGGTGGCCTCGAGGTCACGACGACCGTCGACGTGGAGCGTTATCGCGCGGCCGAGGACGCCGCGTACGAGAAGCTGCGAATGGTCGACAAGCGGCAAGGCTTTCAAGGGCCGCTCAAACACCTCGAGACTCCGGACGAGACGTCCAAGTTTCTCGCGGCGTACACCAACGAGCTCGAGCGTTTGGACAGGAAGTCGAAGCTCGAGGACCGGGAGCTCTATGTCGGCGTAGTGTCCCGCGTCGATCGCCCTCAGCAGTTGCTCGAGCTGAAGATCGGACCGCATCGAGCGGTGCTGCCTCTGGCGGCGATGCGCTGGGCGCGTACGCCCAATCCGGAGCTGTATTTCGACAGCGCGTTGATCTCGGAGATCCCAAAATCCATGCGCGTGGGAGACGTGCTCCTCGTTCGTACGACTACGCTCGAGCGTCTGAAGAAGAGTGAGCTCGCGGGCGGCTACTTGAAGAACGTGCCCACCGCCGTACAGCTCGTCGCCCTCGAGCAAGAGCCCCGTCTCGAGGCCGCGCTGATGTCCGTCGACGTCGACAGCGGATATGTGCTCGCGATGCTCGGCGGGTACTCGTTCGATCGAAGCGAGTTCAATCGCGCGATTCAGTCCTGCCGCCAGCCCGGCTCCTCGTTCAAGCCCATCGTGTATTCGGGCGCCATCGAGATGCTGGGCTGGAACGCCTCCACGACCGTCCTCGACGCGCCCCTCACGTTCGACGATCCGGATGCGCAGCGCCGATGGAAACCGCAAAACTTCGGCGACAAGTTCCTCGGCGAGGTCACCGTTCGCACCGCACTTCAGAACTCGATGAACATCCCCGCGGTTCGCACGGCCATGGCTGTAAGTCTCGACGAGCTCGTCGGCAATCCAGAGAAAGGCAAAGAAGGGTGGGCCAAACGCCTCGGCATCAAGACCAAGCTCCCCCACGAGCTCGGCGTGGCGCTCGGTCAAGGCTGCGTCACGATGAACGAGCTCGTCGAGGCCTACCGTCTCTTCGCCTCACTCGGTGCGCGCTCGCCGCAGGTCTTCATCACGCGCGTCGTCGATCGCGACGGCAAGGTGCTCCAAGATGCAGGCCACCACTCCGATCCCTGGGGAGGGCCGCGAATTCGCACCGAACGCGCGCTGAAGGCGGCCTTCTCTCCGCCCGAGCAAATCATCGAGGCCGAGACCGCGTTTTTGATCACGCGTTTGATGCGCAACGTCGTCACCGGCGGAACGGGCGTGGCGGCGCAAGCGGTCGGCGTTCCGGTGGCCGGAAAAACCGGCACCACCAACGACTCCTTCGACGCTTGGTTCGTCGGCTTCAGCACCGAGATCGTCACCGCCGCGTGGGTCGGATACGACGACTACGTGGTTCCGATGGGACGTTACGAACAAGGCGGACGCGCAGCGTTGCCCCTCTGGGTCACGTATATGAAGAAGGCGATCAAGCGACCCACCAGGGAGTTCGACGCGCCTCCCAACATCGAATGGATTCGGATCGACCCCAAGACCGGCCACCGCGCCGGACCCAGCTCGGGCGCAGGCGTCGTGGAAGCCTACAAAAAGGGCTCCGAGCCCAGCGAGCTCACCGAAGCCGGCACGGCCAAAGCCCACCAGATCGGCAAGGTCGATGAGCGCTGATCGGTCGCACCGCTTGGATGGCGCGAAGGGGCGCGCGGCGGTACGATGAAGGAGCGCGGTCTTTGACCGCGTACGTATGGCCAGAGAGAACGACGATGAGCTTGCGGCGCTCTTCGTCGCCGCACTCGAAGGCGATTCGCCGCGCTCCAAGAAGAGCCGGCCTCCCCCGCCGCCCGACGCACGCGGTCACACACTTCCAGGTGCGCTCGACCGATCCTCACGAAAGACGGGCAACCTAGAGCCGCTTCCACCCGCGCTCGCTCGCGCGCCGACCGCCGCGCATCCGGATCTCGACGGCTCGGAAGAGCCTACGCCGCCTCCGCAGCCTAGGCGCACCGTGTTGTCGTCGATCGCGCCCGCGCGCATCGCGGTGCAGCGTGACGATCCTGGTCGTCGTTCGGTCCCTCCGCCTCCACCGGAAGACGATCGCAAGGGCGCTCCGCGCACTGGGAAAGTAGGGACTCGCGCCAGCGTGCCGGCCGAACCCAAGAGCGGCAAGCCCACCACGAAGAGCATTCCGGTCGGTGAGATGGGAAAGGAGGGCTCGCGCGCGAGCAAGCCTGCCCCCCGCGCCTTCGACCCGGAGGGCTCACGCGCATCGAAACCTCCTACGCGCGCAGGCGATCCCGAAGGTTCTCGCGCGTCGAAGCCGCCGACTCGCGCCGGCGATCCGGAAGGCTCGCGCGCGTCGAAGCCACCGACCCGCGCGTCGAAGCCGCCCACGCGACCCACCCCCACCGCCGATCTCACGCGCGAGCCCGAGCCTTCCCGCGCCAAGAAGCTCCCCCGCGGCAAGCCCGCGGACGCCCTCCTCGAAGAGATCAGCCGATCCGCCCCGATGCCCGAGCTCACACCCTCGGTGGGCATGATGACTCCGACCGGCAACGGCGTCGTGCGCGGGACCAAGGTGCGCGCTTCGAGCGCCGTCCCGCTCGGTCCCGACGGCGAGCCTCTGATCGATCACCGCGGGCGCAGCCGGCCGCTGTACAAGCCGCGCCGTGTGAGGCCCGAGGCGACGAAGCTCCCGCGGGCGCTCGACCTCGTGCTCGGCGTCTTTCCGGGCGCGCGCTTGTTGGCGCATCACCAAGTCTCGGCGGGCATGCTTTACGCGTTCCTGGGGATCGCTAGCCTCGTGCCGTTGGTCGCGGTGCTGATTGGCTGGAGCGACACGCTGCAATCGATCACCGACCTCTCGCTCGATCCCCAGTGGCTCGGTCTTCACGCGGCGATCGGCTTCTTTTCGCTGTTTGCGTTCGAGCTCTTGCGCGTCGGATCTTCGAGCCCCAAGGGGCGCCCGACGCTCACGCGCACGCTGGCGGCGCTCTTCGTGCCGAGCTTGGCGATGCTCGCGTGGGCGCCCGCGCTCGGGGTCGAAGTGCACAAGGCCCTCGAGATCTCCTGGCTGCTCGCGATGCCGTGTTTCTTCGTCGGACTCACCGCCAGCCTGTGGTGCACTCTGCCGATCGAAGGGCCGCGCCGAAAGGTCTTCGTGCTCTGGGAAATTGCCACCGTCTTGGTGTTGATCGCCGCGTTCGCCGTGCTCGCAGTCCAGAACGACGAAGTCATCGCCACGGTGGCCAGCGCGTTGCGATCGACGGGGTTCCGGATGGTCCCCGAGGTGCTGGCGCGCTTCGCCAACAGTTGAGCTGAGGCAATCGCCGAAGCAAATCGCCGAGGCCGGAGTCCATTCTCGCGCGGGTTCTTTCGTGGCACAGTGACCTCGATGAACCCTCTGGTGAGTACGACGTGGGTCGAGGAGAATCTCGAGCGAATCGTGACGCTCGACGCTTCTTGGTACCTTCCGAAGCAGGCGCGAGACGCCCGCGCCGAGTTTCTACGGGCCCACGTTCCGGGGTCGCGGTTTTTCGACCTGGACGCTGCCAGCGACCAGAGCTCTCCTCTTCCTCATACTCTCCCGAGCGCCGAGGCTTTCGGCGCGTACGTCGGTCGGCTCGGAGTGTCGAACGACTCCACGGTCGTCGTGTATGACGGTTCCGGAACCAACCTCAGCGCGGCCAGGGTCTGGTGGATGTTTCGAACCTTCGGACACCGTGAAGTCTTCGTGCTCGATGGTGGGTTCGGCCGGTGGCTCGCGGAGCATCGCCAGACCGAGCCTGGGGCGGTGAGTCCAGACCCCGCGAGCTACGTGGCCCGACTCGACGAGCGAGCGGTGCGAACGATCGAAGAGGTCGAGCGAGCGCTTTTGTCGCACTCAGCTCGAGTCGTCGATCTACGCTCCGCGGGCCGCTTTTCGGGGACCGAGCCGGAACCACGTCCTGGTCTCCCGAGCGGCCACATGGCGGGCTCGTTGAATCTGCCGTTCAACGAGCTCGTCCACGGAGATGGTACGGTGCTCTCCGAGCCCGAGCTTCGGGAACGCCTGAGCGCAGCCGGCATCGACCTGAGTAGCCCCGTGATCGCCACCTGCGGCTCGGGCACGAGCGCCTGCAACCTCCTGCTGGCGCTGGAGCGGCTGAGTTTCGAAGACTACGCGCTCTACGACGGCTCGTGGACCGAGTGGGCCCAAAGCGGACGGCCGCGACAGCAGCTCGGAGCGTTCTGAGCCTGATGATCTGAGCCTGGGAGGCGCAGGCATCTTGCCTGCGCGTAAGCTTCGCGGACACGCCCGAGTGGGCCCAAAGCGGACGGCCGCGACAGTAGCTCGGAGGGTTCTGAGCCTGGGGAGGGCGCGTCGCTCTGATCCGCGCCGATCTGAGCCTGGGAGCGCAGGCATCTTGCCTGCGCGTAAGCTTCGCGGACCCGCCTGGTTCTGAGCCTGGATCCCAAGGAGGCGGAGCCATGGCCGTTGGGGCGTCGGCCTGACCTGCCCGACTCTTGCGTAAACCGACCCATCGAGGTGGAATGTCATGGTGGTACCGCCGGTCAGATGGCTCGTGGCCGTGGTGCTCGGGGTCGTGATCGAGGGAGTGCTGCTACACGCGATCAGCGGCCTGCCTTGCACGTTCCACGGCTCCTTTCGGCAACCGATCGCTGTCGTCCATCTTCCCGGGTTCTGGCTCGCTTCGCTTCTCCCGGACTGGGTTCCGGGTATTGCGCTCGTGTTTGCACTCTATGCTTTGCTTTGGACCCGATGCGCTCTGTTCGTGCTACCTCGGCGCGATTTCGCATGAACGCGCGCTATTCGTTGGCCGAAGCGAGCGGCGCGCCGACCCGCTAGGCGAGGCCGTCGATGCGGCTCAAGAAGGTTCGAACCGAACCCACCACGCCGGGACCGCAAAGAATCCGTTGAGAAACGCCTCGCGCTCGCTCGCCGGAACGACGCGCAATGATCATGCGGGTCCGCGGGAACCAGCGACGAGCTCGACCGGCTGCCCTTGGGCGAGACGTAGACGCTCACGGAGGCCGGGCAGGCGGAGTTGGCGAAGTGGTCGCCGTTGACTCTGCGAGTCCGCTCGGGAAATCATGAGACGCATGACGAGGGCTGACGAGCAGGCCCACGAGCAGGTCCATCGTCAGAAGATGGCGATGGCGAGAGGCTATGTGGTGCTGGACGAGAACTTGCGCGGGCTCGCTCCGGCGCTTCGCGCTCGGAACATCAGGGTCATCGAACCACCCTCGGGGACGAGTGACGAGGACATCAAGGAGCGCTTCCTGCCAGGGCGCATCTTCATCACGAACAACGCGAAGGACTTCGAGGAGGACGTTTCGTCCTTCGAGTTCGGCCTTATCGCCGTCCAGACGAGCTTCATCGACTCGATGCCTGGCGCGGGAAACAAGACGGTCAAGGCCATTTCCGACGCAATTCAACGGCACGGTCTCTGGGCCCTGCAACGCGGATTCGTCGTCACGGTGAACGACAACGGCTCGACCTTTACGCCCAAGCTCGACTGACATCGAGGCATCTTCTCCGGTTTCCCCGGCCTACTCATGCTCCCGGCCCAAAGCGGACGGCCGCGACAGCAGCTCGGAGCGTTCTGAGTCTGATGATCTGAGCCTGGGAGCGCAGGCATCTTGCCTGCGCGTAAGCTTCGCGGACACGCCCGAGTGGGCCCAAAGCGGACGGCCGCGACAGTAGCTCGGAGGGTTCTGAGCCTGGGGAGGGCGCGTCGCTCTGATCCGCGCCGATCTGAGCCTGGGAGCGCAGGCATCTTGCCTGCGCGTAAGCTTCGCGGACCCGCCCGAGTGGGCCCAAAGCGGACGGCCACGACAGTAGCTCTGAGTACAAGTCCCCGCAGATTGGTGACCACGGGAGAAACCACAGAGAGCACCGAGCCGAAGCCCACAGAGCACACAGATGATGGAATGAGCACTTCTCTGTGTCCTCTGTGTCTTCTCTCCGCGTCCACTGTGGTTTCAGCGTGGTCACGAACTTCCAGGGACGTGTACTGAGCGTTCTGAGCCTGAAGCGTCTCGAGCCTGGGTGACCTGGTCTGCACCTTGGGTCCGAACGGGTCCGAACGGTACGGAAGGACACGCTTGGTACGGTGGTCCGAGAGACCGACCCGATGAGTATAACGTCGGAGGTACTCGAAGACATGTTCTGTTCTTTTGAAGGGGCGCTGGGGATCGCTGGCTTGCTACTCGCGCGTTCGCATATCGGTTCCAGGCGTTGAGCCGATGCTCTCGAGTCTTCGAATCATCAGAGCGCGGCGGTGCCCGCCGTACCGTTCTCGATGTGGTGTCATCTGCCAGAGCGCAAGCGATTGAGAAGCTGAGCGCCCCGCGCGGCGAGGCGCGTGTATTTGATGGAGCCCTCCCACACCTGTCGGTCCCACCATTTGTCGACGCCCTTGAACACAAAAACACCGGCGACGACCATCCACCAATAGCACCACTCCAGCTCGTAGTCGCTCAGTTGTTCTTCGAGTGCGTCCATCACATCGCGTGGCGACGCATTGTCCCAGCCCTGCTTTCGGCTGTCTGCGATGGACTTCAGCAGCTCGAGCAACGTCTTCTCGGTGACCAACTTGTCGTCGATATCGACCATCGGCCTCGAGAGCCGAACCTCGAGATCGGCCAGCTCGTCGAACGCAGGAAGCGCGAGACTCCGTTGCTCTAGCGCGATCTTCTCAGCCCTGAGTTGCTCGATTTCCGCGAGAAGCTTGGACTCGGCGGTGCCTTCATCCTTCTTCTCTTTCGAAAGTTCGCCGTGAGTCTTGATCTCGGAATTGGCCATTCTCGAGGTGAAGGCATCGAGGCTCGACTGGGAAGGGTCCACGCTCCAAATTCGCTTTACGGCGGAAAGTTTTCGGATCTTGATCGCGCCGCTGCTCTCGAGGTCGATCACTTGAGCATGATGGCTCTGTCCGGCCGGGAGCTCACGCGTGTGAACGCCTGCACTGCCTGCCCCCAAAATGTAGACGCCTCCGTCGCCGAACGCATGAAACCGACTCATTGGATCATGTTTGTGACCGTGGAGAACCAGACGCACGCCCGATTCTTCGATATCTGAGAGGAACAATCCGCCGTCGCGCACGATGGAAACGTCGAACGAGCTGCCCGCCGCGGAAGGGTCGGGGCTTATGGACTCGGTTTTCGATGGCAACAGGTGATGGTGCGTGACGACGATTTTCCAGCGCTCGGGGGCATTCAGAAAGGAGGACTCCACTCGTTCTCGCTGCCGTCCGCCGACGAAGCCGTAGTGGTCCTGATGGGTCTCGAACAAACAAGAGCTGACAGACACGATGCGGGCGTCGCCAACGACGTGACAGGCGGTGAACCCTTCCTCGTGGATCGGATAGAGCGCGCTCGCAATCGGTTCGGTATAAAGTAGATTCAGAAAATTGCGCCACGAATCAAACCGGGATGCTGGCGACGGTCCCTTCGAACCCGCCCAATCCACATCGTGATTTCCGGGCGTCACGATAACTCGATGCATGTCATGATGGCCCAGTTGCGTCGCAAGATATCGAATGTGGTCCGCCGCGATCGCGAACTCGCTGGTGGCGGCCTGCTGAGAAATATCACCCGAAATGACAATTGCATCGACCGGTTCGATCTCGCGGCGAGCCTTGAGCAGCGATGCGACGAGGCTCTTCGGATTCGAGCCGACTTCTCCCTTTTTCTGAGGCCAGTCTTGCGCCCCGTAGTGAAGGTCCGAGAGATGAAGAATTCGCATACTCACCCGATGGTCAATGATTCGGAAAGCGTATCGTGCGCTCGAGAATTTTCGTCGACCTCGAGCGACTGTTCCAGTCCCGACCCGAATGGCTGCTATCAGAGACTCGAACCAGCCGCAATGCCGTCGACGAGCAAGTACGAGCTCGTTGACCGCCATTCGTCCGATGGAACGTTGACGGCGGCCGCAAGGGAGGCGGGCCGAAAAAGGATCCGAGCTGGATCGCACCCCCACGCAATGAGCGCGCCTGGGCGTCGGGGCTCGAGGTGGGACGATCGAGGAGACCGATCACTCGATCGGAGAGCCGAAGAAGAAGCTCGATGGAGGCGAGTTGAGGCCTAGACTCACTTGGTCGAGGCAATTCGTCATGCCCAGGATGATCCTGTGCTCAGGCCAGTGGTTGTCGGGGAATGCGACCGTCGCTTGGGGAATGAGCACGTCAGAGCCCCGCGAGGCGAGGAGGAAGAGGTCCATCGAGTAGAGCAGGCATCGAAGCGGTCCAAACGGCGTCGCGCAGGTGCAATCGTCCTTCACTTTGGACGACGTCAGTCCAAGGAGCGGCGCAAGATGCTTCGGGGCGAGCGTGTAGGGCGCTCCGGTGTGGACTGCGGCCCGCCTGAAGACCTTTTCGCTTGCGAACCTCACGAACACCAGGCCGCCTCGCGCGAGGGGTCCTCGTCCGCAGCTGAACCGATTGCCTCCGGTGGGGCCCACGTAGAGTTGGTCCGCCATCAGTTATTCCACGAAGACGAGGACCGGATGGGTGAGCGATGCGGCGTGCGAGCGACCCGTAGATTCACTCGGACCGTGGTACACGACGCGATCGCCATCCAGGAGCACCCAGTCACCCCGATATGGCTCGGATTCCTCGGCGAGCCAGCGACTCGCGGCTTCGAGCCCGTCCCCGGTTGCGGTCCCCTTCACTCGGGCGACCGCCGCCCCACCTTCCAGCGAGCGAAGGTCGGGGTCCAGCCTCTTGGCGGCGCGCTCGCTCTCGATGACCGCCTGGGCGGCCGGTCGTTTGCCATCGCGGAGGAATGCCTCGATCTTGGCGACTGGGTTGTCCAATCTGAGTGCCGTGGTGCGGACGGGTTTGCGCTGAAGTGGCCTGTGCGGTTCATCGTTGGCCTCATCAAGCCTGCCTGGGAGGAACGACGATCTACTCATTGTCCAGCTCCAGGAGTGCCTTTACGGATTTGCGCGCCTCGCCTGTGAGCTCGAGTCGCTGGCGTTTGAAGATCATCGCCAACAAATCGTCTCGATCGACCGTTCGCAGCGCCTCGCCAACACCCAGCTCGAGTGCGGCGTCCTCGCCCAGGCGCTTTCGAATGACTTCCGGCGCCTCAGTGAGTGCGTTGACCGCCGGAATGAGTCCGGGCAGTCGATCCTGCGCTTTGACTTTGGCAAAGTAGTCGGCGCCGACGACGAGGTCATTTCGATCCGCGCTCAGGACGAGAATGGGTTTGACATCCCACGATACCGAACCATCGAGCAGAGGTGGAAATCCGTTCGGGAGGGACCATCCTTTGCGGAGGTGTGCCAGTAGGCTGAGGGTTGCTTGAGTGAAGCCAAAGAGCCCGGGTGGCAGGTCGATCACCACGGCCCGGAGGTTGGGTACGTCGTTTACGAGGGCACGCAGGACCCAGGCGAGGTGGCATACCCATCGCTTTGGCTCGTCCTCGGTGTAGAGCCACCGCAGCGCGACCCCGACGTCGTCCTGGGTGGAGGAGGACGGGATGTAGCTGACCGACGAGTCCTGACCTGCCTCCCGCCAAAGGAGTGCCTGCGCCCGCAGCTTTGGGCGGTCGCTCTCGTCGCGTGTCGCAAGGAGGGCGTGGTTGAGAAAAGGAAGCGACGTGCCGAGCCCACGCCGGTGGCGGGCCTGAAGCTGGCGCGTCGCTTCAGCGCTGAGATGGGCTTCGGGTACTTGATTAAAGTCCAAGATCCCCTCGGCGGATGAGACGAGTCGGGGCGCACACAAGCTCAGCCCGTCTGCGAGTGAGGTGCCCGTCATGTCCGCATCCACCACGACGACGGGCGCGTCGGGTGAGGCCAGGACGTGGGCGCAAGCGACGGAGAGCGTAGACTTTCCTACTCCGCCCTTGGCCGAGCAGAAGGCGATCAGGCTGACCTTCTTGGCGGGCTCGACACGATCCATCGGTGACTCGGGGAGGCTATCCGACCCCAAAAATGCTCGCAAGCTCCGCTGCGGCGGGATCTGAGCCCGCGAGCGGGATGATCCGTCGAACCACGAGGGCTCGAATGGAGTCGGCGGCCTCTGGCGCGCCGCCAAACAGGACTCGCGCAACCGCGGTCAGCAGCTTCAACGGGTTGGCTCCGAGTGCAGAAAGTTCGTCCAGCAGGGCCTCGGCCCTCGAGGCGACGCCGAGCGGGTCTCGAAAAGAGAGCGCGCTCAAGAACCGGCTATAGAGGTCCGGCGTGAACGGGCTGTCGACGTGTGCGCGAAGACGGCTCGCGACCAGATCCAAGTCCTGGGGATCGAATTCGATCTCGGGACCTTTCACGGCCGCAACCCAGCAGAGCGTGGGCACCCACCAGAAGTCGTCGTGTATAGGAAGCTCGAGCCGGAGCAAGGAGGCCAGTGCGAGGCGCTCGTCGGCCGAGAGCACGTTGGTGATCGCCGCAGCGCCGATCGCGAGTCGCGGAGCGAGAATTCCCGAGCGCTCGGCCGGAATGCCGAGAAACCAGACGAGCCGTGCTTTAGGCGAAAGGCGTCCCAGCGCCGTGTGGTCCAAGCCCAACAGCGCCCTCATCGCGAGCCGAGGAACCGTCGGCTCGTCATCCCACGCCAAACTCGAGCGCGTAGGCTGGGCGAGGAGCACCCACTCCTCTTCGGTGCCGTCCCGTTCGGCCAACTTCGCGAGAAGGTCCAGCAGCGGCTCGGAAGAGACGCTCTCCAAAGGCGTCAGGCCAACTGTGCCGGCCGCTTCGTCCATGCCCGAAACGGCGGCCAGCACGGACATCGCGCGGATGTCGATGCGTGTCGGAGCGAACAGGAGAGGATCGAGAAGATCGAGTCGCGCGCCGGCCCCCAGCCTCGCAGCCGGAGCAGACCGCGTCAGCTCTTCCACCGCCGCTGCGCGGGCCGATGCGTCGAGGGCGTCGAGCTGGCGAGCGAGCCACGCCCACAGTCGCCAAGTGAGCCAGAGCCGATCTCGATCGGGGAGGACTTCGGGCAGCGCCAATCGCTCGACAACTTGCGCACACAAACGGAGGAGCCCCGGCTCCGCGTCCCCCAAGGAGCCATGCGCGGCTTCGCTCGACGCCTGAAGCGCGACGACGTCGCTGGAAGGACTCGTCAGACGTGTCGAGCCTGGCACCGACTCCAAGGCACCCGGCACCGACTCCAAGGCACCCGCGAGCAGGCCGGGAAGGACAGAGCGGAGATCGATGGTGCCTCGCGGTGTCCTCACGAGCGGTCGTTTCGCGGCGGCAGCGCGAAGGAAGATGATGGCCTGGTACAATCGGGCGCAAGGCTGTTCCGCAGGTGTCCGCAGCCAACCGAGTGCGCTGTGAACCCGATCTTCGATCGCGTCGTCCTGAAGCCAAACGTCCAAAGGCCCCGCCGCGAGCGAGCCCGGCACGCGCGAGACGTCCTCGATGAGTAGCTCCTGATCGATTCGCTCGGACCAAACTCCTGTTTCGAGTCGTTCGATAATCACCCGACTCAAGTCGGAATCCTCCGGCAGCAACCCTGGCGGCTCGGAGAGGATTTGCCTCAAGTCATCGAGCGTTCGAACCTGACGCGGAGCGAGGTCCTTTCTGGGTCGCCCCCACTCGGTGATTCGCAAGGGATCCGCACGGACCTGCCGGAATGGGGCCGACGTCGCTCGACGCGCGAATTCGTGGCGCAGCTCCGGATCATCGTGCTCGGCGAGCCTGGTCGCGAGCGCGTAGAGCTCGCCGTCGTGTACGCCGATGAGTCGGGCATAACCGAACCAGAGGCGACCTCTTGTCTCTGCGTCGAGGCTCGGCGGCAGCCTCAGCAGCAACGCCTCTGGGGGAGCCCAGAAACGGGCCACGGCCTCACGACGAGTGGGGGCGTCACGACGGTGCCGCACGTCTGCGCGCACGGCCTCGTCTTGCCAGCGGATGGAGCGTGCTGGGTCGGTGGCGAGCACGGTCGCGCATTCGTTCAGCGCCCGCTCCAGGTCCCACGGCTGGTCGTCAATGGCGAAGCTGACATCCGCAAGTGGTCTCGTCTCCCAGTTCGCCGAGAGGATCGCAAACGCGGCCACCTCGGGTTCCAGCATCTTGCGGCGACCATCATCGTCCGAAGAACGAGGGTCGGTTGCCGTGACCGCCAGGAAGAGGGGTGCGTAGCCGATTGGATTTGGTTCGCGCTCCGCCTGCTCATCGAGGAAACACAGGAGGCTCTGCAGCGCACGGGCGTAAGCGGCACGCCTTGGGCCGAGACTTCCGGACCACTCTCGCAAGAACTGCCACATCCTTGCGATTGGGCCGTCGGTATCGAGCTGCGCCAGGCGGTTTGCGTCCTCCTTGAATACGACGTGCGGCTGGCTGACGAGCCCGGCAAGCACATCGTCGAAGAACATGGGCGCCAAGCGCTCGGCTCGCATGGTCTCGATCGTCTGCATTCGGCGCAAGATCACATGACTTAGCCTCTTGGCCTCTTCCTCGGGGCCCGCCACCCACGCATCTCGGAATGCACGCGCGTAGGTTTCGGTCAGCGTCATGGCGACGACGAACCCGCCCGGGTGGATTCGGTCCCGCGCTCGCACTTCGACTCGTTCGAGACGGCGCGACGGCTCCGGGAGGTCGAGGTTCGTCCACTTTCGATTGAGATGTAGAAGATCCGAGGGCCGGAGGGCGTCTTCGAAGCCGAGCTCGACGAGCTGTTCACGGAGCTGCTCTTGATTCAGAGTCGGCAGATTATCGAGAAGGGTCGGAATGCATACCTTACGTTCTGCCACGGCCCGGTATCTCTTCGCCTGCTGGAGGTACTCATCGCGGGTCCAATCGATCGCCGCGGCGATTTGGCGGATGGGTGCGCCGCCCGCAAAGACCGACCAAGCAAAGAAATCGGCGCAAACCCACTGTCGCTGCGGTTCTGCGATCAGCCACTCATAGTATGCGAACGCCTCCGCCAATCGGTCGCAGATCTCTTTCGCGACCGGACCGGCGCGGGCTGCGAGCGCAGGGACCGGCCGCGTGTCCAGCGCCAGCCATTTTGCGTCGAGCCCGCGCGCGACCCAGCGATGCAAGCTCATCGCTACGTCGGCGCGACGATCGCACGCCCGGAGGAGTGCGCGAAGGCGACCGAGAGATTCGTGGGATTCACTTGGTACGATCACGCGCGCAATGCGGGCAACCGCGTCGAGCAGGCGATCCTGCTGCAGCCACTGAAGAACCGCAGGTCCGAGAACAATGGTGTCAACGGCAACGTCCGAGTCTTCTCGACGGCGACCAGAGGGAGCCAAACGCTGGGCCGCGGCGCCGTCCAACTCACCGCTTCTGATGAGATGCCGCACGATGGCGCCTCGTGGCGGCTCGCGAAAGCCGCGGGCTGAAACTTCCTTACGCGACAGTAGCTCAACCTTACCCTGCGCCGCCGACCCGTCGATCCAGGCGAGGAGATCCTCCGTCCGAGCGAGACCAAAACGATCTCGGCGGGACTCCGTCGACTCCACGTCAGTGATGACTTGCTGGTACTCGTCCCTGAAGAGAACGAGGGGGCGTGATGGGCTGAGGAGTTGCTCGAGCTGCGGCAGGACTTCGAGAGAATGCAGCAGGTGGAGCTCCAGCGCACCGATGAGCAGCTCGCCTTCGGGTGAAAGGACGCCTGAGGGCGGGTAGACGGCTGGCGTCTGGAGACGAGCTCGACCCTCGCGCAGGTTCTCGAAGACGACCACGCAGGAGCCGAGCGATCGTGCGAGCACGTGCGCGCCGATCTCCCCTCGCCCGTAGGCATCGAAGGCGCTGTGAGTGAGTTGGGCCGTGATCTCGAGCAGGGTTTCGAACTGGCTTCGAGACACCGGTCGCAGCACGTCGTCAATCAGGGCGCGACCGATGTCTGCGGCAGTCAACACCTGGCGGTCGAGCCGGAGAGCGAACGACCCACGCCTTGCCTCATCATCCGAATCCGAACGGGCGTCGAGCACGGCGAGCGCCACGTCGGTCAGGTGCTTCCTCACTGGATGATCGGGGCCGGCGAGGCGGAGCAGTTGGGCGGCGGCGACGATTTCACGTGAGGGTACGGTCTCGGCCCTGCGCAGCACGCCTTCGAGGAATTGAAACGCCTCATCATGGCGTGGGCCGACCTGGAGCAGCACGCCGGCAAACTGCAGGTGAGCGGTAGAATCGGCGTGACCCGCCTTGGTTTGGAGATATCTCCGCCAGTAAGGCACGGACAGCGCGGGGTTGTAGCGGGCACAAACCAGGGCAAGCAGATACATCGTCGCCGGAAGGGACACGGCGGCGAGCGGCTCCAAGACCTGCCAGGCTTCGTCTTCATGCCCTTCGACGTTCGCCAGAATTTGGCCCAACAACAGCCGCATGCCGCGGGCAGGAAGGTTGGCGAAGGCCCGCCGCGCCAGCGGGAGTGCGTCGGCAGCTCTCCCCACCCATAACAGGGCTTGGGCCGCCGTATGGTCGAGGGGCACTTTGCCTTCGAACGCATTGGCGAGCGCAAGGGCGCCATCGGCAAAACCGTCGCGGTCTTTGGAAGCGCGAGAGCCGAGCAGGTTATTGAGTTGCCGGAACCAGGTCGGGCCCCTTTCGAGCAGGTCGAATCCCCCGGCTTCGCGACCTCCGTTCTGCTGCAAGCTGCTACTCTCTGGATGCTCTATCGGCGCGGATTCCGATGGCGCAGGAAGACTGTCGCCAGCCACAAGGAGCGGCGGGTCGTCGTTGCTGGATGCCTCCCCGGAACGCGACCGGGCATCGAGAGCGTGATCTGGGTCCATCGTCAGCCAGGAGAATCGACGTTTCAGTTCATTGTAGGTTGGGACTAGAGCGCCGACGAGCTCCTCTGATTTCAAGGCGCCGATGAGGCTCTCGCAGGCGTCGATCACAGCCTGCCGGTCGCCGACGGTGATGGGATCTGGGATGGAGCTCGAGTCGGATGGAAGATCGAATATCGTCCCGAGGAGCGCCCCTATCAATAGGTCCAGGCACTCGACCTTCTCCGTGCGATTGTGCAAGTCATTCGCGAGTGGGAGGGCGCGGGCCACGGACTCCCGAAATCGCCCCTGATTGTGAAGCTGGCGCGCGACCAACAGCTCGAGCTCTGGGGAGCCTGCCGGGGTACCTGGGAGCTGCCCTTCGAGAATCGCCAAGTGGGTATGGGCCAGCGCCATTTCTGGCGACGGATAGGAGGCAAGGAGTGAGCGCGCACGATCGAGCGCTTCGATCGCGAGGAGGGCGCGAACCAACGCGGGCCGCATCCCCGGCGCTAGCGCCGCCGCATCGACGGCCTCGAGGCGTTTGGTGGCCGAAGCAACGTCCTGCAGCGACAGCAGGGCGAGCGCGAGACCCAGAGTGGTGCTGGCGCGCTCCCTCGGCGTCAGCGAGAGCTCGAGAATCGAAGCGAACGAAGCGCGCGCGATCTCCGGTTGGTCGTCGATGTGGTCGAACGCAGCTCGGATCAGCCTCTTGGTCGCGGTGTCCGGAGCTGTGCCGACGTCCTCGGTGAGAGACGGGGAGACCGTGGTGATGGACTCGCTGCGCTGCCGGGCCTGTGCTGAAGGCGGTTGCGGCTGCGGCGTGAAAGGGCACTCATTCCAGGTGACGGGTTTGAAAGTCTCTTCGATTCTCGGGTCCCGCTCGAAGCGTTTTTCGTCGACCAGGTACATTCGGCCGCGTCGCACGAACCCTCCGTCGGTGATGGACAACACCTGGTACTGGTTGGGTCCCTCCGGAGGGAGCGCGCTCGCATTCACCCCGGCGCTCCCAGTGGCGAGGACTGGCACGGCCGAGTCCCACCAGTCCGTCGATCCGAGATGAGTGTGACCGTGGAGGACGAGGTTCACTTCCGAGGTCAAATGACGGCGCGTCTCTTTGAAGTCGCTTGCGTCCGTGTCGTCCCGGTCGTGGTGCATCAGGACGAGCCGGAATTGTCTGCGCTCTCGCGCTTCCTTCAGTCGCTGGGCGAACCAGCGGGCCTGGTCTTCACCCACGAAGCCAGGATGGTCGGTCGTCCCGTGCGCCATCGTCGTGTTGAGTCCGGCCACGACCAACGAGAGCTCGGGCAGCTCGAAGTGTGTGTAGGGACGCGACTCGGAGAACGAATATCGCTCGCCGTGGAACTTGCGAAAAAACTCGGCGTAGGGTCCCCACTTCGGCCAATACGGCGGCTCGGGCGGGACTTCTTCACCCTCGCATTTGGAGAAGTACGCTTGGCAGAGGGCTCGATTCACGTCGTGATTGCCCGGCACGACCAAAACCCGGCTCCGGTCGAGGCGCAGAGAGTTGCGGAGGTCGTCGATGAACGACCGAAATTCCGAGAACTCACTCGCCCTGCCGGTCTCGGTGAGGTCACCGGTTACCACGATGAGGTCGATGCTCTGTCGCTCCGGAGCCAGCAGGCCCTCCAAGTCAGTCCGTAGACGAGCGCTCAGAGAATCCCAACCCGCGTCCGGGCCCGGCGCAGCCTTCCCGAAGCGATGGCGGCGGCCAAACTGAGGGTCCGAGATATGGAGAATCGTGAGAGACTTCGGAGGTTCGGCCACGCGAGCCCCCAGGTTGCGAAGATCGTCCCGAATCTGCTCCTCCCAAACTCGGATTTCGGTCGAGATGCGCAGGCCTCGGAGACGCGGCTCCCCACGAGCAAGTGCTTCACCCAAGAAGAATTCCTGAAACATGCGGTGGGAGAATCGAAGGCGGAGAGAGTCCGCTGGGTGGCGTCGCGGTCCCACAGGCTCGAGCAACGAGTTGGTGACGAGGGCGTCCGCCGAAGTGAGCTCTGGCCGCGCCCGTTGCAGGTCCTCGAAGGCACAGGATCCCTCGAGGATGAGCTCACCCTCGGCTGCGCTGGTCATGAGTACGGCGGCCTCTCGCATAAGTTGCCATGCCGCAGAGACTGCGGACGAGCTGTCCTCAACCCCCGCCACGATCGGGGCGCGACCAGTGCTCGCGGCCCCAGGCGTGCCGAGCGGATTCTGAAAGTCGCGTCGTAGCTTGTTCGTGGCCCACTCGCGCACCAACTCCGCGCGGCGCGTTTCGCGGAGGCCAGTTCGATCCTCCTCCAGTGCGTTGTCGATAATCATGTCGAGAAAGAGGGGTCGCCGCGGGATGTCGCTGAAGTACTTCTCGTAGCCCCCGCCCTCAAAGAGCTCCGCGAGCTCGCCCAGACGGCTTTGCTGCCAAGGGCTGACCGCCTCACGCCGTGCTCTCGTCTGAACGAGCGCGACCATTTGGTCTGGCCCCCAGTCTACGAGCTCGATGACTTCGATTTGCCGCGAGCCCGACTTGCGGGTCGGGGAGATCGTTCCGAATGCGGCGTCGAAGTCGCCGCGGGACGTATTCCAACGCTCTGTCCGAACTGACGCCAACACTGGTACACCGAGCCCGCGTACGGAGTTGAAGAACTGCTGGAGTCCTCCGCGTCGGCTGAGGTACGCAGACTCGTCGAGCCCATCGACGACGAGCACCGTCTCGAAGTTCGGATTCTTCAGTACGTATTCGATGACCGGCCGCAGGAGCGGGCCGATCGAATTTCGGTCGTCCTCGGGCAGCAGCTCGAGGACAGCGTCCCGCACGGGAAGCAGCTCGAGCAGGCCTTTCGTACCGATAACCTCCTTTCCGATCGCAGCGCCCAAGATGACGGCGGGCATCCAGTCCTTCTGAAGGATGCGGCGCGCGATGGCCGTGGTCTTGCCGAACCCAAAGCCTCCCAGCACCAAACAGACGGGAGCGTCCCCGGCCTGCGCAAGCTCGAGCGCGGGGTCGCCCACGAGCTCACGGCGTCCGTGGGTGCTCTTCAATCGATGGGCATCGACCTCGAGCGTCTCGCGGACGAGTGGCACTCGCGCGATCGCTCCCGCCGACTCGGACAACGAGTGTGCGGTGGACTGTGCAAGGTCCTCGAGTTGCTCGCGGACCATTTCGGCGAGCGCGTTGCCTACCTCGTCTACCAGAATCTGGCGGTGCCAGAGCTGAGCGTCGAGTGCGGCGCCGTCGTCGACGAGGCCCTGCAGGGCGGCGCCCACGCGCTCGCGAAGCTCCGCGTTCTGCCCTTCGCGGTTGTGGATCACCAAGTAGCGCGCTGCTGTCGATCCAGAGTCGGAGAACGCGGCGATCGAATCCAGGCAGCGTCGAATCTCAGCTTCGCCGAGTTCCTGGGCCGCGAAGCCCAGCGCTTGAACGACCAGAGGGTGCCGTCCGCTGTCGGCAAAGACGATGGCATTGGCACCCGGCAGGCGCGCCGACGTCACATTGCGATCCAATAGCCTGAGCAGCGGGATGACGGCGCGTTCGAAGTCTTCACCGGCGGTGACCGCGAGACGATGCGATAGCCCTCCGAACTCAGTCGTGCCTCGCCAAGACTTTGCCAAAGCGGACGGACACTAGTCAGGAAGGCCGCTGAGCAACAGCGATTTCTGTGGTCGCATGGGCCAGGCGCGTGCATCGGTGCATCTCGGTCCGGCAGCGGCGGGATCGGGTCCGGGCGTCGCGGGGAGCGAGTCGGGCGGTGCCGGGAGCGGGTCGGGACGTGCCGGGATCAGGTCCGGCGGCGCGGGGAACGGGTCCGACGGCGGCGGGATCACGTCGGGAGCCAGGCGGAACGCGTCAGGAGCGAATCCGCGCCCCCACGTTCGGCGTTCGAGATGCCACGCCCTTGGCTTCGAACTGGCAATCGTCCTTCTCGAGTGTAAGATCGCCCTGGCGTGACGGTTCCTCTCGACTCCTATCGCGCCCTGATGCGCCTCTTCGATCCGCTGTTCCGTGACGATGGAGCGGGAACTGGCGCGCTCGGGGCCTTCTTCGTGCGCGAAGCCCACGCCGATTTCCGTGCGCAGCTCATGGCCTCCCTGAGTCTCAACGATCAGGCCAAGCTCCTCGTCGCCGGCCAGCCGGGATGTGGGAAGACGACGCTGCTCCTCACCGTTCTCGACGACCTCCGTGCCGATGGCCGTGTGGCTGCCTTCGTCGACCTGGAGTCGGACACGTCCGTGCAGGACTTGGCGCTGACCGAGATCCACATCGCGGCCTGTGTCGAGCTCATTCGCCAGATCTCCGCGCGCGGTTTGCCCATTCACGACCCGACGCTCCAACGCGGGATCGATTGGCTCGCCCTCGTTGGGTCCCAGTCGGCCCAACCCACTCCGTCCGGAGTTGCCGACGCCTTCGCGAGCATTCTGCGGGCTGCGCGCGACAACGCGGCGCTTCGAAGAGTCGTCAGGGAGTCGAGTGGACAGGAAGGCGTGCCGGACCCCGGATTGATGTTGCAGGGCCTGCTCGGCGATCTGTCGTCTCACGAACCGTCTCACCGACCGGTCGTCATCTTCGACGGGCTCGACAAGCTCCCGCCCGCCCGCGCCCGCGAGGTTTTTCTCGGCGCCAAGATCAAGCCCATGGCGTCCATGCCGGGCACGACCATACTCACCATCCCGCTCTCCATGGTCTACGAGCCCGACTACGCGATCCTCACGGAGCAGTATCACAACGCAGACTCGGCCGTTCTTCCTGCCGTTCGAGCGTTCGAACTGGACGAGCAGCGCAACGTTCGAGAGTCCAGGGAGGGTCGAGGAGTCTTGGGCAAGATCGTTCGGACGCGGGTGAGCTCGATCGATGCTGCTCTCGTCGACGAAGACGCCATTGACCGCGCGATCGAAAGCACCTGCGGCAACATCCGTGAGCTCGCCCGGCTCATTCAGGCGAGCATCGTGAAGGCTACCGTCCAGCAGGCCAGCCAAATCAAGAGACACCACGTCGAGGCGGCCATCGAGGACCAGCGAGAGACATTTCGCCGCGCGTATCAGCCCAAGTTTCTTCCCGTCCTGCAGCGCATTCGGGACGTGCACGAGCTGGACAACGTCGACGACGTTGCCCGGATGCTGCTCTACGGCCTGTGGGCGATGGAGCTGCGAAACGGCCAGGCGTGGTACTTGTTGCCGGGTCCGGTCCAGATGCTCCTCAGGCAGCTCGAGAGGTCGGCGCGCGCCGGCGATCTTGCGAAGTCATGACGGTCGAGTCCTTCCTCACAGACCTCGCCGCGCGACTCGGCCTGAGCGAGGGCGTGGGCACCGTAGTTGGGCTCGTGGGGCCCGATCGCTTCGATCCTGAGGCGGTCGCCGCGATGATCGCGGATCACCTTTCGGCGCGAGGCCGCGACGCCTTCGTCGCTCCTGTGGCGGACGACACGGGTCCGGAGCAGTGGCTCTCGCTGAGTGAGGAGGCCAATGGGTTCCCGCTGGTGGTGCCCATTCGGCCCTCCAACGACCTCGCCATGCGCGCCCTGGCCCCCGGATGGAACGCCAAGCGGGAGCTTCTCAAGCAACTCACCGGTCCGCTGCTCCTCGTGCTTTCGGCTCGAACGGAGCAGGGCGTACGAGCGATGGCCCCGGACTTGGTCACCTGGGTTTCGACCTGGTACGAAGTCCCCGCGGACGAGCTCGCAGAGGTGCCCCGTCCAAGAGCGATATCTGTCGGGCTCGATATCAACGTTGTCCCGGCGCCGGAGCTCATCCGATTTCTCCACCTGTCCGACCTTCACCTGCGGCCCAAAGCCTCGAACAAGTACGACCAGGCGCGAACCCTCGACGGCTTGATCGAGATGGTGAAGCAGCGACGCAACGACGACAGGCTCGATCTGATTTTCGTCTCGGGCGATCTCGCTTATTCAGGAAGCAGCGCAGAGTACGAAGAGGTCAAGTCGTTCCTGAATAGGCTGCTCACGGCCACTGGCCTCGACTCCACCAAACTCTTCATGGTGCCTGGAAACCACGACGTGGACCGAGGCTGTGGGCGGTGGCTTCGGCGCACGCTCGACGAGGACACGAAGCGCGACTTTTTTCTCGAGCCGCACAACCAGAGATTCCATCTGGAGAAGCTCGCAGGTTATCGAGACTTCGCCCGGAATTTCGGTGCGCGACCTTTTGGTCTGGGTACCGGCGCGAACGCCGTGGAGCTCGTCGAAGTCAGGGGCCGCCGCTTGGGTATCGCCTCCCTGAACTCGGCGTGGTTTGCTCAGGGCGAGGACGATCACGAGAACCTGTGGCTGGGCGAGCCAAATCTGAAGGCTGCGGTCGACCGCCTCGCCGAGGCTGACGTGGACTTGGCCATCGCGCTCTTCCATCATCCGACCGAAGATCTGGCGGACCGCTATGAGGCGGAGAACATCCTCGAGCGGCACTTCGAGCTCGTGCTCCGCGGCCACCTGCACAAGGACAAGATTCGCGCCTCGATCACGCCCCGTGGCGGCTACCTCGAGGTCGCGGCGCCCGCCGCGTACCAAGGAAGCCAGTGGCCGAATGGTTGCTTCACGGGTGAGATCGACTTCTCTGTGAACCAGCTCCGGCTGACCGCGTGGAGGTTCGGTGAGGCCGGCGACGCCTGGGTTCCAGACGCCACCGTCTTTCCCTCGAGCTCAGCAGATGGGTATCGGGGCGTCTTTGCGCTCAAGCCTCGGACGCGATCCGAAGGCGGCTGGTTGTTGGAGCTTCGGGACGAGCTCGCCGCGATATTCCTGGGGCTGAGCGCGGCCGACCGCGAGCCGTTCAAATCACTCACCGAAGCGCCGAGCGATGACGCGCGGGCCCAGTGGAGTGTGCTCAGCAGGGATCCGCAGCGCCTGAGAGACGCGTGGGATTCGCTCGCGCGTCGCTCGCGCGAGTTCCGAGGCCGGTTTGCACCGAGGATTGGGCGCGCGCTCTTCTCGAAGGTGCCTGCCCGTAAAGAAGAGTCGACAACTCCGTTCGAATCTCCGTTCGAATTCCTCCAACAGTTCGCGAGATACTGGCGCCTTGCGTCCACGAAGTGGATCTCGGAACTTCGGGATCCCGAGTTTGCGACTGCCGCGGCCATTTTCGCCTGCGCTCGGCGGTGGGCTTTTCGCCGCTGGGACCCGCCGCAGCCCAACCGACCCAGGCTATGGTTCGTCGACCTACGATTCGACGAACCCATTCGCGGGGAGTGGCTTGCTCAGATCGATAGGCTCGGCGACGGCAACGCCGTTCTGATCCTCATCGACAAGGCGACAGTGGCGATGGGGCGGCAAGTCGAGGCGGAAGAGGTGCACCTTTTTCCCGAAGGACCGCCGGTCCTCGTGCTCCGCACCTAGATTTGCCGAAACTCAGCTCCATCGATTTTCGGCCCGCGTCTGTACACCCTTCACGTCGAAGGCCGTCACGACGAGCCGGTTCGTGGAAGCCGAACCGCGATCGTTGAACTGACTCGAATAATAGGCGGTAGGTTCGTCCAAGTCAGCGTCCTCGAGTTGGATGCCATTCAGCACGACCCGGACTCTCTTGATTTGCTCTCCCGCACCGGCTTCGACGTTCACAAGGATGTCCCACTGATTGACGACGAGCTGGCTCGGCACTTTGCTGGATGCGATCTTCATCAGTCCCCTTCTCCGTTCACCACGCGGTCCCCGCGTGGAGCGGCACGATGGCGCGTTGCGTTCGTCGCTGCAAGTCGTGTTGTCACGCTCCGAGCTCGTCTCGAACGAGCTCGAGAGCGGAGTGAACCGCCGCTCGTCGAACGAGCTCGCGCCCGATGTCTCCGAGCTCGAGCTTCCGGACGACGGTTTCCTCTCCGTCCGAAAAGCCCACGAATACGAGACCGGCTGGCTCGTTCGGCCCGCTAGGTCCGGGGCCTGCAACGCCCGTCACCGATATTGCCACGGACGCTGCCGAGCCCGCCGCTTTGAGGGCTCCCTGGGCCATCGCGGCCGCCGTTTCTGCCGACACCACGCCGAAACGGTCGATCAACTCGGGCGGCACGCCCAGGATCTCGGATTTCGCAGCACGAGAGTACACGACGAAGCTGCGATCGATGACGTTGGACGAGCCCGGGATCGAAGTCAGCGCGCCGACGATGAGTCCGCCGGTGCAGGACTCCGCAGTGACGAGCCGCAGGTGGCGACGCTTGGCCGTGGTGATGATCGCGTGGGCGAGCCCCCGAATCTCGGCATCGAACATGACCCCGCGAGTATCAGACCACAGCGGGTTGGACCAGCTTCGCGGCGAGCTCGTCGGGCAGCGATCGTCGCGCCGCGTCGTCTTTCCACCATTCCGTGTAGCGTTCGAGCTGTTCGCGGAGGCAGTGGAGGTCCATGACGAAGTGAATGGGCCGGTCCTCGAGCTTGCACAGCCGACTCAGCGCCGCGAGCGCGTCCTGTCTCGCGTTGGTCCGCGCAGGGTGAGTATCCGGGAGGCGCTGAGCGAGCACCGCAAGCTCGACGAGGCTGTTGAGGGCCCAAACGCGCGTCTGCGGGTCCGGCGACTCGGCGTTCTGTCTGGCAATCAAGTGGGCCGACGTCCACCACTCGAGGTACTCCGCGGGATCCTCGTCCCCACCCTTCGCCAACAGGGCCAGCCTTTGAACGGCCGCCCACTCTTGCGTTGGATCTGACCGGAACGCCGCCTCGTACGCGTCGGTCGCGTCGGTCGACATCCCGAGCTGCTTGTAGGCGCTGGCGAGCGCCCCATGAGCAAGCGCTCGGTCCCGCCGCCCAGGCGACCGAGTGGCGAGCGCGTCGAGGATTCTCACTGCATCGAGCAAACTCTCCGCGGCCTCCTTCCCCTGGGCCTCCTTGGTGGGACCTGACGCCGTCTCGTTCCGACGGATTGCCACGCGAACGCGTCGTCGTGTTCGCGTGAGACGCGCGGACAGCACCTGCGCGTCGATGTCTTTTGGCAGCGCGGCGTACGCCACGACGCTCGCCCAATCGTTCGTTTTTCGGCACTCGACGTGGAGCTTCTGCCTCAGCGCGTGCACGAGCACTCTCGGATCCGAACCGGCCAGCAGCTCGGAGTACACCAGCTCGGTCATGACGACCGAGCCGATCACGGAGAGCGGAAACTGCGAGGCGATGACGAAGGGCACCCCTGCCTCGTGGAGCTGGTGCGCGATGCTCGCATCCGGCGTCAGGACCGAGCCGGCGTTTCCGCTGTCGCAGCTCGCGATCGTCATGACGGCAGGAAGCTCGAAGTCGTCGCCGGTCGCGCGAGCCCTCACCGCGCTTGCGAGGCGCGATCCGTCCACGACATCCACACCCTCGCGATCGTCGTGCAGCGCCAAACCGAACTTCTGCTGTCCTGAGGGTCGCTCGAGCGGAGCGCCATGCGCCAAGATATGCACGTGGGTGTAGCGTTCGCGGCTGCACGCCCGGTGGATCGACGAGAGTGAGGCTCGGTCGATGACCGTGATGTGCCGCTCGAGCGTCTTCGGCTCGTTCGAGATGTGCCGCTCGAGCGTCTTCGGCTCGTTCGACTCGACCCACGGCTTGAAGGCCTTCAGGAGCGCTGCGACGTGGGCGCGGATGGGTACGGGCGGCAGTTGTCCGTGGGTTGCTGCCGCGAACAAGATTCTTGGTTCGTCTGGCCAGCGAACGACGCTCGCGGGTACGCGCCGGACCTCTCGCGTGAGCGCGAGGGGCACCACACCCTGAAGTGACAAGCGCTGGCCTGCCGCTGGAAAGCCGGGTGGCGCCAATGCGAGCTCGAACGGAACGGCCGCGAGCTCCGCAGGCGAGATGATACATCTCAGGTGCACGAGCGCGTTGCCCGTGTTGCCCTGAGACAGCGCGGTCAGCGAGCTTCCAAGCGACCTGATCCCCGCCAAGAAACGACTGACGTCTTCGGACACGTCGTCCAAGGCGCCGTGGGTCATTTGGGTGAGCGCCTCCAGCCTTCGTCCAAACTGCGCGTGCTCGGCGCCAAAATGGACGACCTCGGCGTCGTTGTTGCCGCAGAGCGCCAGATACGGAGTCAGAGGCGAGAGCAACTGATTGTGGCTCGGACCCTGGCGCACGATCTCGAGACGGAGAGTCTTGATGTGCATGGCCTCATTCTCCGCGCACGGTGAAGCGCCGCTGCGTGTTGGGAACGGCTTCCCAGGGCTCGGTCCCCGCTGGTGCGGAGTGACCGTGGCGCAGCTCACCGATGACTTCGTTCCCACGCCGCTCGATAGCGACCACGGTGTTGGAGCAAGTGGTGTAGCCGCCCTGCACGAGGCGTTCGAGCGTCCCGGTGTGCAGCGCGTCTAGCAGCTGCGTGAACTCCGGCTCCTTCAGCCAGGAACTCTTCAGTCGGATGAGTCGGATCCACGTACCGCTGTTGAAGTAGTGACCGCTGAAGCGCCGCCGTTGGATCGAACGTTCGAGGTGGGTGTGCCCGGCCACGACGAACGCGGCGGGACCACAGGCTCGGTCGAGAGCCTCGAAGGTCTCGTCCTCGGTCCCGACGTCGAACGTCTTTGCCACTTCCGAGAGGTGCTGTTCGAGCGACGTACGTAGGGCGGCGTTGACGTCGCCGCCGGGCTCGATCCGCCGAAAGAGAATGTTCGCGAGCCCGAGGATCGCGTCCGCGTCGAGCCCGATCAGGTCGGTAGGCTCTCGCCCCGCGTCGAGCTCTCGCTGCGCGTCTTCGAGATAGCTCGCTCCCGTCATTCCCGTCGCGCCTGGCTGAGCGCTCGCGATCGCTGCCGCGTCCGGAGCCGAGAGCCATCCCCATTTCATTCTCACTCGGTCGAAGTGCTTGCGGGCGTAGCTCCGCAGAGCGGCGTTGAAGGGAAGCTCCCTGAGCGGGAGCGTTGCTAATATCTCACCCACGGGGCCCGTTGGGGTCTCCGGCTTCAGCAAGTCGACGAAAGCGTACTGCTCCTTCGCGCGATTGATGACGTCGACGACCAGCGATGTGCCCCCGTTCGGGCTCCAGCTCACCGGGTCGACTTCCATCGTCGTGGCCTTCACGACCTTGCGCAGCGCCTCGTGGTCCACGACGTTCCATTCGTCGACGTCGTTGCCGTGGACCACGAAGACGCGGTGGCCGCCTACCAAGGCGGCGTAGCCGCAACCGTCCAAACACCAACTGATGCGGGCCCGCGCGCGCTCGGACTCCTCGGACTGTTTCGTCAGCTCATGCGTCAGCCAAGCCTGACTCTCAGGCAGGGCCAGCTCGAGATCGTGGTTGCCGATGACGAGGATCAGTCTTCGGTTCGGTCTGTCGACGAACCGCGCCAGCGCTTCGAGGACCTGACGAAACGGCGGTGCGAACGCACGCTCCAACTTCGCGACGGCCGTGATGGGGTCGAAGTACACGGCGTCGGGGCCGAGGAGGAAGTCGACGATGTCACCGTTGAGGATCAGCCCGACGGCTCGAGCCGGGTCGACTGAAGCGAGGTGGTTGACGACCTGCGCGAGGACTTCAGGTTGGCCGAAGATGCGGCCGCCTGGAGGCCCCCCGATGTGGAGGTCCGAGACGATGTGAAGCTGTTCGAAGGTGTCGAGGCGTTGGAAGGAGCTCATCGTTGGGCGCAGACGTCACTCTTCTTGCGGAAGGGCCTTCTTGCGCCGAACGCGAGTCAAGCCGAGCTGAATGCGGTCATTGACGTTGAACGCGGTGCGCAGGGTCGTGGCCCAGTCGACGAACCAGGCCCGGAGCGCGGCGAGCGCTTCTTGCTGCGCGACCTGGGCAGCACCGACCTCGGCGGCGCTATCGGGGCGCGTGGGCACCTCCGCTCCCTGTCCTTCGGCCTCGTCGAGCAGAGCCCGCACTCGAGCCAACCTGGCGTCGGTCAGCCCGCGGCTCGCGAGCACCTTGCGAACCGCTTTCGCGTGCTCGCTGGAGCTGGAGGCGAGGCCGTCGACGCGGCTCAGGAAGGTTCGAACCGAACCCACCACGCTGGGACCGAGGGGCTGCTGGCTGAGATTCGCAAAGAATCCGTTGAGAAACGCCTCGCGCTCGCTCGCCGGAACCACGCGCGCAATGATCATGCGGGTCCGCGGGAACCACATGTTTTCGAAATCATCGAGCGCCTGCAGCGTCGCGCCGAGCGCGGGTGGCTCGCCGATGACCGACTGCTCCTTCTCCTCGTAGAGCCAATGGTCGAGCGGCCTGTCCGAGCCGGAAGCGGCTTTCCACAAACGCCACCCTTCGGTGTGCTCGGCAGCGGAGTATCCTTCGCGCCGAGCGCGGGCCACGAAGCGGCGCGTTTGGATCGATACGAGGAACCGCATGCTGCGGTCGAGGAGCAGACGGTCGTCTTTGACGAGAGAGGTCGGGCTCAGCTCATCGAGCTCGTCAATTTCCTCTACGGTTACCTCGTCGACAGGCTCGGCCGATTGCGGCACGGATTTCTTCTTGCTCATGTCATCCCTCCTTTGATGCACGTGCTACCAGACCTCGGGGTCGAGTTCAACCTACCCACAGAGGAGCGCGAAGAGCCGCGACGGGTCGAGCCCGGCTCGCTCATAGAAGGAAGCATTGCCAGCGAGAATCACTTGTTCGATCCCGCGGGCCCCGACTCCGACGGCAACTCCGCTGTATCGCGGCCCTTCGTGGTCGACGGTCAGGGCACGGTTACGTGATTTCGCGCGGCGTCGGATCATCGGCCGGGGCAGAGGCTGGATCGCGGATTCGCTCGTGAGCCACTGAGGTGGGCTCGTTACGACCGTCATTTGCGAGTTGGCTCGAACTCGCAGGAGCTCGCCTTCTCGCGGCGGCTTCTGCCCTGCAGCACGATTGAACGGCGTGATCACCGCCAGCTCGGGCGCAAGTCGCGCCGAGACCTCGGGCTCATGCGCGCCCTCCGAGCCGTGGTGAGGCACTTTGAGCATGCGACAGACGGATCCGATCTCATCGCCGGGCCTCCGCAAGTATGCCGCCGCATACCGCCACCCCTGGCGAGCATTGCGGCCTCGGATCATGTCGCCCCCCAGGACGACCTGAGACGTGCCGTAACTCAACGCCAAGGCTGCGCTGAGCTCGTTGGGATCGAAGTCTTTGGGCGGTCTTCCGTCTCGCTTCAGAGCAAGCAGCGCGCGGATCAAGGCCTCGTGCGAGCGCTCGAGATCATGGGATGACGGTCCGAGCGCGTGGACCTTCACCTCGCGTTCGAACGTCAGATCGACGCCGGAGGTGAGCAGCCTCAGATCTGCCCCTCCTTGCACCGCGCTGCGAATTGTCTCGAACACTCTGGCTCTTTGCTTTGGTTTGTCCAACCCGGAGGTTTTACGATCCTCTCCGTTTGCCGTAATCAACCGATCGAGTGCGTCGACGTAGGCCGTCGTGAGTGTCGAGACATACCAAAGCTGCCGGACGCGTCCCTCGAACGCGCCGAGGAGCTCAGTGAGGCCCGCAAAGTGGTCTCCATGCGGATGGGTCAGACAAACGAATTCGAGCCAGGTAACGCCGAGCTCTCTGAGAAGCGATCGAACCGGATCGTCCGACCCGTCAGGCTTCTGAGGCGTGACGCAGCCGTCGATGACGCCGACAGCGCCGCTGGGAAAACGAACGACGATGGCTTCGCCGTGGCCGGGACCAAAAGTGATGACCCACAACAGGTTGGTACGGAGGTCCTCCTTCGCAAACGAGGCCACCCTCTTCGGCGCAGGGAGCAGCAGCACGCCCCGCGCATGATCTCCGTTCGTCACGGGGACGACAGTTTGAGGCGCTCGATCAGGTCGTCCAGCTCGACTTGTTCCTGGAGCGTCGGTGCCGTGGGTGTCGCGACCTCGACGAAAAGACGATCCCGGCCGTCATCCGACCAAGTCCATACCGTCCAGAAGTCGCCAGGGCGTGCGTCGAGAAGCTCATCCCGACTCACGCACTCGATTTCGTGAAGCGGCACAGCCGCCCACGTTCGAATTCCATTCGGAGCTTCCGCGAGAGCGAGATACACGAACGCTTCATCGGTCGTTTCGACTCGCGCGCAGTACGCCTGAATGTTCTGAACGCGTCCGGGGCGGTCGATCATCGAAGGGAGACTCCGTCGCCAGGTGATCGACTCTGGCGCGACGATTTGGCGTGCAGGGCGGGCGGGGTTGCGCGTCACGATGTGCGGTAGGGGCAGGTCGCTCCGTTGCCTCAGGCCGTGCGTGCTCGGATGTTGGCCGCGGATCCGCTGCTGCCCGAAGTCGGTCAAGCTTACGGCATTCATGGGATGCTGTCGGCTTCGCCGAGCCATCCGGCCAAGCAGTCCGGTGTCCTGGGAAGGGTGGGGCTCGCAGTTCGAAACAGTTGCAGCGCCGAGCTCTCGCCTACGGACCTGTACTTCTCCAGCAATGGGCTGGCGTACTCGGCCAGCCTCTCCTCGATCTCCCGCCGAAGCTGAGCAGGGTCGCCAGGCGGAAATCGGTTCAGCAAAACTGTGACTATGTCTTTGTTCTCCTCCGGAATCCTGCCAAGCCATCGGGCTGCGGCTCGCAGGTCCTGGGTGTCCGGGGTGGAAACGAAGAAGACGCTCCACACCACCTCCGCGTTCTCCAGCTTGGGTGGGATGAAGTCATCTTCGGCCAGGGCAACCTTCCGACCGCGCGACAAGCGAAACGCCAAACTCAACACGGCCCGAGAAAGTCCGGGAATCGAGGGAGGCGTGTCGAACACGAGCGAGATTTCGTTCGATTCGGGCGTCGTCCCAATGATGTCGTCGAGCATCCACTCGAGGCGCGCTTCGATGAAGGCGGAGTGGTCCTCGTCGTAAACCAGCGGAACGGTATGATCCAGATCGACCGGGAGCGCGCTGCTAGGCAGCACGGAGAGGTTCGGTGGGCCAGCGTGCAGGCGCCACTCGAAATGACGAATCGGGACGTCATGGCTGGACGTTGGCGTCGCGAACATGAAGTAGTCGTTGAGAAACGGCACGGCGTTCGCGCGGTCGTAGCTGTCTGGGCGTGGCTCGTTCTCTCGCTCGTCGATTCGAGCCCGCGTCTCTTCGACACTGAGATAGGCGCCGGACCAGTCCGGAGCGCGCAGGTCGAAGGCGCGAGACGTCCCGGCGAGGTCGGGCGCCTCCAGCGGGAGGACGTCGGCCAGGCTCGTTCCAGTGAGGTCGAGATCGACGAGCCAGACACGCTGGGTCTCAGAGGCACGAGCTAGTTGTGCGGCGGCGAGCACTGCGAGCGTCGACTTGCCCACTCCGCCCTTCACCGAGTGGAACGAAGCAACACGAACCCTCGTCACGCCTCTTCTCTAGGTCGAACCAACTTCAGTCGCAACAGCTCACGTCGTAGGCCAACATGCTGTCGAAACGGCGGGTGCTCGAACAAACCGACCAGCCGGCGAAGGCGCGCGGCGTGTCCAGGCATGGCCGGCGCTGCTGAAAGTCTGCGCAGCGCGAACAATCCGGCGTTGAGCTTGTCCTCGTCAGTCGGTTTTCGCTCCGTTGTCCCGTTGGCGACCGACTCGAGCGCCTCGAGCGACAGCGCCGCAGCTTCGAGCCTCCCGCTGCTGATCGCGGACTCCGCATAGGCGTCGAGAATGAAGGCAGGCCATCGTCCATCACTCCCCAAGGCAAGCGCGAGCGCGACGCGAAGCTGCTCGTCCGTGAGCGCCGGCGTGATCGCTGAAGCTACAGTTGCCAGGAGGCGCTTCTCCGTCGCCTCGCCGCGATCTGCTTTCGACGCTTGCTCCGTCCACCACGTCACGAGAATCTCCCGGTCTGCCGACGTCAGCCCATGTCGCTCGACGTAGAGCGCGCGGGCCAGCCACCAGCGCCTGTCGGGCTGCGCGAGCAGCGCGAATCGCTCGCTCCGGACTTCGGGGGACGCTTTCGTCAGCCAATCGAGCTTCAGCTCGGTCATCAACTGCGCCGCCGCATACGCAGGTACGGCGTCCAACGTCGCCTCCGCGGTCCTCGGCCACTCCAGCTCTTCTAGGCAACGAGCAGCGGTGGGTGCGAGCGCGAGCTGATGCACCGTCTGTACCCCCGTGATCGAACGAAGTCGCTCCACGAGCGCAAGCGGGGTTGGATGCATCGCGGTCGCGTCCACACAGAGGGCCACCGCAGCGAGGATTCCGGTCTCCTCGATGGTGCCAAGCACCCCTGCCTCCGCGGTCTGAGTCGTGGTGGATGCCAGTCCAAGCCGATGCTGTAACGACGCTATTCGTGCCGTGAGCGCCGCTCGATCTTGGCCGTAGTAGGGGCTCAAGCACAGGCTTCGCTCGAGCCAAAGAGCGACGTCCCACACCCGCTGCACCCGTCCGGGCGCTTTGTCTCCTGCCGTGAGCCACACGGCGTGCGAGAGGCAGCGTAGGCCGAGCTCATCGGGGGCGCTCTCGTCCAGAGCTTCCAAGGCCTTTCGAAGCACCACGAGGCGCTCAGCGTCCCGGCCCGCGTGATCGATGAGCCATCGGAGGGCCGCCCCCCGCAACGAAACAGGCTCGCCGTGCTCGAAAACTTGGAGCGCCCGCAACTCCGCGTCCTTTGCCGGGGTCCATCGCCGATAGCGGCCACCCGGCACGGCGTCGTGGAGCTCGCGCCATCCCGCTGCGTCGGGGCGCGGATCCGTTGCGCCCGCTGCGAGGTAGATCCGGTCGAGTGTCCAGTCCGTAGGGCCGATCCGCTTCCCCGGGGACTCCGCGAGCACGCTGATATCTTCGATGATCCGTCGGCCTGGGCTTTCGAGCCAGGCGAGCGCGCGATCGATGGGTGTGCTCCCTCGCAGCACGGCTGCATCGACCGTCCACAGATCCTCGAACAACGCCGCGTCCGGCGCGGCGATTTGCGTCGCAAACGCTGGGAGTACCAGGGCCTGCTCGTCGAACGCGTAACCCGCTCGCGCTGTGGCGAATGAGCGCAACGGCTGTCCACGCAGACTGTCGAGTAAGCACAGAATCCCGAACGCCGACGAACGGCCTTCGGACGGGTCGATTGGAGGCGCTTTCAGGCTCAGTCGACGCTCGATCGCATGTTGCCGAGCCCACGCGTGAAGCTCGTCAAAATCGTTAGGTTCGGCCGAGCTGCCCAGCGCCGTGAGCTGGTCTTCGACGTGCGCTTCGAGCTCATCGAGCGCGTGCGGATCGGGCCCAACCTCGAGCCCAAGCTCGGGGGCGGGATGCGCGCCCACGTCATCCGGACCTTGAGTCTCCGATATCATCGCAAGTTCTCGTTGCGCGGCTCGCTGTGTTCAGCGTATTCGAGCACGGCTGGGGACGCCAGAATTCATGAGCGACGCTTCAGAACGAGTCGTACAACGATTTCTTGCGCTTCGCGACGCCTGGAGCTTGGAGCGCGCAGACGAGGGCACGAGCAAAGCAAGGCTCGCCGCGCTTGGCGCTATCGAGAGATGGATGGCCTCGCTCGGTCGGACCAGCCTCGTTCGGCTGGTTCAGTGCTTACTCGTTGACGCTGAGACACCGGGTGGATCTAAGCGCGCATGCTGGGCCGAGATTCGCGAGGTAGCACGTCCTTTCTGGACCTCTCTCGACTCCTCATGGGGGAGCTCTCGACTTCTTCAGGCCATGATCATCGCCGCTTGGCCCGTATCCGAGGACGGAGGCGTCGCGGAGCTGCTTCGCAGCGCCTTCCTCGGAACCAGGTCCGAGCCCATCGACCTTTGGAGCCACGAATCGGCGGGCGGGACGACCACTGCGCCGCCTACGTCCGACGACGGCCTTGGACCGTCGCAGGTGCTGACCGATGTCGTCACGACCTTGACGTCCTTGCAGGGAGGCAACCATCCATTCCCGACATTCGCTCCGAAGTTGATTCAAGCCTTCGAGTCGATCAACGCGAGCGAGACGGAGCTGTGGAAACGTTCTCGCGCGCTCAAACACGCCCCTGCCTGGGAGTCGAAAGACTCAGCGAGGGTGAGTTCGAGGTTGCAAGTGCTGACCGATGTCGTCACGACCTTGAGATCCTGGCAAGGAGGCAACCATCCATTCCCAACATTCGCTCCGAAGTTGATTCAGGCCTTCGAGTCGATCAACGCGAGCGAGACGGAGCTGTGGAAACGTTCTCGCCCGCCCATACACGCTCCTGCTCGGTTCGAATTGTTGTGGTGGGGTCAGGCTCGGTATTCACCGGTGCTCCGTCAGCCCTATCGAAGGATCGCCGATCCTGAGCTAGTGCTCTGGCTGGCAGCCTTCGACAGCGCCGCGCTGATCGCCTGGGCCGATCTCGCTCCTGCCGCAGCCTACTTCATCGAGACTCTGGTCGCCGTTGGCCACGACGCCTCGCAGAAGCGCTCGATTCGAGAGTGGATCAATTCACAGCACGCCGCCCTTCACGAAGCGTTCGGTGCCACTCAGGAATTTCCCAAGATCAGCGCGAAGGTACGAAGATTCGTTGCATCCGACTGCACGGGCCTCCCTGCTTTAATGATTTGGGCCCGGTACGCTGACTCCGGTCTCGGCGACCTGGCAGTTTTGGGCCTGGATTTGGACATCGCAATCGACCGCGGCGAGTGGGCCACCTGGGTTTTGAGGGAGCACATGCTGGCGCGCGCTCTCGATTCTGCGAAGGAGTGACTCTATGAGTGCGCCCCGAGGTTGTCGCAACCGGCTCTGCACTCTCGCGGACGGCGGCCGATGTGCGCGAGAAGCCGAGTTCACGAATCCGGCTGCCGACTGTCCCGACCTGATTCGTGGCGAGTCCGACCTGCCGGCCTTGGTCGAGGCCGGCGGGCGCCCTGCTCCATGGGGCGGCGATCGCCTGAACGCACGAGAGATCGAAGCCGCGCTCTGGCGCTCACCCGCTCGATTGTTCGGACTCCTCGGCGCAAGAGGCTCAGGCAAGACGACCTTGATTGCGTCTTTCTTCCTCCGACTGGCCAACGGCCAACGCGATGGATTTGCCTACCGCTTCGCCTCCAGTCGCACCCTTCGAGCGCTCCAAGATCTCACCGACCACGCTGCCTCGTGGCATGGGGACGGAGACATTGTTCCTCACACTCCTTTGGACGCGGAAGGGCAGTACGTGCATCTCGGACTTCGACCCGAGTCGAATTGGGATAATCGGCACGTGGATGTCATTTTGACAGATCTGTCTGGCGAGACACTCGCGACATGGGCTGATGCACCCAGGAGCGTTCGCAATATCCAATTCATGAATCGCGCCAACGGGATCTTGGTGGTTGTGGACTCAGCAGAGCTCATGTCCCCTAGTGGCCTCCGCTACGACCGCGATACCTCGTATCTGATCGAGCGCGCTGTCGAGCTCCAGCGCTCCGCTCGTGGGCTTGGACTGGTATTCTCCAAGATCGACAAGCTTGCCGAGCCGCCGATCATCACCTCCAAAGCGAGCACGGATGCGAAGGATTGGGGCGAACTGGGCCGCAGGGCTTCGCGCTGCTTTGGCGCCCTCATGGGAGCGCGGATTTCCGGTCTCGAGATTGCCGCATTTGGGTGCGCCTCGTTTCCTCGACCGCTCTCCGACGGACAGCCCATCGGTGTCGTCGAACCGTTCGCGTTCCTCATGCGCCACGCGGATTCCAGACCGCGAGCTCTATTGGTCGAGCGCCCAATCGTCGAGCCGGCGGCGAGTTGGTTCGAGAGAATGAGGCGTGTGCGATGACCCGCGTGCGGATCTCAATCCTGGGAGGACCGGGGAGCGGTAAGTCGACCTTCATCGGCTCTCTCGCGGACGGGCTCGATCGCCGCGCGATCGATGGAATTAACCGATATTGCCTACCGGAGAATGCCTCGGTGCTGCGGCAACTTACGGATCCGCTCCTCGACGGCCGATATCCCGACCACACGGCGATGAGCACGCGGACCCTCATCGACCTCGAGCTCGATGTTCGGGTTCGTGAGGAGGTGACCCGTGTGAAATTGGACCTCGCGGACTTTGGCGGCGAGCAGATTCAGCACCTATTTAAGAACCGAACGACGTCCTGGACGGATGACTGGCAAGCCCAGCGGGAAGCTTCGAGCTACTGCCTTTTCGTGCAGCTGGATCAAATGCCCACGTCCGGCGCCGCGACGTTGAAGCGAAACTCACCAACGCAACCGCGCGGCGAGCACCGGCACGCGGAGCAACTGGCGTCGGATCAGGCCTCCCAGCCCGAGTCTGTCTATGGTCCTGGGGCGCGACACGAACCCGATCGGCCCCCACCCGCGCATTCGGACGGCCCCGTGCTCGTCCCCAAGCTCCTCGATCTCATCGAGGTGCTGCAATTCATCCGGCATCACCGCGGCCTTGATCCGGCCGAACGGCCTCCTCCGGGAACTCAGAGAGTCGCCGTGCTCTTCTCTGCTTGGGACCGCTTCGATTCAACCTTTGGCCCCGAACGAGCGCTTAGAGAAGGCGCCCCACTCTTGGCAGACTATTGTTGGGCCAACTTTCAACCCGAGGATGTCATGGCTTTCGGACTCTCCGCCACTGGGGGCGACTTGCGTGATGAATCCTATCGGAAGCGCTATCTGAGCCATCCTGGCGGATTCTCCGTGCGAGAGGACTCGAGGGGCTTGCTTCACCGCGGGGACGTCGCCCAACCGCTTCGATGGCTGCTCTTTGGCGACGTGTAGGCTATTTCAGCGCTCGCGCTATCACCTCGAGCAAGCTCGGACTCGATCCCGCGCCCTCTCGCACCTGACCCACTAGGGGCGTGAGCTCGGATTCCTCCACCGCCTGCCGAACCAACCGCGCGCAAAGCTGGCGGTCCTGGTTCATGATCTCGATGAGTCCTAGGACGTCCCACTCCCGTTGTTGCCAAGTCATCAGGAGCCAGCGCCGCCAATCGCGGGCGCGATCCCATTCCCACACGAATCGAGGCGTACCCATGTAGTCGTCGTCGTTGGCTGAGACCGCGTCGTGGGCTGCCGCGAAGTAAGTTGACACCAGCTGCGGCGAGTTGGCCGCGACTCGTCTGGCCGCGGAAGTCACTGCGATCGCGAGTCGGCGGCGGGCGCGAGAGTCGGAGACCGACCCGAAGATCGAAATGAGCTCGGGCGCGGCGGCCTCGATCTGGACTCGGCTCGCCGCTCGAAGGAGCTGCGATACGAAAGTGACCCGCACACTTTCGCGATCGCCCCACGACGTGCGGGCACATTCGAGCACGGTCCGAAGGCCGTGATCGCCCAAGTCGTCTAGGTGCGTGCGATCGAGCGTGCGGGCCAGGATGGCGTCCCGGAAAGGCTCTCGGTCGAGTAGGGCTCGTGCCACGTTCATGTCACCCGTCGCCAGGGCTTTGATGATTCGGTACGTAGCGCCGCGAAATAACTTCCGTGCCCCGATTTTTGCTGCGCCAAGCTGGTCGGAACCAAGAAGATTCAAATCGATCCAAGTTCCGAACGTGTAGAGGTCCGTACGATCGGCCGTGGCAAGGAGGGCCAAGACAGACTCAGCGGCGCTCGTGGACCACCGCGCAATCGCGGTGAACAACGCCCGCGCACGTTTCGAACCGTCCGCAAGCTGCGAGAGCTCCACGCACGTGATGAGTCGCTCGGCCCGTGAGAGATCGGGCAGGGCTTCGATGTCGACTCCGTCGAGCTCGTCGGCCGACAGTTCTGCAACGGCTTGGATCCCCACTCGCTCGGCAAGCTCACGAAGGGCAGGTCGCACCTCGCCCAAGCCCCACTTCAGCCGCTGCGCCGCCGGCATGGACCGAAGCAGCTCGCCCAAAGGCTCGAGGTTCGAGGCGTGGAGGGAAGCCAGCTCTGATAGTCGAACCAGGGCTCCCGACTCGCCTTCGAGCATGAGTGCAGCGGCCGATGCCAGCGTCCAGTCGGAGACCCGAACGGCGAGTTTGGAAGCCCACTGCGCGGCCTTGTGGGCCTCGCGTTTCTCTAGCTTCTTCAGCAGCCCTACCCGATCGCGGGCCGGGCATGCTTCCAGCACGACGTCGAACATCCGGTTGTCGTCTGATGTGAGGAAGGCCGAAACGAGGTCCAAGATGGGTTCAGGACCCGTTCGGTCGACCTCGAGACGAATCGCCTCTCGCAACAAGCTTAGGGCATCGTGTCCCAGGTTCGTATCTTGAAGCAGGCTGGAGATGTCCGGAAGTTTCGCCCGAAGTTCGTCGGCGATTCGATCCCTCAGTTGGGCCCTCGCGACCGAAACGACCGCTTTCGAAAACTCCGGGTCTGAGCTCGAGCGCTTCTGAACGATGGGCCTGGAAATCAAGCTTCTGACTGCCCAGAGTGGCCGCGGGCTTCTGGGGGCCTCATGGATTCGATCAAGGAGCGCGCTGGACTCCGCTACGACCAAAGGGTGCGATGGAGGGAGATCGGGCCAGAGAATCTCGAGGAGCTCGACCCGCGCGGACACGACCTCGAGTCGGCCGTCGCCACGCAGATCAGTGAATCGAGAAAACGCGCCCATTCGGGACGGCTCCGGGGCTGGCACACCCATCTGTTCGCACCAACCGAGGCACTCGTCCCGAGCCGCAACCGGATTCTCTGCCCATTTCCGGGCCCAACCCTGTGCGTTCGAGGGTTGTCGAGTCCCAACCGCCCACCAGGCACGTCTTGACGAGGCCGCATGAAGGGCCCCCATGGCCTCAGGTGGACATCCCAGAAAATCGAAAGGTCGACTCAACACGCGTCGAGGTCCCAGCGCAAACGTGGAGAATGACAACTGGGCTCGGTGAGTGCCCCAGGTCGCTGCGCGAACCCACGCCGCCGCAGCCTCAGCTGTCGTCGGCTGAACCCATACGATCGGTCTCTCAGGTTGGGTGAGCCACAAATAGGCGAGCGCCAGGAGCTGCTCGGCGTCGAGAGGTAGCTCGACGCGTCCGACCGCGCCAGGGCGGGCCTCATGGTGGATGTGAGAAAGGGAAAAGATGTCCGCGTCAGCAGCCAGCTGTGCATCGAGCAGAAGAGTGTGTGTAGCGACGGTGCCGGCGCGAGTTCCTTTGCGGTCGAGCCAAGTGCGAGACACGGCGTAGTACCTTCCACAAGGAAAACCGGACAAGTATGAGTCGAAATCAACCCCGCGCGGCAGCGGGCCGGACAGGTCACTCAAGGGCGCAAGGATCGAGTGTTCGAGCTCGCTTATGTCGCCCTTCGAATCGAGGAGGCGGTGCCCGCCATCGTAGCCATGAAAGGTCTCTGCAACGATCAACGCCTGACCTTGATTCGAGCTGGGCCCAACCTGTCCCGAAGCAGTGAAATCCGTGTTGTTCAAGAAAGGCTCAAGTTCCAAAGCCAGAGATCAGCACCTGGGCGCGCGCTCGGTTTGGGTCCGGTTCAGCCGTTCCACGTCCCGGAATTGCGATCTCGGAGCCCACCGGGAGGAAGATGCCGCCTACGGCATGGTTCAGTGGGATCCGCACTCCGTGCTCGTGGGCGATTCTGAGCTCGATGAAATCGACCGGTGGATCTTCTCCCCCCGCTGTGCTCGAAACTCGAGCAACGCAACTCAACACGAAGTCGCCTGCAGGCTTGAACACCACCTCATGAGAGCCTTGCGTGAGGATTCGGGTGAACGGTTTGAACGTGTGAGAACTGAGCACTATCGAGGGGCTGTACCCAATATCGTCGTCCGCGTCGAGCCGAAAATACCGGCGCGCCGTGAGCGCCGGGATGAGTCGACTCAGAACCGTCGTCCGCGTCCCTTGGAGCGCCGCAGGCACCCATACCTGTTCAGCTGCTCTCATGACCTCGGCGTGGTCGAGCGCCACGAGCGGGCCGCCTGTCGACCGAAGTCAGCCGGTCTTCGTGTACATCGATACCAACAGCCCACCGATCAGCTCCTCGCCGGCTTTTTTCCAGAGCGGCCCTGGGTCCGGCAGCGACTCGGTCTGGGGATGGACGATCGCGAGTCTGCCCAGCGCCTCGAGCTTCCGCGTCAGGAGCTTGAACAGAGTCACCGCCGCCGGTCGCGCCATCGCGTCGGGTGGGTGCGCCACCGCGGCGAAGAAGCGCCCGTCTGGCAGGACGGTGAGCGCCTCCTCGACCGCCATCGACATCACCGTGACATGGGCGGCCTCGTCGATCGCCTGCGCGTTCGCGGTGATCGCGGCTTTGGCCGCCTTCTTCGATTCCACGCAGGTCACCTTTGTCGCGCCGCGCGAAATCGCTTCGAGCCCGATCGCGCCGATGCCAGCGTACAAATCCAGGAGTTGCTTGCCCTGCAAGTCCGGGAGCGCCTCGAAAACGGCTCGTCTGACCGCGGCGGGCGTTGGCTCTACGCCGACGAGCGTCTTGGGAATACTCAAAGGAGTATTGCCATAACGCCCGCCGAGGATGACCGTCGACTCTCGTCGCTTCTTCGTCTGGACCTTTCGTACACTCATGCGGTGGCCTCAGGGTGCGGCGCGGAGTTTCTCGGGAGAATCCGGGCGCGAAGCTGACCACAACCTCCGTCGACCGTCCCACCGAGGTTCGAGTTGAGGATGTCGACCCGAGCCCCTGCTCCGCGAAGCTGCGACGCGAAAGCTCGGACTCTCTCGGCCGGCGATCCCTCGTAGCCGAGCCCCTCGATGCGATTGTAGATCTGAAGGCAAACCGTTGCCTCGAGGCCGCGCGCAAACTCCGCGAGCTCTGTGGCATGGTCTGGCGAGTCGTTGACTCCGTCGAGCAGCAGATACTTCAGCTCGATGAAGCGGATCGAAGCCGGGGCCCTCGACAGCATGCCTTTGATCTCGGCGAGCTTGTAGCCCTTTCCCGCCGGCATGAGCTCCGCGCGAAGCTCGTCGTTCGGCGCGTGAATCGATACCGCGAGCTCGACCTCGAGACCGTCAGCGAACAAGGACTCGAGCGATGGGATGACTCCGACCGTGTTCACCTTGGCAGCTATGCCTCGAGACAAGAGGGCGCGAATGACGGAAGCGATCGCCGGATAATTCAGGAGCGGCTCACCGATTCCGGCAAACAGGACCTTGCGCAGCCGACCTCCGGCCGGAATCCTCGATTCAATCGCCGCGATCTCGGACTCGAGCTCGTCGGACGTGAGATTACGGAGGAAAGGCACCGTGGACGAAGCGCAGAAGCGGCAGTCGAGCGCACAGCCAACCTGCGTCGACACACAGGTCTCCCACGAAATCTTACGCTGCAAACGAGCCCAAGCGCGAAGCGGCGCCCGCCCAAGTCTCCGCTCGATGGCCGCGTCTGCCTCGAGCAACAACGCAACCCTCGGCCCAAAGTGACCGAGGAGCACGGCCTCGATGGCATTTCCGTCCGGGAGCTCGAGCAGGAACTTCTCGACCGAGCCCTGAGTCACCTTCGACTCCGGCGTATCGAAGGATCCCAGCGTCCGGGACGACCGACGAATGAACAGGGGCCGCACCGGCGCGTCGTATCGAAGGAGGGTCACGAGGTCAATCGCGCTTCGCGCCCAGCCACTCTTCGCGCTTCGAGTAAGCCACTCGCACTCATCGCTACGCGACCCGCTCACGTCGAACTTTGCACCTTGGTGTGATCTGCCGCAGCATCATTGTTGCGGGTGGAAGACGCCCGGAAGCTCCTCAAACGGGTCGTCCACATGCTGACTCGACTCATCCAAACGACGCTCCGCTAGAGCGCCCATCGGGTTGGACTTCCCATGAAATCGTGCTCGTGCTCGTTCGTGCTCGTTCGTGCTCGTGCTCGGAATTCTTCGGCTCGAGCACGAGCACGAAAGTCCGAGCTTCGATCGATCTTCAACGGCTGGAAAAATCTCAACCCGATCGGCGCGGTCCCGACTTCCATGGATCTGGCCCTGGGTCACCGCCGCCCGCCGCGACGCGAAGACGTTCGATGAAGTGCGGCCAGCCGATCGCGTGCTTCGCCGCTTCGGTCGGCACGAGGCCGTCGTGCTCGAGCACGACGCGGGTCTGGGCACCGCGTGCCTCGAAGGTCACTCGGAGCCTGGTGGCCCCGGGGGGCATCGCGTCGTTGCCTGCCTCGCCCCAGGCGACCTCGATGAGATGCGGCCGGTTCACACGGACGAAGTGCCCACGGATGAGGACGCCGTTGATGTCGACCGAGAACACGCCACCGTCCACCGCTTCAAGACGCGCGAAGTCACCCATCCACCGCACGAGCAGCTCGGGCAACACGAAGTGATCGAACACCTGCTCCGGCGTCGCCGCGATGTCTATGGTGGTCCGGAAGGTCTCGCTCATCGCTTCTTCTCGACCTCTTCCTTGAGTGCCTCGAGCCGAGGCGCCCAGAAGCTCTCAACGAAGGCTGCGACGGGCGCAAAGCCATCTCGCTTGATGGCATAGAGGTGCTTGGTTCCCTCCTTGCGCGCCTCGACGAGCCCCGCCTTGCCAAGCACCGCAAGGTGCTGCGAGGCAGCCTGCTGTGTGACATCGACCTCGGCCGCGATCTCTCCGACCGCGCGCGGCCCCGCCCGGAGCACACGCAGGATCTCCACGCGCCGCGGTTCGCCCAGCGCCTTGAGCGCGAGGGCCGTCTGTCGTTCGGATCGCTTCACAAGTGACGACTTGTGTACCACGGGGTCGCGTGGTACACCACAAGTATCCGCTTGTGGAGAGATACATGACGACGATCCATCACGAAGTGCAAGCCAACTGCCCACCCGAGAGGGTCTGGGCGCTCTTGTCCGACCTCGAGGCGGTCCAGCGCTACAATCCGACGGTCCGAAAGGCGACCTTCCTAGGGGCGTGCAGAACCGGCGTGGGAGCGGAGCGTGCGTGCGAGCTCGTGCCCAAGGGTAGGGTCGTCGAGCGCGTGACCCACTGGGAGGACGGACGCGCGGTCGGGCTCGAAGTGGCCCAAAGCGACTGGCCGATCCACTTCATGCGGTGGGTCACGCGGATAGATCCTGCTGGAGCCAGCACGCGGATCACGCAGTCGCTGGAGTACGAGGTCAAGTTCGGCCCGGTCGGGTGGCTCCTCGACAAGCTGGTCATGAAGCGCAAGCTCACGTCTACGCTCGACGAGGTATTCGCGTCGCTCGTGAAGCACGCGGAAGGGCGGGAGTGATCCCCGATCTCTCCAGGTCCGGGAGCGAGGCCGGCGCCCTCGAGCTCGAGACCGCCTACCGTTTCGCCGCCGGACTCATAACTCCAGCAGCGCGTCGCTGAGCGCGTCGAGCTCCGCCTCGAGGCTCGGCCCACGATTTTCGATGGCTTTGAGGAGAGCTCCCAGCGCTTCCTGAGCCGCCTGACTCGGCTCTCCAGGCTCTGCTTTCTCGATCGCTCGCTCCGCCCGCGCGACCATTGCTTGGGCCAGTCTGAGCTCGGCTTCGTCGGGACCCAAACTCTCCTCGACGGCGCCGGGCTCGTGGGCGCGAATGGCTTCCATCTCCCTCCGGGATTGCTCGCGCCGCTGTTCGGAGAGTCGATAGGGGCTGTGCGAAATGATCACCGTCTGAGTTCGCTCCGAAGCCCGGTGCGTCGCGGACACGTGCAAGATTCCCGAGAGATCGAGTCGAACACGTACGTCGACCGCGCTCCCCGCCGGAGACGGCGGGAGGTCGAGCACCTCGATCTCGCCGAGCGGAATGTTGTCTCCGCAGCGAGACCCCTCGCCCTGCGTAATTGGAGCTCGGATGCTCGTCTGGTCGTCGACGGTCGTGTAGAAGGTCTCTTTTCGCTCCACCGGAACGGCGGTGTCCTTCTTGATCAACTTCGCCGCCATCAGCTCGTCGAAATCCGGAAGAGCGAACATGGGCATCGCGGAGTCATGGACTCCGATCGAAATCGAGTGCGGAGCGATGTCGACGAGCACCTCCGCCACATCCTCACCCGTGGCTCGGCCCGCCAGAATGGACGCGCCGAGCCCGACCGCCCGATCGGCGTCCATCTCGGCATACGCGGGTTGATCCAGCAGCTCGGACACGCGCTCGGCCACGAGCGGCAGGCGGCTCGAACCGCCCACGAGCAGCACTCGATCGAGATGTTTGCCTTTGATGCGCGCATCGCCGAGCGCTCGCTCCACCTCGGTCAGTGTTCGAGCCACGAAGGGCTCCGAAGCCTGGTCGAGGTCTTCTCGAGTCAGCCGGCACTCGACGTGAATTCCGCTCGCCCCTTGTCCCGTTATGTAAGGCTCGATGACTTCGACGTCGTCGCGGGTCGAGAGCGCCATTTTGGCCCGCTCCGCCGCATCCAGAAGCCGCACCATGGCCCGCGGATCCTTCTCGATCGCGCCACGCGACCCACTCACACTCACTCGATCCAAAATCAGGCGCACCAAGGCCTGGTCGACGTCGTCCCCGCCGAGCTGAGTATCTCCGCGACTGGCCTTGACCTCCAGAAATCCTTGGTCTCGTTCGAGCACGGAGACGTCGAAAGTACCGCCCCCGAAGTCATAGACGAGCACGCGCTCCTCGCTGCCGGTTTGGTACGTGAGCGCCGCGGCGGTCGGCTCGTTGACCAGGCGCTCGACCTTCAACCCAGCGATCTCACCGGCATCGCGCGTGGCCTGGCGCTGCGCTTCTCCGAAGTAGGCGGGGACAGTGATGACTGCTCGCTTGGGACGCTGGCCGGTTGCGGTCTGGACCCAGTCCAACAACCCTCCGAGCACGAGCGCGCTCACTTCTTGCGGCGAAAGCTCCCGCTTGCCTACCCTAACGTTGACGTCGGTACCCATCTTGCGTTTGACCGACAGGGCGGTGCCGGTGGGGTCGAGGAGCCTTCGATTGCGCGCGGCACGACCGACGACCAACTTACCGGACTCGTCCATGGCCACCGCCGACGGCAGGAGCTCCCGACCCTCTGCGTCTGAAAACAGCTTCAGGTGGCCGTTGATGACCGCACCCACCAATGAGTTGGTGGTCCCAAGGTCTATTCCGACGACGATATCACTCATGTGCTGCTCCCACGACTACGTCCGCCTCTCGTACTCTCTTGCCCTCGAACGAGTATCCGGGGCGAATCACCGCCACCACCACTCCAGGAGCCTCGCCGGGGCTTGTTTTCCTGGTCTCGATCACGCGGTGCCGCTCGGCGTCGAAAGGTATTCCTGTCGCGCGATCGACGGTGACTCCGCAGCGCTCGAGCGTACCCTCGAGCTGAGTGGCCAGGAGCTTCAGCGCGCGCGCAAACGCGAGCATTTCGGCTTCACGCTCCTTGGCGAACGTCCGCGCGATCCAGCTCACGGGAGCCTCTTCGAGTCGGTGAGACTCGGAAACGACGACGTCGAGCGCATCCCACGCGGGAAGCAGCGTTCGAATCCAGTCGGCCGACGAGTCCTTGGCGACCGGCTCCTTGGCGACCGGCGCCGGAGCACCGAGCTTCTGCTCGAGCTTCGCGACGCCTTCGAGGCACGCCTCGGCCGCCGCCTGAGTAGCCACGAGCGCTCTGCTTTGCTTCTTGAGCGCCGCGCTCAGCTCCGAAAGCTCGTCACTCATCGTCGAACCCGCCGATGAGCTCCGCAGGGAGCCGCCCGATCGCGTCCTCGAGGACCCTCCGGGTGAGCGCCCCGAGCTTCGGAATTTCTGGGAACTCGAATGGATCCACGAACGGGATGGGAGTCACGAGCAGATGCTCGGCTGCGTCGATCGGATCGGCCAGCAGCTCGTAGGCGGCGCGGATCGCTCCGAATCGTTCGGCGTCCCGGTCCGGCGGAAATCGAGCGATCATTCGGCGGTAGGCGGCCTTGATCTCCGACGCGGAAGCCCCGGGCTGGACGCCGAGAGCCTCCCGGGCGTGCTCGAAGCGCGCTCCGAGTTGTGAGTTCCACCTTCGTGCGCTCATGGTTCGGTCATCTGCTCGAGCAACGCGTCGAGACTTTGGAATTGACTCAACTGTTTCAAACTCTCTCCGACGAACCGGGCGAACGGCACGCCGAGCTCGTGGGCTTGTTCAGCGATCATCCGCCGCATCTCCTTGGGCATGTTTTCGAGCAGGGCTTTGGCGGCCGTTCGGACTCCTTCTTCGAGCTCGTCCCCGAAGTCGGCTGGCGACTGTTCGAGGAGCGGTTCGAAGAGGCAGATCTCCGGTCCGAGCTCTTCATGAAACGGGAACAGCGCAGTGTCGATTCGGTGGGGGTCGGGTGGCCGCTTCAGAAGAGACTTCGTCTCCCTGCGCGAGCCTGCGTCGAGCTGGGCCGCGTACGTGGCGAAAAGACGTCGGGCGCCCTCGACGGCGCCCGAGCCGAACGCGAGCGAGGCGACTTTGGCAAAAGTCCCGCGGAGGGGCTTGGAGGAATGCTCGAGTCGTTCCAACAAGAATAGCTCCGGGCGAGAGCGACCCGCGATCGCGAGGAGCCAAGACTTCCGCTCCGGGCTCGATTCGCGGGAGAGCGTCGCCACGACCTCTGCCGCGTCTCCAAGCTCTGCCAACAGGCCCACCCGAACGAGGTCGAGTGCGGTTCGACCGGCTTCGGAAAGCTCCGCCCTCGCCGCTCGTATGGCCGGAGGCAACTCAAACGGTGCTTTTGGAGGGGATGATTTCCAGGCCGCGATGAGCTCGCCCGCCAGTGAGGCGGCCGTGGGCGGAGCGAGCTCGAACCGCGCGTCGCCCGTCGCAAGAAAGGCCTCCTTCGAAAGCTCTCTCACTTTCGCCGGGTCCTGGTCGTGAATGGCGAGGAGGAGCTGCCACGGAGGAATCCAGCTCGAGTTCTCCTCGATGACTTCTCGACAGACTCTCACCGCCTCGGCGCGGTCGGAGAGGCGCGTGGCCTGCAGGAGCCGAAGTCTCTTCTCGACCAGCGGACCCATCATCCCGACGCGCTCGGCCAGCGCCCTGATCGACGCGGCGTGCTGCTGAGCCTGTTCGTGGGTCGCGGAAGCGTCCTGTCGAGCCCCCAGCAGCATCGCACCCATCGCGAGCTCAGGAGCTCCGCGAGCCTCGAGCTCCCTCGAGAGCCGCAGATAATTTCGAACCAAGCTCGGCCGGTCGGAGCTCCTCGCCGCCATCGCGAGGCCACGCAAACACTCCACCGAGTCCGCGCCAGCCGCCAACGCGGACTCGAAGAGTCGTGTCGCTTGGTCCGGATCGTCGGCCAGCGTCGCGAAGGCTTGGTAGAGCTCTGCACCCGCGGAGTGACTCGGCGTGAACAAGTTCCGGTTCAACTCACCCAGGTGTCGGAGCAGCGCGCCTCGATCGGCCCGCCAAGCCTGAAGCGCGCTCCGCACCCACAGATCATCGTCGACGAAGCCTGGACCGTGTTCGACGGCAAAGTCCGGCCGGTTGCCAGCGATCGCGCGGGTGGCCAGATCGAGCACCGACTTCGGCAAGCTCCTCAACGCCTTTAGGTCCGGGAAGTCGGCAAACTCGAGCCGACTTGCCTCGAGCACGGGCGCCAGAACGGGAGGGACGGAACGGATCGCGCGGTGGGCTCGCTCGGCCTGCCTGGTATCGCCGGCCTCGAGGGCAGCGACGACCTTCATGGGACCCGTCAAGTGCCGCGTGAACTGGGAGCGGTGCTTGCCGCGTTTGGGAACGCCCTCGAGCGCCCCGACAACCTCCGCGAGCTCCGGATAGCCCGCCGCGGCTTCCGCCGCAAGGTCCCAACGCCCCTCGCCGATCGCGGCAAGCGCTTCTTCCACGCGAAGGCGTTTGGACCTCCGCTGCCCTGCCGCCGCGGTCTGCCGCGCGCTTGCGAACTCACCGCGCCTTCGTTCGAGCTCGGAGCATCGAGCGAGCTCACGCGTCGCGCGCTTCTCGTCGTCTGAACCCCGGGGCGCCGCGTTCAGTTGGCGCAGGGCCTCGGCGATCCTCGGCTCGAGCGACCGATCCCGTTCTTCGGACTCGGACGCGGCGGGCCGATCCGCGCGACGCTCGCCGTTCTTGTGCGCCATGGGCGTTCCTAGCGCCTAAGGCGGTGTCGAACAAGCGCGGAACGTTGCGCGCTGGTTTAGGAGCTAACTGTCGTCGAGGCGGCCTGCGCGCTCGAGGAGGGTGGCAGCGAGTATGGAGCTCACTCAGTACAGGTCCCCGCAAGACTTGTGACCACTCGAGAAACCACAGAGAGCACAGAGCCGAAGCCCACAGAGCACAGAAGTGATCATTGTGTCCTGTGTCTTCTCTCCGCGTCCTCTGTGGTTTCAGCATGAGCTCTTTGGGGAGTGTACTCAGCATGTCGGGATGGACCTCCTCCGGATACGAGCGCGTCCGATCTTTCGGGTAGTTCTCGGAGCAGGGCTTCGCGACCCGAGACTTCTTGTCCCTTTCACTCTTTGCGGATTCTCGCTAGCGTTGTGTGATGTCCAGCATCCACCTTCACCTGAACGGACGTGAAGTCGAGGTCACTGCCCACGAAGGCGAGTCGCTGCTCGACATACTCCGAGATCGCTGCGGCATCTCATCGACCAAGAATGGGTGTGCGCCCCAAGGCCAATGCGGCTGTTGCCTAGCCATCGTCGACGGCAAAGCCAAGACGACATGTGCAACACCCGCCGAAAAGGCGGACGGTAAATCAATACTCACCCTCGAAGGAATCGGCGCCGAGGACAGGGCGTTGCTCGGTCGCTCCTTCGCCGTCGCCGCAGGGGTCCAGTGCGGCTTTTGCATCCCCGGCATCGCCTTGCGCGCGACGCGCCTCGTCGATGAGAACCCATCCCCGACCCGCGCTGAGATCGCCACCGCCATCGACGGCAACCTCTGTCGCTGCACCGGCTACGTCAAAGTCATCGACGCGATCGAGCTGTATGCCAAGGCCAAGCGCGGTGAGAGTATCGGTGATCCCGAGCTCGACGGGCGCGTCGGAGAGAGTTTGGCGCGCGTGGGCGCCGAAGCCTTGACTCTCGGCGACCGACCCTTCGTGGCGGACATCGTCCGAGAGAAGATGATCCACGGCGCCGTGGTCCTCTCCGCCCATCCGCGGGCGAAGGTCCTCCGCATCGACCCATCCAAAGCCCTCGCGCTGCCCGGCGTGCTGCGCGTGGCCACCGCGAAAGACGTGCCCGGCGAGCGTTGGTACGGGATCTTGTACTCAGACTGGTGTGGGTTGGTCGCGGAAGGTGAGGAGACTCGCTGCGTCGGCGACGTCGTGGCCATCGTCGCTGCCGAGACCGAAGCCTTGGCCAAGCAGGCCGCCGGTCTCGTGGAGGTCGAATACGAGGTACTCACTCCCATTCTCGACCCCGAGACTTCTCTGACCCCGGGCGCGCCGCGCGTGAATCCCAGGCACGACAACCTCCTCGGACGTACCGCCTTCAAACGTGGCGACGCCGACCGTGCGCTCAGAGAGAGCGCCTTCACGGTCGAAGGAACGTGGAGGACGCAACGCATCGAGCACCTGTTCCTCGAACCCGAGTGCGCGCTGGCCGTGCCAAAGCCCGACGGGAAGCTTCACGTATACTCACAGGGCCAAGGGATCTTCGACGACCAACGTCAGATCGCGAGCTTCCTCGGGATGCCCATCGAGGACGTGTTCGTCGAGCTCCTGTCCGCGGGCGGCGGCTTCGGCGGCAAGGAGGACATGTCGGTCCAAGCGCACGCCTCGTTGCTCGCCAAACTCACCGGCCGACCGACGCGCGTCACGCTCGACCGCGATGAGTCCATCCGGATGCATCCCAAGCGACACCCGCTCACCATGGAGTACGCGGTGGGGTGTGACGCCGATGGAAAGCTCACCGCAGTCAAAGCTCGACTCATCGGCGACTCCGGCGCGTACGCGTCCGTCGGATCGAAAGTTCTCGAGCGCGCCGCAGGTCACGCGTGCGGCCCATACGACGTCCCTGCGGTCGACATCGAGTCGAGAGCCGCCTACACGAACAACCCGCCCTGCGGAGCCATGCGCGGCTTCGGGGTGAATCAGACCAGCTTCGCGATCGAAGGATGCCTCGATGCGCTCGCCAAGAAGGTCGGGATCGATGGGTACAAGATCCGCTGGAAGAACGCCGTGGACGTCGGCTCTCGATCCACCACCGGCCAGGTCTTCGAGAAATCCGTGGGTCTCAAAAAGACGCTCCTGGCGGTGAAGGACGCCTACTACGAGGCCAAGGCGTCCGGGCGAGCCGTTGGGATCGCTTGCGGCCTCAAGAACTCCGGCCTCGGCAACGGCGCCAAGGAGTTCGGGCGGGCCCGCATCGTGGTCGAGCCCGACGAGTCGCTGACTATCTACAACGCCTTTACCGAGATGGGGCAGGGGTACCTGACCGTGATGATTCAGTGCGCGGTCGAGGTCACCGGTTTGCCCGCGTCCAAGTTTCGCGCTCGCGTCGATACGAGCTACCCGCTCGGCAGCGGACAGACGACTGGGTCTCGGGCGACCTTGCTGGGCGGCCGAGCGGTGAAGGACGCCGCGGAGAAGCTCAACCGGGACCTCGAGCAGCTCACTCTGGGCGCGCTCGTCGGGAGAGTCTACGAGGGTGAAATCAGAATCGACGACACCACCGCGCCGAGCGCAGAGGTGGAGAGGCCCAAGACCCATACCGCCTTCGGTTTTGCCACTCAGGTCGCCATCCTGGACGAGAACGGCCGAGTCGACCGGTTCGTCGCTGCGCACGACGTGGGCCGCGCGATCAACCCGGCGCTTTGTCAGGGTCAGATCGAAGGATCCGTCCACATGGGTCTCGGCTACGCACTCACCGAAGAGCTCCCCTGCGTAAACGGCATGCCCGTGACTTTCAAACTTCGCGAGATCGGAGTGCTGCGTGCGCGAGACATGCCCACGGTCGAAGTCATCTTGGTCGAAGACCCCGAGAGCGAGGGACCCTTCGGCGCCAAGGGCGTCGGAGAGATCGGTCTGGTTCCGACGGCGGGCGCCGTCGCCGGCGCGCTCGAGGCGTTCGACGGAATCCGGCGGACGATCCTGCCGATGAAGGACTCGCCCGCGAGCAGGGCGATGAGCGTCGGCCGAATTCGATCGAAGGGAGAGCGATCGGGCTGGCGATGAGCGGTCCGATTTCCAGCTCGTACTCGTGCCCTTGATCGAAGCGCCCGGATCGACCACGAGCGCGAGATCGAAGGAGCACGAGATCGAAACGTTTGTCGGCTACTCGGCCTTCGGTGTCGCTCGAGTCTCGATCAAGCGATCGAGGTAGTGGGTGTCCTCGGCCCAGCGCATCGCCTCCTCGCGCGCGACGAGGTTGTGGATGACCAAGTCGGCTAGACTCACCTCGATCGACGAGAGCTCCGGCACGTTGGTTTGCATCATGCCTCGGAGCAAGTGGGGGCGCCCTTCGCGAATGGCCGTCGCGACGCGGTGGGACTGACCCACCCTCTCGGTCGCCACGACGCGACCGAACCCACCCTGGCGCTTCACGAGCCGCTGGGCCAACGAGATCACGAGGGAGTCCGCGAGCCGAGCTTTGGCCTCGAACTGCTCGCCTCCCTCGAAGCTCTCGACGATGCGAGACAAGGCGCTCGTGGCATTGTTGGCGTGGATGGACGCCAGCACGAGGTGACCCGTGCCCGCCGCCTGGAGCGCGATCTCGATGCTCTCGGGGTCTCGCATCTCGCCGATGACGATGACGTCGGGATTTTGGCGAAACGAGACCTTGAGCGCGTCGGCGAAGGATTTGGTGTCGGCTCCGACCTCTCGTTGATTCACGTTCGACATGCGGTGCCGATGCAAGTACTCGATCGGGTCCTCGATACTCACGATGTTGGAGCGACGCTCGTGGTTGATGACGTCGATCAACGACGCGAGGGTCGTCGTCTTGCCGTGACCGTTGGGCCCGCTGATGAGTACGAAGCCCTGTTGCTTGAGTGCGAATTCCTTGAGCTCGGGCGGCAATCGAAGCTCAGCGAGCGAGGGGATGCGACTCTGGATATATCGGGCCGCGAGGGCGAGACCGCCTCGTTGTCGGTACGCGTTCATACGGAACCGGCCGACGCCTCGGAGTGAGTAGGCGAAGTCGAGCTGCAGCTCCTTGGCGAGGTGCTTTTTCTGCTCGTCGGTGAGCACTCCGGCGACCAGCGCCTCCATGGCCTGCGGACCGAGCGCTGGCACGTTGCGGAGCCGAAGGAGCTCCCCGTCGACTCGTACACCAGGCACCGCTCCCTCGGAGAGGTGCAAGTCTTGCCCACGATAGGCCACGAGCGCACGCAACAGACCGTCCATGTCGGGCAAATGGCGAGCTCCGAGCGTGGGCTCGAGCGAGAGCGGCACCGTCCCATACCCGTGACTCTCGAAGAATTCGAGCGCCCGCCCGAACTGAGCGACCGACATGACCATCGGAACTACGTCCCGGCTCGACTTGAACTCCAGCTCCGCCAAGAGCTCGCGGTCCGTCGGATCGATGACTCCGACCGCGATCTTCTTGTCCTCCCCCGCGATCGGTAGGACCCGCTTGGCCTTCACGACCTCGAAGTCCACGAGCTTCAAGACTTCCGGCGGAATCTTGCGAGACACCAAGTTCACGAAAGGAATCCCGGTCTGCCTGGACACCGCGTCGAGCAACGCGTCCTCGTTCAGGTGTCCGAGCTCGACGAGGTGCTCCCCAAGCGTCCCCCCTCGTTGTTCCATGTTGAGCAGCCCCTCCCGAAGCTGCTCTTCGGTGATGAGGCGCTGTTCGAGCAGGATGTCGCCGATGCGATGTCGACTCTGCATGCCCTCCTTCCTTGCACCGAGCGGGCCCGAGCGGGCGAAAAGGACCCACCTCTGATCTCCGGCATTTCTTGCGCGGAGGTTTCGTGACCAAGCGCTGACCGATCGCTGACCGTTTCGTCACCCCACTCGCGGCTGCGAGGAGGTAGGGATAGGTCATGACACACCACGAACGCACCGATCGACCTGGAGCTTGCGAGGGAGACTCTCTGCTCCGCGGCCGCCTCCGCGAACTTTTCGGACCCATCGGGTTGCTGCTTGGGTTGATGTCGGCGTGTGCTGGAGCGGCGAGTCAAGTCGTCGGCACCACGGTCGCCAATCCGGAAGGCCGCGACCTCGCCTACAGCGCGCAAGTCACCCTCGAAGTCTCGGACGAAGCGGACTTCGAACCCACGACCCTCGCCTTGGCAGAGCTCGCCAAGTCCTTGGGAGGGTACGCCGAGACGCGCACGCCGAGCTCGATCGTGCTGCGTGTGCCCACCGCGAAGCTCGACGAAGCGCTCGGAAAAATCGGCGAGAAAGGAGAGATCGCGGAAAAATGGATCTCGGCCGAAGACGTCACCGATACCAAGGCGGAGCTCGTCGTGCGCGCCGAGAATCTCCGAAAGCTCGAGGCCCGCCTGAGAGAGCTCGCCGCGATCGGCCAAACCGTCACCGAGCTCCTCGAGGTGGAAAAAGAGCTCGCTCGCGTTTCGACGGAGCTGCTCGTGCTCGAAGACAAGATCCGCCGCCTCGAGCAACGCGTTGCGTTTGCCATCGTGTCCGTGTCGCTGAGTGACGCCATGTCGCCAGGCCCGGTGGGCTGGCTGTTCTACGGATTGTTCGCCGGAGTTCGATGGCTCTTCGTCTGGGGGTAGGCCGTAGACGCAAAAGCGAGCTCGCTTTCGCGACCTGGGAAAACGGCCAGCCTCTCCGAAACAAGGTGTCGCACTTTCACTTGTCCCAATCATTCGGACGCGGGATGCTCCCCGTGTGAGCGCCGGGCAGTCCGCCCCTCGCCTCCGGGGCGCCCGGCATGACTGACTTTTTCATCATCCTCCTCCTCATTCTCGCGAACGGCCTGTTTGCCGGCGCCGAGATCGCCATCGTCGCGCTCCGGCGAAGTCGTCTCGAGGAGCTCGTGGACGAAGGCCGAGTCGCCGCCCGAGCGGTCCTGACCTTGAGGGAGAAGCCAGAGCGCTTTCTCGCTACCGTGCAGATCGGTATCACCGTGGTCGGCGCCACGGCCGCGGCGTACGGAGGGTCGTCGATCGCGAGCGGCCTGGCTCAGCGACTCGGAACGTACGCACTCATTTCCAAACACGCTGAGCCCATCGCCTTTGCCACCGTCGTGACCGTCATTTCGGGACTCTCCATCGTACTCGGCGAGCTCGTGCCGAAGAGCCTGGCCCTTCGCCACGCGGAGCCCTACGCCCTCTTTGCCGGGCGATTCGTGCTGGCACTCTGCCAACTCGCCCGACCGCTCGTGTGGCTTCTCACGACTCTGTCGAACATCGTGCTCCGCCCGTTCGGAGACAGCACCACCTTCACTGAAGCACGCCACTCCGCCGAAGAGATTCAGCAGGTCGTCGAAGAGGCCACCAAAGCCGGCACCATCCACCCCCAAGCCGGCGAGATCGCCTCGCGCGCTCTCGACTTCCCGGACTTGTCCGTGGGCGACGTGATGGTCCCAAGGCCCAGCGTAGCCATGCTCTCGAAGACCGCGACTCCCGACGAAATCAGAGCGATCCTGCGCGAGCATACTCATGCCCGCCTCCCAGTCTACGAGGGGAGTCGAGACAACGTCGTCGGATACGTGAGCCTCAAGGACCTGCTGCTCCAGGCTTGGTCCGACTCGTCCTCACTCATCGAAAAGTCGCTCCGCCCCGCCCACTTCGTGCCCGAATCGAAGCTCGCGGTCGACTTGCTGGATGAGATGCGACGGCAACGGATCCCGTTCGCCATCGTCGTCGACGAACAGGGGAGCCTCGCTGGGCTCGTCACGATCGAAGATCTGATCGAGGAGTTCGTCGGAGAGATTTTCGACGAGCACGTCCGCCGCGTGCCGGAAGTCATCACCAAGGAGGCGAATGGCGCGGTCCGGGTGAGTGGGTCGGCGCCCGTACGGGAAGTCAATCGCGCCCTCGAGCTCGAGCTCCCCGAGGAGGGTACGTTCACCACGATCGCGGGGCTGTGTCTGACGTTGGCAGGTCGAATTCCGTCAGAAGGCGAGAAATTTCCGCTGCCCTCGGGGGTCGTTCTGGAAGTGGTAGAAGCAACTCAACGAGGTATCCGGGCCGTCCGAATTCACCCGCCCCCAGCCACGAGCGGCCCGGCCTGATGGACGATTCGGACCGCGCGGACGTACTTTCTGTTTCAGTTTTCAGCTTTCAGCCGCCAGGGGACCGTCGACCTCAGCCGCCGATCGGCTTCACGGTGATGACCGCCGGCGCGGACCTCGCGTGCGCGGTGGGTGTGTACATGTCCTCGATCTTGGCGGGAGGCACGGAATACCGACCTGGATACAGCGCGCGAAGCACGTACCCGACGCTGCTGGCTCGGCTGCTCCAGGGCGCCGGCGCCTCGAGGAAAAAGGTCGCGCGCTCCGAACCCAGCGAGCGCGAGCGCAGGGACTCGTGACGAAGGGGTAAGCTCAGCGGCGCACCCTCGAAGACTTTGTCTTCGCGCACGGGTTCGAAACCCGCCGGAATGGCGTCTTCGATCACGATGTACGCGCTTCGTGGTCGCCCGCCCGCCGGCGCATCGAAGGTGAGCTCCACGAAGACTTCCTCTCCCTCCGTGACCGCGTCATTGGGCCCCAAGGGGACGAGTGAGTTGCTTCGAATGACGTAGGACTTTCGGATCAAGGTGAGCCCTTCGCCCTCCGCAGCGGCTTGTGCAATGGGAGTCCGAAAGTGCGCCGTCAACGTCGCCACGCCGTCGAAGGCGGCGACCTTCACCGACTTGGCGTCCTTCGCCAGCTCACCCACGAGCCCGCCGCCCCTCTGAGCGAACCCAGCCTTCGCCCTGGATCCGTTCACCTCGACCAGAGGAGTCGGGAGCTTTCGCATCTGCTTGGCGTCCGCCTCGAGCAGCCACAGGGAATTGAGGAGCACCGTGCTCCGATCGAAGGTCGTGAGCTCCCCACTGACCAAAGCTCGGATCAGATTCTGCCGCAGGGACTCCACGTCGCCGACGTTTTTGTGAGAGACACGCGCCAACAGCGCCGCCGCGCCGGGGACCCGCAGCGGGTAGCGCCAGTAAGACTCGTCGGAGAACCTCAAGTCGGCGAGCTTCGGGAGCGCCTCCGTCGTCCTCGTCACCAGGGAGCTGATCCTTACCTGCTGAGTAGGCTCGTCCGCGATCCCCGCGCTCTCCGCGGCCAGCACGGCAAACGCCGCGACCACTGGATCCGGCTCGGCCTCCGCGCGTTCCAAAACGACCCTCGCGCGGTCCGCGTGCCGCCGACCTTCGAGTCGAGCCAACGCGAGGACCCGGGCCGCCTCGAGGGGCAGCGGCAAGTCCGTCTGCGCTTCGAGCCACCGCGTCGATCGGACGATGCGCGGGTCGGAGACCGAAACGAGCTCAGCCTCGACCGCGTGGGCCAACCCATCGATCGCGATCACCGTCAACGGCACGGAAGCCTCCGAATATCCCCGAAACCAAGTGAAGCCGCCGCCTTCGAGTGACAAGTCCAGGATCCGAGCCGTACCCTCCACAGCCCGCGATCGAGCGATGTCGAGCAAGCGCTTGCTCTCGTCGTCCATGCCGCCGATCGCGCCTACCTTCTCGAGCGTCCGCACCACCGCCACGTTCGGAATCGTCGTGGAGACGAGCTGCTCGAGGCACCCGTATGGGTAGCTCAGAAGCTCCCGAACGCTACTCACCGCGAGCGCCACCGTCGAAGGCAGAAGCTCCAGAGCTACACGCTCGACGACGGCGCCTTGAGGTACCTTCAGCACGAGCTCCCCGCCGCCGAGCCCACTGACCACCATCCGGTCCTCGATCGTGCCGGGACGAATGGCGGTCGTGCGTTTCGTGATCATGGGTGTTTCGAGGCCTCGAAGCTCGAGCGCGACCGTGCCCGCGCCTCCGTCCTCGGCGGCCAACGGAACGGACACGACCTGCTCGCGGGTCGCGACGAGGTCGACGCTGGCCGAACCCTTCGCGCCGGATCCAAGCCCCGCTCCGTCGTAACTCAGCGTGAGCGTGCTGGCCTTTCCACTCTCCGGTCGAGAAACGCGAACTCGCGCCGTCGAGGTGTCGCCCGCTCGTAGGAACGTCGGCAGGGACGCTACGAGCTCGAGCTTCCCGCGCGAAGCAAACTCGGCCTTGCCTTCTCCGAAGCGACCTTCCGTGTCCGCTGCGACCGCGGTAACGACCCAGAGCGTCTGATTGGTCGGCATGCGAAACGCGATTTCGGCGTGTCCCGACTCGTCCGTTACGACACTCGCCTTCCAAAATGCGGTGTCACGCTCCTCCTCGGCCTTCTTCTCGGGAGGCTTCACGGCGGCGAACGACCGGCGCGGCGCCTTCATCAAACGCGCGAGATACTCACCGTACCCATAGCCTTGAAATTCACTGGAGAAGAAGCTCGAAACATTGTCTCGACCGATGGGATAGTAAAAATCGAGGATCGTGGGCCGAAGCTCGGTCTGCAACGCGTAGATCGCCTTGTCGACCACACCCACGGAGACCGACGCCCGCACCGGCTGACCATCGGAATCCTTTACCCGCAGCGCGAGTCGCTGTTCGGTCAGCGGGGTGACCTCCTGCGCGCGCGGCTCCACGGAGACACTCAAGACTCGCTCCCTGGGAATCACGCGAAAAGCCACCAGCCGCTCGTCCCAGCGGCCCGTCGCCGATGGAATCGAGAGCGACGCGTAGACCGCGCTCCCGAAGCGGCGCTCGATGGGAAACGAATGAACGAGGGTCCGACCGGTGACTTCCACTCGCTTGGTCTCGAAAATCTCCGACCCTTCGAGCGTCACCCAGACCGACCCTTTGTCCGCTCCGTTCGGACCCCACTCGTCTGGCAACATCGCTACCACCTCGGCCTGTTCCCCCGGCTCCAGAGGCTTGGCCATCGCCTCGACGGTGAGTGTGGGAACTCGCATGATGGCCTCGCCTTTGCTGCCTGCGACCAGCACCCGAGTCTCCGTGACGTTGGGCGCTCCCTTGGCGTCGAGCAGAGTCAGCGTCGCGACGATCACGCCTGCATCCGTCTTGGGCAGCTTGCCGCGCCAAATGCCATCGTCCCCCGTCTCGACGGGCTGCTCGCTGATGGGTTTGACCGAGCCGTCCGCTCGCTCGAGCGCGAACACTAGGTTCCCTTTGACTTTGCCTATCGGACGACCCGACAGCGTCGTCGAACGACCGGAGATCGAGAGCTCCTGGCCCGCCAACGAGACCCTCGACGGCACCGAAAGGGCCGCCAAGACGTCGCTCGGAGCGTGATGGAAGGACTTGCCGGCGTTGGCAAACGTGCCCGCCTTGTCGCGCGCGCGCACACTCAGCGCGTATTTGATCGGCATGCCTTCGTCTTCTTTGTCGAGCGGAGGCACTGGCACGATGATTTCGACCTCTCCGCTCCCGCCGATCTTCGGCGCAGTCGACCAGGGGTCGTCGACGTAATTGTCTTTGAGTCGCTCGTCGAGCGACGAGTAGAGCCGCTTCGGGACTGTGAGTTGCCCCTCCGTCGTCGAGGCCGACCCATACGTCACCGCGCTGCCTTTGCCGCCGAGCCCAGCGTCATCCACCCATGCTGGGGTCTCCAAGATCGTTCGGTACAAAAAGACCTCGTAGGCGACGTCCTCCGGAATCCCGCCCGAGTATCGGCGCGCCCTGACCTTGGCCTTGATCGTCGAGCCCGGAGTCGCGGTCTCCTCCGCGGAGTCGAGCTCGAGATAGAAAGTCGGCTTCACGTACGCCTCGACGCGGGCCTCCGCCTGGTGCTCGGACGTGTCGATCGACGCGACGGCACGCAGCACCCCGGTGGCCGCGTCAGCCGGAATCGCGATCGATCCGTCGAAAGATCCAAACTCATCCACGCTGGACTTCGCCGTCACTGCCGGCCCCGCGCCGCCCCCTTCGGTCGCGGCTTCGAGGCTGATCTTCACGGACCGCTCCTTGGGAGCGAACAGTCGGGCCAGGAACGAGCCCGGCTTTCGCGCCAACCCACGAAAGCGCACGGTGTCGCCAGGACGGTAGATCGGGCGGTCCGTGTAGAGAAATACGTCGGGAGCCACCGCCAACGTGGAGTAGAAATCGGTGTCGACGACTGCGACATCCGGGCCCGATTTGGCCAGGACGATCAGTTTGGGCTGATTCGCGGAAATTCGTGCCTCACCGTCCGAGTTGGTCTTCGCAGCGGATGTGCCTTTCACACCGACGAGCGCGACGTCTACGCCGGCTTTCGGAAGCTGATCTCGCCCGGCCACGCGCACGAGCAACTCACCGTCGGTCTGCTTCACTTGCACGGACAGATCGGTGACCACCAACAGCACCTGGCCTTCGATCCGCCCTTGGACCAACTGGAGGACATAGAGCCCGCTCTTCATGGCGCCCAAGGAGATCCTGCGCTCTTGATAACCGCTCCGGCCGCTCCAGAGCTCGAAGCCGGGGACGTCGAAGGCCCGCTCGGTCCCTCCGAGGTCGAGGTTGAGCCACCGGGAAGAGACCAGCTCGGTCTCCTTCGGGAGACTCACGAGCTTCTCGGGACCCGGCTCGAGGTTACCCAGCGGATTGGCGACCTCCTGAGCCGCTGGCGGCAGGTCGGCCGAGAGCTCCGCGCGGAGCGACTTGGGGAGCGTGAACAGGAGGTAACGAGCCGGCGCGCGCAAGCGTTCGATGCCTTGCGAGAGGTAGCGCCCCGGGTTGAGCATCGTCGTCGGCTCCGAGTAGGACCTTCGCAGGCTCGCCTGAGATGCCAGGAACCCATCCAAGCTCTTCGGACGAGTGACTCGGAGCTCCACCGGGCTCGTGTCCTCGAACGCGACGTCCACCACGACCGGCTCTGCGGATCCGTAGGTGCGCGGCACCGTGATGTAGAGAGGCTTCGCCCAAGCGGAGCTCGAGAGCGCTGAGAAGAGTATTGCGACCAACAGAGACTTACGGTCGATCATGATCGGAACCCTTTCGCTACCCAGCGGCCACCTTCGATGACTCCTGAAAAACCGAAGCTCGGAAGCGTCTCGAGGGTACGCAAGGCGTCTTCGATCTCCGGTGGAAAAGTCACTGGCTCGGCAGGTTTCTTGCTCTTCGGATCGGGCTTCTTTTCGTGTTGCGCGGTGTAAGCGTCAGCGAGCACGCCGCGGAGGAGCTTCCCGAAATCGATCAAGAGCGCAGCAGAGGTCGGCGCCGCTAGGCCCGCGGTCATGCCTGGGTCTGCATGGGTCCACGCAGGGATCTCTTTCTTGCAGGCCCGTTCGACGAGTTTAGTGAGCTCCGCGCTCGATGAAAGCACCAACTGCCCACATACCTCGGACGTCTTCAGCTGATTTGGGCCGGCGAAGATCTTCTCGAGCTCCGCCCGGTCCGACGGGCGGCTCCACACGAGGGCGACCTCGGTCGCCGTGAATCGACCCCGAGGTCGCCAAATCAGCGCGGCAGGGACGGGAGCTCTCCCGTCCGATTCTCCCTTTAGCCATCCCGACAGGGCCGAAGCGTGCAACTCTGCTGGCGGGAGGAGCTCGAGCAACAGCGCGACTGGGACCTCTTTCGGCAGCACCTGAAGCAGCCCGGGCGGGAGCGCGGCGGCTCCGAGGCGCGGCGTCCCCTGGAGCTCACCGCCGATCCCTTTGGACACGAACTTCGTCCCCTCCACACCCAGCGCGAGTCGTGGCGATCGGTTCAAGCCCACGAACGCAGTCAGCGCCTGAGGCGCCCGACCCAAGACTTCGGTCGAGATCTCGACCTCGAGATCACTTCCTGGCGTGCGAGGCCCGATACTCAGCCCTGGAGTCTTCGCATGAATCAAACACGCCGCCTCGTACACGTGGGAGGGCGTGCGCCCAAGGAGAATCGTGAGCGGCGAGTCCAGCTTCGTCGCGTACACCGCGCGGTCCGCGGCGAGCCACCGGCCCACCTGGATCGAGAAGGCCTCTCCGCCCTCGCCAGGGCATCGCGCGCCCGTGTACGTGCCGCGACGAATGGACTCATCCAGCGCCGCGTACGCGCCGAGCGCTGCTTTCGACGGAGAAGGCAAGACGATGATGGGCGTGCCCGAGCTCGCTTCACCGGCGAGCCACACGACCCGGAAAGGTTTGTCGAGCAGCGCGGAGGCGAGGTGGTTGACCACGGTGCCCGCGAAGCTCGCTCCCAAGTCCTCGCCCTGAGAACCCAAGAACCCAGCCCAAGACCCGAGGAAGCCTTGCCCGAGCGGCGCCTTCGAGGTCGCACTCAGCCACTCGTTGCCTCGGATGGCCGCGAATACTTTGGGTGGATCGTAGACATCGAAGGCGAAGGCCGGAACTCGATCGATCGAATCGGGCACGGGAAGCTCGACGGGCTTCGAAGTATCCGGAGCTCCCTCCACCTGGGGACCCGTGGGACCTGCCTTGGTCACGGGCTGAGTAGCCTCCTCGGGCCTCCGACCGAGCAACGTGACGCCCACGATGATGACGACTCCGAGGCCGATCAGTCCGGCGGTGACGAGCTTAGCATTGTCTTTGGATTCAGCCATGAGTCACCAGACCTCGGTGGACGAAGACGCCGAGAAATCTCGGGTTCAGAGGGATAGGTTTCCATTCAGCAGGAGCCGCTTCGAGCAGCTCCCGAACTTTGCCGGTCCGGACCGAGGCGCCTCTCTCTCCTGGGTGATAAACGACGAAATCACCCTCCGGCGCGCGGACGTAAATCATCAAGTGGAACACAGGCGCCCCGCCCGGGCCCCCTTCGTGGCGAAAGGCCAACAAATCACCGTCCTCCGGACGAATGGACACCACCTCGCGGCGAAGCGGTCGAAAGCTATGCGCCAGCAGGGTCTCCGCATCCGAGTACGCGATGGGTTTGCCGTCGGGCCCCGACCAGAGTGTCGGGACGAGCTTGGGATCCAAACGGTCGAGCGCGGTTCGGTAGGCAAACCGAACCAGGCCTGCGCAGTCCCGCTGTTCTTCCTGCCAGCCAGGGTCCGGACGCTCGAGCTGCAGAACCGCCGTCTCGACGACGACCCGACGCCAAAGAGACGTCAGGGGAGGGCTCGCGATGAGCGCCGCGGCCATGAGTGCCGGCATCATGACTCAGTTGTTCCCTTCGGCTTTCTTCGTCACTTCGACCAAGTTCTTGGGCCACCCCGGACTCTTCGGCATGCGATCCGTACCCGGCACGTAGATCTCGGCCTCCGTGGCGCTCGCGAACTTGATCCAGGCCAGAGCCCGCGTCGTCCCCGGCGTCGCCAGCGGGATCTGCACGAGCCGCTTCACCTCCCGCGGAGTGCCCTCGAAGAGCGTGATGTTGAGGGTCGCACGCGTGTGTGACTTGTCTCCGCTCGGCCAATAGTTCGTCGTGATGATGAACGCGCCCACCGGCGGCGCGCGATGAACGTAAAGGTACGGACCATACCCGGGCTGATCGAAGTCTCCACCTTGCTCGTTCAAAAAGAAGGTTCCGCCGGACGGACTCTCCGTCTGCGCCCAATACACGTGCGCCATTCGGTCCAAGTCGTACCCTCCGTCGGCGGTCGTACCCGTCTTGGTCGGCTCGTAGATGTGAAGGTCGGTGTACACGCCGTCGGTGTCGCTCGTCAGGACGACCTTGAGCGGCACCGGCGGAATGTTCGCGAAGCTCGTGGCCTGAGCCGTCGTCGTACCCCCTTTGTTGGTCGCGATCGCGACGACGACGTTGCGACCTGCTCCCGCCGGAAAGGCGCGTCGAAAGCGCCCGTTGATGGTACGGACGAGATAGCGATCACCGTTGATGCTGAGTACGATCGGATCGACCGTCGGGTCGGAAACCGAGCCGTCCACCAGGAGCATCCGCCCGACCGTCCACCCCCCGCGAGGCGCCGTGAGCTGGATGGTGGCAGGTTGGGTGCCTGATCCGATGGGCACGCCTTGATCTCTCGGAGCAGGATCCGAAGCCAAGAGACCAGCGAGGAGAAGGATGGGCGTGCTCATGGCGGGCAGACCATAGCGAGGCAGGAACAGCCGCGCAATGCCGCGTGAGAAACGAACAGCGATCGACTCGCCATTCCAGAGGTGCAGTCAGGCGTCCGTGCGAACTTTGCGCGTCGTCGAGGAAGGCGGAGGTCACTTTGCGCAGGCCGCCATCAAGTGTGCGAGCTCCGCCGTCATCGCGTTCAATGAGTCCTGGGTATCGGAGAGAGAGTCCTCGACGATGTCGAGCGCCTTCTCGGCGTTCTCCACTGCATCGTACGGGTCCGTGTTCTCGAGCGGATTTCCGGTGGTCGGGGACTCTCCGTAGGCGCCGATGAAGTCGCTCGTCGGATTGATGTCCGCCAAGTCCAGGACTTTCTCCTCGAGCTCCTTCTTCCTCCTCTTGAGCTCCTCGCGTCCCAAGTCTCGGAGCTCGTACTGGTCTTCGATGGCGTCCTTCAAATCATCGATCTTGTCACGCATCGCGTCGTCGCAGCACGGCTCCGATTCCGTACCCGTCGGATCGAAATATCCGAGCGGGTTGTTGCGGGCGAACCGGTACGAGTTGAACCCATCGACGTACAGCCGCGGGTCGGGCGTCAGGAAACGTCGGAGCTCGGGGTCGTAGAGCCGCCGCCCCATGACGTGCAGCCCGGATTCTTCGTCGAACAGCGCACCCTGAAAACCGATGGGGAGCGGCACCGCGAAGTCGTCCGAAAGGATCCGCCCAAAGGCTGAGTACCTCCGGGCTCCCGCGGGCTCCCCTAGGGTCGCGCTGCGCCGCAAGGCCAATGCGAACGGTGTGCCGGCCTCGTCGGTCAACACGAAGTAATACGCCGTGGTCGGTCCGGTGCGGGCGATCGCAAGCTGCCCGTCCGAAGGGTCGAACACGAAGGCAAATACCGGCACGGTCGACGCGTTCTTGAAGATCGCCAACAGCCGATGGCCCGCCCAGAGATAGCGGTGCGTGTCGGCACCTACTCTCTTCGAAATCCGGCGACCCCATCCGTCGTATCCGTATTCGACACTCACGCTGGGGGTCGACGATCCGCCCTCGTAGCGTAGGTATCCGAGCAACTGATTCCGAACGCTCCAGGTGAGTTGCTCGGTCCGTAGCCCGTCGGGGCTCACTTTCTGGACGACCCGACCCCTCGCGTCGTACGTGACGGAGACTCCGTCCAGCTCGAGGACTTGGTTGCCCGGCGCGAGCGTCGCGCCGTCTGGATTTCCCATCGCGTCGTAGGCGAACGTCTCCGCTCCGAGCGTCGAGGTCGAGGCGGTTAGCTGCCCATGTTCATCGAAGCTCTGCCAGAAGCTGTCGGTGACTCCGGCCTGAGTGAGCCGCTTCTCGGTGACCAAGCCCCGCTCGTCGCGCAGCAGCTCGATCTCGAGCAGCGGCGTGGGCCCGTATGAGTATGTCACGGTGCTTTCGCGGTGGATCGCGTCGCGTGTGATCACCCGACTCAGCCCCGTCGTTTCGCAGACCCGACTCGCCGGGTTCCCGACGAGATCGTAACTCAGCGCACAATCGATGGCTCCGTACGAGAACGTGTCGGCGAGCGGCGACCCGATCGGATAGGTGAACGTGAGCTGAGTTTGTGCGGTGGAGCCTCCGTACCCGAGCAAGCGGACGCCGGCGCCTTGCAGCCGGTAGTCGACGTATCGATTCGCGAGGGGTCCGAGATCACCCGCGGTGCCGCGGTAGGTCTCCCGAGCCGTCACTCCCCAGGGGTTGGTGGTGAGCTCGATGGTGGCGAAGTCGTTGCTGAGCGAGCTCGGCCGGTCGAGCGCGCCGGCCCAGCCGTACGCGAGGGTCTCGAGGAGCTCCGCGCCTCGTCCCAGCGTTTCGGCGACCGGGTGCCCGAGCACGTCGTAGGTGAGCTCGGAGTACTCGTCGCCTCCGTAGTCTACTCGATTGGGCGCCCGCGCGCCGACGGGAAAAGTCGTCGTGACCTCCGCACCCCACGGATACCGCAGCTTCGTCCGCCTTCCCTTGTCGTCGTATTCGAACGTCGTCTCGTTCGAAAGCGAATCCACGACCCGAACCAGGCTTCCCTGGGGTGAGTATTCGAAGCTCACCAGGCCCCCTGCGAGGTCCGTTCGGGTCGCCAGGCGACCAAGCTCGTCGAAGCTCGAGACGGTCTCACGCTGAGGCCAGAGAATTCGAGTCACCTGGTGCCGGGCGTCTCGCTCGAAGTCCACCCGAGAGCTGGGCGTGACGAGGGCCGTCGTGAAGCCGTCTGGATCGCGGAGCACCTGCGTCGTGAGCCCGGCGCCGTCGGTCGTCGACTCGATCCGAGAACTTGCGTCGTAACCGATCGTGGTCTCGGTCCCGTCGGCCCTCCTCACTCGCCGAATCAAACCCTCCGGTGTGTATTCGATTTCGGTAGTCAGCGGCTCCGTTCCAAACCACTGCGTCCGACTCGTCGGCTTCTGGGTCGAAGCAAAATAAGTCGTGTCGAAGACATTCATGAATCCGGAGGAGTCTTTCATCCACATCAGCCGCGAGCGACGGCCGAGCTCGTCGCGACCGGCTCTGAAATAGGTGCCTCCCATCGAAGCGGGGAGTCGCTGCTCGAACGGCTGGTCCTTGGACATCGCGTTCCGATGCCGACCGCCCAGCCCCGAGTACGACCAGCCCGCGTAGAGCGCGTCCTTGACCTCGACCGAGCGCCCGAGCGGGTCCGACTTGGTACCCAGTCTCCCGGACAAAGACATCTCGAGGAGGTACTCGCCTTCTGGCGTCAACACACGAACGGCCGAAGGCGCTGGTGGCGAGGGCGACGGCGCAGAGATCGATCCCGCTGGCACGTCGTTGAGGAGTGACTGAGCCGCATACGGGGAGTAATGAATCGCTCGGCCCACCGGATCCGTCACGGTCGCGATCCGACCGTGAGCGTCGAAGGTGTAGCGCGTCGGAGTACCTCCTCCGAGCGACTTTTCGACCAGCAGGTGCCGCGAATCATACACCAGCTCCAGTGTCACGCCCTCCGCCTGCTCGATTCCCACCAGGTCAGAGCTCGTGTCGATGACCAGGTTGGCACCCCGACCGTGAGCGTCACCGACCCGAGTCACTCGCCCGCGACCGTCGTAGGTGAACGAGATCCGCTCGCCCCCGGGCACCGAGATTTCGGTCATTCGACCGAGCTCGTCATACGAGTACGACCAAGTCCCGCGACCCGCCTCGCGCCGACTCAGGAGCCGGCCTGCTCCGTCGAACGACGTGAAATGACCAGGATCTTCGTCGCGCAACTCATAGGCCGCCCCCGACTTGACGATGGTCCGGCCATCCCACGGGGTGGACGAGTAGAGTACGTCGGCCGGATTTCGGTGGACGACGATGAGATTGGAAAACATCGTCTGCCACGGCTCCGCATAATCGCGCGAGCCGGCCAAGGACATGAACAAGTCGCCGTTGGCGGCGACCGCGAGGTGATTGTCCAGGTTCTGGTACCCGGCCCCCAGTCGGTTGCGAGGGGGGTCCGCGCTCGCATAGCTCGGATGGGGACGCTCGCTCCCCTCGTGGCTCGAGTACACGGAGTCGCTCCTCCGCATCCACTGCAGCGAGCTCGGACGTCCAAAGGGAAGGAGGGTGTCGAAGCGGCGCTCGGCGGCCGTGACGGGGTCGAGCAGAAAACACGGGTCTGGAAGCGGCTGCCAGCCGGTCACCATCGCCACCCGACCCGACGGGTCGAGACGCTTGACCACGGTCTGGTGAAAGACACGACCGCCCGATCCGCCGAGCCCTTGGCAGGTCGGCTGCGAGTAGCGAGTGTCGAGGAAGTAAATGGATCCGTCGGGTCCGAGGCCGAGCCCCTGGGCGTCCGCGACGTGCTGTCGAAGAGAGTCGGCGCCATGCGTGAGCGTGGAGAGCGGAACCGAGTGAGTCACGGCTTGGTTGAGGTCGATGTTGAAGAAGCTGCTCGGCTCTACACCGCGACCCGCGAGCGCCTCGACCGGACCGGACGGCGGCACTCGATACACACCAAAGAACTGGGAGGCCACGATCAGCGCGCCGTCAGGCGCTACCACGAAGTCCTTGATGGGCCAAAGGTCAGACTCCTCCGCCTCCGCGCCCGGCGGCAGGTGAAGACCTTCGAACATGCCATTGAGAGTCGTGTCGAGCGTGAAGGCTCGCTGCATCGGGCTCCCCAGGAGAGTTCGAACCGAGGTCCCGTCGAGCTCTTTGATGCGGTGCTGGTCCGCCGCGTAGATTTTGCCGCTGGGACCGGGCCGCGCGACGATCGCCACCGTCATGCAGTACCCATCGCGCTCGAAGGCGTTGCCGCTCGACTCGTCGGCAGAGTCACAGTTCGAAATCACCTCGATGGTTGCCAGAGCTGCCGAGAACCTCCGTACGCCGTAGTTCGTGGCCAGCAGGAGATCATCACCCACCGGGGCGATGCCGTTGATCTGCGGCATGGGAATCGCGAGCGCGTCCCCCTCGAGGGGGTCCGTGGACTCATCGTCGAAGAGCTCCCCGTTGCCGGCGATGGTCTCGAGCTCGCCGCTCGCGCTCACTCTCCGGAGGAGCTTTCCGAATTGGTCAGCGAAGACGAGGCGCTGGTGGGAGTCGACGGCCAAGGCCGTCACTCCCGAAATCTTCGCGGCGGCCGCGGGTGTGCCGTCGGGTGAGTATCCCGACAACCCGGTGCCGACGACCAATTCGCTGATCCGGTCACGGCGAAAAATCTTGGCCGCGGCCTTGCCTTCGAGCAGCAGCAACTCATCGACGCCGCCGAGCAGGATGCGACTCTCGTCAGAGAGCATCCAACCCGCGCCGAAGGCGCTGTCCCTCAGGTTCTCCACGACGATGCTGCCGCTCCAATCCCGCGTGAACGCGACCGGCTCGCTCGTGGAAATCGACGTGTCCGAGAGACCAGGGCACCCGAAGCAGACCGAGCGGTAGTACGTGGAGCTTCTCAAGGTATCGAGGCTGAGCGCGTAGTCGTGAGATCCGGTGGGAAGTGTCATGCCCGCCGAATCCTCGAGCGCCACGAGCAGCGAGTAAGTCGCAAGATGAATACTTGGGGCCAGGTGATAGGTCCAACTCCGACCTCCGATTCCTAGGCGAAAGCGAAGAGCGAGAACGCCCAGATCGCCCTCCGGAGGTCTGCGTCGCAGCACGCCAAGGCGGGCGGTGGGGTTCGCGCGAGATGAGCGATAGACCAGAGAAGGTGAGTAGGGTCCGGACGGGGTCAGCACGGTGAGGAGGGGCAACTCTTCCCTGAGCTCGCCGGACGCGTAGCATACGACGGATCCAGGCGACTCTCCTCCGCCGCACGGATCCTCGGGTTCGGTCTCGTCCTTCTGGTCGTCGTCTTCTTCGTCCCAGCTCGGCGCCGGAGGCGGGTTGAGATCGACGAGGGAGAAGTGAGTCGTCTCGTAACTCATCGTGAGCTCCCCTGCGATCGTGACCACCTGCGCCATACCCTCGTGGGCCCACGACGCCGTGCGAGGATTGAATACGCCGACCGGTATCGGCGTGCCGACGGGGAAGGCGTGGGGTGATCGCGCTTCGATGGTCACCGGCAGAAGGAATTGCGTGCCATCCGGTTCGAGCTCCAGCGCAAAGTTGAACTGGCTCGAGCGGGGCAAGGGGCTCGGGAGCACGTTCGAGCGAGGGAAGGAGGTCAGTCGAACGTGGATATCAGCAGGCACACTCCCGGGTGGGAATCGAACCCGAACCGACCCATCGGCATTTGTCGCAATTTGCTCGTCGGGCGAAACGGCCAGGATCAGATTGTCCCGCGAGTCCCGGGGCAGCAGGTGAGCCTCCTCGGCGTAGGTCACCTGTCCTTGGAGCGGTGCGACGGAGCGATAGGCGGAGATATAACCTGGGGCCGCTATTTCCAGAATGAGTCTCCTCGGCTCCGTGACGAGCAACTCGAAGCCGCCGGAAGCGTCGCTGAGTGCAGTCGCTCCACCTTCGAGCACGCTGATCGATGCGCCCGAGAGCGGGCTGCCCGAGGGTTCGCCGAAGACTCTTCCGACCACGCGGGCCGAAACCCCGATCGCTCCACCGTCGCGATCGGTGGGTTCGGCGTCGCCGGAGTCCTCGGCGTCGCCGTCCGGAGGCGCTCCGCCATCCGAAACGTCCGAGTCCGGGGCAGCGTCGAGAGCCGAGTCGGGAGGCCCGTCGCCAAGGGGTCCGTCGCCAGGAGGCCCGTCGCCAGGAGTCCCGTCGCCGAGGAGAACGTCGGGCGCCGCGGCGTCCGAGACGTCCGGTCCGACCTCGGAGTCGCATCCTGCGCAGCCCCCAGAGACGACCAAAAGCGCGGCAGAGATGGGCCACAAGGCCCGGAACCCAACCGAGTGACTGGAGCTGCTCGCGCCGATCATGGCTCGGGCGCGTGCAACGGACGAACCCCCGTAGAGTGCTCGCGAGCAGCGCGCAATCGGCGCATGGGTCACGCGCGGGGTGAGTCTCGACGCAGAATTCTCTGCCCTTTGTCGCACCCACCAGGGGCACCTGGGTACGCGAGGCCAGCCCTTCGTCCACATGGGACCAAGGCACAGCAGGACTCACCCGGCCCGGTCGGGAACCCTCCGCCAACCCAGAGCGTCGGCGGCGTCGAGGAAGCTGATCAGCTCGCGGCGAAGCGCGTTGTAGCGGTCGAGCTCTCCGCCCACGCTCTCCAACAGGCGCAGCTCGGGATCGGGTGCGACTCTGCTTGGCTCGATATCGAAGCCGACCGCGCGAAGTCGGGAGGCTGCCATCGAGCACACCAGCGCTTCGGCCGAATGGGTTCCGGCGGCGAGGTCGGCGAGGCCTCGCTCGACCAGAGCTCTGCCGGGGAGCGAAGGCTGCTCAAGCATGGCTTCGTCGCTCGAAGAACGTGAGGATCCTCGTCCGCACGGTCGCGGCGTCGAGGTGAGGATAGCGCAGCATAGCTGCCTCGATGGCTTGGAATGCGTTCAGGACCGATTCCTTCGACACGAGCCCGAGTCCGAGCATGGCTTCGACATCGAGCAGGTCGCGTTCGAAACCCCTCGAGAGCTTGGCCAGGGCCTGCGAATCGAAATCATAGTGCCGGAACTCGACTGGGCCGTGGCGGCCAATGGCGGGGCTTCGTTCGCGCCACCCTGGTACAGGGGGGAGGAACTGATCGGGCGCAGCAAGCTCGATGTTGAGGTCGAGCTCTCGCTTTATCTCGGCGAGCGCCTCGAAGACCCCGGCCGGCTCAGGGTCCAGCTTGATGTCGACGTCGACAGTGGTCGCGCGCCAACCCACCAAGAGCGCGCTCGCGCCCCCGACGAGATAGACCGTCCCGGGTCCCTTGGCCTTTCGGCCGAGCTCGGACATGAAGGCCAAGACTCGATCCGGACTCGCGGGCGTTCTCACGGACGAATTGTCGCGCCCGGGACCAGCTTCGCCAACTTCGAGTTGAACGAGAAGAGAAAAGTCAGGGAGGAGAAAAGTCAGAGAGGGAGCCAGGAAAGGGAGACTCTGCGGCCTAGAAATCCGGGATCTGGCAGACGTGGGTCATGTTGTTGCAGATCTGGCCGCTCGCGCAACCCGAGGTCTCACAAGGGATCACACACACGCCTCGCGTCGGATCGCAAATTCGACCCGAGGTACAGACTTCGTTCCCACAGCTGTCATTCGGGTTGGGGTTGTTCGGGAGCTGAGATGGGTCACCGCACCGAGCCACGTCGGGCAGGCACACCTGACCCGTCATGCAGATGTCGTCGCCGCAAACCACCACGCACATCCGGGTGTCGCCGTCCGGCAAGCACGAGGTGTACTGCTCGCAAGTCATGCACGGGTCTGGCTGAGCGCTCGCCGGATCGCCGCCTGGAGTCACGGTCGGATCTTGCGGGCGGCCCGTGACGACCGGCGGATTGTTCGGGTCCGTCGGCGAGTCGGGCGGACCGATCGGGCTTGGTCCATCGACGCCGCCAGGGCCACCGCCGGGCAGGGTCGTGTCTTTCCACTCCCAACGTCGGTAACCGATCACGACTTCCTGATTCTCTCGGGGACGAGCATTTCCGTAGAAGATGATGGTGTTCTGAACAGGGTCGAAATCCCATCCGTTCTCGCGGCTGCGTGGAACGGCGGTGCCTTGACCAGGAAGACCGACCACGACTTTGATCGTCGCGGAGGCGGGCGCGTAGGTCAGCTTGTAGGAGCTGGCGATGCCGGTGGCGACGCGAGCCACGTCCTCGAGGTTGTTGCGCATGTTGCCGCACAGGGATCCGAAGCGACCGCCGGTCGCGTTGGCGACTTCGACATGCCCTTGACCTGGCTCGAAGTCATCTCGAGTCGAGGTCTGCTGGCAGCCGTTGGGTAGGTCGCCGACGATCGCGAACATCACGATGTTTCGGTTGTTGTACTCACGAACGTAACGTTCGATGACGGTCTGGCCGGCCGAATCGGTGCAGAAAGTCTGCTGACTCTCCTGAGATCGGCAGTCACCGCATGCGGCGCACTCGACGTACTGATCACGCTCGTCGGAGAGTTGCACGACGACGAATCCAGCACCCTCACGGAGCTTGTTCGGCTGCACGGGCGCGCCCGCTGCAGTCTTGGGGAGAAGGTTGTCGTAGGCGAGCAGACCGACCTCGAGGCCGGGTTCCCAACCGCCGTCGGCGCCGACGACGATGGTCTGTTGAAACTCATTGAGATTGCGAGTCAGGCCCGGGCCCTCGAGCCGACCGCGGCGGGCGTCGTTCTCGTCACCCGTCGAATAGGTGCGAGCGACCGCCAACCGGAAATCGACTTGCGCGGCCGCGAGAATATCCGCCATTGCTCCGCCGGCATCAGCCACGGCCTGCTGGTCGTCTTCCATCGAGCCGGAGTCGTCGACGACGAAGAGGATGTCGACCGCGCCGCTGCCGTCGTTTTTGAAGCCGTCGCACGCGTGGATCGTATACGAGCCGTGGCGGGCGACGTTGGTGCCGTCGGTGAACTCTTCGAGGCGAAGGGACTGCGCATCCGCGAGCTCACCCACGCCGACGCCAGCGACGAGCACGAACTGGGAGGACGATCGCTGAATCGTCAACAATTGAACGATGACATCGCGGCTCTGCGGTCCCCCTGCGGTGAGTGTTCCGGTGAGTTGGGCCCCACCAAGGAACTCACTCGCCAGACGGTTGGCCACGGTGCGGGCGTCCGTATTCGCGCCAGCACGAATGCGATAGGTTGCCTGCTCGGCCGCGAAGCCTTCCGCGGTGGTGAACGCGCGTGTGGCTTGGTTGTCGATGCTGCCGATCGCAGCCAAGGAGCTGCGGCGCTCTGCGTCCCGCTGGGCCGACGGGGTGTTCACGCCGGGCGAGGGCCGCTTGGCGATCATCACCGCGGCGACGTTCAGCGCTGGGTCGGCGACCATGAGCCCTGGAGCTTTGCCGTCCGGAGTCCTCAGCATCGAGTGCTCCGTGACCGCCGCGTCGACCAAGATCATCGAGTCGGCGCCGGGCGCATCGTAGACCTCGAAAGGCCGGTCCTGGCCTACGCCGCACGCGAGCGTCGAGACTTCATTCGCGTCCGGAATCCCGTCGTTGTCCGAGTCCGTCACCCCTGGGCTGGTCTCGCCCGGGTCTATCGTGCCGTTCTGGTTTCGGTCTTCCTGGACATTGGGCACTCCGTCCTGGTCATCGTCTTTTGTGACGTCGACGTTGGAGTTATTCCCATTGTTGTTGTTATTGCTGTTGTTGCCGTTGTTGTTGTTGCCGCTGTTGTTGGCGTTGTTCCCAGGTGGCTGCAGAGTGCCTGGGTCGCCTGTCTTGTCGGTACAGCCGAGGGGTTGGATCAAGACCCCGACGAGCGACAGCGTTGGAAGGAGTCGAATGGCCGGACGCATCACCACGGACGCGAGCGTAGCAGGATGCGATCCAGATCGGACGGTTTACGGAGACGTGGGAGAAACGGGGAGCAAAGTCCACATGTGGGGAGTCGAGTGTGGGGAGTAGGCACCCCACCGACTCTCTCGCCGACTTCCGTACCTTCAGCCGATGACGCTACGACTATCGGACAAGACAACCATTGGTTGCCCGCAACATCGATACAGGCTTGATCGACCCGCGGTCCAGAACCGTGCTTTCAGGACCGTGCTTTCAGGACCGTGCTTCAGCGGTCGCCCTTGAGCAATTCCAAGAGCCGGTCGAGCTCGTCCGGAGATCCAAAGTCGATCTCGACGCGGCCCTTTTTCCCCTCGACCTGGATCCGAACCTTCGTGCCGAATCTCCGCTGGAGGAGCTCCGTCTCCCGTTCGATGGCGGCCGCGCCGCCCGGGATCTTCCCAAAACCGTCTTTGGTTTGTCCGTTCGAGCCCGCGGGCTTGTGTCCGCGAACGAGCTTCTCGACCTGCCGGACCGAGAGCCCGCGTTTCAACGTCTCCCGCGACGCCTTCACCATGTCGTCGTCCGACTCGAGGGACAGCAACGCCCGCGCGTGGCCCATGGAGAGATTGCCCGCGATCACTTGGCGCCTGATCTCCGCGGGCAACCTCAAGAGCCTCAAGGCGTTGGTGACCGTCGTGCGATCCTTGCCGATCTTCGCGGCGAGCTGGTCTTGCGTCAGCTTCTGCTCGTCGATCAGGTGCTGGAAGGCCATCGCCTGTTCGATAGGATTGAGGTCTTCGCGCTGGAGGTTCTCGATGAGCGCACACGCGTAGGCATCGGGATCGGTCAGATCCTTGACGATCACCTCGATCGACTTGTGGCCCGCCTTCTGCGCCGCACGCCAACGGCGCTCGCCTGCCACGATCGAATAGCCATCGGGCGTGCGCTTCCGAACGATTACCGGCTGAAGAAGCCCGTGGTCTTTGATGCTCTGCGCGAGCCCTTCGAGCAGATCATGATCGAAGGACTTACGCGGCTGATGCGGGTTCGGATGCACGTCTTCGATCGCGACCTTGAGCAGGCCTCGGCGCGCGTCGGGCTGGGCGAGGACAGGGCGGGCTTCTTTCTCGCTCGCCTTGTTCGGAAAGAGAGCGTCCATGCCCTTGCCGAGGGCTCGGCGTTTCGGAGCAGGCGTTGGAGGCATTTCAGCGCTCGTTCACGAGGCGTTTTTTGCAGTTCGCACAAAACTGCGCGCCGCGTTTGTCGGTGTCGGACACGGAGGAAGAGAGGAACATCACACAGCGATTGTTGGGGCAATGCGCCAGCCCTCGAATCAAGCCAAGCTGATGGATGATCTCGGAGCTCAGTCGGCGACCGGTGATTTCGGACCGCGCCTCGGGGCTGCCGACGTCTGGCCGCAGCCGCGCCGTGCTGATCACGGCCGCGCGAGTGCTGCGATCGGCTTCTCCGAAGATGAACGGCACGTCGGGCACGAAGAGATCGACGTCGCAGATGCCGACCACGGCTTCCCATTCGGGGTTTTTGATCGTTTCGACACGCTTCAAGATGGCGGCCGAGTGGTACTGGCCTCTCGAGGGGTTGAAGGCGTATTTCGGCAGAGGAAGGGCCTTCCCGAGTTGGACACCGCGACCAAAAGCCGCGGCCACCGTGTTTGCGACATTTTTGAGGAGGTCGTCGTCGAATTGTCCGATCGGGATGATGGCCACGGGCCCGTCAGTCTCGGGGAGAAGTCTATCTCCTGCTTCGGGATCCGGCGGGGGCGGGTCCAAGGGCAAATCGGGATGATCACCGATATCGACCTGGAATGACGCGCTGTCAAACCGGCGCCCGAGCGTGCGCTCCGACTTTGCCATGCATCCCCGAAGGTGCTGAATCCTGGCACCCTGCATCGGTTGCTGGCAACTGGAAAACCGTCCGACTACCCTAGGCGGCCAAGGTCGCGCATCGATGATTCCGGGCCTGAACCACAACGTCCGCTACCGCGACCGAGTGTTCCACGTTCAAACCGAAGACAAGGGCCTCGAGAAGGCTCTGCTCACGACCCACGTCTTCATCGAAGGCTCGGTGATCGCAGAGCGGCACGAGAGCTACTTCGATCTCGGCGCAGACCAACTCGAGATCAACTCGCGCAACGCGGCGGTGCGCAAGCGCATGCAGGGCCTTCACAAGGACTGCATGAAAGCGCTCTTGCGCGGCGACTTCGACGACACAATCTATCGATTGGGGGTGATGCCGCGCCCGACGGAAGAGGCACCGGTGTCTTTGTACGGTGGTCCCACGCAAGTCGACACGCCGGCGATCTTCCCGCCCGGTTTGCGTCCACTGGACTCACCGATCCTCACGATCCCGGATGGCATCGCGCTCACGATCCCCGATGCTCCGGCGCTGTCTCGGCCTGCGCCGCCGGCCGTGGAGCCGTCGGAGAGCATCACCGGTCCGGTGGCTTTGAGCTCCCCGACCGCGCCGACCGCGCTCGATCACGCAGTGCGAGTGCCGCCTGCGGCCGCACCGGTTGGATTCATGGAGGCTCCGCGTCCGAACCTCGCCGAGCTCACCGCTTCGACACCCGCCCGCCCCCCTGTCGGGCGTGCGGACGCATTCTCACCCGAGTCGACGGTGATCGCTGCGCGCCCACCGCGCCGGGACGCGCCGCGCAGCGACGATTTTGGTGCCGAACCGACCATCATCGCGGCCCGCCCGCCTCGACTCGGATCGCGATCCTCGCCCGCACCTGAAGAGACTCCGACGCTCGTCGGCGTTTCGATGAGCCCGGAGCTCGTAAAGCTCTTCCCCGACGGCCTTCCCGCGCTCGACTCGCTGCCTCCGCTCGGCGTGAGCTCACGCGACTCCAACAAGATTCGCGATCCAGCCACGGCGGATCTGCCGCAGATCCAGGCCGCTCGCGAGCCGAGCTTCACAGACGATCTCATCTTACCGACGCCGAGCTCGACGAAAGACGTCGCGCCTCCTTCTTCCTTCGCATCAGAGCCCGCTACGGACCTGGTTCGACGACCGGATCTCGCCGCGTTGTCACGGCCCGCGACCATGATCGATCCGCTCTCCGATCCGTCCCGCTCATGGCCTGGTGCGATCCCACCGAGCCCGGTGCCCGATCAGATCTTCTCTGCCCCGTCCCGTCGCTCGTCGGTGTCTCGAGATGATCTCGATGTCGTCGAAGTCGACGTCGTCGAGGACGATGCGCTGGCCGATCTGGAGGTCGTGATCGACGAGCCTCCGATCGAGCTCGGCCCCGAGTCGGTGGTCGACGACACGACGTCCACGATGCCTGGCGTCCCCGTGATGTTGCCGTCTTTTGGTCCGCGCCCCGAGATCAGAAAGACGATCGATCGTCCGGGTTCGTTCACTCGCCTGCCCACCATGCCGCCTCCGGCCGCGGACATGAAGGAGCTCTTCCATCGGATCAGTAAGCCAGTCCCCGGCCCCCTGCGACCTGCGCACGCGGTTCGCATTCCCGAGCGATCGCTCGACGACATCATCCTCGGCTACCTTTCCGGTGAGCGAGAAGGAGAGAAATAGCTTTCGATCGCGAGCGCGAGCTGGAAATCGCCGGCCCCTCCATCGGTTTGGCGCTCTAGGTGGGGCTCACGAATCTCGCGCGGGCTTCGTCTCGGCGGCTTTTCGTCCGAAGTCGGTTTCGATCGCGTATCGCACGATGACGTCGAAATATTCGAGGACGGATCGGGCCCGGACGCCGCGCGGCGCGAGCAGTCCTCGAGCGACGCTCGTGTCGAAGCTCGGATTGTTCGAAAGATAGGGAAGGAAGACAGCACCCTCGGCCACATCCGGGCGCAACAAGCGCACGAGGGGGCGTACGATCGGTCGCAGGTAGCGCAGATAAATTTCTGGATCGACGTAGTCGACGGGGGGTCCATCGAGCAACCGCTCTGCGAGATCGACGAGCTCTCCCACGGTCGCTTGGCCTTCGAAGCCCGCGGCGAGATGGAGCGTCTTTCCGATCGCGGCGGGCTCGTCGACGAGCGCGGTGATCGCGTCGGCGACATAGTCCACAGGCACGACGTCGACTGGACATAGAGGCCGGCCGAAGATCGTGCTGAACCGGCCGCGCACGTAAATCTTCATGGGCCAGTAGAGGACCTTGAAGGAGGAGGCTCGTCCGGTTTGGGAGTCGCCCACGATGATCGAAGGTCGATGGACGACGACAGGCAGGCGCTTGGACGCGACACGGAGGATCTTCTCCGCTTCGAGCTTGCTCTGTTCGTAGGCGTTGCGAGGCGATTGGCCAACGTCGAGCTCGTGTTCGTACACGGTCCCCGTACGATCGCCTGCGACGTACGCGGTGGACACGTAGTCGAGCCGTCGCAGCGCTCCGCGCTGGTGCAGCTCGTCGGCGAGCTCGAGGATGTGTTTTGTCCCGCCGACATTCTGACGTTCCATCTCCGCGAGCGGAAGGTCGAAGCGGATCTGGGCCGCGCCGTGAATGATCTGCGTGGAGGACCCGAGCAGGAAGGAGCGGTCCGCTCGAGACAGACCGACCGATGAAGTGGTCACGTCTCCGACGAAGATCTTGAGCTCGTGGCGGCTCTGAAAATTCGGATCTCCAAAGACTGTTGTCTTGATGCGTCGTTCGAGGTCTTCGACGAGCTCGGATTCGCGACGTCGAACGAGGAGGGCCAGGCGGCCCCTCTCTGCCAATCGAACCGCGAGCTCGCGTCCGAGGAAGCCGGTCGCACCGGTCAACAAGACGAGGTCGTCAGGCACGGCGCGGCAGGGCACGCCGTCTTGGGCCTCGAGTCAAGTCGACCCGTTGACACGCCTTGAGCGTCGAAACACTTAACTGCGCGCATGCCCGATGGCGTCGACGTGCGAAGCCTCGACGAGGCGACCCTTTCCCGCATCATCGAGACCTTGGAAGGTTATGTGACGTCTCAAAGGCGTGACCGCATCAGATCGGTGGTCTCGTCTCGGACGCGCGACGTGGTCTTGGTGATCGAACACCTTCGCAATCCGCACAACGCGGCCGCGGTCTTTCGAACCGCGGAGGCCTTTGGGTTCTTCGAAGTGCACGCAATCCCGGAAAAGGACCAGCTCGACGTGAGCGCGCGTGTGAGCTCCGGGAGTCACAAGTGGCTCGAGCTCCATTCGCATCGCAGCATCGAGGACGCCTATTCGAATCTCGCTGGACGCGGCTATCGCGTGCTCGCGTCCGCGATCCGAGGCGACGCCATCGCGGTCTCGGAGCTCGACGTGACGACGCCGATTGCGCTCGTGTTCGGCAATGAACGCGACGGGCTCTCCAAGGTCGCCATCGACACGGCCCACGGGCGCTTTCGCATTCCGATGTTCGGGTTCGTCGAGAGCTTCAACATCTCTGTCGCGGCAGCAGTGACCGCTTACGAGGTCACCAAACGACGGGCAGCAGTCGGCCTTCTACCTTCTATGATCTCCAGAGACCGCTTGGCGCTTCACGCAGTGTACCTCACTCGCAGCCTGGAGAGCTCCCGAGCGTTGCTCGGACACGTCGGCCTCCCCGTCCCCATCCTTCACGAGACCGCCATCCGACTGAAGGAAGAGGAATGAGCAGCATCGAAGAGCTCTACGCGGTGCTCGGCGTCGGCAAGGATGCGAGCGCGGCGGAGCTCAAGTCCGCGTATCGTTCGATCGCACGCAAGTACCACCCCGACAAAAATCCCGGCGATTCCGAAGCCGAACGAATCTTCAAGGCCGCGGCCGAAGCTTACGCGGTGCTCTCCGATGAAGAAGCCAAAGCGAAGTTCGTTCGGCGGTCCGGCACGAACGAACCGGCGGCTTCGTCCGCCAAGAGCGCCGACGATCTCTTTCGCGAAGTCTTCGGACATCGAGCCCCCAACGGCGCCAGAGCCCGACGCGGCGAAGACTTGAAGCTCAATCTCGAGCTTTCCTTCGAAGAGGCGGCGCTCGGCGTCGAGAAACGAGTCGAGGTCCCAAGCCGACAGCGGTGCGGACGCTGTGTGGGAACAGGCGCCGAGCCCGGATCGGTCCCCACCCTCTGCTCGACCTGTTCGGGCAGCGGCAAAGTCGAGAGCCGCGAAGGCTTCTTTACGCGAGGCAAACCTTGCCTCGCCTGCAAGGGCACCGGCCGGATCATTCCGAAACCTTGCACCGGCTGCGGAGGCGACGGCCTCGTCGACACCTCACAGCGACTCAGCGTCACGATTCCCAAAGGCGTCACCTCCGGCACACGACTCAAAATCGCGAGCGAAGGGCGCGCGGGGAGGAACGGCGGCCCTTCCGGCGATCTGTTCGTCATCGTCTCGGTCAAGCCTCACGACCTCTTCGAACGCGTCGACGACGACGTCGTCCTCGAGCTCCCGATTCGGTTCGACGAGGCCGTGGTCGGCGCCACAGTCCTCGTCCCGACCCTCGACGGCGTCGTGCACATGCAAATCCCTTCGGGGACGACGTCCGGCCAGGTCTTCCGACTGCGCGATCGAGGGTTCACAACCGCCTCGGGCCGCGGAGACCAGCTCGTTCGCGTGGTCATCGACGTCCCCTCGCTCGATGACGAAGCTCGGTCGCTGCTCCATCGACTGGCCCCTTCCCTCGAGCCCAAAGGATCTCGCGTGCAACTCTTTCGCGAGCGCTTTCGCGGCCAAGCCTGAGATCTCGGGCAAGTCCGGGCGCACAAAGCGACACCCGTGAACGAATCTCCCGCGACTACGAAAAACAGGACAACCGGCGAGACCTCGATGTGACGTGATCGACAGGTGAAGCGGCGCCCCGCTTCTCGCACATGTTCGTGACCTGCGACACGGCCGACGATCTTGCTGACGCTCGTGCGGAGCCCCCGTTGACGGCACTCGGGCGTCGCGGAGTATACCGCCCACAATGAGCTACGCCGAGATGCTGAAGAAGGTGCCCCTCTTCGCGAGCGCCGAGCAGACGGAGCTGGAACGAATCTCCTCACTGCTCTCCGAAATCGACGTGAAGAAAGATGTCTCGATCATCTCGCGCGACACCACCGGAGACTCGCTCTACGTGATCCTGCGTGGACGAGTGAAGATCGTGATTCCTGGCGACGGCGGTCGCGAGGTGATCTTGAACCTGCTCAAGACCGGCGAGTTCTTCGGCGAGATGGCTCTACTCGACGACCTGCCGCGATCGGCGGATGTCGTTGCGTCCGAAGACAGCAAGCTCCTCGTCCTGCGCCGTGATCAATTCGCGGAGCACATCAAGAACAGCCCGGCGACCGCGCTCTACATCATGGCGGAGCTCTCGCGACGCTTGCGACGCGCGGACGAGCTCATCTCGAACCTCGCGTTGCTCGACGTGTACAGCCGAGTCGCTCACATCATGATCGACTTGGCGAAGAAGGATGGCACGGAGGTCGAGGAGGGGATCTTGATCCGCGATCGGCCCACCCAACAAGACATCGCGTCGATGATCGGAACGAGCCGAGAGACGGTGAGTCGAGTGCTCTCTGAGTTTCAGAAGCGCGGGTTCGTCGAGATGCGCGGCCGCGACATCTTGCTCTCCCGCACCTTCACCGGGGCCGGTGTGGTCGTGCGCGAGTCGAACGGCTGATCCGGGCGCTGGTCCAGACGTCGATCGAGCTACTGCGACGCTCCGGTGGGCAGACCCACCGCGAACATCAGAGCCTTCAAGTCGTCGTCTTTGAAGCGCACGCCTGCGCCGAGGAAGTAGTCGAGCGTCCCGGGGTTCAGGAAGTCGTCGATGCCGCCGTGAACGTACAGGTGCGGAACGACGTCGAGCTGAGCGAGGACCTTGATGCGCGGATTCCTCGATTCGGAAGCGAACTGATTCGCGTCCACCCATAGCTGCACGCGATCCTCGAGGAAGTGGGCGTCCGCGCCGACGCCGCCTGTACCCTCGATGATCCCGAAACGAAGCCCCAACCAAGAGAAGCGCTTCGCGAACGCCAGCGAGAACTTGAGGCCCTCCTTGGTCGTCGTACGGCGCTCTCGGTAGACGAAGTCGCGCCCGGGCTCGGGGGACGTCGTCTCCACGTCCTCGACGACGATCGTGCGGACGCCTCTCGGATCGTCGACCGCTTCGAACAGGTAGTAGCTGTCTTCGCTTGGAACGAGCGCGAACTGCACGTAGTTCTTCGTGGCCCCCGCGCGGAACTGAAACTCGCTCCGCAAGTTCACCCACGTCTTCAGGCGCGTGATCCCACCGAGCACCGAGTTGACCCCGTCCACTGCGTCTTCCACGCCGTCGTGGATCGATCGGTCGTTGACGAGAGCACCTACCGTTCCCTCGCCTTCGTCGACCTTGCGCGCCACCGACGCGAGCCGCTCGACTGCTTCGTTCGTCGAGTCCAAGGTCTGGCGAAGCGACTTCACCGTCTCCGTGATCTCCTCTTCGTCCTGCCCCGCGATGATCTGTTCGACGTTCTTCGAGGTGCGCTTCAACGACGCGGCGATCTCCCTCGTGTCTTTCAGAATGGCGGCGATGTCTTGCTCGCGTCCTTCCGAGATCTGACTCAGGTCGCGCGTGAATCGCTCCACGTTCTCGAGGATTCGCTCGAGCTGCCCAGTGTTTTGGTCGATGTCTTTTGCTACGACCTCGAGCACCTGCCGAGCCGCCGCTGCCGATCCCTCGACGTCTCGAACGATTCGTTCGAGCGGGGCAGGATCCTCCGCCGTGCCCTTCACGAGCTTGCCGATCGACCGCGAGATCTCCTTCACCTCGTCGATGATCTGATCGGTCGCCGCGCGGCTGATCACGTGTTTGATCTCGTCCCCGTCCTTCAGCTTTCGAAGACGCTCCGTGCCGGGCTCGACCGAGAGCTTGTAGTCACCGAGCAACGAGATCGCGATCTTCTCGATCTTCGCGTCTTCGAAGAGCGCGATCCCCTCGTCGATGTAGAGCGTGACCTTGGCCTTGCCTTGGAAGAGCTCCACACGCTCGATGTGCCCGATGTCTATGCCGGCGATCTGCACCGGTGATCGCTTCTCCAACCCGAGCACGTCGTCGAAGAGCGCGAACACGCGATAGCCTTCTCCTCGCTCTAGCCCGCGCGTCGACAGGAGCTGAAGGAAGCCGGCAAAGGCTACTCCTGCAAGCACGAGCAGCACTCCGACTTTCGTCGGTGTCATCCACTTGGATCCGGCCATCAGTTTCTGCCGAACCACATCGAGAGGAACTCGGAGACGAACGGGTGGGTGCTCTGTCGAAGCTCGCGTGGCGGACCGTACGCGACGATCTCGCCCTCATAGAGGAACGCGATGAAGTCGGCGATGTGAAACGCCGAGCCGATGTCGTGAGAGATCACGACGCTCGTCACGCCGAGCCGCTCCTTCGCTCGGAGGATCATCTCGTCGACGTAGTTCGTGGTGATCGGATCGAGCCCCGTGGTGGGCTCGTCGTACAACACGATTCGGGGTTCCAAGATGATCGCGCGAGCGAGGCCCACGCGTTTCCTCATGCCTCCCGAGAGGTCCGCGGGGAACTTCATCTCGGTTCCTTCGAGGCCGAACATGCTCAGCTTCTCGCTGACACGTCTGGCGATCTCCGCGTCGGAGAGCTCCGGGTGGTGCTCCCGCAAGGGGAAGGCGACGTTGTCCCCCACGGTCATCGAGTCGAACAGCGCGGCCCACTGAAAGACCATCCCGAACTTGGTTCGAAAACGGGTGAGCTTCTCGCCGTGGAGCGACGCGAGATCCTCGCCCTCGACCAGGATCTGGCCCTGATCGGGGCGCAACAAACCGATCAAGTGCTTCATCAACACCGACTTGCCGCTGCCCGAACCTCCGAGGATCACGGTCGTCGTCCCTCGCGGAAAGTCGATCGAGATTCCTCGAAGCACTCGGTTGCTGCCGAAGGCTTTGTGCAACCCGACGGTGCGGATCGCGATCTGATCGTCGGCATCCATCATCGCAGCCATCATCGCGTGAGCAGCAGGAGCAAAGTCGTGAGCACGTAGTCGACGACGAGGATGGCGACCGAACACGTCACCACGGTTTGTGTCGCCGCGAGCCCTACTCCCCGAGAGCCTCCCGAGGCATTCATTCCGCGAAAGCACGCGACCAGCCCGATCACCAGGCCGAACACCGAGGACTTCGCCAAACCTCCGAGCAAATCGGACAGCTCGGCCAGCCGCTCGATGCGACCGAGAAACGTCCCCGCGTTGATACCAGCTTGGTACACGCCGACGATGTAAGCTCCGAAGAATCCGATCGTGTTGAACAACATCGTGAGCAGCGGCATCACGATCACGAGCGCGAGCACCCGAGGCACGACGAGATACTGAATCGGCGAGACCGCCATGGTCTCGAGCGCGTCGATCTGCTCGGTCACGCGCATCGTTCCGAGCTCGGTCGCGATGGCCGATCCGGCCCGCCCTGTAACCATCAGGCCGGTCAGCACGGGGCCGAGCTCGCGGCACAACGAGATCACCACCGTCGCGCCCACCAGCGCCTCCGCGTTGAACTTTGCGAACGCGAAGGACGACTGGAGCGCGAACACCAGACCCGTGAACAGGCCCGTCAACAACACGATGAAGAGCGAGCCGACGCCGATGAACTCACACTGCGCCAGAAACAAGCCGAGTCGGTAAGGCCTTCGAAGCGCCCACCGGCACGCAGAGGCGAAGAGCTCGAACATGAGCCCGACCTCTTCGAAGAAAGCTCCGAGCCCACGAAACAGCCGATCGAACGGGCGTTCGATCCAGCTCTTGGTCGCGGCCTCGGCCACTCCGCGACCGTAGATCCAGCCCGATGACCTCGCCAGAAATCATCGGTCGTCAAACCCGCGATCCGCTCGTATCTCGCGGATTGCTCCGCAGCCTGCTAGCATCCTTGGCTTCGTGACGGACGCGAAGAGAGGCGCCGACGACGCCCCGATCATCGGAATCGACCTCGGCATGACGTCAGTGATCGCCGCGTTCGTGCCCGGCCCGGGCGCTCCTCCTAAAGTCATTCCGGGCGAACGAGGTTCGTCTTCGCTGCCAGCCGTCGTCGGATTCAAACAGGGCAAAGGCCCCGTCGTTGGCAAGGCTGCGCAGGACATGCTGACGACCGCTCCGGCGGACACCGTCACGGGCGTCAAGCGATTGCTGGGCAGAAAGTCTACGTCTCAAGCCGTGCGCGACCTTCAAGCGCGCGTCGGCTTTCGCATCGTACCCGACGGGGAGGGCGTGTCCATCGAGGTCGGCGGCGCCCGCCTTACTCCTGCAGAGGTTGCCGGACTTCTCTTGAATCAGGTGAGGACGTTCGCGGAGGCCCATCTCGGCAAGCCTGTCAAAGAATGCGTCGTGGCCGTGCCCGCCTACTTCAACGCCCAGCAGAAGGAAGCGGTCAAAGACGCGGCTCGTCGCGCCAAGCTCGAAGTGGTCAAGATCGTACACGAGCCGACCGCCGTCGCGCTCGCCTACGGCTACAACAAGAGCGGCGATAGTCGCATCCTCATCTTGGACATGGGAGGCATTCGACTCGATGTGTCCGTCATGGAGATCACGGGAAACGTGTTCGACGTCGTCGCGACAGGCGGCGACGCGTACCTCGGCGGAGCCAACCTCGACGCGCGCATCACCGAGTGGATCCTCGCGCAAATCAAAAAGAAGTTCGGCAAGGACCTCAGCAAAGAAGCTCCGCTGCTCATGAAGGTCCGCACGGCCGCAGAGCAGGCCAAGCGCGAGCTCTCGCGTTTCAAGGCGGTGGATCTTCAGATCCCTCTCGAGGTCGGACAGAAGGGCAAGAAGCCTCAAATCGGCGCGCTGCGGCTTCCCAAGGACACCGTCGAAAAGCTCGCCGAAGACCTCGTCGCTCGTGTCATCAACCTCGTCAACCACGTGCTCGAGGAACGCGGCCTCACCGCGTCCGACATCGACGACATCATCTTCGTCGGCGGTGGCACCCGCCTGCCCCTCCTCAAGAGCAAGGTCCACGAGATGTTCGGCAAGGAACCCAAGGCGACCTTGCCGCCCGAAGAAGTGATCGCGCTCGGCGCCGCGCTGCTCGCCGACAGCCTGCGCCGAGGAGACACAGCGTCGTCCGACATGTTGAAGGAGCCGATCGGAATCGCGCTGGCCGACGGGCGCTTCATGCGCATCATCGACAAGGACTCGAAGCTCCCCATCACGCGCCGAGTCATGATCCCCACGACGCGCGACAAACAGCGCGTGGTCGAGGTCGACCTCTTCCAAGGCGAGTCCGACGATCTTTTGAACACCGAGTATCTCGGGACGGTCGTGTACGAAGACATCCCCGAGGCGAAAGCGGGTGAGGCAAAGATCGTCGTCGACCTCGTGCTCGGGATGAATCGGATTCTCGTCGTCACCTCACCGGAGGACGGCCGCGAAGGCGAAAAGTTTGAGATCAAAACGAAGGAGCACGAGTCCATTCGAGGCGGCGCTCCGATCGAGCCGGCCTTGTGCGTCGCCAAGAACGAGCCGACCCGCCCCGCCGAAGCGGCCAAACGCTGACCTCAGCTGACGTCAGCTCAGGTCAGACACGACTGCGCGAAGGACCGAAGCGGGGTCCTCCGAACACGTGGCGCCGTGGGCGAAGATCAACCGCCGAAGTCCCTCGGTGGCCGATAGGCGCTTCAAGTGATCGACGAACGACTGTTTGTTCTTGATGACAAACCAGCGCGTGGCTCTCGGAACCGAAATCTTGCCGGTCGGAGCCAGCATGAAGCCCCAGAACCCGCCCGTCGGCGGTAGGTTCAGGATCGAGTCGTTGAAGACCAGTGTGACACCGTCCCCCGACCGCACTTCCAACACACCCTCTCCGTCCTCGAGCCCGTCCAAGTGAAACGCGCGCACAGTGCGATCCGCCGGGATCGCCGCGTAGTCCCCGTCGACGCTCAGCACCTGGGACACCTTCTTGGTCGCGCCCTTGGGACAGTAGACCTTCGCGTTCGGGTAGCGGGCCTTCCAGATCTTCGAATCCATCCGATGAAAGCCGTTCGGGACGACGATCGCCGCCACCGTACCCCAAGCTTCGATCTCTCCCATCGAGGTCTCTTCGAGCGCGATCCCGTTGTGCACGATGATCCGGCCGTCCAAGAGCTTTGCGAGCGTCATGCGGCGCTGCGTAGCTCCGAGCTTCCCGCTGACCGTCCACAGGTTGTCCTCGAGCTTGTCCAGCGGCTTGTGCGGGAGGACCGTCCATGAATCGAAGGCCTTTGGCATGCGGTTACCACGCCTTACATTTCGAGGTTGTCAAGAGACAGCGAAGTGATGGCCAAACCGTCCGGAAAATGGAACGTTGCGACCCGATGATGCGGCTGCCCTCGATCCTCCTGGCCACCTTCTCCGTCGTGCTCTCGGTCGCTGCGTGCGACCCCGGTGAGCCGACCCCGCCCCCATCCGGCGGTGGGTCGGGCGGTGGTGGCGGGTCGAGCGGCGGATCGGGCGGTGGCGGATCGGGTGGCGGCGGATCGGGTGGCGGCGGATCGGGGGGTGGATCTTTCCCGGCCTATGCCGAGACCGTCCTTCAGCGGGTCAACCATATTCGAAGCACCGGCGCGGATTGCGGTGGCACCTGGTATCCCGCGGTCGGACCGGTCGCGTTGGACACGGCGCTCATGAGCGCTGCCCAGGGCCACTCGGCCGACATGGCCGCGCAGAACTACTTTCAACACGACTCGCTCGATGGCCGCACCGCCTGGGATCGAATCGCCGCGGCGGGATTCCAAGGCGACCCAGTCTCGGAAAACATCGCGGCAGGGCAGCCAACCGCCGATGCGGCGATGGACGGCTGGATCAGCTCGCCGGGCCACTGCCGCAACTTGATGGGCGCCCGCGCAACTCACGTCGGCGTTGGCTACGCGTATAACGCGGGCTCGACGTACGAGACTTACTGGACGCAAGACTTCGGCGTTCGCTGATCCCCGCCTCCGATCCGGACGCCGCGTGGCGCAACCGCTCGGACCGTGGTACGACCTCGGCTCGTGTTTCTCGAGCACTGCCCGCCTGTTCGAGCGCTCGGGTTCGTAGTGCTCCTCACTGTCGGCTGCGCCAAGGAGCCGGTCGCCCAGATGCTCTCGGAGTACGAAGCGAACGAGATCCTCGTCATCCTCGACGACGCCGGGATCGCTGCTGAAAAAACGAGAAACATCGCCTCCCGCGACCCCGCGTTCGACGTGATCGTCGCGAAATCCGACGGCAACGCGGCCTACCGCATCCTCAAGGACGAGAACCTCCCGCGCCAAAAGCAGCTGGGCCTCGACAAGACGCTTGGCGAGGGAGGCTTGATCCCGACGGCCGAGGCCGAAATGGCCAAGCACAAGATCGGCGTCCAGGGCGACATCGTGAACAAGCTTCGAAGCCTGCCCGGCGTCATCGACGTCCAGGTCGAAGTGTCGATCCCCAAGGACGACCCGCTGCGTGACGTGAACGAGGCCAAGGAGCGTCCAAAGGCCTCCGTGATCATCGTGTACAAGCCCACCAGCGAGAACGAGGTGCCGATCCCTGTCGAAGCCGTGCAAAACTTCGTCCAGTCGTCGCTGCCCGCGCTCAAGCGCACGGACGTCGCCGTGCACATGATGCCCAAGGCGTTGGGTCGCCGAGGCGTACCCAAGCCGGATGGAAGCGGCGCTTTGATGCCCGGCACGGGCTGCGAGCCCACCGGCTTTCTCGGAGTCGAAGTCTGCGTCACCTCCAAGGGAAAGCTGCGAAACCTGATCTTCGGCTCGGTCGTGTTCTCCTTCGCCATCGCTGGCCTGGCTGTCGTCATGACCCTGCGAGCGATGCGTTATCGCAAAGACCTCACGCGACTCACCGCGCAGTTCAACGCGCAGGGTCGCAAGTAGTCGCTGATTGATGGCTGGCCCCGAGGGCTCGGACTTCTTCTACCCCTTGAGCCCCAGGCTCACGGTCCTCCTCGGCACGATGTTCATGCGCGGCGGCGCCGACGATTTGGGCATGCTCGACTACCTGAACGAAGATGACGCCTTCTCCGTCCGGGAGAAGGCCGAGGCTCTCAAAGGCCTCGAGAGTCACCGTCGCGCGGCGATCATCGCCCAGGAAATCCGCAAGCAGTTTCAGTTCCGAGGTCTGGTCGGGCTCGACCAGGTCGATGCCACGTGGCTGTTGGCAGCGCTTCGCGGCGAGCAGCCGGTGACCATCGGCGTGATTCTGGCTCAGCTCTCGGCGAACTCGCGCGCCAAAATCCTCGCGGCGTTGCCCGATCCGATTCGCGACAAGATCCCGGCGAAAGAGGAGGTGAAGAAGGTCTCGCCGGAGGTGACCAAAGTCGTCCGGCAGATCTTCGAGTCCCGTTTCGTGACGATGCCGGTCCCGCCGGCGGAGCCCACCAACTTCTTCTTCAAAGACGTCGTGCTGCTCGAGGGTCGAGAGCTCCTGCAGCTCCTGCGCGCGCTTGGCATCGAAGAGCTCGGCGCGGCGTTCCTCCCCGTCGGGCGACGAAAGCTCGCCGAGCTCTGCCAACGCCTCGCCCGAGAGGCCGCCGAAGAGCTCGTCGCCGCCGTCAAAGCCACCGAACCGCGCGACGCCATGAGCCTCAAGGAAGCCACGAGCTTTCTGCAGCGAATGCTCCGCGACCTCCGGCTCGATCAAGACCGCGGCCTCACTCCGAGCGAGGCCAAGGATCACTTCCAGCGGGAGCTCTTCGTCAAAGCCGGACTCTTTCGCCTAGCCAAGTCATGCACCGGCGAACGCCCCATCTTCGTTCGGCAACTCGCCCAGCGCCTTCCTCGGGGCCACGGTCGGCTCCTCCGAACCTACGTCGATCAAATGACGGACCTCACCGAGCTCGACGGCGCCAAAATCCGAAGGCTCCAAGACCTCGTCCTCACCAGGGTCGAGCGACTCGCCGGGCGCGGCAAGGTCAACCCGCGCTTCCTGAAATTCCAGTTCTGCTACTGGGGCGAAGAGGAAGACCCTGGCGCACAAGCCTCCGAGCCTATGGACGACGGCGAGGGTGAGTTACACGAGGCCGAGGATGAAGGGTACGGCTGAACCGATCCTTCAAGAATCGAGCCCTCGAGCCTTGACCCTTCGAACCTGACCCTTCTGACCCCGTGTTACCTCCGACCGCGCAACCCCAGAACTCGACGAGCGGAAACAGGACCGCCCGCGGCCTTCGCCGGAAGCTCAAGAGGGTTCGACGCCGAATCGTCTACTTCCTCGTCAGGGCGCTCTTCGTCATGCTCGGTGCGCTCCCGGTCGAAGCCGCGCTCGCGCTCGGACGATTCGCCGGCTCGCTGGCCCATCTGCTCGCGCTTCGCCCTCGCAGGCTGGCCAAAGATCAACTCAGCCGACGCTTGGCTCTCTCCCCCAACGCCGCGACGGCTCTGGCAAAGCGATCGTTTCAAACCACCGGTGAGTCGATCGCGGAGCTCGCAGTGGCCGAATACCTCCGCGCGCACACCAAAACGGGAGCGCAAGGGAACGTGCTCGACCCACTCATCGGCTTCCCCGACGGAGCCAAGCGACAACTCGAGGCAACTCTCGCGGAAGACCACGGAGCAATCGTGGTCACCGGACACATCGGCAACTGGGAGCTCCTCGCGCAAAGAGTAGCCTCCGAAGGCTACGACGTGGCGACCCTCGCGCGGAGTCACCCAAACCCATTCATCGGCGAATGGCTCGTGTCTCGAAGGGAGCGCGCGGGCGTCGAGACCATTGACCGAAAGGATCCGAAAGCCGCGCGAAAGATACTCGCAGCGATTCGGCGCAAAGCCATCCTGGGGATCCTCATCGATCAAGACACCAGCGTGCGCTCGACCTTCGTTCCCTTCTTCGGGGAGCTCGCCAAGACCCCGACCGCCGCCGCCGAGCTCGCCTTGAAACGGCGAATCCCTGTCCTGGTCGCTTACTCCGCCAGGAGTACGAAGGGTCGCGAGGTCCGAGTGAGACGTGTGCCGCTCGATGGGTTGCCCGATGACTTCGACCAAGCCGTCATCGCGCTGACCGCAAAGCTGACGGCGATGCTCGAGGAGGCGATTCGCGAAGACCCCGCCGCCTGGGTTTGGTACCACGATCGTTGGAGGAGCCGGCCCGACCCAGTCGAGAAGCTGATCGAGCGGGGCGCCACCAACTCAACCAGCCGCGGCTGAACCTACCAACAGCCCGAGCGCCATGATCGTCACCTGCGGGTTCACGCCCAACGAGGTTGGCATCAGGGACGCGTCAGCCACGTAGAGCCCTTCCACGTCGTGCGTCTGACCGTCGGGTCCCACCACACTCTTCGTCCGATCGGTGCCCATCCGACACGTCCCCATTGGGTGGGCGGCGATGATGTTCATCGCCTTCTCCGGCACGTCGTCCGTGAGCTCCTTGAGCACCTCGGCCTCACTCGTACCAAACCTCAACCCATCGCCAACCCCCGAATGAACCTCCGTCGCGCCCCCTGCGAACAGGACCGACACGATCGCCCGGAGCGCTTTCAGGAGCTTCTTGCGCTCGTAGTCTCCCAAGCTGTAACTCACCTTGGGTCGACTCCCGAAACCCACCTCCACGCGACCGTTCGGTCCGTCGCTCACCAAGGCTCCGCAGAGCGCGAGGTTCTTGAAGTGCTTGAGCTTCTTCATGCCGTCCGGACCGCTCCAGGGCAGCGAGCTGAAGAAGATCTCGGGGCTGGCGTTATAGGCTTGGAGCAGAATTCCGGCCTGCTTGTCCAAGAAGATCGCGTACGCCTGAGGCACTCCGTCCCAGGAGTTGATCTCCTCTTCCGCAAAGCCGAGGGTGCCGACGGCTGGGTGTAGCGACAAATTCTTGCCGACCTGGCCGCTCAGGTTCGCGAGCCCTTGCTTCAACAACATCACCGGAGTCACCACTGCGCCAGCCGACAGGACGACCTTTTTGGCGCGCACACTCAGTCGACCGACTTCTTCGTCGGTCTCGATGTCGCGAATGCGAGCCAAAACGCCCAGCGCACGGCCTTTTCGGACCACGATCTCCTCGACCTTGGCGTCCGAGTACACCTTGGCCCCCAGCTGCTCAGCCATCGGAATGAAGTTTCGGTCGACGCTACCCTTGCCTCCGCTTGGGCATCCCAGATGGCAAACTCCGCAACCTATACAGCCTGGGGCGTTCCGCCAGATGAATGCGCCGTCCAGCCCGAGCTTCTCCGCTCCGCGTTTCACGAAGAGATTGTTGCCTCGCGCATGAAACTCGGTCATCGGACGGACACCGATGGTCTTCTCGACGAAGTCGTACTTCGAGGCGAGCTCCTTGGGCGCCAAGGCGCTCAGCCCTAAGTCGTCCGACCAGTGCCGGAGCACGTGATCGGGGGCGCGGTAGCAGATGGCGCTGTTGATGAGTGTGCCGCCGCCGACGCCGCGCCCGCTCGGCAGCGGATAAATGCCGCCGGCCCGAACGATCCGGGAGCCTTTCTCTGCGTAAATGTGGTTGATGGCCCAACTATACCGGGCGGGAAAGTCGTGAGGCGCCCACCGATGGCCCTCTTCGAGCACCGCCACCGAGAGCCCTTTGTCAGCCATGGCGAACGCGGCGGCCGCGCCGCCCGCGCCCGCGCCGACGACCACCGCATCGACCTCGAGCTCGGTTCGACCGCGAAGGTTGGACGCATCGTGACTCATGGCGACCTCAGCTATGGGCGGACAACCGTTCCTTCGACAGGTGCCGAAGGTGATCCGGGGCGCAACCCACGAAGAATCCAACTGCGTCCAAAGTTCCGGGCTGCTCGAAGTATGCGAGCCCAACCACGAGCTTCACGGACTGAAAGGCCTTCCGCTCCAGGTACTGCGGAGCGAGCTCGTAGGCGCGTAGGTCTCTGGTCCGCTCCTCGAGCGTACGCTTCGAGAACCGCCCCAAATGCAGCAGCAAGGACTGATTCTCGACGACGTGTAACATCGAGCGAAACAGAATTCGAACGTCGCTCGCGCTGTGCTTCAAGAACCCATCGACCCATGGAACGATGAACGCGGTATCACCCGCGGGCATCCCGTCACCTCCGGGCAACAGCACCGGAATCATCGCCTCCAAAATGGCGACCTCTCGATCGGATAACGACTTGCGTCCTCGCCCGGGTCCTTCGAACAGAAAGCTCGCCGCCCGAAGCACGATGCCGGAAAAAACCAACCCTCCCGTCGCGAGCGCTCCACGAAACAGAAACTGCCGACGAGAGAGCGCCACGACTCAGCGCTTGACCAAACCGCCGAGGACGAGCTCGAGCCCCACCCCGATGAGCTTGTCCATCTCCAGCGGAAATTCGAGCGCGGTGAGTCCCTCGACACCGTCGAGCAGGGCCTTCAGCAATGCTGCAGTGGCCTTGGGATCGACCGGCCGGAGCATGCCCTCCTGAATGCCTTGCTCGATGAGTTTGGCGATCTCCTCCACGAACGCCGTCTGCATCGCCAGCAGCTTCGCCTTGAGCGCAGCGTCGCGCAGCCCGATCTCTCCCATGACGATGAAAAATCGCGGCGCATCCGGAGCGCTCGAGAAATACTCGAGATAATGGCGACCGAGGACCTGCATCTTCTCGGCGATCGATCCGGTGCCCGCGGTGACTTGCTTGAGGAAAGTCATCGAGCGTCCGAACTCCTCGTCCACCAACGAGTCGAAGACTTTCTGCTTCGACTCGAAGTGAAAGTAGATGCCGCCCTTCGACAGTCCTGCCGTTGCTGCGATGTCTTCCATGCGAGTCGGGTGGTACCCGCGCTCGATGAAGCACTGGCGCGCCGCGGTCAGGATCTGCTCGCGCCGTTCCTCCTCGGACATATGGCGCGTCACCGTTCACACCTCGAAAAAAACCGACCCATGAGTCGGTTGTCGCCTCGCCTGCAGCCCAGGTCAAGCGCTTTATCGACGGCGCTTTCGAAGCCAAGATGCGCCTGCCATGGACGTGAAAGAAACACTGCGCCAGATGCTCGCCGCCGACGCGGAGGCCCTGGCCAAAGGAAAGACAAAAGACGCGGTCCGCACCTCCTCGAGCGGCGTGCGGCTCGAACGTGTCTACACCCCCCTCGATGTGGATGAGGGCGCGCACCTCGATCGCATCGGCCTCCCAGGCCACGCACCCTTCACCCGCGGTGTCGTGCCCACGATGTACCGAAGCAAGCTCTGGACGATGCGCCAATACGCCGGCTTCGGAGACGCCGCAGAATCCAATCGGCGCTATCGGCTCCTGCTCGAACGCGGCACCACCGGCCTGTCCGTCGCGTTCGATCTCCCGACTCAAATGGGCCGCGACTCCGACCATCCTCTCGCCGAAGGGGAGGTCGGTAAGGTCGGGGTCGCCATCGATACGGTCGAAGACATGCGGCGACTCTTCGCCCGCATCCCCCTCGATCAGGTCTCGACCTCGATGACGATCAACTCCACCGCCGCGATCCTCCTCGCGATGTACGCGACCGTGGCCGAGGAGCAGGGCGTGTCCGGAGATCAGCTCCGCGGCACCGTGCAGAACGACATCCTGAAAGAGTACATGGCGCGCGGGACCTACGTGTTCCCGCCGGCGCCTTCGATGCGCATCATCACCGATCTCTTTGCGTACGCGAAGGGCGAGTGGCCGGAGTGGAACACGATCTCCATCAGCGGCTATCACATCCGCGAAGCTGGGAGCTCTGCCGCTCAAGAGATCGCCTTCACCCTCGCCGACGGCATCGCCTACGTGGACGCGGCGCTCAGGGTCGGGCTCGCGGTCGATTCGTTCGCGCCGCGCCTTTCGTTCTTCTTCAACGTCCACAACCACCTGCTCGAGGAGGTCGCGAAGTTTCGAGCGGCCCGACGGATGTGGGCCAACATCATGCGCGATCGCTTCGGCGCCAAAGACCAGCGGTCGATGTTGCTCCGCTTCCACGCCCAGACCGCGGGCTCCACGTTGACGGCGCAACAGCCCGACGTGAACGTGGTGCGGGTCTCGCTGCAAGCGCTCGCCGCGGTGCTCGGAGGCGCCCAGTCGCTCCACACCAACAGCCGCGACGAGGCGCTGGGCTTACCGACAGAAGCGGCTGCGACGCTCGCGCTCCGAACCCAGCAGGTGATCGGGTACGAGTCAGGTGTCACCGATATCGTCGACCCGCTGGGTGGCTCGTACGCGATCGAGGCCTTGACCGATCAGCTCGAAGCCGCCGCGAGCGCCTTGATCGCGCGGATCGATCAGATGGGCGGCATGGTCGCCGCGATCGAGGAAGGCTTCCCGCAGCGAGAGATCGAAGAGACGGCCTATCGCGCGCAACGGGCGATCGAGACCAAACAAGCGCTCGTCGTCGGCGTGAACGCGTTCGAAGAGCGCCGCACGAACGCCGAAGATGTTTTGGTCGTCGATCCCAACATCGAGCGGGCCCAAGTCGAGGCCCTGCGGGCCGTGCGGACGCGCCGGAACGCGGAGACCCACGCGCGGGCGGTCCGAGCCGTCGAGGACACCGCCCGATCGGACAAGAACCTTCTGCCGCCGATCCGCGAGGCCGTCCGCGCCGAGGCCACGGTAGGCGAGATCTCGGACGCGCTCAGAAGGGTTTTTGGGGAGCACCGGCCCCGATAGGCTCGCTCTCCTCGGCGCTCAAACCGCCTCGAGGAGCTGGGCGTAGTGGGCGGTTTGGGGTAGATGTAGGCAACATTCCTACGCCGGCCCCGATACTGGGGCATGGTCGCCGTTCGTCGCTTGGATTCGCCGGCCCCAGCCCAGATCGTCGCGGCGACCGAGGCTCGACTGACGCGCGCGGCCGGTCCCAAGCCCAAGCTCGAAGTGGGCCTAGCGCCGCAGAGCTTGGACAACAAGCCGCATCCCCGCTCCCGGGTCACCTCACCGGCCGAGAAGGGGATCCTGGCGGGTTTGGCGCCCCGCGCCGTTACAGGCGTGCTGCTCGGTGCCTCTGCCTTCGGCGCGCTTGCAGGCGCAGCTCCGGCCCACGCCGAGACGATCGTGCCGGAGACGACCGGGACCATGTCCGAACGCGACGCTCGTGCCTTTGCGGACGCTGCGGCTCGCCTCGAGGCCGCCCGAGACCGCATGACGCCTCGAGAGCTCGAGAACGCCCGTCGCGAGCTTTGGGCGATGTACGCCCGCGCAGATTCGATCCCGCTCGTCGGCAGGTCCACGAACGCCGGCGTCGAGACGCGTGGAGACGTTCGCATGCGTGAGCTCACCCAGGAGCTCGAGCGACGGATGCGCGTCACCGCGTACGACATGGCCCACCCCGAGACCCTCGAGCTGGTCGACGGCGCTCCCAGCTACAAGAAGATCGACGAGTCCGTGGTGCGTTCCCTCGTCCTCGATGCGCTTCGCGACATCCCGCTGAATGAGTTGCCCGGCGGATCGGCGCTCGCCCAAATCATCCGTTCCATCCCCGGCGCTTCCAACATCGACGCCGAGCACATGTCGATGCGAGAGATCGAGAAGGCGCTTGGCCGCGAGGCCAAACAACTCCTCGATACTCGCTTTGGCCAATTCATTCAGGACCACAAGATCGAGGTGGGGATCGCTGGGTTTGCGACGGTGACGGCCGCGCGATGGGCCAGCCCGGAAGTCGCCCGTGCGCTCGACCGAGTGATTCCTCGGATCAAGCTGTACGAAGTCAAGAACGACGCCGGAACTCTGCGGGCGGGACTCTCCGCGCGATACCGTGACGCCCGCGTGCTCCCTGACATGGATATCAATGCCATGGCCACTCGCAACCTCGGCCCGGTGACCCTTCGCGCGGACTTGCGCGCCACTCTGTCGATCGAGAACGACGAGCACGTGAGTGGCTGGGCCACGGTAGGAGCCCGCGTGGGCAACGAAAACCGTTGGGCCGATCTCACGGGGACGGTGAATCACCGCGGCAGCGTGACGACCAACCTCAACCTCGGACTGCGGCAACCCGACGAGGGACTCAACCTCAACGCGAACGTCTTCGGGCGCTTCGGCAACGAGCACTCGGTCGGGAATTCGGGCGGCCGAATGGGTGCCGAAGTCAATCTCACCCGGGACGTTCGTATCGGCAATGCGAGGGGTGACTTCGGCGTGTACGCGTCACACGAGCGCGACTTCGATGGAAGGAACGAAGACACGCGCGCGGGACTCATGTTCCGCCTGCGCTGGTGAGGCAAAGCCGAGCGCTCGAAGTGCAGGTGCCAGAAATCTCTGAGACCCGGCCCTGTGTCGGGTCTCGGCGGCCAAGGGCAAGATGTTGGCGAGAATCAGCGCTCACCGACCGGGAGGCAGCCCTTGCCGCTGCACGGTACGGTGCGAACCTCCTCGGAGAAGGGCGAGCAGACACTCTCCGTCACGGTTACTCCCTTGCAGGAGGCGGCGACGTAGATGACTGGGCACGTGCGGACGCGGTAGGGACCCACGAGCGCTCGCGGTTCGTTCTCGACCAACACTCGAGGACGGGCTCCGAGATTCCCGCAGACGAAATGATTTCGGTAGACCGGCGGCTCTTGCGGGATGACCGCTTCGCGAGACTGGACGTGGTAAACGACCGGGCCTGCTCCGCAGGCGTCGTTCCAACCCAGTCGAACGAGGTTCCCAGTCATTTTCATCGCGAACAAACCTGTGGGCGTGCCGCAGCGCGGAGTAGCGGGCATCGCAACAGGGGGTGCGTCGAAGTCGAAGTTCCAGTCGATCGGCTCCGCGCCGGGCCGCGCCGGGATGGCCATCGGAGGCTTGTCGGCGTTGAAGTCGATCAGTGCGGATGATGCGGTGTCCAACTCTCCATCCACGCCGCCACAGCCGGCGAACAGACCGACCGCGACGAAGAGAAGAGTATGCGTGACGTATTTCCACATAGCGACCTCCTCGAGTCCGAACGGAAAAGAAGATCGCGTTGAGTCCGGGCTCGAAGATGAGTAGAGCAAACCCGTCGCCAAACCGCTCTCATGACGATTTGCCCCGCATCCCCGAAAATTTCCCCAACCTGCTCACGCGGGCTGCACGCGATGCGCGAACAAACTCACGGAACCCGCGGAATGGTACGTGCGCTCAGCGAGATTCGCTTCCGGCCGACGTCGACGTCGAGCACGCGCACTCGAATTCGATCCCCGACGCTCACGACCTCCGCAGGATCTCGAACGAAGCGATCGGCCAACTCGGAGACGTGTACGAGCCCGTCTTGGTGAACGCCCACATCGACGAACGCGCCAAAGTGAGTCACGTTCGTCACCACGCCTTCGAGGCTCATGCCCTTCACGAGGTGTTGAAGCTCGGTGACGTCTTCGCGGAACCTCGGCGGTTCGAATGACGCCCGAGGATCTCGACCCGGTTTTTCGAGCTCGGAGATGATGTCGCGGATGGTCGGCAGGCCGATTTCTCCGTCGAAGTAACGAGCAGGGTCGAGGGCTCGTAGCAGGTCCGAGCGTCCGAGAAGACTCCCGAGGCCCACTCCGAGGTCCTTGGCCATGCGCTCTACGAGCACGTACCGCTCCGGATGCACGGCGCTCGCGTCGAGGGGATGGGGGCTCCGCCGAACTCTGAGAAAACCGGCGGATTGTTCGAACGTCTTCTTGCCGAGCCCGGAGACTGACAGGAGCCCCTTGCGCGACTCGAACGGCCCAGTTGCGTCTCTGTGTGCGACAATTTTCGCGGCCAGCTTGGGGCCGATTCCCGAGACGTACGAGAGCAGCGACGCGCTCGCCGTGTTGAGCTCCACACCTACTCGGTTCACGCAGCTCTCGACGACCTCCGCGAGCTTGCGATCGAGCAGAGTCGGCGCCACGTCGTGCTGGTATTGACCCACCCCAATCGACTTGGGCTCGATCTTGACGAGCTCCGCGAGCGGATCCTGGAGCCTGCGCGCGATCGAGATGGCGCCTCGAATCGTCACGTCGAGCTCGGGGAACTCAGCTCGCGCGAGATCGGAGGCGCTGTACACGCTGGCTCCCGCTTCGTTGACCGAGACCACGGGCAGAGAACGATGCAAGTCTTTCAGCACCTGCGCCACGAAGACTTGCGTCTCTCGACCCCCGGTTCCGTTTCCGACCGCGATCGCTTCCGGCGTGTGGCGCGAGAGCAACCCTCTCAAACTCTCCTTCGCGCGGTCAGGCTGAGTGATCGGGAAGATCGTGACGTACTCCACCAGTTTTCCGGTCGCGTCCACGACGGCACACTTCGCGCCCGTCCGTAGGCCAGGATCGATCCCGATCACGCCTTTCTCTCCCAATGGTGCGGCGAGGAGCAAACTCTCCAGGTTCTTTCCGAAGACCTCGGCCGCCGACTCGTCCGCTCGCCGCTTGAGCTCCGCCGAGAGATCGTTTTCGACGCTGGGTTCGAGCAAGCGCTTGGCTGAGTCGAGGATCGCTTCGACGAGATCCTGACCAAACGGAGATCGCGGAGCGACTCTCATCAGTCGCTCCGTCTCGGCGATGAGCCTCTGCTCGTCGATCACGATCGAGACGCGCAGGGCCTTTTCGGCTTCTCCTCGGCGCAGCGCCAAGTAGCGATGAGAAGGAATCGTCGCCACTCGCTCGCGAAACCCTTCGAAGCGCTCGAAACGACGCTCCTCGGCGTCCGCGCGCTTCTTCGGCGCCTCACCGACGAGCTCGCCGGTCTCGAAGGCGATGCGCCTCGCGACCGCTCGTACGTCGGCGCGCTCGGACACCACCTCCGCGACGATGTCGCGGGCCAAAGCGAGCGCCGCCTCCGCGTCGTCGACCCCTTCCTTCACGTGTTTGGCCGCCTCGGCTCGTCGATCGGCGCGTTCGGGCTGAGCGAGGATACGAAGCGCGAGCGGCTCGAGGCCGAGCTCGCGGGCGATCGTTGCCCGAGTGCGACGTTTCTTCTTGTACGGGAGATAGAGATCCTCGAGCTCCGATTTGGTCCTGGCTTTCTGGACTCGCTCGCCTAACTCAGGCGTGAGCTTACCGTCGGCCGTCAGCGAGGCGAGGATCGACCTCCTACGTCCCTCGAGCTCCTCGAGGTAACTCATCCGCTCGCCGATCGCGCGGATCTGCACCTCGTCGAGGCCGCCGGTGGCTTCCTTTCGGTATCGGGCCACGAAGGGCACAGTCGCCCCGTCGCCCAGCAACCTCACGACCGCACCGACCGCGGAGGAAGCCAGCGCGAGGTCCTTTGCAATCTGCGGTACGGGATCGAAGTCCGTCACGACGGACGATTTGAGCGTCGAACGAGCTGCTCCACAAGCGGCTGGTTTGCAGGGCCCCTCGACAAGCTTCGGCAGCTGGACCCGAGACGAGTCTCGCGGATAGGTCGAGCGTCCCGTAGAACGGGCCAAGCAGGGTGTACTGGACGGTGGGCAAACGATAGCCCAAATCGGTTTCAAGAAAAACTTGTAAACGTTGTGAATCTAGCGCAGCGTGCGCGCGTGAATTTGTCCCAGATCAAAAACGCCGTTGCCTCTGGAGCGATCCTCTTCAGCACATCTTGTGGCTCGCTGGAGTGCGGGCCGGGCACGACCGAGGCGGACGGATTCTGCACGGCGCCTCCTCCTTCAGGGCCAGTGACCGTTCGTCCCAAGGCACAGAGTGTCGTGCTCAAGCGGTTGGCGGCGAATGTCTCGGCGGCCTCTCTGCTCCACCCGATCGAGGTCTCGTACGAGCTCGAAGTGCGAGCTCAGAGCTTCCACGCGTATGCTCTGGTTTCCCTGTTCAGCACGGATGGCTCGCAAGGATGTGTTCTGGGATCCCAGATCCTCGAGAACTCCAAGGCCGAGGAAGCGACGTCGCACTCGTTCACCAAGGTGTTCCTGCTGCAGCCTTCTTGCGAGGCTCTCGTCGGCGGCGAAGCCACGCTCGCTATCAGCTTCGATCCGTTTCAAGCGGTCGAGCTCGAAGGCCGAGCAGACGTCGATACCTCGGCCCTCAAGGACCCCCTCGACCTCGCGAGGCTCTCTCGACTCGAATCTTCGATCGAAGCCAAGGTCGCGGTCTTGGCCTCAGCCGGTCGTGATGTCGATCTGGTGGCGCTGTCGCTGAGCAAGGCGGCGGCAGTGCTCGAGATCCCGGCCGGGGATCGGCCGGGGCTCACTGCCGCCGAATTGCAGGCTCTTTTTCCGGATGACCCCCCCGAGGCACATCCTGATGGCATTCCCGCTGCGGTGAGCCCGAGATCTACACTTCCCAACTTTTCGGCCGACGCGAGCCTCCTCGTGTACGGCATGCGAGCCGACGAAGAAATCCAGGAGGGTGATCTCGAGCTCTCTTATGATATTCGCCCTTTGGCCGGAGGTATCGGTTTCGAGTCCACGGCTCCCGAAGCGCGGGAGTGGCTGCCGCTCTATACCGAGCTCCAGTCGGAGGGGCGTGCGGGTGACGAGCCAACGGTCGAAGAGCTTCTGACAGACTATCTCGGAAAGCTCGTCGGTCCCACTGAGGTCACCAAAGGCTCTCCGCTGTTCGTACGTAAAGAAGCCATGGCGGCGATGGTCGTCGGCGCCTGGAAAAACGTTCTCGAATTCGAAGTCCGAGCCTGTGTCAAACCTCAATTCGACGAGGAACCGAACGCAGAAGGAAACAACTGCGGCTCCGTCCCGATCGTCATCGTGCGCAAGCTGCGAACGCCTGACGATGCGAGCAGCCTTGCCAACACCAGCACGCAATCGGCGGCGGGGTTCGCAAGTCCTGGTATCGTCGAGCTCAAGCGGACCACGTACCCGTTGGCTTCCAGTGGCTTCGTCGGTCCTGTTCTCTTCTACGACCAGGTAGCCGGGATCTCGAGTGGCCTCTCCTCGGAGAACGTCTTTGGGGCGACCCATGATATGAGTGCGGACGGATCGGCTTTTCTGGCAGCTCGGATGAGTTTGGGAGTGGGGATAGATTTTTCTCCGCTCATGGGTCCTTGGAACATTCCTTTCATTTCGGTGGCGATGAACCAATTCGACTATAGAACACAAAACGGGCTAACCGCCATCGACAGTTTTGGCGTGCGGAAGTTGCTCTTCGGCCAGAACTTGCTGCCGTTTACGTCCTTTCCGTGGGCGATGGACTCGGTCGGCGTTCAAAGGACTTACGATGGCATCAAAATCGAAAACGCCATGGCCTTGATCACTCCGGTCAACCCGATCTATTCTCCGACTCTCGATTTTGCGGTTAATGTCTATCTTCCCGCGCCTTATTATGTCTCGGCCCCGGAAGACGATCCCTTCGTCGAGGCAGGCCTGTTTGTCACTGGCTCGTTTGGCCTCGACGCGGCCCAAGCCGAGCTGAGCAAGACGGTGAATGCGCTGGCGACGCCAAATCCCTGCGCGACCGCGAATCGGGTGGTTTCATCGAGACCTGCCGCATCTACCTGCAATGTCCTGGTCGGATTCGACACGCCCAGAACTTTGGCTGAGGCCACGAACGAGTGCCTCGCGCTCGGCGGTGCACTGACGACTTTCCAGGATCTCGCCAGCTCGACCACGCCGGCCTTGAACGCAACTCAGGTGACGACCCAGGTCGCCGCGGTTGCCGGCCCATCCGGAATCACCGATGCCTGGTTCGGGCACCACTTTGGAAACGGCGAACCCGGTTGCCCTGGCTTCTCGGACCCGTTCCCTGCAACTTCACCGGGTTCGTGGAGCAATCGCCGAGTCTTTTGCGGAAATTTCAACTCACCGGCTCCATGGCAAGGCGGATCCGCTTCCAATATTCCAAATGTAGGTCCTCGACTCCAATACCCACGTCCCTTCCCGTTCTCGGGCCTCGTGAGCACATGGCCTAACCTATCATCGAAGTTCAACCAGTCCGGCTTTCTCGTACCTGCGAACGACAGCACCCGAGCCGGCGGCGCTTACTGCACCATTCCATCTTCAGGTACCAGCGATTCGGTCACGATGACCATGGTGGCCCGCCCAAAGATCTCGGTGGGAGTTGGGCTCACTGCGGCAATCGGAAGTGAGTCCGATTGCAATAACTTCCGATTGACCCTGCAGTTGGACCTAATCAACATCGGCGTCCTCGAGACAAACGAGCTTCGCGTGTCCTATTTTCCGAGTCGAAAGGTCGTGTCGGGGTTACTGAAATCCAAGACCGTCAACGACGTGCGCACACTTTCAGGCTCGGTCGGTGGAGCGCTCAATGCCTTGTGCATCCGTTGGTGGTCCGACGGCTATGGTTGGAATGGATTCTCGCTCGTGTCCAACGTCATCAACCCAGAGTCCACGACCTTCAACTACGTCACTCGATGAGCTCTCATCGAACCGGTCTTTTCGTCAGCTCAGCATTCGCGGTGGCGGTTTTGGCGTCAGTCGGAAGTTACCGAGTCCTTTCCGCCCCGGGCCAAGCGCTCTTTCCGCCCAAGTCCAGATGCCGGCTCGAAGTTGGTGAATCTCTGGCCTTCCGAGTTCGCGAAAGCGGAGTCGGAGAGGCCGATCTCACCCCTCTTCTCGGGGTGGCTCAGGGCGCGGCAGGACTGGAGCTACGGGTCTCGCCCCCCCAAAGGAAGGAGAGAGAACGCCGTTGGCGCGTCGACCTGGAAGGAGCGGGAGTTGATCCCGATGGCTCGAGCGTCGTCGTCGCCCAGCTCGAGGATGACACCGTTTCGCCTCCCGCCATGGTTGGCGAACCCTTCTTGATGCGGGTCTCTGCTTCGTGCGCAATCCTCGATTTTGCCCGGCGAGATGGCGCCTCGCTCGCGGCTTCGAGGCGACAACAGCAGGCTCTGACTTTACTCCAGTGGAGCTATCCGGACTCGTCCGGGTCGAGTCCAGGCTTCGATGGCTATGGAGAGTTCGATGCCCAGGCAGAACGAACAGCCTCTCGTGGAGCAGACACCATAGCGTCCAGCCGCGTTCGATACGTGAGAAGCTTTTCGCAACAGACCTTCGACATCGTCTCGAGCTCGCTCACCGTATGGCCCGGAAATGGTCCCTGGTTCGACTCCCTTCAGGGAGAGCTGCGGTTGTCGCTTCGAGCCCGGGGTTTCGAAGTCGCGAGTATTCAGACGACGTTCGAGGCCACACGAGGGCAGGGCCGGTCGGTTGCACTTCCATTCCCCGTCGACGACCCTCGTTGGATTTGGGGCCACGTGCTCTCAGTTCCCTCTCCAGGATTGGCGACTCCTCCTCCCAAGATCATCCCGGGCCTTGGTCAGACACCGTTCCGCGACGTCCTGGCGCACTTCACCGAGCTCTACGACGCGAAGTCGAGCGTGAGCGAGCGGCTCGAATATCTACGAGCCTACTTTGCAGCAAATCCTGCCGCGCTGGAGGAGGCACTCACTCTCCTTCGCGATCCGAAGGCTTTGGACGACCGATTTGCGGCTCGAAGTGAGCTCATCCTGGCGATGGCGCAGTCCGGTACTCCCGAATCGAGAAAGGTGATGATGAAGCTGCTGACGGATCCCGGCTTTTCGCTCCACGATCAACATCGAGCGGCCTGGTCTCTCGTCCAGACCGCCGAGCGCCCACCCGAGTTTCTTCCGGAGGTCATTCGTAGAGCACGTGACCCGGCCAACCCCTACGACCGAAATGTCATGGCTTTGGTTCTGGGATCTCTTGGGAATAGCAGCATGGGACGAGATGAAGAAACGCTGAGCGCGGCTCGGGCAGAGATTAGGAAGTGGCTCGAGAGCTCGAGATCCAAGGATGAGTTGGTTGCGTCGCTCAGCGCTGCGGCCAACTCCGGCGCCGCATCACTTCTGCCAGCAGCGTTGCCATACCTCGAGGACGCGGACCGGGAGCTCCGGCAATTGGCGGCTTCATCGCTTCGCAATATGCCCTTTGAGCTCGCTCAACCCGAAATAGAGCGGCGTTATCCGATCGAGGAAGACACAGCTGTGCGGACCGCCCTTTTGGACGCAGCGATCCGAAGTGCGGTCAACCGAAGCGACTCGCTGAAACCGATCGCCGAACAGGCCATCAGCCGAATCCAGAGCGGTACGATAGGTCGCGGGGAGTACTTCGAGACGCTTCGTTTTCTTGGGGGTGCAGCCCAGCACGGCGAGACCGTGGCACGGTCGGCGCTGGAGGCGGAGCTTCGGGCCGAGCTCAACTCAGGTTCCAAAGATCTGGCCAAAATCGAGGCGCTTTCGCCGTATTTGGCCCCGAGTTGGCGAAGACGAGAGCCAGCCAACTGACTGAGCTCGAGAGCTGTGTGGGTCCAGGGTTCGAGGCTCGTCCCGAATCTGGACTGATGAAGATACGCAGAAGCTTTGGCCGACTGCAGGCTCCGTTTCTGACAAACATCGGAGGCTGCCTCGCATCCACAGGCCTAATCCTCGGGGCCTGCGCAGGCCCCGAGTCTCCGGAACCGGTATCGGTCGCCCAGATTGGCCAGGTACCCTGGACCCTCCTCACGGAGGCACCCATCGATGGCTCTGGCCTGAGCGCCTGGGTCGAAGCGCCGATCGAGCCACTCCGTCGATACACCGCCATTCGGGCGACACCGGCGCGGGTGGATCCTCCGGTCTGCGTCCGCCTCGAACCCGTCGAGCTCGCATCGGGTCCCGTTTGGGTGGCGCCCTGGAGGCTAGGGGACGACAACGCAGTCTGTGAACGCTGCTCGAACCCGGTCGTCTCCCAACCCGGGTACGGGACCTTCGTCCTGCCGAGCGCGCCGACCGCTGTTGCCCAGTCCGATACTCTCCGACTCAGGATTCAGCTGCTCGACTGTGTCCTGCAAATCCCAGTCTCCCGCGCCCGACGACCTGAGCTCCCCGCCACAGTCACTGTCGAGGTGGCCGAGGAGCTCGAGTCACCCGAGTCTCGCGGAAAGCTTCGCGTCAAGATCGCCCGCCTGGGGGACGCGATCTCCGCATTCGGCTCGAACGACGATCCCGCGTGGGTCTTCGCGGCCAGCCGCTTCGCCGAGGCTGGCGTCGACTTGGCGCTCGCGGACGTCGCAGACCTCGAAAGTCAGGGCCCACTCTCGTGGGCCGAAGACCAGCGCGACGAGCTCCAAACCGCATTCGACGCACTCAGCCTGCACTTCGGCGATGAAGATCTCAGATACGTGCCCGTGATCACCGCCCGATGCCTACACCCTTCCAACGGCCCGTCGATTCCTGGATTCACGAGCCGCATACCGGGCGGACTCTCACCATCAGGCCTCGACTCCGCCGTTTTCCTCTCGTTGGGTTGTGAAGGACAAGAGGTCGATATCGAGTCTCTCGGGATTGTCTTCGCCCACGAGCTCGGCCATTACCTAGGACTATTTCACTCGGACACTCCGGCAGGCTCGCTCGCCGCGCCCGGTGGCTCGCTCATGGGCTCCAGGCCGCTCGGCGTCGAGCCTCGGCTTCGCAAGTTCACGCCCGAGCAAGCTCGAATCATGCGGCGTCACCCCGACCTCATCCTGGATTGAGGCGGATGTCGACTCGGAGGAGTCTAACGCCATCCATTGCGACCGGTCAGGGCTCTTGCTTCGCGTCGAGCTTCGGAGTTCCGAGCACGATGCCCAATGCGCCAGAGCTGCTCGGAGCGCCTATGTTATGTTCCGAGAAACTGCAACCAGGACTTTTTAGGGTCATCAGGAGTGCACGGAGGAAGAACACGGAGGAGAGGTCGCGAGATTGTTGAAATCGTGTCTTCTGGACCTCCGGATGCCTTCCCAATGCTCTTCGTGCTTTCAACTTTCGGTCATCTTGAAGAGTACGCTCATGGCCTGAGTTGATGCGAGCGAGCCCAGACTCACTGCGTACTCGGAATCGTCCGAGATGATGGCGGGAACGTCGACTCGTGCGGCGCCTGAGAGACCTCAAGGAGCAGGCAGCGGATAGTGACTCAGTCCGACCAGGTTTCCGTCAGGGTCCTCCACGTAGAGCGTGTAGCCCGTCTCCCTCACCACCGCGTGACCCGCGGCTTGGAGCTTCGACCGCCAGGCTTGGCGATCTTCGGGCCGAATGGAGAGTGCGAACATGTGCCATCCTGGGCCTTCCGGCGCTCTCTTTCTGGCGCCTGGACGCGCTCTCTCGATGGCCAAGAACGCACCCCCACCGATCTCGACCCAGACGGATCGGACGGAGCCATCGGGCTCCGGGTGACGTGTACGAACCACCAGCCCGAGAAGCCCAGCGTAGAAGCGCTCGGACCGATCGAGGTCGGTCACGAGCACGGCCAAGTGATGAATGCCCGAGCTTCCGATCATCTCTTGCTCCGTCGTAGCCGTCGCGCTTTGATGAGCCGATGTCAATGGACCCGCACGCCGAGACCGAGCGGCTCGTCGAGACCATCCGAGCCTCCATCATCGGCGACGATGAAGTCCTCGTAGGCCCCTACGGTCCTCGCAGGGTCACCTACGCGGACTACACGGCCTCCGGTCGGTCCCTCACCTTCCTCGAGGACTTCATCCGTCACGAAGTCATGCCGCTCTACGCCAATACTCACACGGAGACCTCCGGCACCGGCATGCAGACCACGAGGTTTCGGGAAGACGCTCGCGAGATCATCAAGAAATCCGTTGGGGCGTCCGAGCAAGACGTGTTGGTCTTCTGCGGGTCTGGCGCCACGGCGGCCATTCACCGACTCATCGATGTTTTGAATCTCCGTATTCCCGCCGATCTGGATACTCGGCATGGATTGTCTGCGCACATCCCGCGCGAAGATCGTCCCGTCGTATTCATAGGACCCTACGAGCATCACTCGAACGACCTGCCTTGGCGCGAGTCGATCTGCGACCTCGTACTCATCGACGAGGACTCCGACGGTCAAATCTCCGAGTCCCACTTGGAAGACGAGCTGCAAAAGTACAAGGAGCGTCGACTCAAGATCGGGAGCTTCTCGGCGGCCTCGAACGTCACGGGCATCGTATCGGACACACGCGGCATCGCGACCCTCCTTCATCGGCACGGAGCCTTGTCTTTCTGGGACTTCGCCGCCGCTGGGCCCTACATCGACGTGGAGATGAACCCGACCGACGATCGCCTGGCCTACAAAGACGCCATCTTCCTGTCGCCCCACAAATTCATCGGCGGGCCCGGCACACCCGGCGTGCTCGTCGCCAAGCGCGAGCTTTTTAAAAATCGCGTCCCCGCCGTTCCCGGCGGAGGCACCGTCACGTACGTCAGCATGGACCGCCACCGCTACGTGCGAGACATCGAACATCGCGAAGAAGGCGGGACGCCGGCGATCATCGAGTCGATCCGCGCAGGGCTCGTCTTCCAACTCAAGGAAGCGGTGGGGGCAGCAACGATCAGAGAACGCGAAGAGGGCTTCGTGCGCCGAGCCATCGAGAGTTGGCGCAAAAATCCGAGCCTCCGGATCCTCGGCAACCCCGAGGCGACGCGACTCTCCATCGTATCCTTCCTGGTGTTGCACGACGACAGGTACCTGCACCACAACTTCGTGGTCGCGTTGTTGAACGACCTCTTCGGCATTCAATCTCGCGGCGGGTGCTCGTGCGCGGGCCCTTACGGGCACAGGCTCCTCGGAATCGACGCGCCGACCTCGTGCCGGTTCGAAAAAGCCATCGAGACCGGCGAGGAGGGTCTCAAGCCCGGGTGGGTACGGGTCAACTTCAACTACTTCATCTCCGAAGAGGTCTTCGACTTCGTTCAAAAAGCCGTTCACTTCGTCGCCGAGCATGGTTGGAAGCTCCTGCCCCATTATCGGTTCGACCCGGAGACCGCTGCATGGCGTCACGCTGGCGGCCGACCCATCCCGGTCATGAGACTCGGGGACGTGACCTATCGTAGCGGCAAGATGGAGTATCGGTCGAGGCACGCAACCGAGCCCGCGTGGGTGCTGAATGCGTACCTCGAGGACGCCCGAAGGATCGTCGAAACCTCGATCGAGTCGATGAAAGGCGTCCGCATCGAAGATCCAACCCTGCGCGACGACTTCTCCGGGCTGAGGTGGTTTCCGCTGCCGGGTGAGGCGCTGAGTGAGTTGCAGGGGGCGGGCTCCGCGCATACCCACGAGGTCCTCATCCACATCTGATCCGACGGTCCGTCCCGGTTCGGATCCCGGTCCCCCGGCCGAACGGCATTCGGACCGGCTAAGTACAGGTCCCCGCAAATTCGTGACCACGGGAGAAACCACAGAGAGCACAGAGCCGAAGCCCACAGAGCACACAGATGATGGAATAATCTCTTTCTCCCAAAGTTCGCGCACGATCTGGCAAGACTTTG
>CAYXDO010000007.1:11607-131190 GCA_964463485.1 uncultured Myxococcales bacterium | reverse complement strand
TCGCCAAGACGTCGGGTTTACGCTTCTCCATCGGATCGTCGCGCCTACCCACGCTCGGGTTCTAGGTTCGGAGGCCCTCCGAGCGCTCGCCCGGTCCGTGCCAACTCTCCCCAGACCGAAAGCGAGCGCTCCACGGCCTTCGTGCCAGCGACGGGACCCAGGCGCGCCCGGATTTCGTCAGCGCCGGCCCCTTCGGCGAGCGCGTTTGCGACCTGCCCGTCGAGTCGAGAGACCTCGAAAGAGCTCCCTCGATGAACGTCGTAGACGAAATCGCGCTCCTGGATCCGGAACGCGTGAACCCACCCGGAGAGTCTATCTGCCGCCGATTTCATCCGCGACGGGTCCGACGGTCTTGTCGATCCCATGGCGCCCATGAGCGACCGTCAAACATTCGAGGCAAGACGTGTCGGCAATGGTCGCGGGCGGAGAGATCTGAAGGACCCTTCCGCCGCTGGCGCCGTCGAGCTCGCCGTCGTCCAACTCGCTCTGCTTCTGCTCAGTGTCCTGCTTCTGCTCAGTGTGCTCAGTGTCCTTCTTCTCGGTGCCCGTCATACGTCCTCCTCGCGGCCTTCGAAGAGCGGAGGCCTTCGATCGCTGAGGCTCGGTACCCCGTCCAGTCGAGCTTTGCCAGGGATCCAGCGTCAGGAAAGCTGGCTGCGACGCCATGACGCAGCCGTTCGTTCGTGGACGTTCAGGGACAGACAGCTCAGCCGGGTACCGAGCGAGACCCGGCGGACTCGCCCCTAATTCGGCTGGGCAGAAACTCACCCAACTTACTACGCCTCGCGACTCTCGATTTCGCGCGCGACCCGCCGAAACGACGCGAAGGGTGTGAGTTGCGCTCGAGCGTCGTATCGGTCCGACGGAGGCGATCTCTCCAACCGCGATCCGAGTGAGGATTTCGAACCGCGAAACCGTGAGTATGACGCTTGCTCGCGGAAGTCGAGGGGTCTATCGTTTGGTCATGGCGAGACCTGGGCGCGTGTGGGGTTACGGTCGCCTATTACTCGGCGAAACATGCGGGCAGGACTCACTCCCATGATGAACATCGTGACCGCGAGCCTCCGTCGGCGGCGCGCGCTCTCTCCCTTTCAAAACTTCGACCTCATCGCGCTCTGGGTTCTTCTGGTACCTCCCGCGGTGATGCAGCTCGGGTATCTCGACGCGCGCGCTGACTGGCTCGAAATAGGCTTTCGCAGCTGGCGGATCTTGCTGCTCGCGTGGTCTTTCGCGGCTGGCTTCACCGCCCTGCGAGGGCCCGATTCGATCTTCGCTGACATGCTTCCGAGCTCCCGGCTCCGATTGAGCGTGGACCAGCTGAGTTGTGCGGGCCTTCCACTCTTGCTCGCGGCCTGCGCGTGGTCGATTACTCTGCCCAACCTGGAGACGCACGAGCTCGCCGACTTGGGCGGAGGGTCGCTCGCGGCGCTCGGGGCGGGAGCAAGCGCCAGAGCGGTGGGAGCTCGAACCCTGCGGAGCTTGGCGCTCCTCCTACCCATCGGGGCCCTGCACCTCCTCGCCGTCATCGTCATGATCTCGGTTTGGGACATCGACGCGACGAGTTGGTATGCGGCTCGGATTCTGCCCGCCAGCGGACTCATCGGCCTGGCCGCCGCGCTGGTCATCGTCTCCGCGACATCCCGACGACGCCGGAGAGTCACGAGGTTGACGGTCATGGCCTCGTGCCTGGGTATGAGTGTATTGATCTGGCTCGTCTGCAAATTCGAGTTGGCGGATTCATCGAGCACACATCGCACCGTGACGAGGACGGCGCCCGGTCGCGCGCTCGTCATCACCAAGACGAGCGCGGGAGAGCGCGCGACTTGGATCGACGCTCGCTCTCGGCGATGTGTGCCGCTGGGCCGGTCGTCTTACCTGCCCGCAGGCCGCTTTCGGGCGTTCGTACACCGCCCCAATTCGTTGTTTCCCAGCCGCCGCATCGTCGATACGTGGACGGGTGAGGACGCCGACGTCTCTGGGTTGGTCGGGGCGTACGCACCCAAAGTCCTCGCGGTCTCGTCGACCGAGTTGGGAGCCGAGACTTCGTCCACGGGCTGGACAGCAGCCTTATTGCACGGCCTCATCTATCCGCGGCTCGCGGGATTTCGCGGTGGTCGGCTCTTCTTCGAGAGGCCGGTCACTGGCTCATCGTTCAGCGATCGAGAGCTTTTGGTGGCCCTCACGAGCTCGGGCTGGGTGGACGGGCGAGGCGTGAACGTGTGGCCGGACAACATGATCGAACGTTCGAGTGGGTATGGTCGCGCGCTGACCATGGAGGCGAGGGAAGGCGTTTGGTTGGTCGACCTCGTCTCGAAGCAACGTACTCGGCTCCTCAGTCCTCTCGACCTCGACTGCTCGGTCTCGCGACCGCCTCCCAGCTGCCTTTCGGCAGGTCGACCGCTTCCAGAGGGGCGGCGTTCGCTGCCGATGCCGCTGCAGAAGTTCATGTTCGCACGAAGTCAGTCGGGGGAGTCTGTGTATTGGCTTCGAACCCTCGAGGTGGGGGCGCGTCGAAAGCACGACTTGCTGACGTTCTCGCCGGACGACTCGTCCTGGGTTCCGGTGGCCTTCGATTTGTTCGAAGGCTCCGCTTTCAGGGGCTACCAGGTCTCGGTCGAGGATGCTGGGGGCCACCAGGCCAAGGTCCTCGCGAACGGGATGGAGCTCCGGGTCGACCTCGACACGGGCGCGATTCGGAATGTTTGGACGGAAGTACTCTGGTCGCCCGGGCACGTCTGGGCATTGGCCTATCGACGAGTCGTTCCGCTGATCGGGCGCTCCGAGGCAACTCTCTTTCCCACGTCGATGGGTCCCCGGTTCCCACGATCCGAGAAGGAAGTGGCGTGGGTCGACGACGAGCACTTGGTGGCCGCGGACCAAGAAGGGACTTGGATCCTGAGCGCTTCGACACGGACCTGGCGCCTCTGCGAACCGAAGCCCTGACTACTCCGTTTCACCAGGGTGCCTGCGGGGGGCGGAGCTCGCGCTTCGGAACGGACGAGTCGTCCGTGTGAGTGTCGCCGGGCAAGAGCTCGAGCAGATCTGTGAGTTACCGCGATGAGCGCGCAGCTACGAAGTCTCATCGCCCGAAGCTTTCGTCGACGGGCCGCGCGCGCTCCTTTTCGCAACTTCGATCTCGTCGCGCTCGGCCTCTTCTTGATCCCCTGGGTCTGTTTCGAATGGTTCGACATGGGATCGAGTACGTTCGAGTTGCACGTGCGATCGAGTGCGTTCGCGTTGTTCGTCGGATGGTCAGCGCTCGCGGGCTACTTTGCCTTCCGAACACCCAGCCCTAGCTTCGACGAGACGCTTCCGAGACCCGGGCCGTGGCTGGCTTTGGATCGACTGACCTGCGCAGTCCTACCCACTTTGCTCGCGGGTTGCGCCTGGGCGAAGTCCTTTCCCGACCTACTTCATCCCCTGCTTTATCCCCTCGGCGGACTCTGTCTCGCGGTGCTGGGTATGTGCGGCGCTGCGAGGGCGTTGGGCCGCCGAGATACGACCGCCATCGTTCTCCTTGTTGTTGCTCTCTATGTGCAAGCGGGAACCGCCGGTTTGGTCTCGGCCATGTGGCAGATCGAGCTCGGGCGCTGGTACATCTTTCAAGTGCTGCTGCCGTGCGGGCTCGTGAGTACGACCCTTGCGCTGGCGGTCTCGGCTTCGCCCAGACGCACGAGGATCGAGGGAGTCGTCGTAGCCACGGCCTTGGTGGTGATGGGCGCGATCGTTTCGATCGCCTCCAGGTCGCAGTTGAACGAGCCGGAGGCCCGCTCGTTGAAGATCAGGCGGACCGGAGCCGGTCGGGCGGTCGTCGTCGCGGACACGGTCACGGGACAACCGACGACTTGGGTGGACGCTGCCTCCGGGCAGTGCCGGGAGCTTGGCCGCTCGCGCAATGAGTTCCCTGGCCAATTCGTGCGGATCGAGCATCACCCCGACTCGCTCTTCCCGAGCCCCCGAATCGTCGATACGCGGACAGGTGAAGACGCGGACGTTTCTAGCCTGGTGGGCGACTATGCGCCGCAAGTTGTGAGTCTTTCCTCGACGGAGCTCGGAAGCCGAACCTCTAGCTCCGCCTGGACGGCCGCCGCGCTGGAGGGACCGTATGTCACTCGTCTCGGAGGTTTTCGGCAGGGGAGACTGCGCTTCGAAGCGCCGGACTTATACTCAGTGCTCCAAGACGGGGAGAGCCTCGTCGCCCTCGCGGGAAACAAGGTCGCAGACGGCCGAGGTGCGGCCGCGTTGCCACGGAACTTCGGCGACCATTCGAGCGACTGGGCTCGGTACATCATCGACAGCATCAAAGACGGCGTGTGGGTTAGAGACCGTGTGTCTTTGACACGTACTCAGCTTCTCGGCCTCGAGCAACTGCGCTGCGACGACTCGCGGGAAAAGGCCTGCCAGCTGATGGGTCGAGCTCTTCCCGGACGCCGCTCGCTACTTGGCAGCTATCAACGCTTCAGGTTCGGAAGGAGTCACTCGGGTGAGCATGTTTACTGGCTGAGAGCTCTCGACGTCGGGGACCGTCGGAAGCTCGACCTGCTCCGATTCGCGCCGGAACGAGGTGACTGGGTTCCGGTCGCGGTCGACCTCTTCGAGGGTTCGATCTTCCGGCAGCTCCACGTGCGTTTGGCCGCGCTTGGCTCGGAGCACGCAATGCGGATCGATTTTCTGAACAAGTCCACACTCGTCGTCGACCTCGACTCCGGCGCCGTCCGGCCGTACCGGGAGCAACTCGTGTGGTCGCCGAGCCACACTCGGGTATTGGCCTTCGATCGCGCGGCGCCTCAGCTCGGGCGTTCGGAGCTGACTCTGACTCCAACGTCGATCGGACCACGCCTGCCTGAATGGGCTCCAAAGCCGGTTTGGGTCGACGACGAGCATGTGGTCGCGGTGGACTCACAAGGCATTTGGATTCTGGAGGCTTCCACCGGATCGTGGCGGCGTTGTGAAACGAGGAGAGACTGAGTTGCGTGTGGGCGAATGGGGGCCGCAGGCAAAATGCCTGCCGTCCCCGGCCAGGCGTCCGCGCTGCGAGCTCTTCGACTCTGCGACGCCTGCGACTCCTGCGACTCCGATCGAGTTGCTGTCGGCTCGGGACGGCGGTATCGTGACTTCGTGGCACGAAAGCGCGGCTTTTGGGGGTTCGGCCGCTTGTCCCCCGCGGCGTCCTTTCGAGCCGCATCCGGCCTGAGCGCCGCTGGGTTGGTCGCGATCTGTATCCTGACGCGATTGGATCTGGGCGGCGACGCGCTCGCCCACTTCTTGGGCAGCAAAGCGCTCGCCTTCCTCTTGCCGCACTCCTTCGCCCCGATGACGGCGCTCCTCGCCGGTCTCGCGACGCTGCCGGACCGTCGCAGCGCTTTTCTGACCACTCTTCCGTTGAGGCAGTTCGACGTTTTGGCCCGAGGTGTGCTCGAGCTTCTTGCGCCCGTAGCCCTTTTCCTTTGTTACGGGGCAGCGTGTAGGCTGATCTGGGGAGAGTCGGGCGCGCCTGGACTCTGGCTGGCCTCCGAGGCTTCGCTGTATGCCTTCCTGCTGGGACTCACGGTCCGCGCGCTCGACCGGCCGCTCTTCGTACCCATCTCGGTTCTGTCATTGCTGCTGTTGGTCGAGAGCGGCGCCTTTGCTGCGCCCCTGGAGCCCACCCAGGTTCTGGAAATCGCCAGGATCGTCTTCTGGGCCGGGTTCGCGAGCGCCCTCTTCGGCTTCCTCCTCTGGCGACCGAAGGCTCCATACCGATTTCTTCCGAACCTCCTCGCCTCGGTTCCGCTGCTCGTGGGTGTCTGGCTCGGATACGCGGCCCTGATTCGGTCCGCCCGAGTCGATCTGACCGCGATCCAGGCTGCGACGTTCACCAAGCTGAGCCAAGACGCGTTCGTGGTGCACCTCTACGAACGCAGACGTCCGGTCGCGCGGCCGGCCTATCTCGTGACGGTTTCTAGGCGTGAGTGCCGATTTCTAGGGCGTGGGTTCTGGCCGGAGCCCCGGAAGAACAACGCTGTGGAACGGCCCGAGTTCAAGCGATACTTGGGCGGGCTGGTGCTGAGTAGCGGAACGAGACCGCATGAGCTGGTGTACCGACAGGGGCCGTTCGCGCTCTCCCCCGAAGGCGTCGTTCCGCTGAGCGCGGGTGGGGACTCGGTCGAATTGCTCTCCGACGACCGGATCATCTCGAGCAAGCATGGGTACTCCGTGCTGGCAGACTCGTCCGGAGCACCCCTCACACGACCGTACAAACATTTCGGTCCGGCCCATCCTCGAGCCCTTCTCGCTCAAGAATCTCCAAGCGAGTGGCACGCCATCGACCCTAGCTCTGGGGAGGTGACCATCGTTCGCGCGCCGGGGAACATCCTTCAACTCTCGCGCGACCTGACTCGCCTCCTCATGGGTAGCCGGGATGGGCTGATTCGGTACGAGCCTCTCACCGGAAAATCCGAGCGGCTCCTCTCGGCCGAGGAACTGTCCGTCGCAACCAAACACGGAGGACTTAGGGGCTCGGACGATCTCGGCTTCGTCGTCTTCGCGAAACCTTCGCTGGAGGGTGACCAGGTGCGGGTCGAGCTCGTCCAGGTCGATGGTTCGACGGGCGAGCGAAAGACCGTGGTTCCCCGCGAACGACTCGCCGAGGTGGCCCGCAAGTACTGGACGATCGGGCGCGTCGACTCGAACGCGGTCGTGATCGCCGACCCGAGAGGTTCGGTTCGGGTCCGGTTCGACGGGGAAGCCGACGCGCTCGAGGCGCGCGAGTCGGCCGGAGTGCTCGACGACCATTCCCGGCTGGCGGTGCAAAATGGCCGAGTCATCCGACTGGACGCGAGCGGCAACGCGCTCGAGACCATCTGCGAGTTGGGCTCATGAGACATGTCAGTCGCATCCTTCGTCGACGGGCCGCTCGCTCTCCGTTGCGGAACTTCGATTTGCTGGTGATGGTCGTCTTGGCAGGTCCCGCCGCCCTATTGTGGCTGAGGCCTCCGGAGCAGCTGCACGCAGCGTTTCCTCAACTCTCGGACTTCCTCGGGCTGCTCGACGTCCTGATGCTGACCTGGAGCGCTCTCGCTGGCGGACTGGCTTCGTCGCAGCTTCATCCCAGCTTCACGGAGACTCTCCCCGGAGCGCGGCTTAGGGTGGCTTTCGGTCGACTGAGTGTCGCGGCCCTGCCGATCCTGTTGGTCGAGTGTTCGTGGATCGCGGTCGCGACGGAGCACGAGATGCGTCGGTTTGCAGTCTTTGGCGCCTTCTCGTTCGCGACCTTCGGGACGTTCGCAGGCGCTCGTGCGCTGAGTCGCCGCGACGGAGTCTCGTACCTAGCTCTTTACCTGATTCTGATGACCAGCGCGGTCGCGCTGATCTTCATGCGGACGGTTTGGGGAATCGTCCCGAGCGATTGGCTGGCGTTCAGGCTGTTGGCGGGATTGGGGCTCGTGGGGCTGGCGACTTCGCTGGTGATGGCGACGACCCCGCTGCGCCTTCGCAGACGGGTCGTAGCAGCGACCTTGGGTGGGGCGGTGCTGACGATGGCCGGGTTGCTCACGTTCCTGTGCAAGCTCGCGGTGGACAGTCCTCCGAGCAGGTGGCGAGTGAAGAGAGTTGCGCCAGGCCAGGCGCTCGTGCTGGCCGGTCACAGTCTGACGGAGAAGTACGTGTCAGGCCCTGATCGGGCGGCGAGCGGAGTACACGTGACTCACGTCGACGCGGTCACTGGCAGGTGCGCCGCGCTCGGCCGAAGCTCGTGGCTCGCGCCGGGACGATTTCAGCGGTTGGATCACCGCCAGGGGGCGCTGTTTGCGAGTCCGCGTATGGTGGACACGTGGACCGGCGCGGACGCGGATATTTCGGCGTTGGTTGGCCGACACGCTTCAGAGGTCGTGAGTCTATCCACGAACGAGTTGGGTGCGACATCTACCGCGGCCTGGACGGTCGCCCACGTGGAGCGCTCCCATTCGCCTCGACTTGCCGGATTTCGGCGCGGACAGCTACTCTTCGAGGAGACCCGCAAGCACGCCCACGTCGAGATCCGAGAGGGGGCGCAGCTTCTCGTGGTCACGAGCGCCGGGCGAATCGAGGCCGGCGGCTGGACTTGGTGGCCCGCTCACGCGGTCAGGCCGTGGGAAGAGGAGACGCATTTCCTATCGATCCAACCCACTGGCGGCGTCTGGCTGCACGACCTCGAGACGAAGAACCGAACTGAGCTCTTGAGTGCTCGAGAGTGGGCCTGCCAGTCGCCTTCCGGCCTGGCGTGCTCGGCGTTGGGTCGGCCCCTTCCCGAAGGGCGCCGGTCGCTGCCTCGGGCCAAGCAGCAATTTTCGCTCGCGCGCGGGCGGCGAGGGGAAGTCGTGGCCTGGCTGCGGGTCCTCGACGTGGGGGAGCGCAGAAAAGTGGACCTCCTTCGCTTCGAGCTCGAAAGATCGGTGTGGGTACCGATTGCAACTGACTTGTTCGAGGGGTCGGTGTTCCAGGACGATTCGTTCGGCCTTCGAGCCGGGCCGGAGCACGAACTGGTGGTCGCATTGCCGGAGATGACCGAGCTCGTCGTGGACGTCGACACCAGCGCGCGCCGTGACCCACGTCCGTTTTTTCATTGGTCACCGAATCACGCGTGGGTTGTGGCTCTCGACCGATCGATCCCTCGACTGGGTCGCTCCGAGAAGACCCTGGTGCCGACCCGGAGCGATCCTCGGCTCGAGTCCGGAGCCAACTTCACCTGGGTCGACGATGAGCGTTTGGTGGCGGTGAGCTCCGGTGCAATCTGGATTCTGGAGACTTCCACGGGGTCGTGGCGTCGCTGTGAATGGAAGCGCTGACCTCACAGCCGACGGACCGCGGCTATTCAGCGTTGAGCATGAACTCCAACGCCCGGCGCCTTCCAAGGGGAACATCCAACCCAGCCAAGCACTCGAGGAGCCACGTCCGCGGAAACTCACGCAGGACTGGCCACGCGGCATCGACTAGCGCAGCGCGTGTGTACTTACGCGCCACTACGGGACGCGTGAGCAGCTCGCGCAGCTCTTCTTCGGTCGCGTGCCGCAAGATGCCGGCAAAAATCGGGAGCACGATAGACTCGCCCGACTCGAGCGCGCACGCCACATGCCCGGACGGCTGTGCAAACTGGTACGTCCGTTTCACTTGGCTGCGTCCCGGAGCCAGCGAAGGAGTCTTTCTCGCGCGTTCGCTGCGATGCGAGGATCCACGCCGGAGTAGCCCGCCAGGTCGTTGGCGATCGCGTCGTCCGTCCAACCCGTGAGCCGCTCGGCCAAAATCAGCGCATCCTGACCGGCGGCAAACTGCTGAGCGGCCGCCGCCATTCTCGGATGCCGCGTGATGACGGACTCGATATCGAACAGATCGCGCGCCTCGACTCGCTCTGCGACGCATTGGATCTTGTCCGCGAGGTAACGAAGCAGGCTCACTCGCACGAGTCCCGGGACAGAGCGCGAAGGCACGATGTCAGACTCCGGCACATCCTCGTAGTTCGAAAGGACTTGCACCGGTAGATTTTCTCCCGTTTTCAGGCGGAGCAATGCGCTGAATGCTGCTCCAACCCGATCCGGCGGTTGGAGTACGCGCACGTGGCCCGGGAATCCGAGCTCGAGCTCCGCAAGGAACGGACGCGTATCTTGCAGCGCGACCAGGGTATGGAAGTCGAGGTCGAACGATGATCGGTGATGAAGCTCCTCCAGCGAAATCACCGACGTCCCAGCCCAATAGCAGGATAGCGTCAACCGTGGGCAACGCGCGGCGATCTCGCGAGCCGTATCCTGGATCAACTCGTGCGGACTCATAGGATCGCAACCTCAGAGAGCATATCCTAGCGCGGCCGCGGCCACAACCGAAGATAACCACGGAGGGCACGGAGAATGAACACGGGGACGCGGAGAATGAGTTCACAAAACCAATCGTCTGATCCCGTCGCCGAGTTTAGCGACAAGGAGGTCGATGAGTAGCCCGACGTGACGTTCGCTCAGTCGCAGGTACCGATAGAAGTTGGGCCTCGTGGATCGGATCCGGGACCTTCGCTGCCCTCGATTCGACGATGACTGTGTCTTCGACCACAAAATCCATTCGGTGAGCGAGCACGAAGACTCTGATACTCTATCGGCAGCGCTACTTCGCTTCGGACGCGGATGTTCGAAGTCGCGGGAAAAAAAAAGCGCCTGGGCAGTGAAGTCACTTCTTCCTGTCTTTGGCGGGCGGGCTTCGGAGCGCGAAGCGGGCCATCGGTGAGTTGCGCACCGAACCCTCGGGGGGCGGGGTGTCTGGCCCGAGCGTCCTTCGTTGCTCGCCTGCAAATGAGCGAAAGACCTCGGCCTTGTCGGCTGCCATGCCCGCCACGCGTCGGGCCAGCTCCTCGCCCTCTTTGCCGGCCGAGGAGAGTGCGGCTTTCTGAGTTCCTGCGACCTCGACCAAGGCCAACGCGGTGGGCTCGGAGCCCAACTCGGAGTACACGTAATATGCGAGCTCGAGGACCGTCTGGACGGCGGCGCGAAGGGCCGGTCCCTTTTGCGCGGAAAGGAGTGCGACGAGCTGCTCTCGGGACCTCGCGTCGAGGCTCGAGGCGTCCGGCTTGGGCCCTCCGTCTCGCGAGATGAATTCGAAGAGCTGAAGAGCGAGGGAGTCTTCGCTCGCCGGACCGGACACGCTCAGTCTCCGCGGGGGCCGTCCGAGCGAAATCCGAACATCAGTCCGGCGATCGCGCCGTCGGCCTGATAGAGCCAGTCCTTCATCTTCTGGGTCTGCTCCGGCGTCTTGCCGGCAGCCCAGGCTTCGAACTTCCCGAGCTGGGTCTTTGCGTGAAACTTGTCCTCGCTGAACGACCCATCCACGGACGAGGTCAAGGACGTGGCTTTGAACTGAGCCTTGAAGGCTACTCCACGAAAATCCATTCTCGATTCCCTACCGGTCGCGGGCGTTCGTGGCAACTTCCATGTAGCTCCGGGCGTGCGCGGACCTCAGAAAGACGACGACTTTGTCATAGGGCATGACACTGGTGTCGCAACCTTGCCACAGTGCCCTTGGCCCGGGCACGGTCCCGGGTTTGCTGAGCGAGGACACGATGAAGAGCAACGCGACGAGAGCCTTTGGACTTGGGCTGTGCTTGGGACTGATGACGTGGCACGCGCGCCCGGCGGCGGCCTGCGGCGGCTTCTTCTGCGGACAGGTTCCCGTCCTGCAGAGCGGGGAGCGAATCATCTTCGGGGTCGACGTCGATGGTCAGACAGTCGAGGCCATCATCCAAATCAGCTACTCGGGACCTCCTGACAGCTTCGCCTGGCTCCTGCCGCTCCAGTCGGCTCCGACTCAGATCCAGATCGGCTCGAGCTGGGCGTTCCAGATCGCCGACCAAGTGACGGCTCCCCAGTTCCAACTCATCAACGATTGGACGAACGCGTGCCTCGTCCCGAGGAACGGCGGCGGGGTCGATGCCGGCGCGGCGTTTTCGGACGCGGGCGCGGGGCCGGGCGTGTCGGTGCTCGCGCGAGGTGAGGTCGGTCCGTACGACACGGTCGTTCTTCAGGGCACCGACCCCCAAGAGATCCGGACCTGGCTCGTCGACAATGAGTTCGTGGTGACCGACGAGATGATGGAGTCCGTCGTTCCCTACGTGGCCAAGGGAGACGTCCTGCTCGCGTTGAAGCTCCTGAAGGACAATGGCGTCGGTGACCTGCAACCCATCGCTCTCACCCTGACCTCGACGGAGCCTTGTATTCCGATCCGTCTCACCGCGATCGCCGCGGAGGCAGATATGGACGTGACCGCCCTGGTCCTTTCCAACCGCGGGCGCGCGATCCCGTCGAACTATTTTCACGTGGAGCCGAACTGGGCCCGCCTCAATTGGTTGAGCAGAGGCGCGGATTACCGACAGCTCCTCGCCGCCGCCGCGGACGAAGCCGGTGGCAACGCCTTCACGACCGAATACTCGGGCTCGACGGAAGGGTTTCGTGGCCGAATTTACGCCCAAAATTCGATTCGACTGACTCAGATCCGGGGCCAGACGACCCTGGGTGGGCTCCTCGGCGAAATCGCCTCGCAAGGCCTCTTCAGCCGTCCCGAGACGAACGGCATCTTGACGCGCGGGATCTCGGACGAGACTCTCCAAGCCGCGGGCGTCGACCCCAGCGCGTTCAGGTCCTGCCCGGGTTGCTACATGGGCCAGCTCCAGGCGGTCGCGTTCGATCCCAACCCGATCGCGGACGAGATCAGCGCTCGCATCGAGCAACCCGATCGGCGATCTCAGCAACTCTTCGATAGGTTCTCCACCCTCACTCGTCTGTTCACGATGATCTCGCCGGAAGAAATGAACATCGATCCGATTTTCGATTTCGACTCTTCCCTTCCCGACGTGAGCAACCTTCACAGCGCGACTTTCGAACAGGATTGTGACTCGTCGGGGGCGCCGATCTCTCGGGTGATCGTGCTCGAGAACGGAATGAGAATCGAGCTCGGAGACGACGGTCGGCCGATCGGAAACGTGAACGGCTCGTGGCCCGCCGCGCTCAAGATCGAGCAACTCAAGCAGCACAAGATCGTTCGCGACAACACCCAAGTCATGATCGACAGCCCCGGCGTGGGCGGGGAGCGGGCGCCCGACGACTGCACGTGTAATCATTTGCGAGGTTCGCAAGCGGGTGCGCTGGCCGTGCTGGGGGCGCTTGGGCTCCTGATTTTCCGCCGACGTTTCATGAGGAGCTGAGGACCGGTGGCCCGACGACGACTTCGGGCTTGCGTGCTCATCCTCTCACTTTCGTGCGGGGAGGGGGAGACGGAGCGAGGGACGCCGGTCGTGGTCGAGGAGACTTGTCCCATCACGGACTCTCCTTCATTCGAGTTGGGAACGGGAGAGCTCTCCTTCGAACCTATGGCGGAGGGCTCGGACCTGTGGATGGTGCAAGGGATTCAGGGGGGCTGTCACTTTCCGGTTTCGGTGAGGACGAGCGGGTTCGCGGAGCGACGTCTGGAGATCGCCTATCGAGTGCTCGACGGAGCGACGCTCGAAGAGACTTTGAGTCGGTCGAGCACGAGAGTACGATTGTCGGGAATCGCGAACAGCGAGGTATGTGAGTTCGTGGGCATGACCGCGTATCTGATCGAGCCATGGACGCTGGTAGATCGAAGCCTCGTGCTCGAGGTGACGGTGACCGACGATCTGGGTCGGGCGCGCATCGAGCGGCGGCGGATCGTGGCGAGAGGGAAGCCAGGGACGATCTGCGTAACGCCGCCCGGGTAGCTCAAGTCACCGACTTCGAGCGCGGGCGAGGGGGACGGGCCTCGGTGCGGCGAGGTCGCTCGCTCGTTCGACGCCACACCAAGACGACCCAGGCCAGCGCGACGACGAGCGCGAGCGGGTACAGGGCCGCATAGTCCTCGGGCCTGAACGCGATCACGAAGCCAGCCAGGAGCAAGCTGAGCGGCGCTCCGAGCAAGGCGGGGTCGAGCGCCAGGGCAGTCGCTCCGGTGCTCACCGCGAGCACGAACAAATCCATCGCCATCAGCCGCTCGACGGGGAGGCCCGCGGCCGAGCTCGCCGAGGATCTCGAAGGAGTCGACCATCCCGAGCCGCTTGCCCACGTCGAGCGAGGCCTGGTCCGGTTTGGCTTCGGGGTCGGGACGGATCGAGACGTCGACCGCGGCGCCCTCCAGGAGGGCTTTGGGGGCGTCGGGCAGCGTCCTCACGGCCCGACGTATACCACTCTGGACCGCCTCGGATCGGGCTTCTCATTTTTGGCAAATGCGTCAGGATCGGCCGGTGCAGGTCGTTTACGCTCGCGAGCCGTTTCCCGATCGGGTGGTGAGATCGATGTTCTTGGCAGGGCCCACGCCACGTCAGGCGGGCGGGCCGTCTTGGCGGCCCGAAGCGTTGCAGATCCTCTCGAAGCTCGGCTACGAGGACACCGTCTTCGTGCCGGAGCCGCGCACGGGCTCGTTCTCGGAGGAAGACTCATACCTCGAGCAGGTCGAGTGGGAGCTCGCCGGGCTCGCTCGAGCGGACGCCATCGTGTTCTGGGTGCCTCGTGACTTGGATACTCTCCCAGGCTTCACGACCAACGTGGAGCTCGGGTATTGGGTCGCTTCGGGTCGCGTCATCTTCGGAGCGCCGGAGCGCGCGAGCAAGGTCCGTTACCTCGAGGTCCTTTGTGAACGTAACGGCGTTCCGCGTCATTTGACCCTCGCCGGGACCCTCGATGCAGCCATCGCGTCGATGCAGCTCGGGGCGCCGAGACTCGAGGGTGAATGTTCGGTGCCGGCGATGGTCTTTCATTGGGAGCCGTTTCAGGCCTGGTATGGCGCGCTGCGACGCGCAGGGAACGTGCTTCTGCGCGGCAACGTCGAGTGGGTACGGAGGGCCGGGCCTTCGAAGTCGCTCTTCATGGTCGCGCTCCACGCGGTAGTCCGAGTCACCGCCGAAGATCGGGTCAAGAAGAACGAGCTCGTGCTCATGCGGCCGGACATCGCGGCCACCGTGTTGTTCTCACGAGGACCCAGCCTGGAGGCTACCGAGGTGGTGCTCGTGCGTGAGTTTCGAACCGCCGGAACGAGCGCAGATGGGTACGTGCGGGAGCCGCCGGGGGGTTCTTCGTTCGAGGCGAGCACGATGCGGCGGACGGCGACTCAGGAGCTCGAGGAAGAAGCGGGGATTCGGATCGAACCGAGGGAGGCCGACGCCAAGGCCGCGAGCGGCCCGGGCCCCGCGCTGAGTCTCCACCCGGATCGGGTTCACGAGCTGGGTCACCGATCCATCGCCGCGACGCTCTTGTCGCACCATGGAGCGCTGTTTTCGGTGGAGCTCACGACCGAAGAGATGAGTGTGGTTCGAAAGTCCGCGGGGAAGCGGTTCGGCGCGGATGACGGAGAGCGAACGACCGTGGAGATCTTCGAGGTCGGTGAGTTGCTGCGGAACCCTCTGACCGACTGGAGCTCCCTGGGGATGATTTTCGCAGCGCTCTGTCGGAAGGGCTGACGCTCGAGGACCCGCCCGCCATCGGGCGGGCAAGATGTCCCAGGCTCAACTCTGGGAGAGTGAGGCGAGCACGAGCTCGGCTCGTTTTCGCAACTCGGCGGGAATCTCACCTTCTAGGGCTGCAGTCGCGTGTCGTTCGGCGACGTCTCGAATCTGCCTGCGGAGGGCGAGCTCCGCGGCCGCGACGTGGGCTTTGGCTCCGACCAAACCTCCGACGCCGCTCGCCACGGTATAGAGCTCGATGGCGAGGCCGGGACTCTGGGTCTCGACGGCGTGGGCGAGCTTGAGCGCGAGCGTCGGCGGCGTGGCGCGGACGGTCGTCGAGCTGACTCCGGGTTGCACGCTGCGGCCGAGCGACGACTCGGCGCGAGCGGGCTCGAGGGCGCTGTCCAAGTCCTTCACCAGGCTAGGGACCAGATCGGTTCGATGGGTATCCAAGCAAGCGGCGAAGAGTCTCTCGATGGCGAGCTTGGCCGCGACGACGTCCTTGCGAATGGCGGACACGCGCGCGAGCCCGTGGAGCGCCTCGAGCTCCTGGGGGTCCGATTGCACCACGAGCGCATAGTGCTGTAGGGCCACGTCGAGGCGCCCTTCCTGAGTCGCTTTGCGAGCCAGCTCGAGCCGATGCTCCGAGTCTGGCTCAGACCAAGTGACTTTCGGCTTGGGTTTGGGTCGCTCGTCCTTGATGGCAAAGCGGATCACGAGATCGGCCACACCGGCGCCGAGCCCTGCACCCACGAGGTGCATGAAGAGCGCGCCCGACGTAGCAGGGCCTCCGGTGGGGAGACCCAAGATCGCGGTGAAGCACCAGAGCGCAGGAATGACCCAGATCGGAATTCGAATCACTCGGGGGTCGAGCAGCAGCGAGAGTCTGCTCATGCCGGCATAACGAAGAGTCGCGCCCAACATCAGCGCAGCCGACCCCGAGGCGCCGACGATGGGTCGGGCGTCGCCGTCCACGAAACCCCAGCCGGCTGTCACGAAGACTCCGCCGGCCACGATGATGAGTGCGATATTCACGCGCCCGAGGCGCTTTTCGATCAGGAGCCCGGCGAGGACGATGAAAAAGAGGCTCGTCAAGAGGTGAACGGGGCCCCTGTGCAAGAACAGGCCGGAGAGTAGGCCTTGTTGGATGAGGCCCTTGGCGGGCGCGTAGCCCCACGTTGAAAGGACGGCGTTCTTCTGGGCGGAAGCGACGTCCGCGCAGAGCGTGGCGAGAAATTTGGCTTCGAGGGCGATCTCGACTTCGGTGAGTCGCAAGGCGGCCATCGGGATCGAGGACGACGGCCGCGAAACGATGCCTTCACAGACCGCGGGCGCAGGGATGTAAGGTCGCTCTATCCAAAAATCGGCGGCTTTTTTCCGAGGCCCATCGTCCGGGGCTCTGCCTTTCAGCGAGCCCGAGGAGAGCAGAACGTGACCCGCGATCGCGAGGCAGGCGCAGACCAAGGTCACCCACGGAACTCCATCGATTCTTTCATCGTCGATTCCGATGCGAATCACGGCAGGCAATCTACAGGAGTGCCGAACTTAAGTAAGGCACCGTCGCGCAATCAGCAGCACAACTCGGTGTCCTTGCGACGGTGCACCAAGCGTCCCTAGGTCACGTCCGTAGGTCACGTCCGTAGGTCACGTCCGTAGGTCACGTCACGTCCGTAGGTCACGTCCGCAAACGGTTCGGAGCGCTTCTTCGGTCCAGGCCGCATTGAAATCGATCGGGGCGTGATTCGCCAAGCACGCTAGGCTTCGACACGGGCCTCGGGGCTCTCGCCGCCCTCTTTTGGCGCGACGGAAGCCTCGGGCGACCCTTCGGTTCGGAAGCGGGGGCGCTTTCGGGGGCCGGCGGGTTTCTTGGTCAAGACCGCGACCGGGATCGGCGGAAGCTCCTTGGGCTTGACGCGACTGGCGCGATACTTGGCCTGCTCGTCGGAGAGCGGGCCGAGAGCCTCCTGCAGCAACGTCGTGTCTTCGATGACGTCCGCCATGTCTTCGGTGAGTTTCTCGATCTCTTTGGCGACCCGCTTCTTACGCTCCCAAGCTTCCTCGTGGGAGATGTTCTGGGCTTCGATTTCGAGCTTGAGCCGGGACTGCTCGGCCAGAAGGAGCCCGATGCGCTCCGCCGCGGCGATCAGCTCGATCACTTCGCTGAGCAGAGTTCGGCCCTCGATCGACGGGATGGCCGCAAGGAGCGCCCGGCGCTCCTCGGTGAGATTCTCGGCGATCTTGAGGCCCACCCCTTGCTCCCCGGAGTACGATTTCAGGGTCACGTAACGACCCTCGGGAAGAATCACCGCACGGAGCGCGAGGACTTTGTCGGTTTCTTCCTTGTCCTGACCAAGATTTGCCCAGGCCTCGAAGAGCGCGTCGATGCCGCGCACCAGGCCATCGAAGCGCTCGTCGGTGGCCACCAGTTGCTCGGTCAGCATCCGTCGGCGGGCGTCGATGCCGAGCACTGCCCGGGCCTCGAGGAAAGGCTCCCGAGCCGCCGCCAACAGATCGAGGCGCGCCCGCAGGATGGGATGCTGGACCAGGCGCGACTTGAGCGTGACGAGCCAGCGATCGGTGAGCGAGACGAGGACTTCTTCGTCCAGGAATTGCGTGACCACGGCCCGCCTGTGCCACGGTCCGTCTGAGTTGTCCACGCCTGTCTTCGCGAGGACGCCGGGGCTTAGGGCCCGTCAAGGAATTACCGGATCGACTTGGCCTCCGATGGCTTTGGAGGATCTCTAGCGTCGCCTTGGGGCAGTAGGATACGGGCCCTTAGTGCATCCGCGGAAAGAATGGGAATGCTGCAAGTTATTTCCTTACGGTGCCTCAGCTGGGCTCAACGCGCCCGAACGACCACGCCGAGCTCAGGGACGATCGCGAAGGCGACACCTTCGCGGGTGATGAGTCGGCTCGGAGTGCCGTCTCCGAGTAGGTTCAGGCCGGGAACGAAGCGGCGTGAGCGGAGATCGAATCGTCCGAGTATGGCTCGGCCGGCTGGGTAGCTCCGGAGACCGACGATGAAGCTACCCTCGTCGAGGCGCTCTAGCGCGAACACACCCGCGTCGGATTCGAAGAAGCTGGCTCGCTCCGAACATAGGGCGTTTTCGAGCGCGACGATCGTTCCGGCTTGCCAGGAGCCGACGAACGAGACGCCTTCGACCTCGAAGAAGTCATAGGGATCGGCCGCGATCATTCCGCAGGCCCGACCGACTCCCTGGGTGACCATTTCATCGCCGCCGAGCGCGAAGAGTGCGTCCGGATCGTCACCGAGGGCCGTCCATCCGGCGGCCTTTGGACGCAAGCGATGGGTTCGCTGGGCGAGCCCGTCGTGCCAAGATCGAACGACCTGTTGCCGGTCGACGTCGATTTCGAAGACCCACGAGGTGGGGCGAGCGTCGGGCGCGCCGAGGTCGTCCACCGAAACAGCCAAGCGTGAGCCGTCGATGGCCAGATCGGCGACATAGGCTGGATTCGCGTTCGGTCCGAGCAGGGGGCCGAGGTCGAAGCTCGCTGCGATGCTGCCGTCCGCGCGAAGCTCACCGACTCGAGGCGTTCCAAGCCCGCCGAACGCCGCAAAGAGTCGACTCCCGCTCGACGCGAGCCGCGTGGTGCAGGGCGGCGCGTCCGAGACTTCGAGCAGCTCGAGCTCCAGCGTGAGAGTATGAAGCTGGCTGGGTGTTTCGTCGCAGAGCGCGTCGGCCGGCGTGGCGAACGAGGACACGACCAACCGAGGCTCCGTGGGCGTCTCGACGATCACCAAGTCGCCGAGCCAGCCATGAGTTTGCCATTGGGAGCTCGGGTGAATCGGGGGTTGGTCGACGAGTCTACGTTCAGAGACCTCGAACGCGGCCTCGGAGGGTCCGTGAACGTACACTCGGCAAGAGTCTGCGCCGCCGACGGCGCACTCCCACGCGACCTTCGAGGCGTCGTCGGAAATCGGCGAGCACGCACTCATGTCAGTGGCCGCGTGGAGCTCGAATCGGCCGCTCGCGTTCGAAACCGCAGATAGCTGCCCGAGCCCGCACTCAGACAGGTCGACGGTGAGTCGGCAGCCTTCGAAGCGCGCCGAGCCTTTGCCGCAGGCCACGCAGTTCGTCTCGACCGGACCGGGCTCGAAGGCGGGGCAAGCGGGCAACCAAGCCGAGGTGAGTGCGATAGGGTCGATCGAGGTGACCTCGACCGCGCCGCCGTCTCGGACGAGCCCCTGAAACGAGTGAGGCGGCAGGAGCGGGTCGTCGGGCCGCGCCCTTCGCAACCGCTCGCCTGCCCATCGAGGGACGTCCAAGTCCAGCTCGGCCGCTCGCCAGCCGACGACCGTGACCTCATCATCGATCCACTCGCGAAGCTCGGCAAAGGCCCGTGGCTCTAGCGTATCCAAGAGGGGCGTACCGACGGCGTCGTTGCGAAGAGAGGGCAAAACGGCGACGTAGCGAATCTCGGCGGGGGTCGCCGCCAGATCGATCGAGGACTCCGAGGAGCAGCTCGCGAACAGGAGGACCGAGAGGAGTCCGCGACGCACGATCCGAGCTTGTCACCTTGGGACGCTCGCATTTTTGACCGAAGTCAATTCGGGACTGATCTACTTTCCCTGCCAGGCGACTCGGATATCCAAGGAGCCTGAACGACTGCGAGGCTCGACCATGACGAGCTCGTCTCCCAGCGAGAAGACCGGTCCGGCGTCGAAGCCGGCAGTGGGGTTGGGCGGGCAGACTCCGAAATCAGGGTGGTATTGGATCAGCCCGCCATTGGCGACCGCGAGGTAGAGGCTGCGATCGTGCGCGAGGGCCGTGACGGCGCGGGTGTTGGACAGGGCGTGGGAGAGTTGTCGCCAGGGGCTCTTCGCTTCGGAGCGGACCCAGAGTTGGGCGGCTTCGGATCCGGCGACCAAGCCGAACGGCGGGACGAGCTCGATCATGCGAAGCTCATCGGAGAGGACACCTTCGATGCCGACGTCGTGTTCGATCACGCGGCCGTCGTTGAACTCGATGAGTCTCTTGTCGTCGTAGCCGATCGCGAGGACGTCGTCGGGTCCGATCCACGCGAGATCGAGCCCGACGACGGCGGGGGCGCGATGGATCGTGGTCCATTCTCGGTCTCGGAGCCGGGCGAGGAGCGAAGTCACGGAGCTTTCTCCCGCGAGTTGGACGAGCGCGAAGACCTCGGAGCCGTCCGAAGGTCCGTCCAGCATCGCGACGAGGTCACCCTGCCGAAGAGTGCCTCCCAAGCTCAGCGTGCCGAGCTCGGTGAAGGGTCCGCCGATGGATCCTCGGAGGGTGAGTCCGTCGGCCTGGAGCAAGGTGAGTTGGCCTTGGCCATCGATAAAAGCGCCAGCGTGGTCGGGCACGGTCGCAGTGCGGGTCACGGCGTCGGCGGAGATTTCGAGGGTCGGGCCGCTTCTGAATACGACGACGGCGCGGTCGCCGAACGAGCGGGCTGCAGAGAAGTAGCCGTGCCAGGCGCCGCTGAGGATCTCGAGGCGATGGGTGACGAGCGAGAGACACGGATTGCCGCGGACCCGAAGCGCGGACAGCGAGGTTGGCAACTCGGTTGGAGTTTCCCAGTCGGAGAGCTCTTCGTCGGTCGCGCGGGCGTGGGCGATTCCGTCGGGTCGGCCGAGCGTACGGCCCGCGGGGTCCTGCGGGAGCGTACCCAGCTCGAACCCGAGGTCGGAGAGTGATTCTTGGTAGGAGAGGACCCAGAGGTCGACGGGACGGACGTCCGGGAGCTCGAGACGAAAGAGAGGATCGGAGAGGGCCTGAACGGACAGACCCGACTGAGTTTGGGAGATCAGCAGGACACTCTGCGTCGACTCCGGCACCGCGACCTTCGACTGTCGAGGGTCGGCGGAGCATGCCAGGCAGAGTGTGAGCCCCCATCGCCAGAGCGGTCTCGCCATGATTTTCATTCCGGGCTCGCGCGCTTTCGCATTCGGTTGCGAATCAGGACCGCGGCATAGAGTGCGGCCATCGGAGCCAACAGAAAGACGGTGGCGAGCACGGCGGTGTTTTCGAAGAGCAGGAGCCGAAGGTGCACGCGGTCGACCTCTTCGATGCCGGGTCCAAGCGCCCGAGCCCGATTGATGAGGTTCCGGGCCTCTCCCAACTCACCGCGCGTGTGGGCGAGATCGGCCTTTTTTGCGTACAGCCGAGCTTCCAGGGTACGCGCGGAGGGGTCGCCATCGACGTGGAAGGCGCGGACGATCTCCTCGGCGCGCGCTAGATCGGAGAGCTCGAGATAACCTTCGAGGAGCGCGCGTCGCACGCGTACGGTGAGCTCTGGGATTTCTTCGAGCGGATGGATGGCTCGGGCGGTCTCGAGAATGACGAGTGCGACATCGTAGTTGCCGTCGGCCGCGAGGGTCTCGGCGCGACGAAGGTAGGCGCTCGCGATCTCGGCAGCGCGAGAGGAGTAGAGAGTTGGATCGGAAGCGTAGACGGCGTCGAGGGTGCGCGCGCCCAGGTCGAACTCACCTGTGCGTAGCAAGTCGAGGCCGCGCAGCAGCTCGGTTTCGAGGCGAGCGCGTTCGACGGCGTCGAGGTGAAAAGCGATCTCTTTGGCGAGCTCGGCGAGGGTAGCGCGAGGAGGTTTGGGCACCCCGTAGCGGGCGGCTTGTTGGACGAGCGCGGCGCGAGCCGGTTCGCCGAGCTTCTCGACGAAGCGCAGGAGCGTCTGCTTGCTCTCGGGGTTCGAGCGCTTGAGCGCGTCGAAGAGGGGGCCGACGGCAGCGGGGCCGAGGCTCGTCAGAGATTCGAAAGCGGCTGCGCGAATGACCCGGTCGCGACCGAGGGCGAGCTCCGCCAGCACGGAGGCGCGCTCCGGTTCGCCCAGTTGTCCGAGCACGTGGATCCAGCGAAGTTGGGCCTCGCGGCTTTTGAGGTCGAGCTGCGCGCGTGGAGTGGCGCGACCCATGGTGTGCAGGACGCGGGCGGCGAGCCCGCGCTCTCGATCGCTCTCGGCCTTCTCTGCAGCCAAGACGAGCTCTGGGACGGCCTCGTCTGCGAGGTCTACCAGCGCCGCGACGATCGCGTCATCGAGCGCAGAGGCGGGCGGCGGCTCGTTGCGGCGGGCCCAGGCCGGCAGGAGCGCGGCGCGGGGCTCATCGGCCCGACCGCTCTCGCGCATTCGATTGGCGAGGTCCGCGAGCGGCTCGCGCCAGAGCTCGGCAGCCGACGGGCGGGTGAGCGCGACCAAGAGCGGCACGAGGGGCGGCTCGCGAAGCTCCGCGGCCCCACGAATCGCGAGGAGGAGCACGAGCGCGTCCTCGGGCGTAGGAGCCGCCAGCTTCTCGGAGAGCAGCCGCCGGACCTCGTCGATCCGACTCGTCCTGACATCCGAGGGCGGTATGAGGCTCGCGAGCGCCGCGCGCTGGTCCCCTTCGTCGCCGTCGCGCACCATGCGCGCGAGCAACGCGAGATCCGCGATCGCGACGCGATACCGCACCAGGCGCACTCGATAACGAATGCGCTCCGGGCTGGGCGTGGCGCCTGGAGCCAGATCAGAGCGCTCCATCACCAGGCTCGCTTCTTGGTCTGGGGGGATCTCGACGTCGACGAAGCGCTCGGAGAAGCGCCAGCCGGGAAGGCGTTCGTCTTCGCGCGCCGACAAGAGCTCCACTTCGATCTCGGGCGCCTCCACGGGAAACGGCAGGTGGTTCCTCACGTCCAGCACGAACCGCGCTTGGATCGATCGGCCTTCGCTGGAGACCGAGGCGACGCTCTCGCGAATTTCGACGAAGGGTCCGGGGTCGGGCGCCGCGACGGCCAGGGCAAGGAGCCATGCGCCCACGTCCTCATTTCACCGTGAGGGGGCGGCGAGGTCCAGTTGCGTCTAGGCTGCGCGTGCTCTCTACGCTCGGTGTGCTCACACGATCGCGCGGAGGGCTCTACGTCGTTTTCGAGGGCATCGACGGCGCCGGCAAGACGACCTTGATCCGATCAGTGGCCGCTGCGCTCCGCGAACACGGCCGCGAGGTCGTGGTGACGAAAGAGCCGACAGACGGGCCGCTCGGCCGGAAGATCCGCGAGCTCGCGGCGACCGGCAGAGGCACGGTGACGCCGGAAGAGGAGCTGGCTCTATTTCACGAAGACCGTCGGATCCATGTGGCCGAGGTCGTGCGGCCGGCGCTCGCGGCGGGGCACACGGTGTTGCAGGACCGGTCGTATTTCTCGACCTTGGCCTACCAGGGGGATCGCGGGCTCGATCCTGGGAGAATCCTGGAAGAGAGCCTTCGCGTCGCAGAGGAGCCTGACGTCTTGTTCGTGGTGGACGTGCCAGCAGAGGTCGCGCTGGAGCGGATTCGGCGGACCCGCGGGGCCGATCGCGACGACTTCGAGGCGCTGGATTCGCTTCGCCGAGTGTCGAAGGTTTTCCGCGCATTTGCAGGCATGGAGTTCGTCTTCGAGAAACACCTCATCGACGGAACCCTCCTGCCCGACGTGATGTTGGAGCGGGTTCTCTCGGTTCTGGAGGCTCGACGTCAGAGTCCGTGAAGCATGGAGTGGACCTCGGCTTCGGCTCGCTAGATACTCCGCCGAATGCCGCAAGTCGGCGAAGCGCTCGGGCGTTACGTGCTGCTCAAGAAGCTCGCCGTCGGCGGGATGGGCGAGATTTTCATCGCGGCGAAGACCACGCCGCTGGGGTTCGCTCCGCCTGTCGCGCTCAAGGTGCTCCGTGAGGAGCTCGCGTCCGACCAGGTCTTCGTCGACATGCTCATCGACGAAGCCAACATCACCAAGTACCTGAACCATCAGAACGTGGTGTCGGTCCTCGATTTCGGGGAAGACAAGCGGACGTATTTCATCGCGATGGAATACGTCCAAGGCATCACGCTGAAGGACCTGCTCACGCGCACGCGGGAGACCGGTCGCAAGCCCGATCTTGCGATGGCCCTCTACATCGGCAGCGAGCTTTGCAGGGCGCTTCGCTACGCGCACACGCGGACGAACAACAAAGGCGAGCCGATGAACATCGTTCATCGCGACGTCACGCCGGGCAACGTCTTGCTCTCGACGCAGGGCGAGGTGAAGCTCACGGACTTCGGCATTGCGCGGGCCAAGGGGCGCATTCATCAAACCCAGGCCGGCGTGCTCAAGGGGAAGTTCGGGTACATGGCGCCGGAGATGGTTCGGTACGAGCGGATCGACGCGCGCGCGGACCTCTTTTGCGTGGGCGTAGTGCTCTACGAGCTCGTGACCGGGCAGCATCCTGTCGAGGGGTGTACGATCATGGAGGCCATCGAGCGGTTCGACCGAGGTGCGATCGACGCGCCGTCGCGGTTGAACCGCGAGGTCCCAGAGAAGCTCGACTTCGTGTTGAGGAAAGCGCTGGAGCCGCGGGCAGAGAACCGATGGGACTCTGCGCAGACCCTCGGCAACGAGCTTCAAGATCTGGCGTTGAACACGAAACAAGGTCGAGAGGACTTGAAGGGCGCGTCCCGACAGCTGACCGAGCTCATCCGGTCCTTGGTGCCGGCGGCCTTCGATCCGCCGGTTCCGCGCGAAACGCTCGATCGTTTGCTCGAAGAGGCGCGCGCGCGGGACGAGCGGGAGAAGAAGGCGGCCCCGCCCAAGCCGGCGCCTGCGCCGGCAAAGCCAGCCGCGCAAGAAGACGAGCGTCCGTTCTCTTTCCGGCCCATCGTCACGGATTCGTCGGAGGTTCCAACCGGCGACGGTTTCTCGACGACCGAAGACAGCATCGGCCCGACGTTGATTCCGTCGCACAAGCAGGTCGCGCCAGTGAAGGACCACCCACCGGAGATCGTGAAGCCGAGCGAAGAGCTGCGGACCATCGACGGCGTGTTTCCGGACACGAGCACGGATCGACAGCGCATGCACGACGACATGCTCGACGAGCAGCCGCTGCCTGGAGCCGACAACACGATGCCGCTGCGGGCGGTGCGGCCGGAGGTCGAGGAGCGCACGGTCGCGAGCGCCGACTACGAGCAGATCCGCGCGTTGGAAGAGGCCGCGAACTCCGCGGAGCCCACGAATGTGCCCGGGCGCTCGAAGCCTCAGCCCGCCGAGCCGGCCGACCCGGCCGAGGCGCGGCGCGAGATGCTGGACGAAGAGTCGCTGCCCCTCGGCACCAATCTGTCGCGGCCCACGGACACGGACGACAAGACCATTGCGGGTGTCCCGGAGCCCAACGAACTTTCGGACGCGACGCTGTCGATGCCGCGAGTCGCGTCCGCGGCCGCTCCGATCATCATAGGACCGGGATCGAAGTCACCGCTCGGCGGACCGATCTCCAAACCGGCGCCGAAGGCGCCCGTGTCCGAGCTCGCCAAAGCAGTCCAGGCTGCCGTCGCGGATCCGAAGTCCGAGGGGGACGCGACTCTGCTCGACGGCATCAAGCTCGCGGACATCGAGGCCGAGCGAAAGAAGCTGGAAGCTGCGGGACAAATCGACGCGCCGACGGCGTCGGACCTCGATGAGCAGCCGCTCGACCGACCGCTCGCGCCGGAGCCTGAGTATTCGGACGACTCGACACAGGCCTATATCTACGAGCCCGATCTCGCGTCTCCTTTTGCGCCGCCGGCGAAGCTGACGGGTCCGCTCAAGATCAAACTCGGGGAGGATGGCGAGCTCGAGCAAGCCCCCAAGAGCGTTCCGCCTTCGCCCAAGTTCGAGCAACCCAAGCCGCCGACCAGCAAGAAGATCGATCCAGTCGCCGCGAAGAAGGCCTCGACCGCCAAGCAAGAGACCGCTTCAGCGATCTCTGCCGCCGACGATGCGGCGGCCAAGTTGCTGATCTCGACGTTGAACAAACCCACGCCGACACCGTCTGCGGCGAGCAGGCCTCGACCCGTGGAGGCAACCGCGCCGAGGTCGGGGCCGCAGCATACTCCGACGCCGCGACCGTCTGCGCCACACGCGTCTGCGCCACAAGCAATGGCCCAGGGGTCTCTTTTCCCAAGCGAGCTGCCTCAGGTCCTCGCTCCTTCGGTCCCCGAGAGCATGGGGCTCGGCGCGAAGCTCGGAATCGTGAGCCTCGTTTTGTTGCTGGTGGTGATGGGGATGTACTCGCGACGCGTGGGCTGGCCGAGCATAGAAATCCAGAGCGATCCTCAAGGCGCGACGGTGATCCTCGACGGAGACACGCTGAGTCAGCCGACGCCGCTTCGCGCGACGATCCGTCCGTTCCAGACGCACGAGATCCGGTTCGTTCGCAAAGGTTACGTCTCCGAGACCCTCGAGTCGGTGTCGCTCGGTTTGTTCGAGCAAGAGACGAAGTTGATCACGCTGAGGCGCCCGACGGTCGAAGTGCAGATCTCACCGATCGACGCCGAGGTGCTCGTGAATGGAAAGCTGATGACCAAGGGGCGCAAAGCCTCAGTGCTCTTCGATCGCGACGATGGGAATCTGTTGGAGGTCCGAGCGCCGGGCTACGCCCCCTGGTCGGCCGCCTACGGCCCGGGAGAAGCGCCGACGACCGCGGTCGACGTCGTATTGTCGGCCCTTCCGACGCCTCCGCCCGCACCGCCGCCTTGACGGTTCGTCGCTCGCTCGCACGGGGCTGCGTCGATTCCGCGTCCACGCTTCCAGTCGTTTCGGGTAACGTCCGGCGCCATGTCGGACGCGTTTCATGGAACCGATCTCTTCGAAGTGGACAGCCTGCTCTCGGACGACGAGCGTTTGGTGCGCGATTCGGTCTCGCGCTGGGTCGACGAACGGTGGATGCCCATCGTTCGAGACCACTATCGCAAAGGCACGTTCCCCAAGGAGTTGGCGCCGGAGCTCGGCGCGATGGGCCTGTTGGGCACGCACCTCGAAGGCTACGGCTGCCCCGGTCTGTCGGCGGTCATCTACGGGCTCGCGATGCAGGAGCTCGAGCGCGGCGACTCCGGGTTGCGAAGCTTCGCCTCGGTTCAGGGTTCGCTGTGTATGTATCCGATTTGGCGGTTCGGCACGGACGAGCAGAAGCACACATTCCTGCCGAAGATGGCCAAGGGGGAGCTCATCGGCTGCTTCGGGCTCACTGAGCCCGATCATGGGTCCGACCCGGGTGGCATGGTGACCAAAGCAAAGAAGGACGGGGACTCCTACGTGCTCAACGGAGAGAAACTTTGGATCACCAACGGATCGATCGCGGACCTCGCGATCGTGTGGGCCAAGGTCGACTCTACGGACCAAGGGTCGATTCGTGGCTTCATCGTCGAGCGCGGGATGAAGGGCTTCTCGGCGTACGATGTGGAAGGCAAGTTCTCGCTGCGCGCGTCGGTCACGAGCGGCCTCGTCTTCGACGACGTGCGCGTGCCGGCTTCGAACCTCTTGGTGGGGTCGCGCGGCCTCGGGTCACCGCTTTCGTGCCTCAACCAGGCACGATACGGAATCGCTTGGGGCGCAGTGGGTTCAGCGATCGCATGTTTTCGCGCGGCGCTCGACTACACGAAGGAGCGCACACAGTTCGGACGTCCGCTGGCCGGCTTTCAGCTCGTGCAGAACAAGCTCGCCAACATGATCACGGAGATCATCAAGGGGCAGCTTTTGGTGCTCCAACTGGGACGCATCAAGGACCAAGAGAAGGTGACACCGGTGCAGGTGAGCGTGGCGAAGCGCAACAACGTCGCGATGGCGCTCGAGATTGCTCGGACCGCGCGCGAAATGTTGGGCGCCAACGGAATCGCAGACGAGTACCCGGTCTTCCGTCACATGGCGAACCTCGAAAGTGTCTACACTTACGAGGGGACGCACGATATTCACGGCCTCGCCATCGGTCGTGAGTTGACCGGCATCTCCGCATTCGTGTGACCCATCCGTCGGCGGGTCGTCTTCCTCGCACCGCCAACCTGCGCTAGCTTTTTCGAGCTTGTCGGATCTCGGCCAGACCCTCGAGGCGTTGAAGAACGACCCCGCCTCGACGGAGGCTGCCAGCGCGGTCAGAAAACGCGCTCGCGAGGATGGAGCTCTTCGAGACTACGCCGAAGCGTTCGCGGAGCGTGGTCGCCTCTTGCTCGAGCGTGGGCTCGGCGACGAAGCGATCGCGTCGATGATCGAGGCCGCGCAGGTCTACGAAGAGGAGCTCGAGGATGTCGAAGCGGCCGCCGCTCTCTACTCACGTGTGCTCGACGTGCGCGGTGATCATCGGCGCGCGCTCTTCGCCTTGGGCCTGCTTCTCTACGACCTCGGGCGCTTCGACGATCTGATCGATCTGTACCGGCGGCGGTTGGCGCTGACCAACGACGAGGGGGAGACGACGACTCTCTACCTCTACATCGCGGAGATCTTGAGCGAGCGCTTGGGCAATCAGCACCGCGCGTTTCAGGAGGTGATGAAGGCGGCTCGGTTGTCGCCGCGAAACCTTCGAATCATCGATCGGCTGGAGTCGCTCGGTGATCGGACCAACAGGCTCGACGAGGTCGCCGTGGTGATCGGCGATCTGATTTTGCACCAGACCGATCCGCGTGTGCGGGCTGCGCTCTCGATGCGGCTGGGACAGCTCTTCATGGGCCGGCTGAAGGATCCGTCGCGGGCGCTCGCGTGTTTTCGTGCGGCTCTGGTCGACGACGGAGGCAACCCGGAGATCCTAGGGAGCCTCGACGAGCTCTTTCGCGAGGCGGAGCGCTTCCATCAGCTCGCGGAGCTGCTCGAGGAGCTGACCCACGATCGGCGCACGGCGCCTCATCAGCTTCGGCTGTGGCGTGAGCTCGCGCGGATCTACGAGCGGGAGCTTCAAGATCACAAGCGCGCGCTCGCAGCGATCGTTCGAGCGGTCAAGGCGTCGAGTGAGGATCGAGAGCTGCTCGACGAAGTGCTGCGGCTCGGCTTGGCGGCTGGGGAGCTCAACACGGTCGCGACGACCTTCGCGGAGGCAGCAGCGCAGACCACGAACCCGCTGCTTCGCATCTACTTGAGGCTCAAGCTCGGCCACTTGCTCGGGGTGGTACTCGATCGACCCGAAGAAGCGGCTGAGGCGTATCGAGCGATCCTGGCGCAGGATCCTGAGCACAAAGAAGCGCGGCGGCGCCTAGCCAAGATTTACGAACGGCTGAAGCGGTGGACTCGTCTCGTGTTGCTGCTCGAGGAGGAAGCCGATCACTCGGGCTCTCAGGAAGAAGAGCTCGAGGCGCTGAAGAAGATCCAAGACGTTCAAAAGCGATACCTCGAAGACGACGAAGGGCTCCGGGCGCGCATCGCGCGACGGATGGCCGAGCTCGAAGCGGAGACCGTTCTGGCGCCAAAGCCCGCTCTGCCCTCCTCGCGACCAGAGCCCGTGTTGCGGGCGGTCCGCACGCCCGCGAAGAGTGTGTTCGACGACATTCGTGAGAGCACGATCGGCGTCGCGACCAACGAGCCGACGGAGAACGCGGACGGCGTCGGTCCTGAGAGCGAGACCGAATTTGCGAAGCGAGCGCCTCGGCTCGAGGCCGATCCGTTTGGTGCGATCGAGGTGGACGAGATCGTCGGCGCCATCAACACGGACGCTTTTCTCGGCGCCGACGAGCCCTCCGAGCGCGAGTACGACCCTGCGGCGGAAGGTTCTCCGCCGATCGATCGACCCATCGAGCTCGCGGCGCCGACGGCGAGCCTCGTGGGCCTGCACAAGACGGGAACAGAGGAGCTCGAAGCGTTCCCGCCGCCAGACGATTGGCGTCCGGGCACGGCGATCGCGCCGCCCGATACTTCGTCTCCGGTCCACGTCACGTTTCACACCGAAGAGATCCCAGTGGGCTCGATCATTCCGGTCGTGCGCGGGGAGCGGCTCGAGGCCAAGCCCGGGAAGGCACCGCGACCGTCTGCGTTGCCGCCGCCCGAGTGGCCGCCGCGAGAGATCTCTGCGCCCGTGGTGGGCCAGCCCGTGCCTGCTTCGGCAGAGCCGCCGCTGCTCGATCCGCGGCTGCTCAAGCCGGTCGAGCTCGACGATCCGATCGAGCGACGGGCTCCCGACGCGCCGGCGAGGCCGTCTCAATCGCCGACGGTCGCGAAGATCAAGATGGCGAGGGTACCGGCCAGCGCAGCGAAGCCATCGACTCCGCCTCCGCCGAGGGTCTCGGCGCCGCCGCCCGCGCGAAGCTCCGTGCCTGCAGCGCCAAGGCTCTCCGTGGTGCCGTCGGCGCCGGCCACATATTCTGCGCCGCCGGTCCGCGCGAGCGTTCCTCCACCCGCAGCTCCGTCGGTTCCGCCGGAAGACGCTTCCCCGAAGCTCGTGGAGCTCGCGCAGGCGCTGGCCGATGCGACGCGTCGCGTCGACGTGCAGACCCAGATCGATCTTCTCGAAGAGATCGTCGCGCTTCATTCGGATAGAGGTGAAGCGGACCGCGCGCTCGTCGCCGCCATGCGGCTCGTTCGCCTGTCTCCCAATGAGGAACGCGTCAGACGGCTCCTCGCGCTCTCGGCTCGCGCGGAGGCCGAGGCAGCCGTGCTCGACCTCTACGACGAGGTCTCGAGCCGCCTCGACCTCGACGCTCAGGTTCGCCTCGGGTCTCTCGTAGCGGAGATGGAGGCCGGAGCGCTCAGCCGCAAGAAGGAGGCTGTGCTTCGGCTCAAACGACTCTTCGAGCTAGCACCGGACTCCTTCGACGTCTTCGATCGCATGACCGCGCTCTACGCCGAGCTCGGTGCCCATCGCGAGCTCGCGCTGATCCTCGAGACAGAGGGCCGTCGCACGAATGATCCCACGCGGGCCAAGGACTTCTTGGGGCGCGCGGCGCAGGTCCGCGAGGTCTCGCTCTCCGATCCCCACGGGGCGGCGAACGCGATCCTGACGATCGTCGAACGATTTCCGGACGACCTTTCGGCGCGCAGCGAGGTCGTCCGATTGCTCGACGCGGCCGGACGTTACGAGGACGAGGTCTACTTTCTCGAATCGGACGTCTACGCTCGGCCACCGGCCGACCGTGGTGCGTTGAGACGACGGATCGCGCACCTGGAGCTCGAGCGGCTCGGCAAGCCCGAGGCCGCGGAGCGTGCTCTGCGCCAAGCGCTCGCGGAAGATCCGGACGACGCGAGCAGCCTTCGAATGCTCGTCGACCTGCTCGAGCGCGAGCAAGCTTGGGCTGGGCTCGCCGACGCGCTCGCGACGCTCGTGGAGCTCATGTCCGACCCGGGCCTGCGCGTCGAGATGCGCAAGAAGCTCGCGGAGGTCGGCGAACGCCGGCTGAAGCGACCGGAGCTCGCGCACGCAGCTTTGGCCGCGGTGATCGAAGAAGCTCCGACCGACATAGAAGCGCTGACGACTCTGGAGCGCTTGGAGCGAGCCGCGGGGCGATGGGAAGAGGTCGCGCACCTCGTGGAGCTTCGCGCGCGGGCGCAGGCCGATCCGAAAGATCGCGCGCGCGTCCTCTTGGAGGTCGCCGAGCTCCGCGCGAGAGAGCTCGGCGACGACGCGGGGGCCAGCCGAGCGCTGAAGGGCGCCGTGAGCTTGGCGCCCAATGATCCGAACGTGCTTCGTGCCTTCTCCGAGCACGCCGCGCGCACCGACGACGGGACGGCCGAGATCGAGGCGCTGCAAGATCTCGCGATCGTGGTGGACGCGGAGGACCGTCCGGCGATCCACGCGCGCATCGCGCGCATCTACGAGCAGCGGGGAAGGCTCGACGACGCGCTCGTCGAGCTCGAGATCGTGCTCGAAGCGCGGCCCGCGGACCGAGAGGCGCTCACGGGTCTGATCGCGATTCGTCACAAGGCCAACGACCACCTCGGTGCTGCGAAGCTCGAAGATCGACTCGCCGCGCTCACCGACGATCCGAGGGAGCGGGCCCGATTGTTCGTTGCCGCCGCAGAGTCTTATCGAGCAGGCGGTGACTCCGACTCTTCGTTGAAGAGCTTGGAAGCGGCCGCCGAAGCTCAACCGAACGACGCCCAAATCTTAGCGGCGCTAGGTCGCCAGAACCTGTCCGCGGGCCGATCGGCGTCCGCGATCGCGAGCCTGGGCGCGGCCGCCAAGCTCTTGGAAAAGAGCGATCTCGCGCGGGCGGTGGAGCTTCACATCGGAGCGGCCGAGGCGGCCGAGCGAGCGCAACGTTTCGGCGAAGCCAAGAAACACTACGAAGACGCACTCCTGCTCGTCCCCATGGCGCGCAAGGCGCTAGCGAGGCTCGCGGTTCTGATGGAGTCCGCCAAGGACCACGCGCGGGCCTTCGAGCTGTCCGCGGCCTTGCTGCTCCATCACGAAGACGCGCTCGGCGCGCTCGAGCGAAAAGATCTCTATCTGCGTATGGCGCGAACCAAGCGCGCCATGGACGAGTCGGAGGCCGCGGTCCGTTTCGCCAGAAAAGCCGTCGACGTCGCTCCAGAGCTCGTCGAACCGCTCGTGCTACTAGCAGAGTCACTCGCGGATGTCGGCCAGTCCGAAGAAGCCGCCAGGACGTACGAGCACTTGATCGGCCTGGTCGAAGCGGACGACGAGAAACGGCGCTTCACGCTCGCGGCCGCACGGCTGTACATCGAGAGCGGCAAGGACCCAAAGCGCGCCACGCAGCTCTTGGGCGATCGGTTCGCTCGCTTTCCGCATGATCAACAGGTCGCCGAGATGCTCGCGCGCGCGGCCGAGCGTGCAGGCGACCCGAAACGGGCCGCCCACGCGCTCGCCGAGGCCGCGCGCACTGCGGATCCCGACGCGCGCGTCGAGCTGTTGCTCCGCGCGGCGGGCCGCATCCTCGCGTCCGATCGTTCGTTGGCCAAGCAGTGGCTGGTGGAGGCGCTCGCGGACGCGCCTCGCGATCCGGCGGCGTTCTCGACGCTCGCGAGCTTGCTCGAAAACGACAAGGAGCTCATCGCGCTCGGAGACCTCCATGAGCACACCGGCCTGGCGTTCATGAAGGAGCTCGAGCGCGTAGGTAAGGACCACTCCGAGGCGGACACCTTACGGACTCGAGCGCGAGCGCACCTCGACACGGCCATCGATCTCTTCCGATTCCACGTGGCTCGGCCCGAGTCCGCGCTCGCGTTGCTCGATCGGCGAAAATCGCTCGAGCAACCCGTCGACGAGTCGAAGTGGTTGGAAGCGCGCGCGGAGCTTCTCGACGACGCCGCGGCCGAGGGCGGGCCCGACGCGGACGCAAAGAAGCGTCGTGCTCTCGAGACCTGGGCGGAGCTCCTCGAACGATCTCCTGGCCACGTGACCGCCCTCCGCCGCTTGTTCGCGCTCGCCACCGAGCTCCGCCAGCCAAGGGCGGCCCAGATTTATGCTGACGTCCTGGTCGCGCTCGACGAGGCGACCAAGGAAGAGAAGCGACTCTTCGAGGTCGAAGCACAAGCCGACCCCCCGCCCCCTTCGAACGCGAAGAACGTCGAGATCCCTCAGATATGGGAAGACGGTCCGCTGTTCGATCTCCTGAAAGAGCTCGGCCACGCGCCGCTCATCGCGATGAGTGACGCGCTTGCCGAACCCCGACCGAAGAAGCGCGACAAGCTGGAGCTCTCGAGCCTCGCCCCGTCTCTCGCGCGCTCGTTCTTCGACGCCTCGTCGATCCTCGGCAAAGAGCTCCCGCCCGTCTACGCCAGATACGACTCGGAGGTGTTGATCACGCCGTCGTGGGTCGACGGACATGTCGCACTCATCCTGTCACCGACTCAGGCGGAGAAAGAGAACGCTGCGGTGCTGAGATTCGAGATCGCTCACGCGCTCACCTTGCTCGCGCCGCGGTTTTTGGCCGTGGTGAGTTTGCCCGTCGACGTGCTGAGAGAAGGCATCGAGGGTCTGGTCCGAGATCGGCTGGGGGACGAGTCGCTCTACTCAGACCCGAAGCGCTCGAAGAAACGCGGCAAGGCGCTCGACAAGGCGCTCCCAGACGAGCGTCGAGAGTGGATCGTCACGAGGGCCGAGAAGTGGCTACGAGACACTCATCGCGTATCACTCTCCCACGCCAAAGACGTGGCCTATCGCAACGCCGAGCGCGCCGCCCTGGTCGCGGCGGGGTCGGTGCACGTGGCCACCGAGAACCTCGCGCCCAAGGACCGGCGCTGGTTCTTCCCGCTGGTCGAGTTCGCGTGCACGAGGCTGTTCGTGTCGCTCGCGGGGAAGTAGTTCGTTCGTCCCGGGTTCGCAGCTCAAACTCGTCGTCCAGGCTCGATAGTTTCGGGACCGGGACCGGAGCCGCATTTTTTTTTCAACAAAACGGCCCGGGCTGCGTTGGGTGTTCATCATGAACCCGCCCTTCCCTCCGCGGCTGTCGGTCGTCCGCTCCCCCGACTCGTCCGAGGACGGGCCTTCGGACGATGCGATCATGCTCGCGCTTCAAGCCGGCGATCGCCGCGCCCTCGCCGACCTGGCCCGACGTCATCAAGGTCCCGTACGACGGTTCTGCACGGCGATGCTCTTGGACGAGCAACTCGCCCGCGACGTCGCACAGGAGGTCTTCTTCAGGATTTGGGTCAGGCGGGGCTCGTACGAGCCTCAGGGCAAGCTCAGAGCTTGGATCTTCACCATCGCCCGAAACGAGTGTCGGTCGATGAATCGCCGACGCTTCTGGCGGTCGCTCCTCCCGATGAGTCTGTCGGCGATCGATCCAGCCCTGCCCGCTGACGAGGTCCTCGAGCGCAACAGTCAGGAGGCCCTGGTGCGAGCGGCGCTCGGGCGACTCCCCGAAAAATTTCGGGTCCCCCTGATTCTCAGGTTCGTCGAAGAGCTCGACTACGAACAAATCGCACAAGTGATCGGCAGAACACCTTCGGCCGCGCGATCGAGAGTCCACTACGGGCTCGAGGCGCTTGCTGAGTTACTCCCTCCCGAGGTGAAGCCATGAACCCCCACGTCGAACGCCTGGAGCTCGCTGCCTACTTGGACGGAGAGTGCTCGAAGAACCGGACCGAGTCGATCGCGACGCACCTATCGGAGTGTCGACCGTGCCGCGAGTCCCTTTCGACGATCGAGCGGTCGCGAAGCGCTCTCTGCACGCTCTCAGCCCCGGAAGATCCGGCCTTCGTCGCGGAGCTCGAGCAGCGAGCCGCGCGCAAACAGGACGAGCTTCGCCAAGAGAGCTACGCCCACAGGGTCGCTCTCCTCAGCGCGGCCGTCGCGGCGTCGGCGATGTTTTCGCTCTATCTGTACCTCGAACCCTCCGAAGAGCTCGTCGCCCGAGGCGGACCCGCGGGCGTCGAGCGCTCCGTGGGCGCGTGGGTCACCGTCGTGAGCCCCGCGCCGCAGGCTCCCACTTTCTCCGTCGGAGACTCCTCCCGACCGTCGATTGGACGCGAAGACTCCCTCGAGCTCGAAGTCAGCAATCGAACCGAGGGACCGCTCTTCGTGATGCTCTTTGCGATCGACGGCGCCCGGGAGGTTCACTGGTTCTATCCAGCCTACCTCTCCAACGCCGAAAACCCATCGTCGGTGAGTATACCGACAGGGCGCAACGCGATGCCCGAACGCGTGAGGATGAAGGATGCGCCCGCCGGATCGGCCGAGCTCGTGGCGGTTTTCTCCCAACGCGCGCTCACCGTCCGAGAAGTCGAGGCGAAACTAAGCTCTTCCAGCCTCTCCGGACTCAGGTCGCTCGCCGATCCGGTGGTCATTCAGTCTTCCGAGCTCGAGCTGAGGTAACTCATGATGACTCTCTCCCTGGCGCTCCTGTGGGCGTCGTCTTCCTACGCCTTGATCGTGACCAACAACCGGAGCCTCGAGCTCGATCGACCGGACCTCCAATACGCCGACGACGACGGCGCGGCTTACGCGGAGCTCTACGCGCAGATGTTCGGCCCAGACCGAGTCACGCTGCTCACGACGTTCGATCGCGAGAGCGCTCGGCTTCACGAGTCCTGGGCGGCGCGCGCCCGACCCCCTACTCTCTTGGAGCTCGATCGAGCCATCGAGGTCCTGTCGGCGACGGTGACTGCGGCCCGCGGTGAGGTCGACGTTCACCTGGTATTTGCCGGTCACGGAGACTTGGACCGCGGCCAAGGCTTCCTCGAGCTCGAGGACGGCAGGCTGACCGCGCGGGCGCTCGAGGAGCGAGCGATCGGTCGAATTCGAGCTCGACGAATTCACCTGATTCTCGATAGCTGCAACTCCTATTTCATGATCAACCCACGAAGACCGGGGGGAGAGCGCTGGCGAACCGACGCGAAGCCGCAGAGTCTGCTCGACCGGCATCCCAACGTCGGCGTAGTCTTGTCCACGAGCGCGGAGGCGGTCACCTACGAGTGGAGTGAGATTCAGTCGGGCGTGTTTTCCTACGAAGTCCGATCTGGGTTGAGAGGCGCGGCGGACGCGGACGAAGACGGGTTGGTCACGTACTCGGAGCTCTCCGCATTCATCACGCGAGCGAACGCGCCGCTCCGAAACGACCTCTATCGTCCGAAGGTGTTCGCCTACCCACCGAAGTCGGGTCGCGAGGTGTTGATGAGTCTGAGGGGCGTAACGAGGAGACTCGAGATTCCCGCGACCGACGCGAGACGGCTGACCATTCGCGACCAACGCGGCGTTCGGGTGGCCGACGTTCACAACGAGAAGGGCACCAAAGTCGTGCTGGCGCTCCCAACGACAAACGAGCCCTTGGTGCTGACCGAGCGCGTGGCAGGCCCGGAGCGGCCGAAGGAAATCGTGCGGGAGCTTCCGGACCGCCAGACTCTGCGGCTCGAAGATGCACCAGAGTCCAGTTTGGTGATTGCCGAGCGCGGGGAGGCGCCGCTCTTTCAGAGTCTGTTCTCGGAGCCCTTCGGGCGAGAGTCCTTTCGGCAGTTGGAGAGCCAAGCCGACGCTCAGCCCGAACATTTTGGGATCACGCGAAAGGACGCCGAGCAGCTCGGCTTGTTCCTGGACACGAGCGCAGCTCTGGAGCGGGATTCCCGAAGGCTCGCAGGCACCCTCAGCTTCGCCGGAGCCGCCGTGCTCGGAGGCTTCGCCGCGGGGGCCTTCGCCAACCCCGGCAGCTCTGACCTGGGGTGGGTTTTGGTCGGCGCGTCCGCGGCCTTCCTCGGCCTCGGAGTCAGCGCGCTCGTGATCCCTTCGGAGAGTGAGAGGCTGCTCGATGAGTACGCCAAGCACGACTTCTCGAACGAAGCCGCCCGCGCGTCCGCGGTCTCGGGCACCGAAGCGGAGCTCGCGGCGATCGCCGATGATTGGAAGGTGACCCGCCAAATCATCGGCGGCTCACTGATCGGCATCAGCGGTCTGAGCCTTACGCTCCCGGTCCTCGGGTTTGCGGGGGCGCTCCCGATGGCTGACGAGGCTGGGTACCTCATGGCGGGGCTCGGCGTGGGGTTGTTGGGTCTGGGGATCCACATGCTGACGGGCTATGAGTACCCGGTCGAGCGTACGTTCGAGCTCGAGCAGCAGAGTCTAGGTCGAAGGCTGGATCGTGACGTCGACGGACGAGAAGAGCGTCCGGATCGGCCGTGGATGCTCTCGTTCGGCGGCTCCTTCTGAAATCGAGGCGTCGTGGTGGCAGCGCCGGCTCGCCGTGCTAGCCAAGCGAGTCATCACTGGCAAACTTGCCTGCTGGCAAACTTGCCGCGGGCAAACTTGCCGGCAAGTCTGCCTTCGACCTTCAGACCTGAGCGTCGAGCCAACTCAGGATCTTCTCGATCGACGCCTCGGTCGTCACCGAAAATTCTCGGCGTTCGACCGCCTGAGCAGGATCGAGGAGAGTGACTCTCGAATCCGTACCTACCGCTGCGATCACCCAAGACCACCCGAGCCTCGACGCGTCGGCCTGCATCCTGCGCCATTCGGTCTTTTTGAACCGGAGCGGCAATTTCGTCCGTTTCACCTGAATGCCGACTTGCCGGGACCCTCGGGTCGCCAACAAGTCGAACGCGCCACGCGACGCGCGCGACTGGTACACGAGCTCGAAACCCAGCTCGGCGAGGTGCTGCGCAACCCTCTTTTCCGCCTCGTCCCCGATCAGGCTCATCGGGACGACCGCGCCGCCCGGCTGTCGCCACCTCAGCCAAGCCGAAAAGACCGGGTCCGCGAGCGCGTAGCCATCCTCGTGTTTCTCGACGGCGTCCCCAAGGCGCTCGAGATACCGAGAAGTGTCCCCGCTCGCTGCGCGGATCCGCTCCGCGATCTCCGAGGTCCGCCGAGCTCCTTGAGCCAACGCGTCGAGCGTAGCCGCTAGGTACGCGGACCGCCCAACGAGTCGGTCGTGTTCGTTTTGGAAGAAGAGCGCAAGCCTGCCGGTCCTCGAAAAGACGAGCGCTTGCAGGGCCGCCTTGAGCGCGGACTCGTCTTTGGGCTCGGCCAAGGAATGGAGCTGGTCACCCATCAGCTGCAGATAGAACGGATGTCCGCCGAGCGTGTCGGCGATGGACGCCGCCAGGACTTCGTCAATCCCGCCGACGACGAGGAGGCGAATCGCATTGGGACGCGAGAACGGGCCTACTTCGAGCACTTCGAAGTGGAGAAAGAAGGGCGAGCTCTTGGACGTGACGAGCTCGGTGAGCATGGCGCGCGCCGATCCGCTGATCACGTAAGACGTGCGCTCGTGCCTCTGCCAGACACTTCTGAGGAGGTGGAACGGGGACTTGGCGCCTCGTTTGGACTCGAGCTGAGCGAGCTCTTGAAACTCATCGATGGCAATCAAGATCTTGAGGTCGAGATCCTTCGCGAGCTGCTCTGGCAGCGCGACAGCCGCTCGAACGAAGGCGTCGTCGGCCTCCGCGTCAGGGATCTCGTTGAGGAAAGCACGCGTCGAGGGGGAGAGTTTGGGAAAGGACTTCGCCGCCTGCAACGAACGCCGGAAAGAGGCCGGCTGCTTCATCATCACCGCCAACGAAGCCTCGAGCTCCGGCCCGAGGAACGCCTCCGCGACCTTGCTGGCGTACCAGCGCCACACCTCCCGAGAGACCGGCTCCACCTCCTGCAGGTCGAGCACGAGGAACAAGACCCCCTTCTCGGCGCGGCGCCGCGCCAACTCCAGCAGGACGCTGGTCTTGCCGACTCGACGCGGACCGATCAGCGCGATCCACTTGGGCGACCCATCCACGAGGCGATCTACGGCGTCGCTCAACTTGCTCAGAATGTCTTCACGATCGACGAAGGCGGAAGCGGTCACCGGTCGGCTCGTGTGAAACACGAGGCCATGATGACCTGAAGGAGGGTCGCTGGCAAGCTTGCCTGCTGGCAAGCTTGCCTGCTGGCAAACTTGCCTGCTGAGGGCAAAACCACCCAGCAGCCCGACCGCGCGCTCGCGATCGATCAGGGGTCCATGATGAGCGTGCGGCCGAAGGGTACTTGGACTTGGGAGCCCTCGGGCATCAGCCAGAGCACCGGATACTCGGGCTCCTTCTCGGGAAACTGACCGATACCATCGGTCATGTAGAGCAACACCTCGGGCGCGAGCGCCTCGGCCTCCACGGCCGAGAACACCGGCCGAAAGTCAGTGCCTCCGCCGCCGCCGAACGAAGGGAGCCCCAACAAGTCACCCGTCTCGAGCGTCTGCCGAAAGCAGATCGCCGCGTCGCACCCGAAGACTTCGATCCAAAATTCCGGCACCCCGACCAGAATGCCTTGGAGCTCGGACGCAAACGTAGTCAGCAGGACTTCGGAGATGGAGCCCGAGGTGTCGATGGCCACGACCATCCTGAGCTGCTCACCGCGAGCCGACGGCAACAAGATTCCGCTCGACACGAACCTTCGGTTCGGAGGCATCCAGCGATAGTCGTTCTTGAAGAATGCGTGAATGAACTCGGCCAAGACTTGCTGCCACGGCACCTTGGCTTCGAGCAGCTTCTCGAGCGCCCGCGAGAGTGATCCGGGCAGCGTGCCCCGCAGCTTGGAGGTGGTGGCGGCTTCGATGGCTCGCCGAGTCCAAGTCTCCTCGGCGCCCTGCTCGATCGCGGGCTCCGATGCCCAGCTCGGCCGACCAGGCGACTCCGGCCCTTGCCCCGACTCCGCGCCCTGGCCGCCGTCGGCGGCGCCCTCGACGGCGCCCTCGGAGGTGCTTGCCCCGTCCGCTCCGCCCGGGGCTGTTGAAGCTCCCTCGTCCCCCTCAGCGACTGAGTGATCGCCGACGGACTCGCCCCCGAGCTCGGCCCGTTCGTCCTGAGTTTCAAGCTCGCCATCCTTGGGCGGCGCTTCCCTCGGAGCGGCTCGTTGCGATCCCCCGGTCGACGATCCGCCGCCCGACGATCCCACGTCCAGATGATGATCGAGCTCCGGTTTTCGACGCTTCGACTCGAGGAGCCTCCGATAAATCTCCTCAGCGGCCATTTCTTTGAACTCGGATCGGTACGACGAGCCCTTGGGTCCGACCATACCTTCCCCGCCCGCGGCCTTGGGTGCGAGCAGGATCGCGTCGACGGCGAAGTCGGTGGCGAGATCCCAGAGTTTCTTTTCCCGACCCACCCGACGAGCAGCGTGGGCGAGAGCGAGGTGCATGACCGAGTGACCGACGCAGTACACGACCTCGGGATCGGAGAGCCCCCCGATGAACTCGGGGTCGTAGAACAAATGCCGACCGTCGCTAGCGAAGCGCGGGCACCAGCTCGCCTTGACCTCGGTCAGCTCGAGGTACATGGCGAGATTTCCGAAAAAGGGGTGAGCGAGTAACAAATCCACGCGGGCTCGCTGAAGGCGCTCGCGCGGGTTCCGGTTGCTCATACGACGAACTCGCCAAACTTCCCGATCCAGGCCTTCCACTTCGGGCTGCGACCGAGCTCCAGGCCGAGGTGAAAGGCCTCTTTGGCGCCCATGACCGCGAGCTCGGCGGGCAGCTTCAGGGAGTAGGTCAAGAAGCGATCCCGGCGCTCGTCGGTCAGGCCGTTCTTGAGCGCGTAAAGCAAGCGCCCGATGAGTGCGTAGAGTACGGAAATCTCTCTCGGCACGACGTCGATCTTTCCGTCGAGGATCGCGTCGGGGTCAGGCAGCTTGTCGGCGACCTCGAGGAACGCCAACAGCTCGATGGCGGGGCCGTCTCCGACGCAGCCGGCCACCACCGCGCGCTGGCTCTGGCGATCGAGGCCCGGAGAAGACAAGGCACGCGCAGCGAACACCCAGCTCCTCGGCGTCGGGAAAGCGCGGGAGGCTTTCTCGCGGTCGAACACGAAGAGAAGCTCCGGTCGGAAGCTGAGAAAACCGATGACTCCTGCGTGAACGCCGGCCGAAAAAGCCCACCTTCGCCACGCCTGGAGATCGACGTCGAGGTCGAGGTGGCAGAATCGATTGGCGAGCGGTGACGGGAGTCGAAAGACCACACCCATGTCCGAGTGTCGGTTGCCTGCCGCCAAGATCGCCCAACCCTTCGGCAGCTCGTACTCTCCAAGCCTCCGATCGAGCACGAGTTGGTAGGCGGCGGCTTGAACGGCGGGCGGAGCCGCGTTGAGCTCGTCGAGAAACACGATCCCTCGGCCGTCGCGAGGGAGGAACTCGGGTGGCGCCCAGCGAGCGATCTTGTGCTCGGGATCGTAAAACGGGATGCCGCGGAGATCCGTCGGATCACACATGGCCAGGCGAATGTCGCGAACCTCCATGCCGTGCGTTGCGGCCACTTGACTCACCACGGAGCTCTTCCCGATTCCGGGAGGCCCCCAAATGAACGTGGCCTGGTGAATGTCCATCAAGGTCGGGAGGGCCTTGGCGAGCTCGAGCGCGTTCACCAGGGCACCGTGGCCAAGGATGCACGGAGAATCAACCGGAGCGACGAAGCGAGCTCGTCGTTGGGACATATTTCGTCGCGCCACCATGAGTTGGATGTGCCTTGGCTATGGCTTGCCCATCCCAGACGGTATGGCATGCTGTATCTCGTGAAGACGACGATCGAGATCTCGGACGCCCTGCTCGCCCGGGCGAAGCGGCGGGCCCCCGTTCGACTGACATGCCGCCGCTCGCTTTCGAAGGTCGGAGGAACCGTCGGACACCTCGCAACGGAGAGCAAGGGAGGTCGATTGCTCCGTCTCGCGGGATGCACCGATGTCGTCGACGCGTCGATCGTCGAGATCGCTGACGGGACACGAAATCCTCACCTCCGACGCCGATGCTCCGAATCGCAGACGCCAGCGGCAGAGCGTTGATCATCACCCGTGCGTTAGACTGGAAGCGGAAGCGCGCTCTCCACTCCGCTGATCATTGCCTCCCGCGCGGCCCCAGCGCAAGCTGACGAGCCGGGGATCGGATGAAGGGAACGGTCGACGAACGCCCTTTGACTGACGTCTTTCAGCTCATCGGCGGCGGCTCGATGAGTGGGACTCTGTCGGTGCAAAAGCCCGCGGCCCCTGGCCAAGTCCCAGAGCAGGTTCGCGTCGCCTTTCATCGCGGCCTGGTGGTCACTGCCGAAGCCCTTCCCAGACCTCCGAATATGCGTATCGGGACGATGCTCGTGCGCGCAGGATTGATCTCAGAAGAGCAGCTCCTCGAGGCGCTGGCCGAGCAAAATCGCGCATCCGAGAAGCTTGGACGCATCTTGAGATCGATGGGAGCCATTTCAGAGATCGACCTGGACGAAATGCTTCGCCTGCAGACGACGGAGACGATTCATGGACTCTGGTCCTGGCAGGATGGGGCGTACGAATTCGAAGCCTCCGAGATCGGGCCTCCGGAGGACATCATCGATCCGATCCGCGCCGAGACCCTACTCATGGAAGGTCTCTGCAGGGCCCATTTGGAGCCCGAGCTGAGGCGCCGGATGCCTGCCCGCGATGCCACCATCACCCGGCGAGCGCCCTTGCCGGACAGCTTTCGGAACGGTGATTACGCTGCTTCACTCTTCACATGGACAGGCTCCTCATCGCCCTTGAAAAATCTGTGCAGAGTCGACGACCTCGTCACGGGCGAACGGACGGTCCAAGAGATTCTGGACTTGTCGAGGCTAGGTGAGTTCAGGGCGTCCGTGGCCTTGATCGACCTGATCGAAAACGGCTTTGCCGGCGTGGCTGGCGACCCGGATTTTGCTGAGCGGATCCGACCGCCGGCGCGCAGACGCACGTTTCACGACACGAAGAGTCGGGTCGTCGACTTCATGAGTCGTGCGTTCGAGCGACTGGTTCGCCTCTCCACTCACCCCGGCGACTCCTTGCGTGAAGCGATTTGCGGGATTCGGATCATGGCCTGGCGCAGCCGGTTTGAGCTGACCAAGTCATGGAAGAGCAACGAGGAGATCCTTGCCGAGACTATCTCGCTCGCACAGGAGCTACGCGCGAAGGCCGAAAGAGCCACGACCCTCGCCGAGGTCGAAGAGCTTCGCCTGCGCTGGTCGCACGTGGAAGTTGCGCGATCGACGTTGGCCTCCGCGGCGCTCCCGCTCGCGGATGCCCTCGCAGGGCCCCTGAATGCCGGCCGAAACGCCTTTCAAGATGCAACGAGACGCATCAAACTGAAAGAGACGCGTGAGTACGTCCGGAAGCTTCGTAGGTCCAAGGAATGGGCCGAGCCGACACCCGAGCTCGAAGAGCCTGAACAGTCGGGGCCGCCACGGCCCCTGCTCGAGGTCGAGGAAGACCTCGAACACTCCGTGCGCCAAGCTCGCGATGCCTTGCAGAGAAGGTATGAGTCGGCCGGCCGATGGCTGCAGCGAGCCCGCAAGGCAGCCCATGCGGGCAGAAGGGACCTGAGCGACGAAGCCATGAGGGCTCGGCTAGAATGCCTGGTTCGCGGACGGCAGGAAACTCGAGTCCTCGACCTGCTGGAGCAGACGTTGGAGGAAGTGCGGGAGACCAAAGCCAAGGTAGCGAAGACTCGAGACTCATCAGACCCCTCGAGCTGAACCAGTCGCGGACGATTCCGGTGCGACCTTCGGCGCTCGACCCTCGGACGCCTTCACTCCCGAGGACAGGCGCCCTCGCCGCTCGAGGGCTCCGAAGTGGTCGCTGTGGACACACTTCGCCTCAGCCGCTCGAACACGGCGAGCGAGGTACAAGCCGCCTTCCGCACTCGCTGATCTCGGTCTGATTTTGCTGCTGCGGAGAGCGCGTCGATCCAAGGCGTCACCGAGTCTCGTCGGTCGGGTGACGCGGGCCAAGCCAGGAATTGGAGCCCCCGCGCGCTCGCGATTCTCACCCTGGCGTCGGCGGCCGAGAGCGTCTTCACGAGCGCAGCGCCGATCTCATTTCGCCCTGGCGCCTCCAGACCGCCCCGCGAGAGGCGCTCGGCGAGCGCCCCCACCATCGCTCGTTGCACGCTGCTCGCGCTCTCGGAGGCGAGCCTCGAGAGCAGAGGCCCGACCGGGGCACACTCGTAGGTGACCAGTGCGCTCCAGGATTCGACCGCCCGAGCTCTGTCCTTCGCGTGCTTGGCCCCGAGCGCTCGCTCGACGGACGCGATCGCCGCGCGCGCTCGCGCTTGATCTTCCGCGCCGCCGACACCCAGGACAGTCGAAACCGCGGCCGCGCGCACTCTCGGGTCTGGGTCTTCGAAGAGCGGAACGATGCGCGGCCACTCATTCGGGATCAGCCCTGCGGCCTGAGCCGCGGCCTCACGCACCGGCGCCTCGGTATTCTCCAGCGCGGAGCGGATCAACGCACGAACCCGTGAGTCCGTGCGCAACTCAGGGGACGCCGCGAGGCACCAGATCGCGTAGCCGCGCTCATGAGCCTCCAAACGCGCGTCGGTGGCCGACCTGAAGAGCTCCTCGTGAGGGGGACACTTCCCCATCGCAATCCCAGGCAGGCAGAGGAGCGCGAGCGACCCGAGCAGCGCGCGAGGGCCTGAGACCAACGCCGAGACAATCCATACAACGCCGACCCTCACGTCGAGCCCATCGTCCGCCCAGCTCGAAACGGAAGCAAGGGCGGCACCACCCATGAATGACTCCCAAAGCGGTCAATGCCCCGAAGCAACCCACCTCGCCGCCCCAATCGCAGCAAAAACCGCCTCGCCACTCCTCCCGTGCCCACTCCCCACGAGCCACGCTACGTACCTCCAGCCCCCGATTCGCACGAACTTACTCTGCTCTCGAGGCTCGGACGCCACGGTTCTCTCACCCCCACACAGCTCGATCGCGAGCATCAGCCTACTCATCCCGCCGTCGAGCCACGCAAACTCCCCCAAAAGCTCCCTTGCCCGACTCGTGGCGAAATACACTGGCCGTGACGAGCTCAGCGTCCCCCTGAGGAGCTCGATCAGCGCCTTGTTGTCCGCCCTCGGAGCGTTCGTCCGGCCTCGCCATCTCTCAACCTCCGGCGCCGCAGAGTTGCGGTCCATTCCCGTCGACCTCAGCTCACGCTCGGGAAGCGCCACGACCAGCCGCCGGAGTAGGTCCGGGTCTGTCGCCGAACGCCCCACCCTCCGAGTCACCTCGGTCCAACGCCGACGCTCCGTCAGCCGGTGCACGAGCTTCGCGTAAAATTCCGGGTCGGCCTTCGGCACCGAGGCCATCGCGAGCGCAAGGTCTTTTGCCCGGAACGCCGCTCCACCTCGGGCCCTCCGCGTGAGCTCCTGCGCTCTCATCGCTTCCCGCGCGCCACCTCGCTCCAACGCCGCCACGCGGGCCCGAAACGCTTCGTCTCCGATCGACGGCAACTCATCTCCCGGCAACACCACATCCCAGAGCTTCGCGCGCAACTCGTCGAGCGACGGAGGCGATGGGTTGCCGACCAGCCGCGCGACCTCACCTCGTTGCGGCCCCAACGCCCACCAGAAAAACGCCCGCTCCGCCTCCGGTCGGGCGCGTACCGAGCGTTCGAGGAGCTCGTGAAGTCGCGCGCTCGGGACCCGCGGATTGCGCACAGCCAACGCCTGAAGACGCCGGTCGAGGAGCGCTCGCTCGACCGCCTCGATCGGCGCTTTCGGGTGAGTAAGCACGTGGTGCCGAAGCCACGCCCTCCCGCGCCCCTCGCCCCGAATGGGCGCTAGCGCGATCTGGGCAGCCCGCCGAAGGGTGTGCTCGTCGGCGTGCGGCGAGCGCACCGAGGTCGCGATCAGCGCGTCGCGACCGAATTCGATGCCGAGCTCCAAAATCTTCGCCGAAATTCGCTGGCCGTTCGGATGCCACGCCAGACTCGGCGCGAGCTCCTGACCCACGAACTCATGGTCGGTCAGCTTGCGATGGAGACCCCCGAGCTTCCCTATCTTCTCGAGCTGCCTCGGCGTCAACGCAGGATTTCGCAGGAGCTTGATGAGAGGCCGCAAGAGATTGCTGGGCAGCCCTCGCTCCGAGAAGATCGGCGACATTCGCTTCAGCCACTCGTCGATTCGGCTCCCGTCCGACTCGGGCATGGTCAACTCGGCGACCTCCGGATCTTCACACTCGCTGGCCCAGCGACGGCGCAGCTCCAGAGGAATGCGCGACTGGGTCAGCGCGAGCTCCTTGGCGTCATCATGCTCCGCCAGTCTTCGCAGCATCGCGAGGTCGACCCTCGGATGTTCGACCAACGCCCTCCGAGCAAAGTGTCCCCACGCGCTCGCATGAGCCTCGTCGACACCGTCGTCGGTCGCGAGCTCGACCAACCTGCCGAGCTGAGCCGACGTCAGATTTCGATTTCGCTCGAGCGCAAAGGTCCCGGCCGCAAATCGCCCGGTCACGATGAGCTCGAACGAACGATCTGAGAAAGCGAGCCGCCGATCCAACCCGTGCGGGAAAGAGAGATCGTGTTCGAGCGCTTCCACGAGCTCCTCATCGCTCTCCCAGCCCGAGCTGATCAGAGCGCTCCTCACCTGGGAGCTCTTCGCCCCTCGGAGCAGAGTGAGCTCCTCGGCAGACAGATCGGGGCGTAGCGCCCAGGCTACGAGAGTACCGACTTGTAGCTTGCGAAAGGTATCCGAAAGGGACCACGATGTGGACTCACTCGGTCGGAACCGATCCCAGCGCGCTCCGAGCCGTGCGGCACCGAGAAGACGGCCCGATTCGCCGCGAGCTTCCTTGCTGAGTCGCTCGTTCGTCATGAGCGCCGCGAAAAAATACGGGTCTTCGACGGAATGGCGGACCAGTCGGTCGGTCGATGCCTCGCTCCAGGCGGGATGAGTTGCCGCCCGCCAGACGGTCGACAACCGGAGCCCGAACACTTCACACCGGCCTGGCATCACCTCGGTGCGACGAAGAGCTCGACGGGTCACACGCTCGACGACTTCGAACGGGAGACGCTCGATCGCGAGCAGCGCCTCGCCGTCTCCCTCGAGCGCACCTATGTCGATGAGCTCGAGAAACTGCCGAGGGTTCCGGATGAGTTCCTGACTTCGAACCGCTCGGTGAATGAGCCGCTTGTTGCTGCGGACCATGTGCGCGAGGACCTCGACGGGGAGGCCTGGAAGCTCCACGAGCGTGTGCGAACAGGCGGTCGCGACGGCCTTCCAAGCGAAGCCAAAGGCCCGCAGGGCCTCGGCCTGTTGGGACCAGTCCGGGCTGCCCTCCAACGCTTGGGCCAGCGCAACGATCCTCCGCAGCCGCGGTGGCCCACGGCCGAGACGACCGAGACGATCGAGCAACTCCTTCGTGACTCCTGGACTCAGCAGGACCGCCACGGGATCGGAATCCGAACCGCTTTTGAGTAGGACCTCGAGCGCCTCGGGGGTGACGTTCGGGTGAGTCGCGGCCATCACTCGCAGAAGCGGCTCGGAGGATCTGACCGCAGTGAGTAGCAGGTCCGCCGGAGCCCTTGGATTCAGGAGCGCAGCGAGGCGAGTCAACTCGTCGGTCGCGATTCGCGCGAGAATTTCGGGCCCGCAGCTCGGATCGAGCGCAATTTCTGCCAAGGCGTCGGCGTCGCCCTGAAGGCGCGCTTCTACGGCTCGTACCCAGAGCTCGTCCACGTTCGACCCAGTCTACGACCAGCCAGACCTTCGTGGCGAGATTTCGTGACCGGTCGACCTCCTTGACAGTCAGCGGTCGCCGTCCTTGGATCGCAGCCGTTGCGACACGACGGGCGAGGCAGAACGCTTGCGGCGCTGATGGCGACGTTGACCTCGTGTGCCCCCGAGGAATCATCACCGCCCGCTTGGCCGGATGCGCGGGTCGCGTTTCTGATCACGAGCTCCGACGAGCGACTCTCCATCGCGGAGGCCTTCTCGATCGAAGACGGTCGACCTTCCAGGGAGCTGCCGCTCTCGGCCGCTCCGCCCGATCGCATTTGGCTCCTCGCGTTGAACGATTCTCAGCTGGATGAGTTGAGCCCCTATGTGAGTCATGACGCAGCCAGGGCCAAACTCGTTCCAAGCGACCCCGACTTGTCCGTGAGTTGTCCCGCGGGTAGACATCGGGAGCGTCTGTTCGAACGGCCCGTGCCGAGCCAAACCACCCTCATCGACGGCCTCGGAAGACTCTCCGCCCTCGGCGATCACCCCGAGCTCTCCTCGCTGTCCCTGATGACGAGCTTGGATTACTCGACGTGTGACTCGACCGACTCGAGCCTCGAGTGGTTCGGGGACCTCGGGCGCACTCCGGTACCGCAATTCGACGATCCGAACCGTTCCATCGTCTTCGATGCCGTCCCACTCGACGGCCGCTTGTTGCTCTTCCTCGATAGGTCGATCCACCTCCTCGAACCCGACGGTTCGGCGCCCGACGGAACCTCGCACAACCGAGAGCTGCCGCCCGAATTCAAGGGCTGGATCGACACGAGCCTTCGATTCGCGGAGGGAGGTGAGTTCGAGGTCGCCACGATCTGGGAGTCGGAGCAGAACTCGGCGATCGGACTGATCCGGATCGGCCCCGAGGGAATGGAGTCCGTGTCGACGGCCACGGTCGTTTCCGCGCCGCTCTACGCGATCGCCGCCGATCGCGACCGGAGAGTCCTCGCGGTCGGTGGTCGCGCCGCGGTGCTACTCAGGAGCGACAACTCGGTCGAACGCATCTCCATCGAGCGGTCGTTCAACTGGCTGGCCGCAGTGGATCGGGGCGGACCGTTCATTGCCGCGGAGGACAAGTCGCCAAGGCTCTACCGGGGCGAGCCGACGTCCGCTCGCATGTGGTCGAGCCCGGTTGCCGTGGAGGACGCCGAGCTCATCCAAGGACTGAGTGTGCTGAGGAACGCAGGCGGAGAGGAGGTCTGGGTGCTCGACGAGAAGGCAGGTATGCATGTCGAAACCGCGGTGGGATGGAGCCACCTCGGCGCGCCCGCGACCACACCGCGGATCCTCGAGTGCGGCGGCGCCTACGACGCCTGTGGCCATCTCAGGAGCGTTCGCGGAACGGTTGGGTTTTCGGTCGCGCGGGCCGGTGCGGGGCGCCGACTGTTCATGACGATGGACGACCTGGCCTGCGTTCTCGCGATCAACCCAGACTCCGGATGCGCCACCGTGCTCAGTCCGCCCGAAGAGACTGTGCCGGACTCGGAAGTCACCGCGGTGGTACCAGACGGGGAGCACCTCGTCGTAGGGACCGACGAGGGGCAGCTGTATTGGCTGCCTTGAACGCGACCGCGCTACTCACCAGGGCAGCTCGAGGAGCAACCCACGCTCGCCAGCCACACTCAACCCGGTCGAAACAGCATCCAGGCCGTTCGTCTCGCCCACGATACTGCCGAGCGCGAGCTCGAGGTCGAGAGCCCACGCGCAAGAACGAGCCGTGTCGTGGCCAATCAGAAGGCCACACTCAGCGAGGCCGAAAACCACCGGATCGCGAGTCAAGACGGCCCTAGCGCCCGGAAGCAGGGTCGAGCGGCCACACTCGGTCGCTGGAGCGCAGCCAGGGGACACCGGCGGCGTGGCGACCCTGACTTCCTCCCACTTCGTGTCGAGCGGCCCGAACCGCAGGAGGTTGGTGTTGCCCGCGGAGACCGCCCATAGCTCCGCACCCTCCTCCGTCATGACCGAGCCCACCCCACGCACCGGGCGATCAGGATTGCTCCCCACGGCGAAGCTACTCATCTGCGGGCGCTCGATCGGGTCGGCGGCCACGACTACATTCTCGCCGTTGGCTCCGAACACGAACCTGCGGCGCGGATCGGCGGTGACGTGCGCGGAGACCAACTCGAAGGGCCCGGCGTAAGATCGGTAGAGTCGACCCGGTGGGCTCGTCGCGGTGAGCACCAAGCCCGCGCGACCCGCCGCGACCATCGTGCCAGACTCATGGATCTCGAGGGACAACAGCGCGCTCGGAGTCACCGTGGCTACTCGCACGAGCTCGAGGGCTTCGGGGAGAGCGCGGATTACGACGAGCGCTCCGCCCTCGAGGTGGAGCCCGGCGGCGTAGATCAGGTCAGGCTGCAGAGGGTCGAGAGCCATCGCGCGGAATTGCCAGTCACGAAGCCCGAGCTGAGTTTGCACATCGATCTGACAGAGTCGTCGTCCAGGCGCGTCGACGAGCTCCTCACCCCGACGCGCGTCGAAGAGCACGCGATTCGACCGAACGAGCCACCGGTTGGCGTCGAGGGACTTGGTCGCACGAAGCGCGCTGAAGTTTCCTTCTTCGCCCGACCTCGACCAGTCGCGTCCGCACACCGCAGCCGCCTCTGGGATGAGCTCGGCACGAGCACCGAAGGGTCGGGGAGCGGGTAGGTCTACGCAGGGCTGACTGCCAGCCGGCACCGCCACCGAGAGTCCGGCGACCAAAGAGCTCGGCTCGACCGGTACGAGCGCGCCGTCGCGGAACAGAAACGCGCGAGCTCCCGCCGTGACGAGCGGGTACCGGACGGTCCGGCCGTTCCAATCGAGCTCACCCTCGAGACATTCCTGGTCCTGAGTTTCGAGCAAAGTCGCTCGGCGCGCGAAGTCGGGATCGACAGGCGGCCGGATAGCATCGAAGAGCGGCAAGGGAACGCCGATCAACCCCAACTGACCCGCGAGCTCGTTGGTGACGAGCGGCAGCTCGATCGGAGCCGCCGTGAGAATCGAGAGTCGCCGGGAGGTCGCGGGGTCGAGGTCCAGCGCGAACCAAAGCGCACCCGAGGTGTCGAGCTGGGCCCGGTCAATCTCCCTCGTAGAGCACGCGGCGAGGAGCCCGAACAGCGCCGCGAAGATCCGCACGAAGGGAGGGTACTCCACCTCGCGGGGTCCGACCAAACTTAGGAGGTCCGCGAAGCCTAGGGGTCCGCCAAGTCCGTGAAGATCACGCGCAGGATGCCCGCGCTCTGAGCGATCAGCGGCCGAAAGCAGAGTCGATGGCGCTGACGACGTCACCCATCTTCTGGGTGCAGAGCTGAACCACCGCGGTGGCAGCGGCGGCGCGATCGCTGCCGCGCGAAGACTTCTTCGAAGCGGTCACCGTCTTCACGATCTTGTTGGTCTTGCCGTTGATGACTTTGATGGTGAGGGACACATTCACGACCTCGCTGCCAGCGATCTTGTCTCGTTTGTCGGCTTTGACGGTGCCCTTCAAAAGCACGTCGAAGCTGCCGGTGATGCTGGCCTCGGTGTCCTCGTCCTCGAGAGACTTGGCCTCGACCTGGTAGCCCTTGGCCGTGAGCTTCTCCTCCATACACGCCTGGAGCTCCTGAGCCCCGGTACCGTTGAGGGCTACGCCGATCGACAACTCGGAGGCCGCACCCTCGAGCATGCCGATGAGCTCACCGATGTCGTGGGGCGGCGGGATCCCGCGGCCCGACACATCGATGACCCGAAGGTCGGCGTTCATCGCCTCACGCTCGGCCAAAGCGACCACGGCACGACGCACGGACTTGAAGCGGGCGAGCTTGTCGTCTGCCTCACGAGCTCGGCCGATCTCGGCCTCGATGATTCCGTCCTTTTGCTCGATCTGATCTCGCAGCGCGTTGGCGGCCTGATTTCGATCGATGACCGCGAGAGAGTACTTCTTGCCCTTCCCGTCGTCCCAACGCGACTGAATCGTCGACATGGTCACGACCTTGTCGGTCGACACCATCGAGAACTGAGTCACCTTCTGGAGCTCCTCCCAAGTCTCTCCAGTCGAGGACGAGACCTTGGAAGCCGCTCCCTGAAAGGAGGTGGCCACGGACTTGATGCTGGCTGAGAAAATTCGGGCGAGCTCGGCGCGAGCTTCGATGTCGGAGGCGCGTTGATCTGCGCCGGTACCCACGCCGCAGAGGAATTTCTGCGCGTCGCAGCTCTTGCTGCCCTTGGTCCAAGTCGGCGCCTCTCCGCCGACAGTCGGCGCGGCTTCGACGGGCTTGGCGGGAGGCGGAGTCGGTCGATCGGGCTCGGGCTCTGGTTCTGCGGGCGCCTCGGCGCCTTCGTCACCCTCTTCAGCGACCGGTCCCTCCTCCGAAGGCGGCGTGCCTTTGTCCCCTTCCATCCCGCCGAGGACCTTCGGGCCGTTGTCGTCGAGCCATCCCTTCATCGGCCCATCGACGTCCGCCGCAGCGATCTCTTTTTGCCGAGCGAAGTTGAGCTCCACGAGGGCGTAGGCCGTGCCCTGAGTGTCCATCCACTGATCCTTGAGCTCGGACCCCTTCAACAGCCCCGCCGTGAAGGTCTTGATGGCGTTGGAGACGAGCTGGCCCTCGGAGCTCACTCCGTTGGCCGAAATGGACTCTTGATAGTCCTTCATCAACGAAGCCGTGTAGACCTCGAGGATTTTCTGAATCTCGTTGCGAGCGCGATTCTGCGCGGTCGTGCGCAAGAGGCTCGGGTTCTTGATTCCGTTGGCGAGCCCGACGCCGAAGATCGAGCCTTCCTTGACGAGGCTACCGCGATGAACCCATTCGGGCGCGTCCGCGGGGACCAAAGGTCCGCCTCCCGGCTTGGCGGTCTTGCCACCGCAAGCCATCAGCACCAACGGAACACAGACCGAGAGAAGTCGGATCTGTCGTGATCTCCGCATGATTTCCTCCATATACATGTGCCGTGTACCTACTCCGACGTGTGATCGGAAAGCTCGATCGCGATCGTGCTCGCGCTCAACTCAGAGCACACTTCGAACGCTGATCAACGTGCGCTTGCCGGGAACGACGTCGACCTCGATCGGCTGTTCCTGGCCCGCGAGCGACCCATTGCCGCGGTGGTAGGTGATGTTGAGGGTGTGCTTGCCGACCGGCAGCCAGACCCGCGCGATGCGAATCTCCGCCGGCAGGAGCTGCCAGGATCGAAGGTCTGCGGCCTCGGTGGCGTAGGCCGCGATGTTGGCAGCCAAACCCACGAGCAAGCCCGCGCCGGAGTTCTGCCCACCCGCTGCTGCTTGCGCGCCCTTGGTGGCCAAGTACTTCGTGGCGGCCCGAGCGATCGCCCGCGCTTGGATCGCCGGTAGACGCTTCTTGAAATTGTGAAGCACGATCGTCGTGATGGGCTCGGCGGTCTCGGAACGTGAAACGGCCCCTGGCCCGTTGACCTCGGCCCACGCCACCTGCGGGGGAATGGGCACGAACTCAGGCACCGCGATGCTCATCACGTAACCATCGGCCATCTGATTGTCGAAGCGGAGCTCCCGCTTGAACGGCGACTCTCCGTTGCCGTGAAACACGATCACCTCACCCATCTCGGCGAGGTTCTTGGCGGTGTCGCCGGTCGCGCCTGTCTCCGTGCGCCACTTGGCCGCGTCGTCGGAGAAGCCGGTCAACATCGCCGATCGAACGAGGTCCTCGGCCAGATACGTAGGCGGGGGCTGGCCGAACAAGCCGGCGTAGTCCGATTTGTAGGCTGCGTACGACGCCTTGTAAGCGAGGTACGCGTCGTTGAACGACCCTTCCATCTCGTAGAACAAGCCCACCAGCCAGAGCATGAAGGCGTCCTGCTTGTAGTCGGTGCCGCCGTTGCCTTCCTTCTCGAAGTGGATGGCCATCTTCTTCAGGAGCTCGTCGGCACGCCGCGCCTCGGTGACCGCGTCGCCCATCTTGCCCATCCACACGTTGTTCATCGCCGTGTAGTAGTAGAGGAGCACCTTCTCGAAGTCCTCGCCGGGGTACGACTGAATCGTCTCGCCCACGAGCACCTTCGAAGCCTCCGCGGTGACGGAGGTCGTCCAGAGCTCTTCCATGGCCTGCTCGGCCTTCACGAGATGGTCAGAGGAAGGCTGCGCGTCCTTCGCATAGTGCAGGATGGCTCCGATGTTGAGCCAGTACATCACGCGGTCCTTCTCGCCGTAGACCTTGTCCTTGGCCTTCTCCAGCTGCGCGGAGGCCGTTTTCCAATCGCCACGCGTCATCGCCGGGCGCATGGCGTCGTACTGTTTGCGTAGACCAGCCTGGCTGCAGCCCGTGGCCAAGACAGCCGTGGCCAAGACAGACGCGACCAGGATCGACGTCGAAACGCGACCCAGAGCTTGAGTTCGAGCCATCATCGGGATCTCCGGAGAAGGATTGAGGTGGGTACGAAAGAGAAAAATCACCAAGTCGTGCCGGCTTGATCGACGACCTTGCGGATCTGCTTCTCGCCCATCCACACCTTCTCGTTGGTCTCGACGTGGATGAGCATCATGTTGACCAAGTAGGCGCGAACGGATTGGCCCCCACCGTCGGTCTCGTTCTGAGAGTTGATGACGGTCTGAAGCGTGTAGTCCGCGCCGGTCTCGTTGCCTTGGCTCTTCGCGGTCTCGTCGCCGGCGTGTACGGCCTGGCGCGCCCGCTCAGCTACGTTCATGTCCTGCTCGGTCCAGCCGGCCACGACTTTCACACGGCCGGAATTCAGCAGCTCCTTCTCGAGCCGGCGAGTGAAGTACTCCTCGTTGACGTTGCGATCGTCCGTCCGCTTCTGCGCCGGCATGAGCTTCACGACGGCTTTGTTGCCGCTGTTCTTCTCCTGGAACTCCGAAGCCCACGGGCGGCCCATGCAGTCCTTGATCATCTCGTTGGCGACGAGGTTCGCGTCGATGTCGTTCCAGTAGCCGGACAGATCACCGCCTTCGGTGGCGTCCGACGCGGTTCGAGTGACCTTCTTCTTCGGCGCGCAGCCCGCAGCGAGCGCGAGCGCGACGACGGCGAGCGGAAGGAAATTGCGGCGTGACGAGAGCTTCAACATGAAAGGGCCTCCGTGAATTCGGTTCGCACCCGAAGCCTCGCTTCGAGCGAACTCAGCGTTGCGGGTACCAAAGACGGTCGGGAGTCGCAAGGGGAAACGCGGGAGAAAACGAGCGGCCGACGGGCCGTAACGAGATGGGCGCAACTCATGGCCGGCCGCACAGACCTTACACTTTGACGTAGGCTATGGACCGGAGATTCGAAGCCACCACCGCGACACCACCACCGCGACACACCACCGCGTCACCACCACCGCGTCACCACCACCGTCACCACCACCGCGTCAGGAAAAATCTTCGCGGCGAGCGAGTTTGAAACGGAGTGGATCAGATCGAGGTCTCGAACTTCAGGTTGCCCCAGACCTCGCCGGTCATCGCTGCCACGACCTTGAACTCGGCACGGCGCTGTCCGGGCGCCCCGAGGAACTGACCTACCAACACGAAGTCGACCCCTTCGGCGTGCATCGGCTTGTACTTCTTCTCCATGCCGAGCTGCTTCACCTGGGAGCTGTCGACCGACGAGAACTCCTTGGACTCCCCGAGCTGCTCGATGAGCTTCTCGCGGAACATGTCGACGAGCTTCGCGTTCCCTTCGGCGAGATCGTCGATGGGGCCGAGCGCGATGCGATACCGGTAACGCGCGTTCGAGACGCGAGCGCCGAGGCCGAAGTCACCCTTCTTCTTCTTCCCGGGGTCCTTCTCCTTCATGTACTTGGCCACAAAGCCCCCGGGGCCCTTCTCGTCGGGCTCCATCACGTACACGACGCCGATCGGCTTGTCGTTCTCGCCGATGCCTTCGGCGAAGATCTGAAGCGGCATGCCGGGCTTCGGCACGCCAAAGCTCATCGACACGTGGACCGTCTTGTTGTCCGGATCCTCGCTGTCGATCTTGCCCTCGTAACGCCACGCATCGAGATCCTTGAGCGCGGTGATCGCGACCTCGGCGGTGTCGTGGAACGCGCGCGCGTCGATGTTCAAAAACGCCTCGTGCTTGCCTTCGGCGCGAGCTTCTCCGGCGATCAACGCGGCGATCTTGTCGGCGGAGGTTCTTACAGCGACGCGGAATTGATTCACGTCGCGAAAATCGACGTCGTCCGCCATCTCGATCTCGAGCGTCTCCACGTTCGTCACGTGAATGGTCATGGTGAACGCGTCGCCGGTGACCGAGAGCTTTCCTGCGAGCACGTAGTCGGCCTTCAAGAAGCGTCCGATCTGCCGAACCTTCTGAGGATCGAACAGGCCGGTCATCTCCTTCTCGAAGCGCTTGACCGCGTCGTCCGCGCGCTTCTCGTCCACGACGCGGACCTTCTGCGACTTGATGAGCTGCGTGATGAAGGTGGGCTGGGCGTTGTTGCCCATCTCCCCGAGGCTGTGCTCGTTCGGAGATCCGAACGGGAGCACCGCGACGACCTTCTTCTCGGCGGCGAATGCCGCGGGAATGGACAGGATCAAAGACAACGCCGAAACGGCGAAGGTGAGGCGAGACTTCATGGGGAGCTCCGAAGAGGAGAAGAAAGTTTGATCACCAAAGACCATTGCCCTTGGTGCTGGGCTTCTTGCGGTTGCCACCGGTGCGTTGCTCGAGCTCGTTCTCCATCTCTTCCATCATGTTCTCGAGCGCCTTGATCTCCTTGATACGCGCTTCGACGAAGCTGTCGAGCTTGTAGGGGCGGCGCTTGGTCAGCACGGAGGGCGCGGCCTTCTTGGGCTTGTCGGCCGTCTTGCCCTTACCGTCCTTGATCGCGCGACCCGAGGACACGTTGGTGTCGCTCCCGGTGTCCCAACCCACGTCCGCAACCTCTTCACCGGCCTCGGGCTCATGCACGACGATCTCGCCGGCGCCGTCCTCGGCCTTGACGGTGTACGACTTGCTCTCCTTGGCGGCGGGCTTTTCGACCGCGGCAGGCGCGGCCGGAGCTGCGCTCTTGGGCTCCTTTTGGGGCTCGGCCTGGGCGATCGCAGTGTCGGGCACACGGGAGCGAGCTCCAGGCTGCGCAAAGTTGAGCGCCAACAGATCGCGACGCTTCATCCACGCCACGGGCACGGAGCTCTTGAGGCTGAAGTTGATGCCCGTGATCGCAAGGCCGTCGTTGGCACGACGGGAGATCGAGGTGTTGATGCCGACGAGGTGACCGCTCGTGTCGATCAACGGCCCGCCCGAGTTGCCGCGGTTCACCGAGGCGTCGGTCTGGAAGATGTCTTTGCCCGGCACACCTTGAAAGTCCTTCACGACGCTCGAGATCACGCCGCGCGTCATCGTCCAAAGGCCGGCCGTCTCGGGGTGGCCGATGGCCACCACCGGCTCGCCGATCTCGACCTTGGCCGGATCTCCGAACTGTAGGACGGTGAGATCGGCGGGCGGCTGCTTCATCTTCAGGAGCGCGAGGTCGAGGTTCTCGTCGATGTCGACGATCTTCACTTCGTGGCGCTGCTTGAGGTCGTCCTGCATGGACCCGACGAGCTGATCGGGCTTCAGGTAGATGAAGACCTTTTGGTAGGCCTTGCCTTCCTTGGAGACGACGTGCGCGTTCGTGATGATCTGACCGTCCTTGGTGATGATGGAGCCGGTGCCCGCGCTGCCCTGAGCGGACCCGTCGGTCGCAAAGACCAGGACGACCGCCTTGCCGTAGCTTTTGTAGATGTCGCGCGGAGAGAGCTCGCCGTCTTCGGCAAAAGCAGGAGACGAGAGGAAGGCGACGCTCGCCAGGAGGCTCGCCACCAGCGCGCGGGCTGGGAATAGACCTTTGATTCGCATGACGTGACTCCGACGTCCTTCGGTTCAGGACGGGTCTTGGACGCTGAAGGCCCGTCGTGTGTTCAAATCATCCTACAACGAAGAAAGGGGCGACCCGCGCGCAGCCGGTCGCCCCCCTTTCGTGCTTCAGATCGGTCCGATCACTGGTCGGCGCGCTTGGCCTCTTCAGCCTCGAGGTCCGCGAAGGCCTTGGCGGCGGACTTCTTCACTTGCTCCTTGACCTTCTCGGAAAGCTCCTTGGCCTTCTCGAGCTGATCCATGAAGCCGGCGATGTCGAGGCGCGCGAGCGCGAACATCTCGCCGCTCACCGGGTGAATCCAATGATCGACGATTTGGACGCCGTTCAAGGTCTGCGCAGAGAACGTCTTCACGGCGTTCGACACGAGCTGCTCCTCGGAGCTGGCCGAGAAGTCACCGGCGGTGATCGACTGCTGGAAGTCCTTCATGAGCGACGCGGTGTAGACCTCGAAGGTCTTGCCGATCTCGCTGCGTGCGCGGTTCTCGGAGGTCGATCGGAGCAAGGACGTGTTTTTGATTCCGGAGGCGGAACCCACACCGTAAAAGATTTTGGTCTCGCCGCCGAAAGCGCCGGAGCCCTTGTTGACCCACTCGGGGTACTCGACGACCGGTCCGTGCGGATCAAGCGGCCCTGAGGCCGTGCCGCCGCCACCGCAGGCCACGAAGGGCATGGTCAAGGCCAATGAAATTAGAATCCGTTTCATCTGTTCTTCTCCTTCGAGTCTCGGGGACCATGATTTCGGCCCGCGTACCCTCGTTTGGCTTCGTCTGTGTATCGCATGTTCCGACGCGCGGGTAGGGTCTGGATTCTTTGTGGTCGCCCTCACGAGCAAGCGCAGACGTCAGGACGGGCGTTTGGCGCGAGCGCAGCGCGAGCCACCGGTCGGGCTCCCAACTCGAGCTCCTAACTCGAACGGATGCGGTTGGCGATCTCACTCTTCAGCAGCGACGAAATCGACGAGATCGTGGGAGCTCGAGCGCTCCGCGATGCATGATTTGCATTCCGATGGATGCAATGTGCGCGAAGGCCGCGCCATCCTCGCTCGCCGCAGAGAGTCCGCGAACCTACGCGCAGGCAAGATGCCTGCGCTCCCAGGGCACGGAGGATCAGGATTCGGGCGTCTGGGGCGCGGCGACGGGCTCAGCACGAACCGGCCGATCGACGAGCTCGATGATCGCCATGGGCGCGTTGTCGCCGTTGCGCGGGCCGAGCTTGTAGATCCGCGTGTAACCGCCGTTGCGGCTCGCGTAGCGCTCCGCGAGCGGTCCGAAGATCTGCTCGACGGCGCCGCGATCACGCAGGCGCGAGTAGGCGACGCGCTTCATGGCGCCCTTCTTCGCGAGATCCACCTTGCGCGCGCGCTTGCCCATCGTGATGAGCTTCTCGGCGTAGCCACGCAGACTCTTGGCCTTCGCCTCGGTCGTCGTGATCGCCTCGTGTGCGATCAGCGCGTTGGTGAGGTTCGCAAAGAGCGCGCGTCGGTGAGACGCGGTCCGCGAAAACTTTCTTCCGGAACGGAGGTGACGCATGGCTCAGGACCCCTTCTGGATCTCCTTGGGAGGCCAGCTGTCGAGCTTCATGCCGAGCGACAGACCCATCTCCGCGAGGATCTCCTTGATCTCTTTCAGCGACTTGCGGCCGAAGTTTTTGGTCTTCAGCATTTCGCTCTCGGTCTTCTGAACGAGATCGCCGATGTACTTGATGTTCGCGTTGGCGAGGCAGTTCGCCGAACGCACCGAAAGCTCGAGCTCGTCGACCGTGCGCAGGAGGTTCTCGTTGAACGGAGCCTCCGGCTCGGGCGCGATTGGAATCTCGGGCTCCACGTCTTCTTCGAAGTTGATGAAGATCGAGAGCTGGTCTTTGACGATCTTGGCCGCGAAGGCGACCGCGTCTTCGGGGCTGATCGATCCGTCGGTCCAAACTTCGAGGGTGAGCCGATCGTAGTCGGTCTGCTGCCCCACGCGTGCGTTGGTGACGTGATAGTTGACCTTCTTGACGGGCGAGAAGATCGAGTCGATCGGGATGGCGCCTTCGGGCATGTTGGCGGTCTTGTTGCGCTCCGCCTGCACGTAGCCGCGCCCCTTTCGGCACACCATTTCCATCTTCAGATGGCCGTCTTCACCGACCGTGGCGATGACGAGATCCTTGTTGAGGATCTCGATGACCGCGTCGGTCTCGATGTCTCCTGCGCGAACGACGCAGGGACCCTTCCTGTCGACGCGCATCGTTCGAGACTCGTAGGTGCTCGCTTTGATGAGCAGGGCCTTGAGGTTGAGGATGATGTCGGCGACGTCCTCGGTGATGCCTGGGAGCGACGTGAACTCGTGCTGAGCGCCTTCGATCTTCACCGACGTGACGCCAGCGCCCTGAAGCGAAGAGAGCAGCACACGCCGAAGCGCGTTGCCGAGCGTGATGCCGAAGCCTCGCTCGAGAGGTTCAGCAAAGAACTTCCCGTAGGTCTTCGTGAGCGAGTCTTTGTCCACCATCAGAGCCTTGGGCTTGATGAGGTCTCGCCAGTTCCTGAATGCCTCGCGATCCATTGTTCCTCCTCACGCCACCACTCGGCTCCGACTCGGAACCGCAACCACGGCGTGGAACGAGATTTGTCTTTCTTCGGGCGCGGCTCAGACGCGCCGGCGCTTGGGCGGGCGGCAGCCGTTGTGGGGCAGCGGAGTGACGTCCTTGATCAACATGATCTTGATTCCGGCCGCGGAGAGCGCTCGGAGCGCCGCCTCACGGCCCGAGCCAGGACCTTTGACGAGGACCACCGCGCTGCGCAGCCCGTGCTCCATGGCCGCCTTGACCGCTTCATCGGCGGCCACCTGCGCGGCGAACGGAGTCGACTTACGAGACCCGCGAAAGCCCATCGAGCCGGACGACTTCCACGAGAGCGTGTTGCCGGCCGGATCGGTGATGGTGACGATGGTGTTGTTGAAACTGGCCAAGATGTGACAGACGCCCGTGGGGACGCTCTTCTTGACCTTCTTGGCACTTTGTCGCGTAGACATGTCTTCTTACCGCTCCGCCGTCACTTCTTCTTCTTGAGGCCGCCCTTCTTGGGGCCCTTCCTCGTACGTGCATTGGTGTGAGTTCGCTGACCGCGCACCGGGAGATTTCGCCGGTGGCGTAGGCCTCGGTAGCAACCGAGGTCCATCAGCCGCTTGATGTTCATGCCGACCTCGCGACGCAGATCGCCTTCGACCTTGTAGTCGGACTCGAGCACTTCGCGGATGCGGGCCATGTCGTTCTCGGACGCTTTGTCCGTGTTGAGATCGTGAGCGACCTTCGCCTTGTCCAAGATGTCCTTCGCGTTCTTGCGACCTACGCCGTAGAGGTAGGTCAGCGCGATGGCCATCTGTTTGTTTCTCGGGAGGTCGACGCCTGCAATACGAGCCATCGTTCAGCCCTGCCTCTGCTTGTGCCGCGGGTTGTCTTTGCAGATCACTCGGAGCACACCTTTTCTGCGCACGACTTTGCACTTCGTGCATCTCACCTTCACTGACGCTCGAACCTTCATCGCACCAATCCTCGAGTCACAATCAAACGGGGGAGTCTGCTACCACAGCGACCTCGCCCGCCCAAGATCTTTCGCTTAGAGCGCTCCTTGAATCACGGCGAACACTTCGTCCGCAGGCCTGTCTCCGTCGAGACGCCTCACGATCCCCTTCGCTTCGTAGTACGGAATCACTTCCGAGGTCTGCGAGTCGAAGGCCGTCAGGCGCGTCCTGACTTTTTCCTCGGTGTCGTCGGGCCGCTGCACCAAGGCCGAGCCACAACGGTCGCAGACTCCGTCCTTCTTGGGAGCAGAGAAGCGGACGTGGTGGACGTTGCCGCACTGCTCACACGATCGTCGACCCGAGATTCGCTCCACGATGACGTCCTTTGGGACGTCGAAGACGAACACACGAGTGATGGACCGGCCGAGTTTCTCGAGGAGCTCGGAGAGAGCCTCGGCCTGCGCGAGCGTGCGCGGAAATCCGTCGAGCACGAAACCGTGATCGCCAAGGCCCTGGCGAAAACGCTCGTCGATGAGACGGAGAATGAGAGAGTCGGGAACGAGCTTTCCGGCGTCCATGAAGCCCTTGGCTTCGAGCCCTAGCGCCGTCTTGTCCTTCACGGCCTGCCGGAGAATGTCCCCTGTGGAGATCTGCGGAAGCCCATAGGTCGCCGTGAGCCTCGCGGACTGCGTTCCCTTTCCGCAGCCCGGCGGCCCTACCAGAATGAGGTTCTTGCCCGTCATGTCGGCGTGCCTTGAGGCCCCATCGTGGCGCGACGTCCGCGGATCCGCATGTTCGGCCCGGCGAAGCCTTCGTAGTTACGGGTGATGAGATGACCCTCGATCTGCTGAACCGTGTCGAGCGCGACGCCGACCACGATCAACAGAGCGGTGCCACCAAACGCAAACGGGAGCTGTCCTTGCTGCGCGAGCAACGCGTTCGGCAACACACAGACGGTGGCGATGTAAAGCGCCCCACCCGTGGTGATGCGCGTGAGCACGCGCTCGATGTACTCCGCGGTCTGCTTCCCGGGCCGAACGCCCGGAATGTAGCCGCCGTACTTCTTCAAGTTGTCCGCCACGTCGACCGGGTTGAACGTCACCGCCGTGTAGAAGTAGGCGAAGAACAAGATCAGCCCGACGTAGATCACGTTGTAGGACCACTCGGTCGGATTCAGCGCGGTCGTCAGCGTGGAGACCGCACGTGACTCCGGAAGAAACTGCGCGATCGTCGCAGGAAACACGAGCAACGAGGAGGCGAAGATCGGCGGAATCACACCCGAAGTATTCACACGCAGGGGCAGGTGCGTGGACTGCCCGGCGTACTGCTTCCGGCCTACCACTCGCTTGCTGTACTGCACGGGGATGCGACGCTGAGCCCGCTCCATGAAGACCACGAAGCCCGTCGCGATGACCGCCAGGCCGGCCAAGAACAACATCGTGATCGGCTGAAGGACCTCTTGTTGCATCAAGAGCGTGGACTGGTAGAGCGCCGGGATCAGATCGGCCACGATGCCCGCGAAGATGATCATCGACATGCCGTTGCCAATCCCGCGCTCGGTGATCTGCTCGCCGAGCCACATGATGAACGCGGTACCGGCAGTGAGCGACAGGACGGTGACGACCTTGAAGACGAGCCCTGGATCGTTGACCACGGGCTGGCCGTTGAAGTTCTGCTGCTCGAGGTTGATCGCGATGACCGAACCCTGAACGGCGGCGATCAGGATGGTTCCGTAGCGCGTGTACTGATTGATCTTGCGTCGGCCCGCCTCGCCTTCCTTGGAGAGGCGCTCGAGCGTCGGGATCACGACGGTCAAGATCTGAATGATGATGCTCGACGAGATGTACGGCATGACGCCGAGCGAAAAGACACTCGCACGCTCGAGCGCGCCGCCAACGAACATGTTGAACATGCCGAAGAGCGTGCCCGCCTGCTGCTGGATGATCTCCTGCATGAGCGCGCGATCGACGCCCGGAGTAGTGACGAAGATCCCGAGGCGGTAGACCGCGAGCATCGCGAGCGTGAAGAGCACGCGCTGCCGGAGCTCAGGGACTTTCGCGATGTTTCCGAACGCCGCCGTCATTTGGACTCCTTGAATGGGTTATACGGCCGGAGCACGCTTTTGCGCGCGCCGCGCTTCGCGGCTGTTGGATCGGACCCAGGTCTTGGGCTCGGGAACGAGCTCGACGGTGCCGCCTTTGGCCTCGATGCGCTCTTTGGCGCGCGTCGTGATCCGGTTGACGCGAACGGTGAGCTTCTTCTCCACGTCGCCGTTGCCTAGGATCTTGATGCCGTCGGTGTCGCCTTTGGCGAGGCCGCTGGTTCGGAACGCAGCGAAATCGACCACCGCACCATCATCGAAGCGGTTGAGCTCGGAGAGCGCGATCTCGGTCCACGCCTTTCGGTTCATGCTGACGAAGCCGCGCTTCGGCATTCGGCGCTGGATCGGCATCTGCCCGCCTTCGAAGCCGGGCCGAACGGGGCCGGACTTTCGGGCTTTTTGGCCTTTGCTACCGCGGCCTGCGGTCTTGCCTTTGCCGCCGTTGTGCCCGCGGCCCTTCACCATCTTCGGACGGTTCGCACCGTCCGGGCCCTTGAGTCTGCTCAGCTCGCCACTCATGTCGTTCCTCGACTCGTTCGAAAAAATGCAATCAGCTCAACTGGAGATCGGAGTTCATTCCGATCGGCCCAGCTCAGCCTGCGCGCTCGGCGCGAAGCCGCGCGCTGTCACGTAGTGAATCGTCGCCATCGAAACGCTCGACGACGAGCATGTGCTGCATCTTGAGGATCATGCCCCGGACCGGGACGCTGTCTTTCAAGACCTTGGTGTCTCCGCGGCGCTTCAAGCCGAGTCCGAGGAGCGTCGCGCGTTGCCGCTCGATGCACTTGCCGGTGCTCCGCTTGAGCGTGACCTTGATGAGGCTGGCCATCTCGTTCTCCTCAGCTCACGCCTCGGCGGCGCGGAGCCTCTCCTCGTGGATGCCGCGCCGCTCGGCGGCCACACGCGGCGTGGTGAGCCGTTTGAGGGCGTCGACGGTCGCGTTGACGACGTTGTGTTTGTTCGAAGTGCCAAGCGACTTCGTGAGAATGTCGCGCACGCCGGCGGACTCGAGCACGGCACGCACGGGACCACCTGCGATGACGCCCGTTCCCGGGCGAGCCGGTCGGAGCAGCACACGGCCGGCGCCGAAGTGACCGAGCGTCTCGTGCGGAATCGTTCGATCGTTGAGCGGAACCTTGAAGAGGTTCTTCTCGGCCTGGTCCCTGCCCTTCCTGATCGCCTCGGGAACCTCGTTGGCCTTCCCGAGCCCGATCCCGACGTGCCCATCGCCGTCGCCCACGACCACGAGGGCCGAGAACGAAAAGCGACGGCCGCCCTTCACGACCTTGGCAACACGGTTGATGTGGATGACCCGATCGACGAGCTCGAGCTCCTTCGGGTTGATGATTTCACGACGCGCCATTCGACTTCCTCCGGCTCAGAACGACAGCCCGCCGTCGCGTGCACCCTTGGCGAGAGCAGCGACACGCCCGTGATACGGGTAGCCGGCGCGGTCGAACACGACCTTGGTAATGCCCTTTTCGAGAGCGACCTTCGCGAGGCTCACTCCGACCTTCTCGGATGCCTGAGCCTTCTTCAGGCCCTTGAGCTCATCTTTGAGTCCCGCAGACTGCGTAGACGCCGCCGCGAGCGTTCGGCCCGCGTCGTCGTCGATGAGCTGAGCATAGATGTGCTTCGCGCTCCGGAACACGGCCAGACGCGGTCGTTCGACCGTGCCCGAAATTCGCTTGCGGATGGCGATCACACGCCCTTGGCGCTTGCGCTCCCGCTCGTTCTTGATCTTCGGCTTCATCGCTCTTCCTCAACCGGCGCCGGTCTTGCCTTCCTTGCGCTTGATGACCTCGTCCTTGTACTTGATCCCTTTGGCCTTGTAGGGATCGCAAATCTTGTAGGCTCGAATCGAAGCCGCGGTATGTCCGATGAGCTCCTTGTCCGCGGACTCGAGATGAATGAGGCTCACCCCTTCGAGCTTCACGCTGACGCCCGGCGGAACCGGGTGCACGACCGTGTGGCTGTAGCCGCACTGAATCTTGAGCGTCTGGCCCGCGAGCTCGGCCTTGTAGCCGATTCCGGTGACCTCGAGCGACGCCTTGTACGGTTCGACGACACCCTTGACCATGTTGGCGACGAGCGTTCGGGCCAGGCCGTGCATTTCTCGGGCGATTCGATCTTCACTTGCGCGCGTGACGTGAACGTGGCCGTCCTGAACCGCGACAGACACCCTTGGAGGTAGGTCGCGCTCGAGCTTGCCTTTCGGGCCCTGCACCAGAAGGTGCAGACCGTTCACCGTGACCGTCACGCCCTTGGGGAGCGGGATCGGCTTCTTACCGATTCGTGACATGGGACGACCTCACCAAACCGTACAGACGAGCTCGCCGCCTAGGTTCCGTCGCCGCGCTTCGCGGTCGGTGACGACACCTTGGGAGGTCGAGATGATGGCGATTCCGAGGCCGTTTCGGACCACCGGGATCTGGGCCTTGCCGACGTACGAGCGAACACCGGGCTTGCTGATGCGCTTGATCCCCGTGATCACGGGCTCCCGATTCGTGTCGTATTTGAGTTGCACCGTGAGCTTCGCGGGGACCGCGGCGCGATCAACCTCGAAGTCCTCGATGAAACCTTCTTCTTTCAAAACCTCGGCGATCCTGACCTTCATGTTCGAGAGCGGCATCGGGACGCGCATGTGGCGCGCGTTGATGCCGTTCCGAATTCGGGTCAGCATGTCGGCGATCGGGTCGGTGATAACCTTGGACATGAACTACCTCGTTCGAGCTTTCCGCCTACGGGCTCAGGCCTGGGCCGCTTGCGCGGTCTTTTCGGCCTGAGCGGTTCGCTTCCACATCGGCACACCGATCGCCTGCAACAGAGCCTTGCCATGCTCGTCGTTCGTGGCCGTGGTGACGATGCAGATGTTCATCCCGCGGATCTTCTCGACTTTGTCGTATTCGATCTCTGGAAAGATGATCTGTTCCTTGAGCCCCAGCGTGTAGTTGCCGCGGCCGTCGAAAGCCTTGTCGGAGACGCCCTTGAAGTCGCGAACGCGCGGGAGCGCAAGAGAAATGAGTCGGTCGAGGAACTCCCACATCTTCGGGCCCCGCAGCGTGACCATCGCCCCAATGGGCATGTTCTCGCGGAGCTTGAAGTTCGAGATCGACTTTCGCGAGCGAGTGACCACCGCCTTTTGGCCGGTGATGCGCGCGAGCTCCTCGGAAGCGGCGTCGAGCACCTTGTTGTTCGTGATCGCGTCGCCGAGCCCCATGTTGAGCACGACCTTCTCGATCTGAGGGACCTCGTAAACGTTTTCGAGGCCGAGCTGCTGCTTGAGCGCGGGTCGGATCTCGTTTTTGTAGCGGAGCATCAAGCGCGCGGGCGGACGCGCCCGCACGGACACGGGCTCACCGCCGCCCTTTTTGCCCTTCTCCTTCTTGGGAGCCTGGGCCTTGTCGGACTTCGGCGTCTTCTCGGCCTTTTCGGCCTTCTCTGGCTTTTCGCCTTTTGGAGCTTTCTCGTTCGTATCGGCCATGACTTCCCTCGGCTCAGTCGAGCTCGACTCCCTCGACACCGCGGCCCTTGGCCACGCGAACCTTCGAGCCGTCTTCCTTGGTCTTGATGCCTACGCGCACCGGGCGTCCGAGCTTCTCGGAGTAGAACTCCACTTTGGAGATATCGATCTTCCCGGCGCGATCGATGATCCCGCCGTTCGGCTGGGACATCACTTTGCCGGGCTTGAGGTGGCGCTTCTGAACGAAGACATCCTCGACCTGGACCTTGCCGTCTTCACCGAAGACTTCGAGGACCTTGCCCTTCTTGCCTTTGTCGGCGCCCGACATCACCTGAACGGTGTCGCCCTTCCTGATCTTTTGCATGTCACAGCACCTCGGGCGCGAGCGACACGATCTTCATGAAGTTCTTCGCGCGAAGCTCACGAGCAATCGGTCCGAAAATACGCGTACCGATCGGCTCCTTTTCCTTGTTGATCAACACAGCGGCGTTTCCGTCGAAGCGGATGTACGTCCCGTCGACCCGACCCGTCGGGTAGGAGGTCCGAACGACGACCGCCTTGACGACCTCGCCCTTCTTGACCTTGCCCTGCGGAAGGGCCTCCCGCACGGAGCACACGATCACGTCGCCGATGCCGGCATAGCGCCGCTTGCTGCCGCCGAGCACCTTGATGCAGAAGAGCTTCTTGGCTCCGCTGTTGTCGGCTACGTCCAAAACCGTCTGGCACTGAATCACGACAAATCTCCCTCGAGAAACGAAGCGCTCGGCGCTTCAAGTCAGACGGACAGCTTCTCCACGACGCGCCAGCGCTTCGTCTTCGACAAGGGACGGGTCTCTTGGATCCGAACCTGATCTCCGGCGGCGCAGCCGAGCTCGTCGTGCGCCACGAACTTCGACGTCCGCGTCACGAATTTGTGGTACTTCGGGTGCCTCACACGTCGCTCGACGGTGATCACCACGGTCTTCTGCATCGCCGCCTTGACGACGAATCCGATGCGCTCCTTCCGCGTCCCGCGCGTATCCGCGCTCTTCTCGGCGGAAGGCTTGTCGGCGGTAGGCTGAGCCGCGCCCTGTACAGTCTCTTCGGTCATCGAACCAACCTCACCGCGCGCTCAGGTCGGGCTTTTGGTAGCTGCCCGCGGGCGACGCGCTCTTGCTTCTGCGCTCGGCCTCGATCGTCTTGGCCCGAGAGATCTCACGACGCACTTGAGCGACGCGACGGATGTTCTCGAGCTGTCCGATCGCCTTTTGAAACTTCAGCTTGAGGAGCTCCCGCTCCTTCTCGGCCACGAACTCCACGAGCTCCTGGTCGGAACGCCCTCGGAGGTCCTTCGCCTTGGTGATCCGCGAAGCCATCTCAGAAAACCTCCTCACGTTTGACGATGCGCGTCTTCACCGGGAGCTTGTGGCTCGCGCGGATGAGCGCTTCTTTGGCGATCACGGGATCGACGCCTTCGATCTCGTAGAGCACCTTCCCCGGGATCACGACGGCGACGTAGTGATCGGGCGGGCTCTTGCCCTTACCCATACGAGTCTCGAGAGGCTTCTTCGAGACCGGCTTGTCCGGAAAGATGCGGATCCACACGCGCCCGCCACGCTTGGCGTGACGAGTGAGCGCGATACGCGCCGCTTCGATCTGCCGCGACGTGATCCAGCCACGCTCGGTGGCCTGGATGCCGAAGCTTCCGAAGCTGACTTTGTCGCCCGTTCGAGCAGTGCCGCCCATGCGGCCCTTCTGCCCCTTGCGATATTTCGATCGAGCCGGCTGAAGCACGACGAACCTCCTCGACTAAGCCTGGGCCGGAGCCGCAGGCCGCGGGCCACGTGGGCCTCGCCTCTCGCGCCGCCCAGCCTCGACATCTCGAGCGCCTGGCAGCACCTCACCCTTGAAGATCCAACACTTCACACCGGTCGTGCCTTGCTTGGTCTTGGCCGTAGCAAAGCCGTACTCGACGTCCGCGCGGAGCGTATGGAGCGGAACGCGCCCTTCGAGATACCACTCGTAACGCGACATCTCCGCGCCGCCGAGGCGACCGGCGCACGCGACGCGGATCCCTTTGGCGCCGAACTTCATCGCGATCGTCACCGCCTTCTTCATCGCACGACGGAACGCGATACGACGCTCGAGCTGCATCGCGATGTTCTCGGCGACGAGCTGCGCGTTGACTTCTGCCTTTCGGATCTCCTGGATGTTGATGAAGACCTCGTTTTCGGTCAGCCCAGAGAGCTCCTTCTTGAGCGTCTCGATGCCCGCGCCTTTCTTTCCGATCACGATGCCCGGCCGCGCGGTGAAGATGTTGACCTTCACCTTGTTGGCAGCGCGCTCGATCTCGACCTTGGCGATGCCGGCGCTGTAGTGCTTCTGCTTCACACAGTCGCGCAGCTTGATGTCTTCATGCAGCCACTTGGCGTAGTTCTTCTCGCCGTACCACTTGCTGTCCCAAGACCGAATGACGCCAAGGCGGAGCCCGGTCGGATGTGTCTTCTGCCCCATGCTCTCAGCTCCTCTGCTCCAGGACGACGGTGATGTGCGAGACGCGGCGACGAACGGGCGTCGCGCGCCCCATCGCTCGCGGTCTCCACCGCTTCAACGTGGGCCCACCGTCGACCAACAAGCGGCCCACATAGAGCCTGTCGACGTTGACTCCGCCCTTCTGATCCGCGTTTGCGACGGCGCTCTTGATGAGCTTCGTCAGGTGACGCGCGCTGCGCTTCCTCGTGAAGCGCAGGATGTTCAGCGCCTCTTCGACGTTCTTGCCACGCACCATCTCGGCGACGAGCCGAATCTTGCGAGGCGCGATGCGAAGGAAGCGCATCGAAGCCTGCGTTCCCGTTTTCGTTTCCGCCATGACCGTCACCTCACTTCGCGGCCGGCGCCTTCTTCGCCGAGGCCGCCGCATGGCCATGGAACGTTCGCGTCGGCGAGAACTCGCCGAGCTTGTGTCCCACCATCTGCTCGGTCACGTAGACCGGAACGAACTTCTTGCCGTTGTGCACCGCAAAAGTGTGCCCCACGAAATCGGGGATGATCATCGAGCGACGCGACCAGGTCTTGATGACCTGCTTCTTGCCGCTGTCGTTCATCTTCTGGACCTTGTCCGCCAGGTGATGGTCGACGAAAGGTCCTTTCTTCAGAGATCGCGCCATGGATCAGCCTCTCACTTGCCGCCGGACTGCTTGCCGCGCTTCCTTGCGGCAACGAGGAACTTGTCGGTTCTCGGGTTGTTGCGGGTCCGAAGACCGCGGGCCATCTTGCCCCACGGAGTCTTCGGCGGCTTACCGCCCTTTGCACGGCCTTCGCCACCACCGTTTTGGTGGTCGACCGGGTTCATGGCGGAGCCACGAACCGTGGGACGAATGCCGAGCCATCGCGAACGGCCCGCTTTGCCGATCACGACGTTCTCGTGTTGCTCGTTGCCGAGCTGCCCGACGGTGGCCATGCAGCTGGCGTGAATGCGCCGCATCTCGCTGGACGGCAACCGTACGGTGACGTAGGCGCCTTCCTTGGCGACGAGCTGCGCGGAGAGCCCCGCTGATCGCACGAGCTGCCCACCCTTACCGGGCCGAAGCTCGATGTTGTGAATCAGCGTTCCGAGCGGGATGTCGCGAAGCAACATCGCATTGCCCGGAAGCGGGTCGACCGCCGCGTGCGACGCGATGATCTCCTGACCCACCCCGAGCCGCGTGGGCGCGAGGATGTAAGCCTTGTCGCCGTCCGCATAGTGGATCAACGCCACACGAGCGCTGCGGTTGGGATCGTATTCGATCGCTTTGACACGACCGGGCACGTCGAGCTTCGTTCGCTTGAAGTCGACGAGCCTGTATTGCTGGCGGTGACCGCCGCCTTTGTGTCGCGTCGTGATCTTGCCGCGGAAGTTGCGGCCGCCGGTGGCCTGCTTCTTCTCGAGCAATCGCTTCGTCGGACGGACGCCCTTGGTGAGCTCCGCAAAGTCCGATGTCGTCGCGAACCGCCGCGATGGCGTCACCGGCTTGTAGGTCTTGATACCCATCTCGCCCTCTCCCTCAGACGCTCGACGCGGTTCCGAAGAAGTCGATCGACTGGCCTTCGCCGAGCGTCACGATCGCCTTCTTCCAGTTCTGGCGACGGCCCACGATGCGGCCACGCCGCTTCGACTTGCCGCGCACGATCATGGTGCGAACGCTCATGACGTCGACGTCGAACGCCGACTTCACCGCGCTCGCGATTTCCACCTTGTTGGCATCCCGAACGACCTCGAAGACGACGACAGGAGCTCCGTCGGCGAGCATCGAGCTCTTCTCGGTCATACACGGGCGGCAAAGAATCTGATGCGGTCCACGCATGACGCTCAGCCCTCCTTGCGAGCTTCGGCTCGCGCGCGGTCGCGACGAGACGTCGTCGCCTTCAGCTTCTCGTTGATGGCAGCCACCGCGCCCTCGCCTACGATCAGGTGCTCGTGATCGAGCACGTCATAGACATTGAGCCCTTCGACCGGCAGGAACTTGACGGTCACGAGGTTGCGTAGCGACTTCATCAGCGCGGCGTTCTCCTTGACGTCCACCACGAGCGCGCTCTTGGCGCCGAGCTTCGCCAACACACCTCGAGCGTCCTTGGTCTTGGGCGCCTTGGGCGACCAACCGGACACCACGAGCAGCTTGTTCTCCTTTGTTCGAAGCGAAAGCGCCGAACGCAGCGCGCCCTTCTTCACCTTCTTCGGAGTGCTCTGCGCGTAAGACCGCGGCATGGGTCCATGAACCACAGCGCCGCCAACCATGTGAGCGGCCTGGTTGCTGCCCTGGCGCGCGCGCCCAGTCCCCTTCTGGCGGAAGGGCTTCTTGCCGGAACCAGAAACGCGAGTCGCGTTCTTGGTCGCCTGCGTTCCAGCACGCCATCCCGCGCGCTGCGCGTTGACGACCTCCCAGAACAACCAGGGCTTCACGATCCCCCCGAAAACCGAGTCTTCGAGGTCGACCTGGCCGACCTTCTGACCCGAAACGTTCAACACGTCGAACTTCACGGCTCGCCTCGCCTTCAGGACTTGATCTCGACGTCCACACCAGCGGACAGGTCGAGCTTCATCAACGCATCGAGCGTCTGCGGAGTGGGCTCCAACAGATCGATCATTCGCTTGTGGGTCCGCACTTCGAACTGCTCGCGGCTCTTCTTGTCCACGTGCGGTCCGCGCAAGACGGTGTAGCGATTGATGCGGGTCGGCAGCGGGATAGGACCCAACAGCTTCGCGCCGGTCCGTCGCGCGCCCTCGACGATCTCCGCGACCGCTTGGTCGAGCAGCTTGTGGTCGTAGGCCTTCAGCCGGATCCGGATTTTCTGCGCCTTCTGGGACATCTCTCTCTCCACCGAACCGCCGAGCGATCGACGACTCTTCGTTCTTCTCTTCGTCTTCGCCCGGACTCTTCAGGAGGACACGGAGGAGGCCGAGACACACTCGGCCTCCATCCGCTCCTTCGAACTCACTTGACGATCTCGGTTACGACACCAGCACCGACGGTTCGTCCACCCTCACGGATGGCGAAACGCAGACCCTGGTCCATCGCGACCGGAGTGATCAACTCGACGTCCACGCGGGTGTTGTCACCCGGCATGACCATCTCGGTGCCCTCGGGCAAGATCACCGACCCGGTCACGTCCGTCGTGCGGAAGTAGAACTGCGGTCGGTAGCCCTTGAAGAACGGCGTGTGACGGCCACCCTCGTCCTTCGTCAGCACGTACACCTCGGCCTTGAAGTGCGTGTGCGGCGTGATCGAACCGGGCTTCGCCAGGACCATGCCGCGATACACGGCCTCCTTCTCGATGCCACGGAGCAAGCAACCGACGTTGTCTCCCGCCTCGCCGCGGTCGAGCAGCTTCCGAAACATCTCGACGCCGGTGACGGTGGTCTTGCGGGTCGCCTCGAAGCCGACGATCTCGACTTCCTCGCCCACCTTGACCTGCCCACGCTCGATACGACCGGTGACGACGGTTCCGCGGCCCTTGATCGAGAACACGTCTTCGATCGGCATCAGGAACGGCTTGTCGATGTCGCGGATCGGCTCCGGGATATACGAGTCGAGCGCATCGAGCAGCTTCATGATCGGCTCGGCGCCATCCTTGCCCTTGCTGGCGTAGGGCTTGAGCGCGTTCCCGCGGATCACCGGGATCTCGTCGCCCGGGTACTTGTACTTCGAAAGGAGATCTCGGACCTCGAGCTCGACGAGGTCGAGGAGCTCCGGGTCGTCGACGAGGTCGCACTTGTTCAGCCACACGACGATTCGCGGCACGTTGACCTGACGAGCGAGCAGCACGTGCTCACGCGTCTGCGGCATCACGCCGTCCGTCGCGGACACCACGAGGATCGCGCCGTCCATCTGAGCGGCGCCCGTGATCATGTTCTTGATGTAGTCGGCGTGACCGGGGCAGTCGACGTGCGCGTAGTGACGCTTGCCCGTCTCGTACTCCACGTGCGCCGTGGCGATCGTCAGAATCTTGGTCGGGTCACGACGACCCTGCGACTCGGACGCCTTGGCGATCTGGTCATAGCTGAGCGGCACGGCCCAGCCACGCTCTGCGCAGACCATCGTGATGGCCGCGGTCGTCGTCGTCTTGCCGTGGTCGACGTGACCGATCGTCCCGACGTTGACGTGCGGCTTCTTCCTCTCGAATTTCTCCTTGGCCATTTCTCCACACTCCATTTGGACGCCCGAGGCGTCCCGTCAGGTCGGGCTAGAGCCTCCCCTGTGCTTTTGCCAACACCTCTTCGGCGACATGCGCGGGAACCGGGCTGTAATACCCAAATTCCATCGAGAACGTCGCGCGGCCCTGCGTCTTGCTCCGTAGGTCCGTCGCGTAGCCGAACATCGTCGCGAGCGGAACTTCGGCCGTGACGACATGAATCCCCGCGCGCGGATCCATCGCCACGATCTTCCCTCGCCGCGAGTGAAGATCTCCCGTCACATTGCCCGCGTAGTCCTCGGGTGTCGTGACCTCCACTCGCATGGTCGGCTCGAGCAGCATCGGAGAGGCCTTCGAAAAAGCCTCCTTGAACGCCATCGAGCCCGCGATCTTGAACGCCAGCTCCGACGAATCGACCTCGTGATAGCTCCCGTCGAGCATCTTGACCACGAAATCCGTCGCCGGATATCCAGCGAGCACGCCGCGCTCCGCGGCCTCCCGAATGCCCGCCTCGACCGCTGGCAGAAACTCCTTGGGCACGGCTCCGCCAATGATCTCGTTCTCGATCACCACCCCAGAACCTTGGGCCCCAGGAGCGATCGAGATCTTCACGTGGCCATACTGACCACGGCCACCAGACTGACGGACGAACTTCCCGTCCGCTTTGGCGGCCTTGTGAATCGTCTCCCGGTATGCAACCTCCGGACGACCCACGTTCGAACCCACTTTGAATTCACGACGAAGCCGGTCGACGATGATCTCGAGGTGGAGCTCACCCATACCGGCGATCAGCGTCTGCCCAGTCTCCGCGTCCGTCTTCACCGTGAACGACGGATCTTCCATCGCGAGCTTCGCGAGCGCGCTGCCGAGCTTCTCTTGGTCGGCTTTCGTCTTCGGCTCGATCGCAATCGCGATCACCGGCGCGGGAAAATGAATCGCCTCGAGCAAGATGGGCGACCTCGGATCGGTGAGCGTATCGCCCGTGAACGTCTGCTTCAGCCCCACGCACGCGACGATGTCGCCCGCCCGGCAGTCTTTGATGTCCTCGCGTTTGTTCGCGTGCATACGAAGCAAACGACCGACCCGCTCCTTCTTTCCCTTCGAAGCGTTCTCGACGCCCGCGCCGCTCTCGAGGCTCCCAGAGTAGATACGCAGATACGTGAGGTTGCCGACGTGCGGGTCGGCCATGATCTTGAACGCGAGCGCCGCGAACGGGCCATCGGGGTCGCAGGCCACGGCGATCTTCTCGTCCTCGCGCCCGAGCTTCATACCTTCGACAGGCGGAACGTCGAGCGGTGACGGCAGATAGTCGACCACCGCGTCGAGCAGCGGCTGCACCCCACGATTCTTGAACGACGCGCCGCACAACACCGGAAACGCCTTCAGCGACAAACAAGCCTTGCGCACCGCCGAACGAATCTCCGAGGGCTCCGGATCGCCCCCAGCGAGCACCTTCTCCATCAACGCTTCGTCGACGTCCGCGACCACGTCGAAGATCACTTCGCGCGCACGCTTGACCTCGTCTTCACGATCGACCGGCACCGGCTCGGTGTGAAAGCTCGCGCCGAGCGACTCACCGTCCCAGATGATCTGCTTCTGCTCGATCACGTCGATGACACCGACGAACGTGTCGGATGCGCCGACCGGAAGCTGCACGGGCACGGGCACCGCATTGAGCCGCTTGTGGATGCTGTCCACCGCCCGCTCGAAGCTCGCGCCCGTCTTGTCCATCTTGTTGATGAAACAGACGCGCGGAACGCGATAGCGATCGGCCTGACGCCACACGGTCTCGCTCTGGGGCTGAACGCCAGCGACCGAGTCGAACAACGCGAGCGCTCCGTCGAGCACCCGCAACGAACGCTCCACCTCGATGGTGAAGTCGACGTGTCCCGGAGTGTCGATGATGTTGATGGTGTGGTCCCGCCACGTGCAAGTCGTGGCCGCAGACGTAATCGTGATCCCGCGCTCCTGCTCCTGGATCATCCAGTCCATGGTCGCGGTGCCTTCGTCCACGTCACCCATGCGGTGTTCGCGGCCGGTGTAATAGAGGATGCGCTCGGTGGTCGTCGTCTTCCCGGCGTCGATGTGCGCCATGATCCCGATGTTGCGGGTGGCGCGCAGCTCCTTGTGCCAAGAGGCGTTCATGACTCCGAACCTCGATCCTCCCTACGATCAGATCACCAACGGAAGTGAGCAAAAGCCTTGTTGGCCTCCGCCATCCTGTGGGTCTCGTCCTTCTTCTTCACCGCACCGCCGCGACCCGCCGAAGCATCGAGGATCTCTCCCGCGAGCTTCTCGCGCATGGTCTTCTCGGTCCGCTTCTCGGCGTGTTGAAGCAGCCAGCGCATGCCAAGAGACGTCCGGCGCTCGGGTCGAACTTCGACCGGCACCTGGAACGTGGCACCACCGACGCGACGGCTCTTCACCTCGATCCGAGGCTTGATGTTGTCGAGGGCCTTCTTGAAGACCGTGACCGCATCTTCTCCACCGCCCTTGTCGGCCACGATGGAAAATGCCCCGTACGTGATCTGCTCGGCCGTGGACTTCTTGCCGCGCTCCATCATGTTGTTGATGAGCTTGGCGACCAAGCGATCGTTGTACTTCGGATCCGGAAGAAGCTTTCGCTTCGGTGTCTCGCGCCGCCGTCCCATTACCGAGCCCTCTTCACGCCGTACTTCGAGCGTCCCTGATTCCTACGGAGCTTGTTGGTGTTCGAAGGACCTTCACCAGGCGACGAGTCCAACGTGCCGCGCACGATGTGATAACGCACGCCAGGCAGGTCCTTCACACGTCCACCACGCACGAGCACTACCGAGTGCTCCTGCAAGTTGTGGCCTTCACCTCCGATATACGAGGTCACCTCGATCCCGTTCGTGAGCCGCACGCGCGCGACCTTGCGCAGCGCGGAGTTCGGCTTCTTCGGAGTCGAGGTGTAGACACGGACGCACACGCCGCGTCGCTGCGGGCAAGAACCCAACGCGGGGGCCTTCGTCTTCACGGTGACCGCCTCGCGTCCCTGCCGGATGAGCTGGTTGATCGTAGGCATCGTCGCTCTTCTCTCCGCCCGCGGCTCTCACCGCCGGCCAACACCCAACTGGCGCTAAGCGCCGTTCGACCTCGCGAGCGCATCTGCGCTCGCGGCCACTTTCGCAGCCTCGTTCGTTTCTCACTGTGTTCGGACACGACTCGGTCCAACGGGCTCTCCGTCGGGATCCCTCGTTCGAGGCGCTCGCCGAAGACGTTCGATGACATCTTCGCGGTGGACATCTCGGTGGGCTCTTCCGGGATCTGGGTATTCGTGCGCGAACGCTTTGCACCCAAGATCGCCGTCGAATCAATCTTTTCGGCTGAACGGCCCGACGATTCTCGCGATCACTCCACGGTTCTGCAGGCGGCCGGTGAGGCCATTCGAAGCTCCTGCCCGCGGCGATATCTCGTTCGTCGTGTCGACCTCGGCCTTCCGAACACCTCCTCCTCACGTGTGTCTCGCGGCCCATCCGCACGACACGACCCGAACAAACGGGCGCAACGTCAGAGGCGGCGCATACACCAGATCCACGGTCGGCCTGTCAAGATCGATCTATTCGGGGCCGGAACACATTCAATCCGACAGGGAATATGACCGCCCTTTCAGGATCGAGTGGCAAGCACTACGCTGTAGTGCATGAAGTCGGACGTATACTCGTGGCGCCTCTCGCACGGCCTGAAGTCAGCGCTCGAACACGAAGCCCAAGCCCTCGGCATTAGCGTGGCGGCCCTCCTCGACAGGATCTCGGCCGAGTGGCTCGCGAACCGTCGAGCTGAGGCCACCGACGAAGAGCACCTCGCTCGAATACGCGCCTCCGCCGCGTGCGCGATCGGCTCGATCGAAGGACAAGCTTCGAACAGGTCGGAACGCGCCCGCGAGCTCGTCCGCGAAAGGCTCCGCGCCCGTGCGGCCAAATAGCCTCGCCGACACCGGAGCTCTCCTTGGGTTGCTCGATCGAAATGATCGATGGCACGCCGCATGCGTCGACGCGTTCGGATCCCTGCGACCCCCGCTCTTGACCTCCGACGCAGTCCTCACGGAGCTCTTTCATCTGGTGGGCGACCGCGCCAAGGACGTCGAAAGCACATGGCGGCTCGTTCGCTCGGGTGCGTTAGAGTTGGGAAGGATCACCACCGATGATTGGGACGAGCTCGAGCGGCTCATGCGTCAATACCAGGACCGTCCGATGGACTACGCCGACGCAACCTTGGTCCTGCTCGCGCGCCGGGAAAAGATCACGACGATCTTCACGGTCGATCACGACGACTTCGAGACCTACCGAATCGAAGGCAAGCGGCGATTCCGGATCGTCCCTTCGCGCAGCTAGCCTGCCACCTCTCATTCGAGCGCCCTAGCGTCGAGCCGAAGGACCGCGTCCGCCCCTTGCGCCAGATCGGCGGCCAGCCCCTCCGGAAACGACGCGACCTCGACACGCACGCTCTTGCGCTTCAAATGCTTCACGAGCGGCAAGAAATCGCCGTCGCCCGAAACCAGCACCAACGTCTGGACACGGCTCGCAAGCTCCACGGCCTCCATCGCGATGCCCATGTCCCAGTCCGCCTTCGTCGAGCCGTCCGCGAACTTCTTGGGACGTTTGATCCGAACGTCCCAGCCCGCACGCTTCAACACGTCCACGAAGGCGTCGAACGCCGCCCCACCGTTATCGACCACGAACGCCACGGCCGCATGGACCGGCCGAGCCGCGCGAAGCTCCTCGTAAAGCGCCGCGAAATTCACCTTGCGCCCGTAGGAGATGCTCGCGGTGGCGGCGAGGTTGGCCTGGTCGAGCAAGATCGCGATCCCGTTGGTGCGTTCCACGATCCAGGAAGACCGCGTGCCCTCCTCCCGCTCGGCGAGCTGCTTGCGCGCTTGATGGAGCTCCTGTCGAAGCTCGTCGATCTCGGACTGCATGCGACGGCGCTCCTTGTCGCGCGAAGTGAGCTCCCGCTTGTGATCCTGCTCCGCTCGATCCAAGACACGATGGAGCTCCTCGTTCTTGGACGCCAAGCTCTCGAGCTCGCCCTGAGCGTCCGTCAGCGCTCCGGACGCGCCCGCGAGCTTCTCGAGCCGCCGGAGCTTCCCGGTGAGCTCGTCGATCTTCGCCCGCGCTTCGCGCTCCCGCCGCTGCGCCTCCTCTGCCTCGAGCTCCCGCACCTCTACGTCCGACAACGTGTCCTTGAGGCGCGTGACCTGACCCTCGAGCTCCCCGCGAGCCTCGCTGGCCTGCTTCAGCATGCGCTCCTTGCTGCCGATCTCCGCGAGCAACCGAACCCGCTCCTCGTCGAACTGCGATAACTTCGACTGCATCTCGGTGACCTGAACGGTGGCCTCGGCAAGCCGCTCTGCCTGCGCCTTCAACGTGCGCGCGAGCTCCACCTCGTCGCCTTCCCCACGCTCGACGATCTCCTGCGCCTTCTCGATGTCGGCGGCCTCGCGGAAAAAATCGTTGATCACTCGGCTCGCGAGCACGCGGACCTTGGGCCGCTCGTCCCTCGAGAGCGCCCAGACGAGCTTCGCGCGCTCCCGCTTGAACGCGATCGCACGATACGACCCGACACGCTCGCCCGCTTGGTCTTCGGGAATCGAAGCGACGATGTGACGCTCCTTCTGACACGCACGGTCCATCTCCTTGACGACCTGATAAGCCACCTGCTCGCTCGCGAAGAACCAACCCGTGATCTGCCCGACGAGCTCGACCTTCTGCAGGCTCGAGAGCCGCGTCCCACGAGCGCCCTGGGCGTTCCGCGAAAAAATCTCCTCGGCCGCACGCCGCTCGAGCGCATCGAGCAACACGATGCCGAGCGAGTTGGCGTCGAAGACCTCCTTCAGGTCGACGAGGAGTTGCTTCTGCTCGTGCGACTTGAACTTCGGCGTCGGGCGGACCACGCGCGCAGAACCTAGCGCAATTCCAGAAGACGGACACGCATCCGTCCCAGCGTTGACCAACTCGAGCTTCTCGCCGACCCTCCGCCGCCATGGCCTCCATCGGGCCACCCAAGACCACCCAGACCTGCCTCGCCACAGAGCTGACGCTCGCACTGTTGGCGAGCGGCTGCGAAACGCCCTTCCTCCCCCTCCCTCCACTCCCCGAAGCCGCACGCTCCGCAATCCTCGTCTCCTTCGCCGAAGGATCTCCGACGTTCCTGGCCCTCGACCTGGATACTCAACCGGCCCTCCAAACCCGCGCCGACGAGCTCTCCCTCGCAACCTACTCGCTCACACTCGAGGAGCTCTCCCTCGAACCAGGCCCGTTCACCCCCCCCTCTCCCGCGCCCTGCGCCTGGACGCGACCCCTCGCCGTCTACGTGGCCGCGCCCGATCGATCCTTTCAAGAGACCACCCCCGATGCGTTCCTCCAAGCCCTCGTCCCAGACGCCTACCCGCGATGCGATCGATGCCCCGACTTCGCCGAAGAGATCGTCCCCTACGGCCCCACGCTGCCCGGAGGCATCAGCATCGACTTCGTCGCAACCCAAGGTGACGGAATCATCGTCGCCACCAACGCATTGGGGACATTCTTCGTCACCGAATTCAGCGTTTCGACTCTGAATGGGTGCGACTCGTACGAGTTTGCCGGACGGCTCGATGACTCACACTTGTGGGCCGCACCCGATCTCCTGCGGAGCTTGGACCTGGTGGAGGTGACGCCACCCGATTGTCGCGTGGTCCAAAGCATGACCTCGAGCCTGGCGCTCGACCTCGGCGCGCTCCTCGTCGCCGACAACAAAGTCTACCTTGGCACTCGATCCGGCACACTCCTCGCCTTCCAAGATGACACACTCACCAAGCTCGGCCAGGTCGAGGGCGACCCTGCGAACCCCGAGATCATGCTCGCCTCCTTTGGCCCTGGCCAGATCGCGTTCAGCGCAGGGGGAAAGGACGCGCTCGTCATGAACGGCGGCGCTCCGCGAACGTACCAAGTCTCCGAATCCAGCGCCGTTCGCGCCCTGGGAATGTTTCCCGGCGTCGGCCTCGTCGCCGCCGACGCCGAGGGGGCACTCTACACCTTCGCCGAGAACGGGTTCACGCCCCTCCGACGCCTCGCCCGCACCCCAGTCGGCGCCATCCTGCCCTACGGCTCGGGCGCGATCGTCACGAACGACGCCTCCGTCATCTTCTTCCCCTCCCGAGACGAAGCGTGCGAGCCTCACCCCATCGCTGGCTCCTCGAACCAAGCCCCGGCCAAGGTGCTCGTAAAAGGCGATCGCATCTTCATCGCAGACACCCTCGAAGACCTCACACCCTCCGCCCTGTGGCTGATCCCAAAGTGACTCGCCGCAAGCTCTCGGCCACTCTTCTGGCTCTCCTCTTCGTCGGCCTCGTATTGCGACTTTGGGCCACCGGACACGCGCGATTCACCGGGGACGAAAGTCACCAATACTCCGTCGCCGAGGCCGTGACTCACCTTCGAGCCCTCCCCGCCTTCGGCCTCGAAGTCACCAGCTCTCAAGCACGCCACCCCGGCCCACTTGCCTACTTCCTCATCGCGCCGGCCCAACTCGTCGGCGACTCCCCCCGACTCGGCGGAATCTGGGTCGCTCTCCTCCACGTGCTGTGCGGAGCCCTGGTCGTCGCAACCGCCCAAAAACTGAGAGACGCCAGAACAGCCCTCACCTCGGCGATCCTCTTCGCATTCGCGCCCTGGGACGTCCTGTACGGAGACCGAATCTGGGGAAGCTCGTTGGCTCCCATCCTCGGATCGCTCGCTCTGTACGGACTCATCGACCGGCGCCCCGTCTGGCAAGCGATCGCGATCGCCTGCGCGCTGTGCTTGCCTCAGCTCCACCTCTCCGCTCCCGTCGTCTGGGTCGCGCTCGGCGCTTGGGCTCTGCTCCAACCCAAGTCGGACGCCACTCCCCGATGGTCGCCTCGAGCCCTCGCCATCGGTGCCCTAGTCACCGTGATCTCGTACGCGCCCGCGATCGTCTCCGAGCTGCACACCGGCTTCGCCAACTCCCGCGCGATCCTTACTCACGCCGGCGGAAACGCCAGCCCCGAGGCTCGGTCCTTGGTCCCGCTCCAGACCTTCGCCTACGCCGCCCTCTACGCGTCCTCGGAGATCGGCTACCACTTCGCCCGAGGATACTGGGGTGGCGGATTCTCCGAGATCAGGACCTACTTCACGGAGCGCGGGCTCGCGGACCTGGTAGCGACCCACGGAGCTCTCCTGGTCGCCCTCGGATTCGTATCGACGTCGATCGCAATCACTGGATGGGTCTCCACAGTGGCAGCCTTTCGCCGCCGAAAATTGGACTCGGTCGACCGACTCTCGATCGCGCTGCTCCTCGGTGTGCTCACCGCAGCCATTCTCATGTTCGCCGCGAAAAAAGGGTTCTTTCCTCACTACGCGAACGTCCTGGTCCCATGGCTCCTCCTTCCCGTGGCCGCAGGGCTCGCTCGGTTGGGAAAAGTCGGCCTCTCTCTCGCGACTCTCTCCGCCCTCGCGATGGGTACCTCGACGATTCGCTACTACCTCGAGGTCGACCGGCTCAACGGAGTCACCGTGTCCGAGTGGCTCGTGGACCGGATTTCGATGGAACCTGCCCCGGTGGCCCTCTCGTTCACTCACTTCGACAACCGCTACGCCCTCGACCGACTCTCCGAGGTGCAAGCGGGTCACCCGCTCCAGTTGTCTCCCTCATCGAAGGTGCGGTACATCGTTCACAACTCGCGCCCCCACGCGGGGCCCCTTCCTGAAGGCGGCACGGTCGTCGACGGAGTCCTCGTGGTCAGGACCGAGCTCACCCGGCCCAAACCCAAGGGACTCTTGGGACGCGCCTCCGAAGTCACCGGCAAAATCACCGTCACCGTCGACGGCGGCCCCGTGACCAAAGCTCTGGGCGGCGTCGTCCAATACGGATCCCAGCCTTGGCAGCACCTCGCCCGCGAGGAGATGACGATCGGAGGCCAGCCGAGCGAGTTGGTCTTCTTCCACCCCATCGCGCGGTCCACAGTCACCGCCTCGATTCCCGTGCCCGAACGAGCCCGGCACGCTACACTGAGCGCCGGGCTGAGTGACGCGGCCGTCGCGACGAGCTCGAACGAAGTGGAGATCCGGTTTTCGGTCGGGTCGAGCTCGTCAGTCACGCGCGTGGGTCACGAGCGCGGGCTGTCGGCGCTGAGTGCGGAGGTCCCGGCAGGAACGACGACCGTGAGTGTGCAGATCTCCGCGGAGAACGACGGCGCGCGGGTGCTCGGGTTCGAGCTCGAGTTTTTCGAATGATGACGTCGGTCGTATCCTGGTACAACTCGGCGACATGAAAGCCATCGTCTCTTCCTCGCCAGACGAACCGCTCGAGGCACGCGACCTGCCGGAAGCTCGCCTGCGACCGAACGAGCTTCGCGTGAGAGTCCAAGCCGCGGGCGTCAATCCTGCCGATTGGAAGATGCGGAGCTACTTCTACCTCGGCGTCGCTCGCCGGGTGATCGGCGCCCCTGGACCCTTCGTTCCAGGCATCGACTTTGCCGGAATCGTGGAGAGCGCCGGATCCAGCGTTGGGTTCCCGCGGGTCGGCGATCGCGTAATGGGTTCGACGGACTTCAGCCGCCGCCAGCGCGGAAGCTACGCAGAGTACGTCCACGTGAGGCCGGACCAGGTCGCGATCCTGCCCCCCGAAGTCTCCGCGGAAGAAGCGGCCTGCCTACCCGTCCCAGGAGTCACCGCCTACCGCGGACTCTTCGATCTGGGTGGACTCTCCGACACGATCCCGCTCGATCCAAAGCAACGGAGCAGGAAGGTGCTGGTGCTCGGCGCCTCCGGGGGTGTTGGTCACCTCGCCGTTCAGCTCGCCCACTCACGCGGCTGCTTCGTCGCCGGCGTGTGCTCAGCAAAGAACGCCGAGCTCGTCGAACGGCTCGGAGGCCTCCCCATCGACTACCGTTCGGGCGACGCACTCAGCCTCGCCGAAGCCCAGGGGCCCTTCGACGTCATCGTCGATTGTGTCGGATCACAGGCCTACCCCACCGAGCGCTGCGAGCGACTCCTCACCCAGTCGGGCATACTCGTGCTGTTCATGCCGCGTCTGCACGACGCCAGAGCGCTCTTCAAAGTGACACGAGTTAAAACGCTCCTCGTTCAACCCCGTTCGAACATTCTCGATCGCCTGGTGTCAGACTTGGCCGAAAAGCGAATTCGCGTGGTCATCGCCGACCGAATTCCTCTCTCCGAGGCAGAACGAGCCCACGCCATCTCCAAATCGGGACACGTCGTCGGCAAGCTGGTGCTCGTGGGTTGAGGCGGCGCTATGGTGACGCATGACCGCAAAGCTCGGTTGACTGGCGCCTGACTTCAGGGCTCCCTTGCGAACCGTGTCCGACGAGCTCGACCCGCGCCTCGACACCCCCGCCGGGCTTCGCGAGATTGGCCGCGCCAAGGAACTCTCCCTCCTCGGGGCCGTGATGCTCCGCGCCACCCGCGACGCGCCAGAAGCCGTCGCCATCGCCGCCGCAGAGTGCCTCACAGACCTCGAAGATCCGCGCGCAGAGCTCGCGCTCGTTGGCCTCTTGCGGCATCGCCACACCAACGCTCGAATCGCCGCAGCCAAGGCCCTCGGCGAAACCGGGAGCCCCAAGTGCCTGAGCGCCTTGGCCCGCGCCCGACCGCGCACGGCCTACAACCGAACCCTGGGAACCCTCCAAAAAACCATCGATACAGCCGTCGATCTCGTCAAAGTCAGGTCCAGCACGGTGGGACAACTCAGCCTGCACGCAGACTCTGGCGCACTCAGCAAGGCAGACGCCAGCGGCGGGCTGTCAGACCCATCCGAGCTTCGTGGACACCCACGACGCCGTGAGCTCTGAAAGTCGGAGGTTCCGACCCGCCATGCCCTTCGTCGACTCGAGCCCGCTCGGAGATCCCAAGTCACTCCGACAGACCGTCGCGCTCCTCAACTTCGGTGGCCCCGAAACCGAAAGCGCGGTGGAGCCCTTCCTTTACTCGCTCTTCGACGATCCTGCGGTCATCCGACTCCCCGGCGGCGCGCTTTTCCAACATCGGTTTGCGTCGCTGATTTCGAAACGCCGTGCTCCGAAAATCACCGAGCAGTATCGAGAGATCGGATTCTCGCCGCTCGTGCGTACGACCGAGGCCCAGGCCGCGGCCCTGCGGGCCCGCCTCGGACCCAGCACGCCGGTGCTCGTCGGCATGCGGTACACCGAACCCTCGATCAAAAAGTTGGTTGTCGCACTCGCCCAAAACAGGCCCGATCGGATCGTCGCGCTCGCCCTGTTTCCTCATTTTTCGGCAACCACCACCGGCTCCGCGTTCGATCTGCTCTCTGACGAGCTGGAGAAAGAAGGGTTGGGTCAGGTCCCCGTCCACTACGTTCCTGCGTTCCACGACCACCCGAGCTACCTCCGAGCCATGACGAGCCTCGTCCAGTCGGCGATGGGTTCGCTCGACCGCGAAAAGCTCCACCTCCTCTTCTCCGCGCATGGGCTCCCGTCGAGTTATTACCAAAGCGGTGACCCGTACCCGACTCAAATCCACGAGAGCGTGCGGCTACTCACGAAATCGTTGGGTTGGTCCAACCCATACTCGCTCGCGTTTCAGAGCCGCGTGGGCCCCGTGCGCTGGTTGGGACCGTCGACCGAGGAAGAGCTCGACCGTATCGCGCAGTCGGGGCCGCACAAGGACGTGCTCGTGGTGCCGCTGTCCTTCACCACGGAAGGGATCGAGACTCTCTACGAGATCGACGTGACCTTCCGTCACCACGCCGAAAAACGGGGCCTCACACTCCACCGAGCTCCGACCGTGGACACACACCCAGACTTCATCGCCTGCCTGGTCGACGTCGTCGAACGCGCGCTCTTGGACGTATCTCACCGTGGGCTCGGCGCTCACACTTGCGTACGATGTTTGCTTCCCAAGCCTCACACTCATCGAACGAGAGTGATTTGTCCGGACTGCGGCTTCAAGACCGGGCGGTACTTGCTCCGCCTAGCTCCGCCGAAGTGAGTCTCTTCGGGCCCACTCGGTCCACTCCATGAGTTTCTTCAGGTATTGGTATTGGATTTCTGTTCGCCCCGAACTCAACGACCTAGCGCTCGAAGAGCTCAGCAACGCAGTCAACACGCGCGGCTCGATGAGTCCAGTCCTCGAGTAGCTTCGAGTCTTCACAAGCCAGAATCCGCTCGCGGTCCCTGGAAGAGAGTCGCAGTCCGCGCGCCTCGAGGAAGGAAATGACGGCCTCGGCCTTCCCTTCCGCCTTCCCTTCCGCCTTCCCTTCCGCCTTCCCTTCCTCCTTCCCTTCCTCCCTCCCTTCAGAGAAGTACTTCTTCGCGAAATCCGATTGATACGTGTAACCCTGCATCATCTCCTCCAGCGCTGAACGAGTCGCCTTCGGCAGGCTCGCTAGCATCGTATCAAGGTACAACTTGCCACGCGCCTCGTCGATACCGGCCGCAGCAACGAACGCACAGAACGCTTCCCGAGGGCCCTCGTGGGCTAGCGCCGACAGAATGGCCAACTCCGGCGAGCGTTTGGCTTCGTCGACGGATTTCACCCTCGGAATTCGATTCGGAGTCAGCACCAACGGAACCACCTTCGAGCCAACTCCGTCCAAGTCTATGGGTTCGGCGGCCCACCTGCGAACGCTCGGACTCGGCGCAACCACGAGGAGTATCGCCGGACAGCGAAACCGTGCCCGGAGGATGGCGATATCGACGGGCCAAGACCAGCGCTTCTGAGCGTCCTTGCGAAGTTGAACCTCCGCCGCGAAGTCGAGGACGGCTTTCTTGCCGCGACGCAGCACGATCGACAAATCCGGTCGATACTCGGCCGAGCTCTTCGTCGACTCTGCGATCTCTGCGCGGTTGAAGGCTGGCGCTCGCCTCCCAAGCGCTAGGGCCGCGAGGTGGGGGGCATTTCTCAGGACCGAAACCAGTCCCTCGTGCGAGCTCGATGGCATGCATTCTTCATCGGCCGGGGTATGGGTACGTTGCCCGCGTTTTTTGCGAATTGCAGCGGTTTTCGTTTCTCTTCGCGTCAATACGAGCAACCTCTGACTCGACTCCCGACCCACCTCTGCGCTCGATAGGGCTCCGCCAGATCAAAGCTCTGTCGAGAGTACTCCCTCTCTGTCTAGACTCTAGAGAGGGGCGAGCGGTCAGTAGAGGCGACTTGATGAGTTGCCGGAGGTCGACGACGACCACGAGGTCGAGCTGAGTTGGGTCAGGCGAGTTGGGTCAGGCGAGTTGGGTCAGGCGAGTCGGGTCAGGCAAGAGCCTCACGCTCGGGCTGCCCGACGGAGTTGCATCGAGAGTCTAGCGGTCGCGGTCGCGGTTACGCATTCGGTCGGCGGTTCGTCGTTCGATGTCGGCCTCCATGCGACTCATCTCGTAATCTCGATGCGCATCGGCCTCGACCTCGGCGCGGCGCGTGTCCGCGGCCTCGTCGAGCTTGCGGTCGAAGTGCGCTTCGTCCTCGAGCCTGTACTCGGTCTTTCTGAATTGCTCGCGCTCCCAGTCGGTCGCATGGCGGCTCTCGTTGAACCGCTGGAGGCCATCGAAGATATGGTCTTCGATGACGTCACCGACCATCTCCTTGAAGACCTCCTCCTTCTCCATGGTCTTGCGCGCTTCCCACTCCGACTTGCGCCCAGCGACCACCCAAGGATCGAGGTTCTTGTTCTCCATCATGGCTTCGAACTTCTTCTGTCGAGCCGCCTTCCACTCCTTCGATCCGCGCGGAGGTATCTTTGCCGTCATGGCATCCGCCTTGGCGTCACCCTTCGCCTCGGCCTTGGCTCCCTCATCCGCGGGAGCAGCTCCAGCATCCGGCTCCGCGGGCCGCTCGACCGGCCTGCGACCACCCACACCCGTTCGACGCTCCGCGCCCGTCACATTCGATCCCGAGAACAACCCGAGCTCCCGATCGCGCGTGAACGCATCGACGGACTCGAAGCGGGCGTTCGGCATGACGGACTTCAGGAACTCCGCAGCCTCCCGACGAAACCGGACGCAATCGTCCACGAGCGCATCGAGCTGAGCTCCAGGTTGCGCTTGCTGGAGCCCCGCTTGCGACGGCGCCTTCCCGGCGCGAGGATCGACCTCCTGAGTCTTTGGGGGCGGAGAGTATCCGCCGCTGCCGCTGATACGAACCATCCGCTCCTCCTGCGTTACCGCATGATCTCCTTGATGCGGCGGGTCGAGTCCTCCAAGAAGTGACGCGCCATGTCCATGATGCTGCCTCGAAGCTGCGTGATTCTGTCGAGCTCGAACAACAGAATTTCGCGAGACTTCGGCGCCTGATTCGTCGCGTTCTTCAAGGTATCGTACTCTTCGCTGAGTCGATTGATCTTGGTCTGCGCCTCGTTGACCTTGTCTTTGGCCTCGCCGAGCTGCTTCTCGAGCTCCTCGACCTTTCCGCTGGCCCCCGCTCGTGACGCCTTGGCCTCGGCCGTGTCAGCGGTCGGATCGATCGTCGCCGAGAGTTGGCCCTTGAGCTTGGTGAGCTCCTTCTCGATCCCGTCTGCGGCCGTCGTGAGATCTCGCTTCGAAGCGTACATGGCCGTCCGCTCACGGTTGGCGCGATCCATGTCGTTCCGGCGCTTCTGGTCGATCTTGTCGAGATCGACGATCTCCTTCATCTTCGCCTCGCGCTCCTTGTCCGCGAAGGCGGCGAACCACATCATGAACAAGAAGATCTTGTCCTCGATGGAGAGGCTCGGATCGTTCAAAATCGAACCGATCACCGCAGTGCGCTGAGCGTACATCGACTGACGCGCAGGGTCCGCGTCACGAGGATGGGACGGGCCGAGCACGCCGGCCGTACCCATCCCCGCCACTTCGGGCTGCGCATTCCACATCGTCGGGATCCCGCCGCCGTTACCGCTCGGAATCTCCGGGGAGCCGTACCCGATGCCGGGTCCCCCGGGCGGCACACCGTTGCCCCCGCCCGCACCTCCAGCCATCGCCGCGACCTGCGCCGATCGCGCTTGAGCCACTTGGGCCTTCGCGAGCTCCGTGTTGGCCGCGTACTGCGCCACCGCAGAGATCGCTCGGTCACGAAGCGCCGTGGCCTGATCGGGCGCCAAGCCAAACTTCACCAACTCCTCGACCTGAGCGGTCATGCCGCTGTCGACACCTAGCTTGGCGTCGAGGTGCTTGAAGGCGTTGAGTGCGACTTCTTCGTCCTTGGTCCCCTTCTTGAAAACCTCGGTGAGCTCAGCCCGAATTCGGCCGTACTCTTCGCGGTTGCCTTCGAGCTTGAGACGACTCATCGCCGCGTCGACGGCTTTGGCCACCTCCGGTGACACCGCTTCTTTGGCCCCTTCGATCTTGGCTTCAGCGCCCGTCTTCTCGGCAGCGACCGATTTCACCTGGGCCCGAAGGTCCTGGACGAATTTCTTGCCCTGCTCGCCGCCGATCTCGCGAAGCAACCCAGCCATCTTCTGCGTGACTTTGGGATCGAGCTGCTCGTCGCGGCCGAGCTTCGAGGCGACCAGCGTCGTCAAACCGGACGAGGCGACTTCGGTGAACGCCTTATCGAGACCCGGAGACGTCGTGCGGTTGCCCATCGCCTTCTGCATCGCCTCGGCCATCTCGGCCGCGAGCCCATAGGCGCCGGGATCCTTGGCCGCCAGCTCTTTGAACGCATTCGCCATGACCGCAACGGGTCGCGAAGTGCCGTCCGTCGACCCGCGGTCCGTGAGCACCTTGTCGAGAGTCTCCGTGAGCGTCTTCTTTTCCGCCGTTGAGAGCTTCTCGAAGCCTTCTCCCGCAAGCACGCCCGCGAGATCCGACACACCCTGCTGGCGCTGGCTGTCCTGGGCTTTGTTCGTCGCCATGTTCCGCGCGAGCAAAGCTACCGCGTTGTTCTTCGTGCCCGTCCCCGTCGTCGTGGGTGCTCGCGCCATCAATCCCTGGTTGCGCGTTCCACCCTCGATCGATCCCTGCGGCACCGGACCCGTAGTCACCTTCGCCGCTTGCTCGGCCTTCGCCGCCTCCGCGATCACCCCCGCGCCGAGCTGCCCACGCTCCGCTTGCACCTGCGCCAGCGCCCGGCCCAAGCCGTCGAAGTCCTTCTGCGAGGACAGAGCAAAGCCCGGCTTCTTCAGGAAAAGATCGAGCACGTCGGCGATCTCTGGATCGACCTTCTTCGGATCGATCCCGAGCTTCGCGAGCAACTTGGAAACGCCATGCCCCGGTCGCGCGACCACGCCGACCAACTCGACGCTGCCGTCCTTGCTCTGCTTCAGAAACGGCGTGCCCCGCGCCGGTAACTGCGCCGCTTCGCCGATCGGCGCGCGCCCGGATTTGAAAGACGACGCGAGGTCTCCGACATGCGCCCGCTGCAGGCGCATCCCCATGGCCTGCAACGTGCCCTCGTCGATCCCGCCCGTCCCGGCTTGCTTCATCAGCTCCGCTAAGACGGCCGTCGATTCCTTCTTCGTCGACGGTCCGAGCTGCTCGGGGTTCAGTCCGATCTGCGCCAAGATCCGCGCTTGCGCTGCCTGCGCGATCTCCAAATTGCTCTCGCGGCCAACTTGACCGCCGCTGCCCTGCACTCGTCCGCTGTTCGTGGGATTCATGACTCGACTCCAAAGCTCGGCGATCCGGCCAAGATATGCAACGATTCGGCGGCGAGAACCCCGCTTCGCCGTCGCCGCAAATCAGCGACCCGTGACCACACGATCCTACTTCTCCTTCATTGTCGGTGCCCTGGTCCATTGGTTGCGTCCAGATCGTAAATCGGACTTTCCATAGGAGTAAAACAACTCAGTGCGAGCTCAGTCGACCACCGAGAAACATGGGGATTTCGGCTGCAAAGGCGTCAAGATCTCCAGACGGTTGATCTCTTCGCGGTCAGGCCTCAAGAGCAGGACCATTCGACCCGCCGCGTGGAGCGCCACGTTGACCGACTCTCGCGACGTGTGCACCGAAGGGCAGAGACCAAACCAGCGTGAGTACTCCGATATGACTCCGTTGGAACCCCCGAAATACACCGACTCGCCCACCGGCGCCACGAACCGAACTCTCGATCCGGTGCGCTCGGCGAGCGTATCGAACTGATGCAGCGGCCCGTGACGGTACAGACGACCGTAACGCGTACCCACCAAAGCCCCGAACGCAGGTGAGTACGCGACCGCGCTGGCGTCGTCTTTCACGAAGATCGAAACCGATGGCTCCGCCTTGGGTAACTCATCGACGAGCTCCACCCCCTCGTCGTAATGGAGAAGCACCCGCTGCTCCCGCTCTGACCCGGCCACGATCGCGAGCGCGCTGTCGACCCCTATCCATGCCAACCCACCAAACCCATGATCGAGCAACTCCCCCGTTTGACCGGCCCCGCGAATCGGCAGCCAGCTCGCACCATCCAAGACTTGAAAGTAACCCTCCGCGGTCAACACGAAGATCTCGAACGGCTGACCCGAAGGCGAAGGGGCCAGCCATGCATAACTCGTCGCGGGGCTCCCTCGTAGGCTCGGTAACATCCCCATCTCACCGCTCGGAAGTAACTTGGCCGCTTCACCCTCGCCGCCGACGAGAAATATCGCGCCGTCGCGCTCACAGGCGCCGCGATCGGGCACGAGCCGCCCCACCGCGGTCGAAGACAGGCGTGTGTACTCGACGAGTCGATCTCCTTGGAGCTCAAAAAATCGGCCGTCCCGCATCCCGAGCAACACGCCTCCTTCGGGTGAGTGTGTCAAGAACGTCGGCGTAGCGACTCCGGAAGGACCAAGCTCCAGCGAAGTCATCGAAAACCTCGAGCACAAGCGCTCCGAGTCGATCTCGAAGCGGTAGTCGAGATCCTCGAACAACTCACCCGCGGGCACGTCCTGCCAACCCGTGCTGGAGGCATACCGCGAACCCTTCGTCCAGCTCGGCAGCGGAGTCCCGCTCGAGGCACGCCGAAGCTCGAAGCAACCCGAGCCACACGTCCCAACGTCCGTGAGCCCGAGGTCGTCGATCGGGCAAGAGAGTCGTGCGAGCTCGACGCGCACGTCCTCCGCCGCGACCTCCGAGCCAACGTCGATCGAAAGCGCGCTCGAAAGACCCGTCTTGACGTCGACGACCCGCACGGAAGTCGCCGCCGGCGAAATCGTCGCCACCAACAGCGACACCGCATCTCCGAGCGACGGCAACGGAACGCGAATCGGATCGGCGGAGCAACTCAACGCCAGCACGCCGATCGTGCTCATCGCGCCCATCGCTCCGATCGCGCCGATCGCGCGGCGTCTCCTCGAAGCGTCGCTACGGTCGATCGTGGTTCGGCGACGAACGCGAACGCAGGATCGGAATTCGAAGGAAGAGTTCGCGCCGATCCAGCGGAGCACCACGGGAGCCTATTACATCTGCGAAGACGCAGCACACGTCCTCAGAAGTTCGTGACAATGCTGAAACCACAGCAGACGCGGGGAGAAGACAAGGAGGACACAAAGTGCTCATTCCATCGTCTGGGTACTCTGTGGGCTTCGGCTCTGTGGTCTCCGTGGTTTCTCCGGTGGTCACGAACTTGTGGGGACCTGTACTCAGCTCGTCTGGCCGTCCAGCCAGGCCTCGCTCCCACTTGAAATCGGCGCATCCAGGTCGTTGACCTGCACCAGAACCTCGGGCCTGGCCTGCGTCCGCTGGGCAAAGGCCCGCGCCACCTCGCGCTCGACCGCGCTCGAGATCGAAAGCCAACCCCGCTCGTCGAGGCTGCTGACGAATGCGGACACCACCTGCTCCAAATCCCCCGCCAAACCAGCCGTCCAAACTACACCCACGCCCGACACACGGGGACGCCCGAGTAATTTCCGGTTGGAGATCGTCAAAGAACACATCAGTACGCCGCGTTCGGCGATCCGTCGTCGCTGAAAGACAGCGTCGCTGGAAATCACCCGCCCGGAGCTCGCGTCGATGGGCTGAATCGGAGCCGGCACTCGCGGCCGTCCTCGAACGAGCCGATCTCCTTCGAAAACTGCGCCCTGACCGTTCTCCAAAACGATCACTCGGTCGGGCTCCACGCCAACCCCTCGCGCGGTGGCCGCATGCGCCTCCAGCATGAGTCGGTCACCATGAATGGGGATGAAATGGCGAGGACGAAGGATCCGCAAGAACTCGGCCTGCTCACCCGAGTGAGCATGCCCGGAACAATGTACGGGCCTCATGCGATCGTGAATCACTTCCACACCCTTGCGCCGCATGGTGTTCTCGATTCGCCGAACTCGCTTCTCGTTGCCGGGAATCACCGTCGCGCTGACGACGAGCTTGTCCCCCGCCCCGAGCTCGATCCCTCGATCTCGGCCGTACGCGATCGAAGACAACGCCGCCCGCGGCTCCCCTTGGCTGCCGGTCACCAGGACGACCACTCTGCGTGGGTCGAGTGACTTCAAGCGCCGCTCCTCGATCAAGATCCCTGGATCGAACGTCAGGTGGTGCTCCCGCAGGCCGAGGGACACCGTGCGATGGAGCGATCGACCGAGCAACACGAGCCCACGCCCCGCACGCTGGGCGGCATGGCCGATCGCGTCCACACGATGAAGATGCGACGCGAAACAGGTCACCATCACTCGGCCATCGGACTCACCCACGATCGATCGAATCTCGAGCCCGACTTCTGTCTCCGATCGAGTGTGCCCAGATCGCTCCGCGTTGGTCGAATCCGAGAGCAGCAGGTCGACCCCCGCGTCGCCCGCCGCGCGCAACCTCGCGACGTCAGTGAGGCGTCCGTCGTGCGGACGCTCGTCGAGCTTGAAATCGCCGCTGTGAACGATCCGTCGGCCCGCGACCTCGATGATCAACGCGGCAGCTTCGGGGATCGAGTGAGTCACCGAGACGAGCTCGATCGCAAAAGGACCCACTTCGAAACGCTCCCCAAATCCGACGGGAATCAGCTTCCGTCCGCGAGGCTGATGCTCCTCGAGCCGCGCTTCGAGGAGCGCGAGCGCGAGCTTGGTGCCATAAACGGGGACACTCCGACTATCCAGCAGATGAGGCACCGCGCCGATGTGGTCCTCGTGCCCGTGCGTCAACACCACCCCGCAAAGGTCCACCCGATCGAGCGGCGCGAACGTCGGCAACGCTCGGTCGATGCCCGGCATGTCCTCGAGCCCCAACATGACGCCGAAGTCCACCAGCAGCGCCTTGTCGCCGTAGACGAAGAGCGTCGCGTTGAGCCCGATCTCACCGCAGCCGCCGAGCGGAAGAATCGCGAGCTCATGAGCGTCCGCCACGAGCGATCCGACTGGCATCGTCACCTCTTGGCTCATTTAGCCTGCCGAAGCAGCCACTCAATGAAACGCGGAATTCCTACGGAGACAGGCGTCGTGGGCGCATACCCAAGCTCCGAGACGGCTCTGTCCACGGACGCGAACGTGCGCGGGACGTCCCCCGGCTGATCGGGACGCCGATCGATGATCGCCTTCTTCCCCAACGCCTGCTCGATACGCTCGACGAGCTCCGACAGCGTCGTGGTGTCGGATTTGCCCAGGTTGTAGATCCGATAGCCATCCACCGAAGCCGCCCGATCGATCGACCTCAAAACACCCGAAACGATGTCGTCGATGAACGTGTAGTCGCGGCTGGAGCTTCCATCGCCATAAAGCGTGATCGGCTGACCCGCCAAGATCCTCCGCGCAAACAAATGAATCGCCATCTCGGGCCGCTGGCGCGGGCCATACACGGTGAAAAAACGCAGCCCGACGAATCGAGTCCCAAAGAGATGATGATACGTATAGCCGATCAGCTCACCGGCCTTCTTGGTCGCCGCATACGGACTCACCGGGTCGTCGACTCGATCCTCTTCACGAAACGGGACCTCGGTGCGAGCGCCGTACACCGACGAGCTCGAGGCAAACACGAAAGGCTTGATGCCCCGCTTGCGCGAGAGCTCCAGCAGGAGATTGGTCCCCTCGACGTTCACTCGTTGATACAAAAGCGGGTCGAGGATCGAAGGTCGCACGCCCGCCATGGCCGCTAGGTGGACGATCACGTCAGGCCGCTCTCGGTCGAGCTCTGCCTCGATCACCGACACGTCCCTCACGATGTCGGCCCGAAGCAGCCGAAACGCCCCCGGGCGCGACCGCGCCTCGATCTCATGGACGTTCGACGCCTTGATGGCCGGATCGTAGAACGTGTTGAAGTTGTCGACGCCGACGACCGTGTCTCCACGCGCGAGCAACGCTTCGGTGACGTGGGATCCGATGAAGCCGGCAGCGCCCGTGACGAGCACGTGCATTTCGAGCGGACCCTAGGAACTCTAGGCCCCCCACGTCAACACCGAATCACCGCGATCTCCTATGGCCTATTCGAAAGTCCGTCTTGGCTCGTTTCCCGCGTCTGTTACGATCGCGACCATGAGGACGGATGAATCAGTCGTGAGAGCCAGCAAGAAACTCTCATGGCTCCTGCGCCACGCCAAGCCCTCCGATCAGGGGGCGGTCGCGCGCGACGCCGCGGGGTGGGCGACCGTCAGCGACGTGCTCCAAGCCACTGGACTCACCCGCGAGCTCCTCGAACGAGTCGTTCGAGACAACGACAAGCAGCGCTTCGAGCTCTCCGGTGAGTCGATCCGAGCAGCCCAGGGTCACTCGAGAGAGTCCGCAGACTCCACGGAGCTCGAGGCGTCCTGGGAGCGCTACCGCTCATCGGACTCGGTGTGGCACGGAACCCGTGTCTCCGCCGCGTTCGCGATCGCCGAGTCCGGGATCTCCGCGATGAACCGGACTCACGTCCATCTCGCGCCCTCGCCCGAGAGTATCGTGGGCAAGAGAAGCGGCGTGGACATACTGCTCGAAGTGAGCCCCGAGCGACTGCGGAGCAAAGGGATCGAACTCTTCAAGAGCCCCAACGGCGTGATCCTCTGCCGGTCGGTCCCGAGCGGCTGCATCATTGGGCTTCGAACCCTCACCCGCGCCGGCGAGCGGAACGAAGCCCGGCTGCTCGACGCATTCGGCTTCTGATCGAGGCCGTTCGTATCCCACTGGATACGAATGCAGTCCAACGAATAAATCGACAGGGGCGACCTTGCAGCGACCTCGCGCTCGGGGTCGGCACGGCTCGTGCTACTTGGCGCTTTGGAGGTCACGAACATGAACCGCGACTTGTTCCAACTCATCAAGGCCAAGGTTCCGGCGGCCGACGCGATCAACTCCGAGCGAGCGCCGGCATACGCGTTCAGCGCCAAGCACGCGCTCGCCCAGTACGCCGCCACCGGCTGCCTGAATGCGACTTTCTACGCGTCCGCGCAGAATCAACTCACCCATGTGCTGCGCCTGCTCGACGGCGTGTCACCCGAGTTCGTGGCCAAGACCGCGGTGTTCGCTCGCACGAAGGGCTTCATGAAGGACCTCCCCGCGCTGTTCACCGCCTGGTTGACCGTGACGGCGCCCGAGCTCGCCGAGACCGTATTTTCGCGGGTGATCGACGACGCCAAGATGTTGCGCAACTTCGTGGAGATCTTGCGGTCAGGTGTGGTGGGTCGTAAGTCCCTCGGCTCCTTGCCCAAGCGGCTCGTGCGGAGCTGGTTCGATGGGCGAGCTCCCGACGCGATCTTTCGCGGCTCGGTGGGCGACAAGCCGTCGCTCGCCGACGTGATTCGTCTCGCACACCCCAAGCCAAAGGGTGATGAGCGATCTGCGCTCTTTGCCTATCTCCTCGGCCGTAGCCACGACCGGGAGAAGCTGCCGAGCCTCGTTCGTGAGCTCGAGGACTGGAAGGTGCGTCGCGAAGGAGCGCCGCCCCGCGTCCCCTTCCAGCTCTTGACCGCGCTCGATCTCGACGCGAACGCCTGGAAGACGATCGCGCGAAACGCGTCCTGGCAAGAGACTCGGATGAATCTGGCGACGTTCGCACGCCACGGCGTGTTCGCGTCGAAGAAGACGACCGAGCTGGTCGCGGCGCGGCTGAAGGATCCGGAGGAAGTGCGCCGCGCGCGTGTCTTCCCGTACCAACTCCTCATGGCGCACGCCGCCGCGGGTGAGTCGGTGCCCGGATCGGTTCGTCAGGCGCTCGAGAGCGCGCTCGACGTGGCGCTCGAGAACGTCCCGAAGATCGACGGGAAGATCTTCGTGTGCCCGGACGTGTCCGGATCGATGTGCTCGCCGGTGACCGGTCACCGGACCGGCGCGACCACCGCGGTGCGCTGCATCGACGTGGCGGGCCTCGTGGCCGCCGCCATGCTGCGTAAGAACGATGCGGAGGTCCTGCCGTTCGAACACGACGTGGTTTCGCTGTCGCTCTCCAAGCGAGACTCCGTGCTGACGAACGCACGGAAGCTCGCCTCGGTCGGCGGCGGTGGAACCAGCTGCTCCGCGCCCCTCGCGAAGCTGAACGCTTCGCGCGCCAAGGGTTCGTTGGTGGTCCTCGTGTCCGACAACGAGTCCTGGGTGGACGCGCGGCCACAGGGTACGGCGCTGATGGCCGAGTGGACGGTATTCGCTGCCCGCAACCCGGGCGCGAAGCTCGTCAACATCGACATCGTGCCGAACCGTACGACTCAGGGCGCCGAGCGCCACGACGTCATCAACGTCGGCGGATTCTCGGACTCCGTGTTCGAGCTCATGAGCAACGTGGTCGCCGAAAAGTCGCAGTCCCACTGGATCGACCAGATCGAGCGACTGTCGGTGGCTACCTGATCGGACTGGATCTATGACAATCGAAAGTTTCGAGCGCACCGGCGCTGAATGCCGGCGGGGACTACATCTCCTAAATGCCCGTCTCCGCCAAAAACCTCGTCGGCGCCGGTGTGCTCGAGCTGATTTCGGGTGAGTCGACTCGAATGCCGGTTGGGACTACATGGTACTGTGTCTCACCAAAAAATCGTCCGGCCGACCCGCTCGAAAAGGCGCCGGCTCGCCGTCGGCGAATGTCGCTCGGGACTACATTTGAATTGTAACGTCTCGAGCAATCACTTCGTCGTCGACGGCAGGTCGGTCTCCTCGACCCTTCTGTCCCACTCACCGCCACTCACCGCCACTCACCGCCACTCACCGAACCTCCAGCGCCCGCAACTCCCCGTCCGCGGCCCGAAGTCGGCCCGCGATGGCGCGCGCGAGCTCCCGGTAGAAATGGCCGGAAAGCGCCACGTCGTCCTTCGCGATCGAATCGACGTCCCGCCGCGAGATGACGAACAGGTCCGTCGCTTCGGCCGCTTCCGCGTCAGCCGTCCGAGCCGTACCGTCCAGAAAAGTCAGCTCCCCGAAAAACTCACCAGGCCCAATCGAGGCAACATGGTGCCGCTGCCCTGTCTCGAGCGGAAGCAACACGTTGACACGACCCTTTCTTACTACGAAGAGCTCATCCCCGAGCTCCCCTGCCGAAAATATTCGCTGGCCGCTCCCTACCGACCACTCCCGAGCTACCCCCGAGATCCTGCCTCGCGACTCCGGCGACAACGAGGCGAACAGCTTCACGTCGTCGATCGAGAGCTTCGAGTCGGAACGCGCGGGCGCCCCCGACGCGCTGGCAATGATCACGTCCTCCATCCACTCGAGCGCCCCGTCCCGCGTCGCGAAGACTCTGATCCCGTCCGCCTGATTCACCAGCTCGAGGTCCCGGAGATACCGCTCGATCCCGACCCCGGTCGCCGCGTGGGTGGGCATGCCCGCCAACAACAACTCACCCTCCCGCTCGTGAAGTCGTTCGTGCATCTGCTTCAACAGATTCGCTCCCGTGTAGTCGATGGAGCGGACCCGCCGTAGGTCGAGCAACACGAATCGGCAGACCAACATGTCCTTCTCGAGATCGGTGAAGAGTTGATCGGTCGTGCCGAAAAAGAGACTCCCTCGGAGCTGTACGAACAACCCGAGGTGTCCATGAGCGGCGAGAACGTCCGTCTCGTCCCGCGAACGCCGCCTCGTCGAGCGCACGGCCGTCAGGTTCCCCTTCCTGAGTACGACCCCGGCGCTCACCTGCTCACGCATGAACAGAAGAATGGCCAACACCACGCCCACCAAGCTAGCCTCGATCAACCCGACTCCCTCTGCCACGACGACCACCGCGGCGATGACGACGAAGTCGATCGCGGTGGCCTTCGATCGAAGCAGCTTGAACATCTTGAAGTCGAACATTCGAAACGCCACACCGATCAGAATGCCCGCGAGCGCTCCGATCGGAACCCACGCCACGAAGGAACCCAGCAAGACGTACAGCGCGATCACCGTGACTCCTTCGACGATCCCGCTCGAAACACCGGCGCCTCCGCTCGCCAGGTTCACGAGCGTGGGCCCTGTCGTGCCCGCGCCCGGAAGCCCGCCCAAGAGAAACGAGACGCCGTTCGCGACCCCCTGCCCCACGAGCTCTCGATCGGACTTCGATCGCCGACGCGTCATCGCGTCGAGCACGACCCCGGTCTTGAGCGTGTCGATCGAGAGCAGGACGGCGAGAGTAAGCGCAGGGACGATCGCCAGCTTCAGATCTCGAAGCTCCAACGTCGCTAACGCGGTCAACCGAGCAGTCGCCATCGTCGAGATCGATCCGTCGGTCGTCACCGGACCGATCACGAGCGAGTTCCGCTCGAGGGTCCGCAACTCGGGAAGGGCGAGGGCGAGCACGAAGTACGCGGCGATCCCGCTGAGTAAGGCGAGGATGGCGCCAGGAACTCTCTTGGTGAGTCTCGGCGCGACCAGCATGACCGAAATGGTCACGAGTCCCACCACGATCCCCGGCCAGCGCCAACTCATCGGGTGCCAAACCGACTCGATCAAACTCATCGACCGGGGCGCGCCGAGGAGCTTTGGAATTTGGCCCGAGGCGATGATGAGCGCGACGCCCGATAGGTATCCGGAGACCACCTGATACGGGATGAACTTGATCAAGCTGCCCGCACGAAGCAGGCCGAAGGCCACCTGAATGACCGCGGCCAGCGCCGATACCAACGCCAAGACCGCGAGCACGCGACCGGAGCTGAGTCCGCGCACGGCAAGGTCGACCGCGACCGCGGAGAGCACCGCCACGGCCGGCGCACACGGCGCCGTGATGAGCCCGCCGTTTCGCCCGATCACGGGTGCGATCAGCCCCAGGGCGGCCGCACCGAAAATGCCGGCGAGCGCACCCATGCCCGAGAGCTCGGGAGCCACCGTCGAGAAGCACGCCACGCCAAACGCGATGGAGCTCGGAAAGACCACCAGCGCAGCGGCGAGCCCACCCCAAGCGTCCGTAGAGCCCGCCGGCGATTCAGGCTTGCGATCGGACCCGGCGGCCACGCTCCCTCCGGGAGCACACCCATCGCCACGCCCGAAGCGAAGCAAACTCCGAGAGACTCGCGCAACCCGTGCATCCACCGACCCGAAGCCGCGAAAAAATCACCACCGAGCTCCCATACGCAGGCATCCACTCTGACCCTGGGAGCGCAGGCATCTCGCCTGCGCGTAAGCTTCGCGGACCCACATATACCGGACCTACGGAACGCTCCGACTCCGACCCTGGGAGCGCAGCCATCTTCTCCGACCCTGGGAGCGCAGGCATCTTGCCTGCGCGTAAGCTTCGCGGACCCACATCCATCTTGCCTGCGCGTAAGCTTCGCCGACCCGTTTGGTGACGAGCCTTCGGCCGTGTGACCCTGTGGGGTTCGCTCGTGGAATGCAGCCAGTCGTGCGATGATGAGCTCGTGGGTTTGGTTCATCTCGAACGACGAAGCGTCGGAGCTCGCTTGCTCGCTCCGATCTCACTCGCTCCGATGATCGCGGCTGCGTGCGTGGCTGCCGACGCTGGCGCTCCGCCCCAGGCCACGCCCGCCGAGCGCGCAAAGCTCCTCGATGAGTTGGGCGTTCCCGAGCTCGAGCTGAAAGTCGCCGAGATCAAGGGTTCGTCGAGCGCCGCGCCAACCGTCCGCCCGCTCGGCACCCGGGAGACCGCCGCCCTCGAACAGCTCCTCCTGAAACCCATCGAGCGCACAAGCGCCCCTCCTCTACCGACTCGGTCGGACGCCCCTCCTTCAACGTCCTCCCTGCGAGCGCTCGAACCGACGAAGCCCCCTCCTCCGTCGGCCGGGCCGCTGCGCGTAGCGCACTTCTCGCCTCACGCCGACGCCGCGGAATTCAGACAGCTTGCCATCACCTTCTCGGAACCGATGGTGGGGCTCGGCGGCGGCCCTGCACCTGCCACGCTCACTCCGGAAATTCCGGGCGAAGGCCGATGGATCGGCGAGGCAACGTGGGTCTTCGACCTGGACTCTGCTTCCGAGGACGGGAGCTGGTCTCCACCGTCGATCCCCGACCTGCGGGTGACCGTGCCGGCTGGGCTCCATTCCCTGGCTGGCCAAAGACTCACAGAGACCTGGCTCAAAGACATTTCGTCGCCGCCTCCTCGACTCCTGGCCGCGTGGCCGAGCAAAAAAGGGCTCTCGTCCGGCGAAATATGGATTCCGGCCGCAGGTCCACAGCCCGCCGAACCTGTGATCGCGCTGCTCTTCGATCGTCGGGTCGACCCCGTCGAGATCGCACGCCAAGTGGAGCTTCGCTGGAAAGGGTCACGCCCGCGCAAAGTCGCACTCATGCCCTGCGAGCTCGCGGACGAGGAAGAGACCTACCGCGATTCGGCGAACGCGGGTTCACGGCGCACTGTTCGGCCCACCGATTTCGCCGGCAACCCATATGTATTTCGTGCCCTCGGACAGTATCCGGCTTCTCGCCGCGTACTGCTGCGGCCCGCGTCACCGCTCCCTACCCAGACGAAAATCGAAGTCGAGCTCGCGGCCAAAGGTCCGCGATCACGCATCACGTTCGGCTTCGACACGTTCGGGCCCCTTCGCGTGTTGCGCGCGACGGTAGATCGGAACGTAACTGTCCAGTTCTCGAATCCGCTCGCGGAAAACCTGAACCTCAGCGGCGTGCGCCTCGGTGAGTCCGTGACCCTATCGACGGTCTCGGCATCCCAAGATTTCGTTCGCATCGACATCGATTCGCCGCTCGAGCTCGAAGGACTGAGGAGGCTTCCGGTCACTCTCCCCGGCTCGATCCGAGATGTCTTCGGCAACGAGCTCGGGCGGGCTCGCACCATTCAGGCAGACGTGGAGCCGCCAGACCTTCGCGGGGCGCGGATTCGACTCTTCGATGCGAGCGGTTCGAAGCACTTCGAGCTTCCGCTTCGCCACCCCGCGACGCTCCATTTCAGGCAGGTGGTGATCGAGGATCTGCGGCGCCTATTCTCGCCTCCCACGCGATCGAAGGGCATCCCGAAAGTCGGCCGGTTTCTCCGTTCCCTCGAAGTCGAACCGAGCAACGGTGCGGCCGCGATCGACTTGTCGCGCGTACTCGGCCAACCCACCGGTCACATCTTGCTCGACGTCGAAGTCCGCGGGCGAGTCGAAAGAAGACTCTGGATCCAGGCCACTCGGCTCTCGATGTTCGCTTCGTTTGGTGACCGACGCGTCGACGTCTTCGTAACTCACCTCGCGGGCACCCCGGTCCCAGGGGCCTCCGTCACCGCAATCTCCGAAGGTAAGGTCGTAGGCGGGCCAATCGTCTCGAACGAAGACGGGCTCGCCACCCTCCACGTCGGCGACACGGCCCCGAGCCTGTTCGTGGCGGAGCTGGGCGCAGACTCCATGTTCGTGGGCCAACCGGCTTCCGAACCTGGGTGGGTGGACAACCGTGACGTATTCATCGCGCTCTTCGACCCAAGAGGGATGGTGAGGTCAGGCGAGGTCGCTCACTTCGCCGGCTGGGCCCGCCGCATCGCCAAGGAAGGCCTCGTCCCGCTCGAAGCTGCAGACGAGCTCGACTACGAGGTCGTCGCCGATGAGTCTCCACTCGGGTCGGGACCGCTCTCCTTGGACTCGAGCGGCGGCTTCACCTTCGCCGTGAGGGTCCCTGATGGCCTCGCGGCCTCGGAGGTCAGATCCGTCGTGACGGCGAGAAAAAACGGCAAAGAGCTCGGTTCTCAGAGTCATCGAGTCGCCGTCGAGCCGCTTCGACCTCCCGATGTCCAGCTCCAGGTCTCTGGACCGGCCGACCCGATCGTCGCCGGATCGAGCGTCGACTTCATCTCGTCCGGGCGCTACTACTCAGGAGGGCCGGCGTCTTCGGCCAAGATGGGTTGGCAGCTTGGATGGGTTCCGGCTGAATACGAGCCTCCCGGACAACCCAGGTTCCTCTTCGGTCGATCGGTGCCGTGGGAATTTCAGCACTTCGACCCCAAGCGCTCGTTCGAGCCCAACCAAACCGTAGCCCTCCAGGTCATGAGTCTGGGCCCACGCCTGGAGGGCATCACTGACGCCGACGGAGCTCACGGCGTTCGAGTGTCCGTGCCCCAGGGCCGCGCGCCGATCGACTTGCGTTTGATCGCCCGCGCGACCTTACTCGATCTGTCGGGCCAGGCTCGTGTGGCAGACCAGAGCGTGATCGTCCTCCCTTCCGCGGTCGCCGTTGGGCTTCGATCCGGAGTCGCCTCTTCACACTCGACCCTCGACGTCCAGGCGCTCGTCGTCGATTCGAGGAGCGGCCGCCCTGTCCCTGGGCGACGGGTGATGTTGTCGCTGTCGGCCAGGAGGTGGCGGGCGGATCGTTATTTCTTGGACCTGATCTCCTCCGGTGAAGTCGTGTCAGACGAACAGCCGACCCAGGTCCGACTCGCCACGAAGGACCCAGGAGATCACTTCTTGGTAGCGCGAACCGACGACGAGGCAGGTCGCGCGACCGAGACTTGGACCAGGCTCTTCGTGACGAACCCATCGCCCACAGCAGAGACGAGGCCCGGTCTCAACCTCCGAGCGAATTCGGCCGAGTATCGCGTGGGTCAGGTTGCCGAGTTGACACTCGCACATCCGTCAGGCGCTCGCGAGGCCTGGATCACCGTCCGAAATCCCGCGCTGGACTCGACTCGCAGCCTCCGTCTGCAACTCTCCGACTCACCGGTCCGCGCTAAACTCCAACTCCTCCCTTCGGACCTTCGGGGCGTCGTGCTTCGGGCGTCGGTGACGGGGCGCTGGCCCGACGGGAGTCCCATGGTGCTGTGGGACCAGGAACGGATCATCGTGAAGCCTGGCCCAGCTGAGACTCTCATCGTCGAAGTCACTCCGTCGACCTCGCGCGCAGCGCCGGGAGATCAGACGACCGTCCGTGTTCGCGCCCAAACCGAAACCCACGCGGTTCCCGACGGCATGCGCGCGATCGTCAGCGTCGTGGACGCAGGGGTGTTGGAGCTCGCGAATTGGCAACCCCCCGACCCACCCTCCGACTTGTTCCGCGGTCACTATCCCTACCAATCCGACTGGAGCACGAGCGATTGGCTGAGTGATCGCGAAGTCGTTTCCTACGCGAGTGAATCGGGTCGGGAACCCAAAGCACCGGGCGCGCTGCGCTCCGAGTTCGAACCGACGGTGTTCTTCCGCGGATCGATCCCGCTGAACGCCGAAGGCGCCGCGGAGGTGCCCCTCAGCCTGGGCCACGCTCTCACTCGGTACCGAGTTACTGCGATCGTCGCGGACAGTCGCGACGCGTTCGGCCACGGGTTCGCCGATATCACGACAGAGCTCCCCTTGTCCGTTCGCGTCTCGCCGCCGCGATTCGTACGAGCGTCGGACGAATTTCTGTTGCCGATCGTCGTCGAGAGCTCGAGCGGCGTCGCGCACCGGGCGTCCGTCGTCGCACGGAGCCGGGCGCTCGGGATGCTCCAGGCCTTCGCCGTGGACCTCCCTGCGCACGGTCGGGCGCTCATCGAGGTTCCTGGGCGGGCCTCCAGCGAACCCACCGCACTCATCGAGGCCGCAGCGAAGCGCGACACCCCGGGGCCCGCGGGACCCGACGTACGGGACGCGATCGAGCTCCAGCTCCCTATCCAACCGGACTCCCTCGTGGAGCGAGCCGGGCTTTCGGGGCGAGTGCCCGATGAGTATCCCGTGCGGGTACGCATCACGCCGCCTCCCGAAGCGCAGCCCGGGAAGGCGAGTCTGGACGTTCAGATCTCTTCCAGCGCGACGGGCGACTTCGGGGCGTTCGCAAGCTCCGCCACGTCGCAAGATCTGGCTCCATCGATCTTCGACAACACGGAGCAGCGGGCTTCGAAGCTCTTGGCATGGGTTGCCACTGCGACTGTACCTCGGGCGCGAGTCGAGGCAGCGCTCAATCAACTGATGGCCGCGGCCTCGCCTGCCGGTTTTGCTTCGTGGCCGGTGGAGCAGGCTGAGTACGCCGAGATGGCGACTTACCCAACTCTACATGCCACCCACGCGCTGCTTCGAGCCAGAGCGAGAGGCTTCGTGGTCGCGGATCGTTTCATGGATCGTCTTCTGAACTCTGCGAGAGCGTTCGCCCGAAAGGAACACCCGGTATTGCGAGCCTACGCGCTCTACGTCCTCGCGCTTGCGAGTCCAACACCATCTGCGGACCTCCAGCGCACCCTCCCCACGGACACTCCCGTGGAGGCCCTCTCCTTTCTCTTCTCGGCGCGCGCACACGCGAGCTCGCGGGCCGAGCTGCGGAGTCTCCTCTTGCGACTCCGCGGAGCCGTCGAGCTGACTGCAACCTACGCGCAGCTCCGCGTTCCGGACTACGGAACCGACGCCGGGTACGTCTATCCATCTCGCCTTCGCGCGTCCGCGCTGTTCCTCGAAGGACTTTGTCTGCTCGGGCGCGAGCCAGACCTGGCGCGGACTTTGGCCGCCGGCATCGTGGCGGAGCGAGTCGGCTCGAGCTGGTGGACTCATTCGGACACTGCGTTTGCCTTGCTCGCCCTCGAAGCCTATCGGCGCCGTTTCGAGACTTCGCCCGCAGACCGCGCGGACGTGTGGCTCGGAAAGTCCCTCGGCTCCACTCTCGATCTCTCCAATCCCAGATCGATCACGGCTTCTCTTCGTGAGCTCGACCCACCCGAGCTCACTCTCCAAGGTCGAGGGGCCTACTTTTCCCTCGGACTCGAATATGAGCTCGGACCCAGAGCCCCGGCGACCTCCCGCGGATTCTTCGTCGGACGATCGTATGCGGCGGTGGATCAGCCGCACGACGTTCGCGTCGAGGGCGACGAATACGTGATCCGGGCCGGGTCCCTCGTGCGCGTCTTGCTCTCGCTCGCGACACCTTCCTCACGCTACCACGTCATACTCACAGACTCTCTCCCTGCTGGCCTCGAACCGCTGGTCGGTGCTGACTTCAAACCCCGCCGACTGCCGTACGGACAACGGCCCGTGAATGAGTGGGCCGATCGCGCCGTCATGGGCGACGACGGGATCAGGCTCTTCGCCACTCGGCTTCCGGAGGGCGCTTACAGCCACAGCTACTTCGTTCGCGCGACCGTGCGCGGTCGTTACGCCGTACCAGGAGCCCGTGCCGAAGAGACCTACTCGCCGGAGACGTTCGGACGCAGCGCGGCCCACTTCGTCCGGATAGAGTGAGGCTGCGACGATCGCCCGCAGGGGGTAGCACGATCGCCCGATAGCCAGCTCGCGTGCCGAGGTCTACAAGGCGCGCGCGATCCCCCCTCCGGGGCTCGGAAGGAGTCGAACATGAGCTGGATCAAAGCTCCCCAATTCTTGGCAGCCGCGCTGCCCCTCACGCTCACGCTCGTGGGCTGCGCGGGCGATGGCACGTCCGAGGAAATCACCCACGAGAAGGAAGAAGTCACCGAGCAAGCCATCGAAGACTCCGGGTGGACGCCTCTCACGCTGCACAAGTCGAGCGCCCATCCCCTTCCGAACAAATCGAACCTCGAGGTCGAGGTCTCAGCTCCGGAGACTGCCCGCAAATTCCGCATTCGCTTTCGCCGAATCGACCTGGAGAGCTCGTACGATTTCCTGATCATCCGCGACCAGTGGGGCAACGAGGTCGAGCGCATCACGGGCGCGCATCGCAGCTACGTGAGCCGCACGATCAACGGCAACAAGGCGATGCTCGTCCTCGAGACGGACGACAGCGTCGAGAGTTGGGGCTACCAGATCGATCAGCTGCGTCATCGCGGCTGCGCGGGCAACCCTCCGGGCTCGCTGGCCCTCGAGCCTTCGACCGGCTGCTCGGACTTGAAAGAAGCCATCGGCGCGCTGGCCACCAAGGAGGTCCGTCGACGTTTCACCGAAGGTCACTTCGGGGGCCCGGTCTTCATTCGACGCAACTCTGCCGCGCCCGAGGCCGCGCCCACTCCGGCACACTCGGAGACGAACGTTCAAGTCGCTGGCGTGGACGAGCCGGACATCGTCAAGACCGACGGCAACTTCACGTATGCGATCGCCGGTCGTCAGCTCCGTGTTTTCAGGACTTGGCCCGCCGCCGAGACGAGCCTGGTGCAGAGTATCGACATCCAGGGCTGGCCGCGGGAGCTCTTCCTCGAGAACGGCAAAGTCGTAGTCCTCTCGGGTGTACAAGGCGACGAGCCCGCGCCCAACCCGTGTCGGGGCATGGTGTGCCCCATGCTGATGCGACCCATGTGGTGGCGGCCCGACGCGTACACCAAAGTTACGGTGCTCGAAATCAGCCCCGGCTCGACGCGAGTCGTCAGCGAGACTCTCCTCTCGGGTCAATACCAAACCGCCCGCAAGACCGGGAGCTCGGTGCGCCTCGTCCTAGACCGACAACTCCGGTGGCCCACGAACATTCAATACTCACCCGACGGGATCGAGCCCAATTCGGCTGAGTACGAAGCCAAGCTCGACGAGCTGGAGGCCGACGCGATCCGCCTCGTCCGCGGGCGAGAGCTGGCAGACTGGCTGCCCAAGAGCTACCGCATCGTCGACGGCCATCGCGAGCCTCTCCCGGTCGACTGCGCCGAGTTTCTGCTCCCGAGCGGCTCGGACGAGATGGGACTCACCGCGATCGTGACCCTCGATCTGGCATTGATGACGCCTTCCGTCCGCGACCTGTCGATGATCGCGCGCTCGGCCATCGTGTATCAGTCGCCAGAGACTCTCTTCCTTACGACGGCCCACCAATGGTCGTGCGCGGACGACACCGGGCTCGCGGGTCAGTACACCTACGTCCACGCCCTCGACGTCAGCCGAGCCGACCGCGCCACCTACCTGGCCTCAGGCGGCATCGTCGGGAACATCGAGAATCAATTCGCGCTGGACGAGCACGAAGGCTTCCTGAGAGTCGCCTCGACGAACACGCGCTGGTCAGCGCCCACGCCTGAGGAGCGCACCGAAAACCGCGTGTACGTGCTCGAACGACAGGGAACCAAGCTCGAGGTCGTCGGCCAGACCAAGGTCATGGCCCCCGGCGAGCGAATCATGAGTCAGCGTTTCATGGGTGACCGCGGCTATGTCGTCACCTTCCGTCAGGTCGACCCGCTGTTCGTGTTGGATCTCTCCAACCCACGCAGCCCCGCCATCACGGGCGAGCTCAAGATCCCCGGATTCTCGACCTACCTGCACCCCTTGGATGCCACCCATCTCTTCGCGATCGGCAACGACTTCGAAGAAGACGGTCGCACCCGCAACGGCGTCGCGCTCACCATCTTCGACGTGTCGAACCCAGCGGCGCCGCGGCTCACTCACAAGGCGCTCGTTGGGACGACCAACGGATACTCCGAGGCGCTCTACGACCACAAGGCTTTCACGATGTATCAGGCGCCCGGCGAGACCGACTTCTTCGTCGCGATCCCCTTCACGGATTGGATCCCGAACGAGAACCCCACTGAGTACTGGAACGGGTTCAAGAGCTCCCTCAAAGTCTTTCGAGTCAGCGCGAACGGCATCCTCGGCCAGGGAGAGCTTGACCACAGCGACCTCTTCAAAGGCAACGGCTCGAATGAGTGGGGTTGGTGGTACCAGCCGGCCATTCGCCGAGGGATTTTCGTGGAAGATCACGCGTACGCCATCTCGGACGCGGGGATCCGAGTCGCCCGAGTCGGCAGCTTGAGTACCTACGTCGCCTCGGTAGCCGCTGCGCCTCAATACGAGAATCCGACAGCTCCCGTTGAAATCGCGACCAAGGAGCTCGCTGTGACACCCGACCTCGCCATCCCCGACGCACGACCGGCGGGTGTCACCTCCGACCTCGTGTTCGAAGAGGACCTGGACATCGTGAGCCTCTCGGTCGAGCTCCAGATCAAACACCCGTACCGCGGTGACCTCGTCGTCTCGATCGAACACGACGGCGTGCGAGAGACTCTCCACGATCGGACCGGCGGCTCGTCGGACGATCTGACGCGTACGTTCTCGACCGAGCGATTCAAAGGACAGAATCTCCGCGGTCGCTTCCAGCTCACCGTCGCGGATGTGGCGAGGGCCGACGTGGGGACTTTGATTTCCTGGAAAGTCATCGCCACGGGCAAGGCTCGTAGCCCGAGCACACCCACTCGAGTCTCGCGCTCGTGGAAAATGAGCGAGGCCGTCGCGATCCCTGACGCAAGCTCGAGCGGCATCAAGTCGGAGCTCATCGTTCCGGAGGGAGTTCGGATCGAGACGTTGAGCCTCGGGCTCTCGATTCGGCACTCGTATCGCGGCGACCTGAAGGTGACCCTCGAGCACGCTGGCAAGTCAGCGACGATTCACGACCACGCAGGGGGCTCCTCGGACGACCTGCGCGGGACCTTCCCCCTCGAGGTGTTCGCGGGAACGGACGCCCGCGGATCGTGGATTTTGACGGTCATCGACGACGCGAGAGATGACGTCGGAACGGTCGAGAGCTGGACCCTCGACGTGGTCGGAACGAGCCTGTAGCAGGCCCCGACAGCATCTTGCCCCGGTCGTCGTGAGCGTGAGCGTCAATCGTGGACCTGGGCGTGGACGAAACCGTGGACGTGAGCGTGGAACCTGGTCGTGGAGGTGGACGATCCGATCGCGAGGGTCTCCTGAGGTTGCGACCGTCTCCTGTCCCGAATCGTCGGAATGCTCACGAAAATGTGCCACTTTTGAAGTTTGAGAGTATCGGCGGAGTGTTTCGTCCACCTCCACGACCACGTTTCTCGCCCACCCTCACGAAATCGTCCACCCTCACGCCCACGACTCACGCTCACGCCCACGAATCCTGCCGAAGTCGACCTATTCGGCTGAGGTCGTTCCGGTAGCGACCTCGAGTGTGCCTTAGGCGCCGGGTTATTTGTACCTATTCAAGAACCCAAGCACTCTCCTCGTGAGCCACCTCGGCCCAAGCCGCACCAGCAACGCCCCGAGCTTGTTCCAAAACCCCGGAATCGCGACCGCCCGACCCCGGAGAGTCGCCTCGATCGCGTGCCGCGCGACGGACTTCGCGTCGGCCACGAAAGTCCGAAAGAAGAAGAGCTCACCGTTTCCGGCCGTCTTCAAAAATTCGGTCGCTACCGGCCCAGGACACTCACAAGTCACGCTGACGCCGCTCCCTCGAAGCTCCTCCGCCAGCCCTTCGCTGAAGGAGAGCACGAACGCTTTGCTCGCGTAGTACGTGCTCATGAACGGCCCGGGCTCGAAGGCCGCAGTGGACGCCATGTTGAGGATGCGCCCGCGGCCGCGGGTCACCATGCCCGGAAGAAAAAGCTGAGTCAGGCCCACGAGCGAAGTCACGTTCACCTGCACCATCTCGAGCTCACGCGCCCGCGGCAGTCGATGGAAGTCCCCGGAAGTGCCAAAGCCGGCGTTGTTCACCAGCACGTCGACGACGAGCCCGAGTCGCTCCACTTCTTCGTGGATCCGTTCCGGCGCCAGAGGGTCGGCCAAATCAGCGACGATGACCTCCACCCGCACCGACCGCGCCTTGCGAATGTCCTCAGCAAGCGCCGCCAGCTTGTCCTGACTTCGCGCCACCAACACGAGCCCGTACCCGCGCTCGGCAAAAAGCCATGCGAGCTCCGCACCGATTCCCATCGAGGCGCCGGTAATCAGACATACACCCGCGGCGTCCATGAATATCCTCCTCCGCTCGGCGACTGCTTCGAGTCGCACCCATCTTTCGCCGGGGCACATCGGCGGAGTCTTGGCTCGGCCTCCGTACTCGCGCTCGTACTCGTGCTCGCGCTCGATCCTGACGATTTCGCGCGCGAAACCTCGAGGCCAGTCAAAACGGGACCTTCTTCTTGGCGTGGGTCTTCTCGGCCTTTTGCTCGCCCGTCGCGGCCTCGACCTCGAACGGGCTCAGTTGCGGCGGACGACGCGCCGGCTTCGCCGTCGCTTTCATCAGCTTCTTGAACTCGGCGTTGTTCGCGAGCTTCGACAGGTCCGGGTCACTGGTGAACACCGCCGGATCTCGGAACCCTTCGTCGAGCGCCTCACGGACATGCCGGAGCGCGTTCTCCGGCGCGTCGAATTTCATCCACAGCTTCGCGAGGTCGTAGCGCGCACGGCCCCGGGTCCGCCACTCGCTCGGCGCGGACGCCAGCCGGATGGCGTCGTGAAACGAGCGCTCGGCCAACCCATGCTCCCCGACGAGAAAGTACGCAAAACCAAGGCGAAGGTGGACCTCCCCGCGGGCGCCTCCGTCCGCGACCACGCGACGGAAGATCGTTATCGCGTCCTTGGGCCGCTTGGCGTCGATCAATCGGGACCCGAGCTCCAGGAGGATCTCCGGGTCGGAGGGTGCGACTTTCAGCGCGCGCTGAGTCCAATCGATCGCGACCTCGACGTCACCCTTCTTCGCGTGATTGTACCCGATGCGAGCCATGACCCACGGCTGCTCCGGTACCGCTGCCAGATACTCCGTGAAGACGCGGATCGCTTGATCGTAGTCTTTGATCGCCGAGTAGGCGTCGCCGAGGTACCCTCGACCGAGCAAAAACGACGGGTGTGCGACGACCTCCGCCTCCAGGCTCTTGATCGCTTCTTCCGTGCCGTACCCTCGACTCAGAACCCAGAACTTGGCGACCGCGAGCTCAGGCAGGAAGATCTTGGCCGAGGAGAGTTTGGCGAATCGCTGCTCCGCGCGACGCGTGCGGCCAGCGAGCGCATCGATGAGGGCGAGCGCAGCTTCTGCCTCGACGAAGTCCTTGTCGAGCGCAAGCGCCGTCGAGCAGTGCTCAGCGGCCTGGTCGAGCGTGCCCTGGTCGAGCACGACTGGGTACAACATGCCGATGGGTTGCTCGAGCAAGGCCTTGCTGCACGCCCCATACTCTACGAGCGCGCCCGGAACGCGGGTCGACGGAGAGACGAGCGTCGGGTCGAGCTTCGGCTCCTGAATCGCACCGGCTTTGGCCAGCATACCGGGCAGCTTCGAAGCCACGCCCGAGACGAGCGACGGCAGGTCCTTGCCCTCCACGGTCTCCGAGATCACCGGAGCTCCCTTTTCGTCTCTGGCTGGAATGACCGAGAGTGTGAGCAACGACGACTCAGGTGACTGAGCCAGCTCGCCCAACACGATGAATCGAGCGCCAAGCCCAGCAGCAATGGCCCGTCGGCGCTGGTCCGAAGTCAACTCGGCGAGGCGGAGCTCGGCCTGCTGCACGACGCGGTACTGCATCTTCTGGTGAATCTCACCGAGAGTTCCGAGGGCTCGCACCGTTCCCACGGCGGCGAGCTGAAGCACATATCCGGAGTCACCGATCGGTCGACCCGTGCTCTCGAACGGGAGCACCAACACCGAAGGTCCGAGCTCGGCGCGAGCCGTCGAGGCGAGCGCCACGAGGGGAAGCGCAAGAAGAAGGCGGTCCAACATGGGCGACAAGCTATCAGGCGCGCGGAGCCTTGAGGAGCTACGCTCGAGTAAATCGTCGAGCTACACACAGGCCCTCCGTGATTCTCGGAGAAACCACGGAGCTCGCGGTTGCTCAGTTGGATCCCACGGCGAGCAACCGAATCGCCGAGATGTTGGCCCGGTTGAAGGGGCCCGGGCCGCCGCCGGGACCGCCGTACAAAGCCGACCGTTCGAAGTAACTCATATTCTCGGCGTCGGTGATTCGCACCCGCACCGGTCGACCGGCGGTGAGCTCGACCGAGACCGTGGTGGAGTCGGCGAATCGCTCCCAGGTGCCGAGCTGGGGCATGACGATGGGGCCTTCGCCGAGCACGGCCAGACCGTCGAATACGGTCACCCATTTGACGGCGGCAGTCAGCCCCGTGGACACGGCCCCGGAGCCATTTCCATAGCGCGCCTGGACGAGGTGTCGTCCGCTGCGAACCGGCGTGAGCACAGCCTCGAGCGTGTCCTCCGGGTCGCCCCAATCATCGTAATGGAGCTCACCGTGGGAGCTCGACAACACGCCCCCGTTCGCCACGAACGAGCCCGCGAAGACCTCGCGGATCGTCTCCGAGCTGGGACTCCAGGCGCACGCGGGCGTTGAAGAGTGCGACCTCAAACTTCCACGCGCAGACCGGACTGAGTAGCACCGGACGCGGCTCGGGTCGATGACCTCGGGATCGGTCCACGAGTCGCCACTCAGGCCCATCGCTACGGTGGCTCCGTCGCGCTGGATCTCGAACGTAACTCCGGCCTCGCCGTTCGCGTCGAGCCCGAGTGTGACCCGCCCTCCGCCGAGCTCGAAGGAGCTCACGCGGGGCTCCCTCGGCGCGTAAAGCTCCGCGTCCGTTACACTCGGCGAGAGAGTCGAGATGCCCGACGGGGCCGCCATGCCCGGCCCAAGCTGAATTTCGATGACGGACCGCAGAGAGAGTTGGCCGTTCGAAATGGAGCTCGACGCGGGAGCTCCATCCACACGAATCGCGGTGACTGAATAGGGCCCTTCGCCGGCTTCCCGCGGGAAGAGCAGCCTCACGCGCAGACGCTTCTCCCCGTATGGAACATCTCGAAGCTCGACCGAGTCCACGGATCCGAAGAGCTCTCGCCTCGCCTTCCCGCTCACGAACGGCGAAATCGAGACTCCGGCCGGGGAGAGCTCCAGCCCGAACAGTCCTCGGATGACCAGGCCGAGGAATCCGGCGACCGACCAAAGCTGGCGCCGGGAGCTCACGACCGGGCCCGACCTCGGCCCGTCGTCGAGATACCAAGCCCCACTCATGAGCTCGAGGTTCTCGACGTGCGACAAATGTAGCGCCGATGCGAGCATGAGTGACCCGAGAGCATGGTCGAAAGCGGCGTCGTTTCCGACCGACCTCGCGGCCAATCCCCCGTAAGCCGTTACGAACGGCCAAGTCGCTCGGTTGTGATAAATCGGAACTTCCTTCGACTCTGGCCACACCACGGGAGGTCCGAAGGGACCTCGCGGATAACTCGCCACGAGCCCAGCTGCCTCGGGGCCGGCGACGAGCCCGGACAGCACCAACAGAGACTCCCCGAGCAGGTCCCGCCGCGGGTATTGCGAGGGGTCGAAGTCATCTCCCTTCCCGGCCGAGTATCCTGTCGCGCTCCTCAACTCGCCTCGAATGGCGGTCCCAAGCGCGGCCGCCCAACCTCGATGCCGGGTCGCCGTGGCTGCGTCCCCGAGCTCGTCGGCGAGCTTCGCCGATTCACTGAGTGCGATGAAATGAAGGACATTCGTCGAGAGACTCTTGCTCCCGGCGATCACCCGCGGATCCTCGGCAACCCAGGACGGGTAAGTTTGCTCTCGCCAGTCCAAGAACGAAGACTCACCCCGATACAGTCCGTCGCGGGCGTCCAATAGGAATCGACGATCGCGCTCCGCGGTGGTCGACAGAGCCAAAAACACGCGGGCCCGAAAAGTCGCAGCCTCCGCCGCAGGAAGCGCCTCGAGGGTCGCACGGGCGCCGAGCGCCCACACGACGCGGTCGCTGCTGACCGGCCACGACCCACCTGTGCCAGTGTCCTGAAGGATCTCAGGACCGCCGAGCGCCACCCCGCTCTTTCGGTCGCTGATTTCAAAAAGTTGAGTTCGAGCTGCACGCGCGGGGTCGAGCCAGCCGAGGGAGAGATGCGCCGAGTAGGAGACATCGCGAGTCCATGCCCACGGCCAACGCTCACCGGCCTCGAAGCAGGAACAGGCCACCGGACCACCATTCGCAAACGCTCCGTCATGAACAGATTCGACACGACTCTCCTCGAGCTCCCCGATCGCCATCGCGAACACGGCATCGAGCCAGAGGTGGCCCGTGCGCAACCGAGGCGCGCCGACCGACTCGGTGAGCTCCCGCGACACCGGCGCGCCATCCCGAAGCGGCGCCGTGGTGGACAACCGATAGGCCCGAATCTCACCGTCGTCGGAGAGTCGCTCGGCGCGAGCGATCCCGCGTGAGCTCATGAGCGTCCCGGTGGCGGGATCGAAGTCAGAAGGGTCACGCCCCGCATCTGTGGCCGCTGCGTCCGGAGTCGAGACGTCCGATCCTTCTGCGTCGTGCGAGTCACCGTCCCCGAGTCCGCCGTCAGGCTCGGTCGCGTCAAAACCAGCGTCCAAGGAGCCTGTACCGAGCTCATGAAGTCCAGAGTCTGGTCGCGCGTCCCGCAACGTCGTCATCGGAGTGTCCTTACAGGCAAGCACCGCCGACAACACGGGCATGATGAAGGTCCAGCGCAACGGCCTCACATCCTCAACACACCGCGTTCTCCTCAGCCGCGCAAGCCCAGACCTAAGCTTCGCGGACCCCTGACCAAAGTAAGCTTCGCGGACGGACCCCTGGGAGCGCAGGCATCTTGCCTGCACCTAAGCTTCGCGGACCCCTGGGAGCGCAGGCATCTTGCCTGCGCCTAAGCTTCGCGGACCCCTGGGAACGCAGCCTGCGCAACACCATCTACGGGCGCACGAAGCCTCGTCGAGCAATTCAGCCCGAGGAAGTGAACACGAACGGGTAGGTCACGATGACGACCCCGCCTCCCTTGGGCTGGTCGAACTGCAAAGTTCTCATCACCTTGGCCACACACTCGGACACTTCGTCGTCGCCTACGCTCGACTCCCGAACGCTAGCGTTCGCCACCGCGCCGTTTGGAGCGATCGTGAACTCGATCGAGACTTTGCCTCCGAGAGTTGGGTTCGCGTTGAGCCGCTTCTCGTAACAGAAGCGGAAACGTGGGTGATTCTTTCGAATCACGGAGGCGATGTGCTCACGGTCGAGACCTGGGCCTTGGATGCGGGTGCCCGAGGACGGAACGACCACTCTGGCTTTGCCCCGCGTGCCGAGCATCGGATCGCCATTTCCGCAATCCGGCCCGCTGCAGCCCACACCTCGGCCCGGCCCGCCGGAGCCGAAGTCGATCCCAAGTCCATAGCCCTCGCCCCCAGACTTGTTTCCTCTGGTCCCCATTCCCTGGCCCCCGTAGCCACTCGCCAGCACGGTGCCGCGGACTTCCGCGAGTGAGCTCGAAAGGCCCGCCATCGAGCCTCGATCGAAGATCGAGCCCGTGGCGCCCTTGGCCCTCTTGAGAATTCCGAGGATTCCAGCGTCCCTTACGTCTCGGCTGCCCATGGGTTTGATCGTGGGGCCCCTTGGGCCAGGCGCCTTGCCCGGCTTGGTCAGACTCTTGGATCCCCCGGGCCGGGAGTTTGTCGCGACCGGCTTCTTCTTGGCAGGCGCGAGGAGCACATCGATGAAGGTCGGCGGACGCCGAAGCAGGGCTGAGGGGTCGAGGCTCGGCACCGGCCGAGCGAAGCCCGTGGTGAGAATGAACGCCACGTGCAGGAGCGCGGTGATTCCGAAGGATCGCACGATGGCGGGGTCAGGCAGCGCGAAGCGAGCACGCGGCTCGGGCTGCGTCGGCGCTTCCATCTGGAGGTCCACGCTGATTTGCCGAACCTGGAACGAGAGTCGATCTCCCACACTCATCCGAACGAGCTCTCCGGGTGCGACCTTCGGCATGCCGACGATCTCCTTGGCGGCAACCGGGACTCGGATCTCCGCCGACTCATCACCCAACGACCCGAGCGGCGCTGCCAGCAGCTCCGGCACGTCGACCTGCAGCTCGGCCCCTTCGCCGAAGGCGCCGATCCTGATCGGTCGAGGGCCAGTGAGGAGCGCGCTGTCGATGATGGTGTCTCTCCAGCGCGCCGTAAGTCGAAGCGCTGGCTTTGGAGGTGTTGCTCGATTTCCCATTGCGACTTGCGAACCCGACGACTCACGACCGGAATTCCGTTCGCTCCCAGATCGGGGAAAAAATGAGAACGCGACTCTGGGTCTCGGTCAACCGTCCGATGAGTATCGAGCGCACATCGGCGAACGTGCGGCGTGCTGCTCGACTGCCAGCGGTGTGGCGCGTGCTGCGTCAACACCCCCCAAAATCGGCGCGAGGGTTACTCAGCCTACGTGGAGATCGCGCAGTCGGATGAGATTCTGAAGAAACGCGACCTCATGAAGAAACTCGTCGTGCTCGAAGCTGGGGTCCCCCACCTTCGACTCGACCGAGAGGGCCGATGCCTGGCGCTGCTCGGCGCGATCGGGCGTTCCGTGTCGTGCTCGATTTATCATCACCGCCCTTCCCCCTGCCGAAGAGTCGAACCGGGGAGTCGCGAGTGCCTGGCACATCGCGAAGCCCACGGAGTCAGTTGACGACGGGCTCGGGCAGGCACAGCTCCACCTTGTTCTCGACCTTTCGGCCGGTGTAGTCCCGATACTCTTCTTTGACGGTCACGCAGCTCTCGTAGATGGATTGAACTCGTCCCCAGTTCTTTCCGATGAGTACGCCTCGAGTGACCGTGTGCCCGAGTCCGTCCGGGTCTTCGACCATCGCGTAGGGCTGGGCGATTCCGGACACGACGGCGGTCAGCCGGAGCTGGTCGAGCTCGAAGCGCTGGAGCACAGCGACGTTCTCCGGTTCGGTCCGGACTGTCTCGAAGATCGACCGGAACGGGTCGCGCTTGCCGATGGGCTCGTACACGCGCACCTCGAGCGGGTCCTCGGTCGGGTACTCTTCGAAGCTGGGCGCCTCGAGCTCGGGCTCCGGCGGCGGAAGGGCCGGCGCGGGTGGCTCGTCGCAGCGAGTGAGCAGGAGGGCGGTGCCGATCAGGAGGGCGGCGTTCGTTTTGGAATTCATACGTGCTGGTGTCGAAAGCCGAGACGCACCTGACATCGAAGATTTCTGTAAGATCGCCCCACCGCGGCGACACTAGATCCCGTGAACGAGCGGCTCGCACCCCGGTCGTTGTCCATGGCTCGGTTGGGGGCGACCGCCGCGCCGCTCGATCTCGACGCGGTCTTTCGACAGCATGCTCGCCAGGTCGCCCGATGGGCCGCGCTGCTCGGCGGCCCGCGCGTCGAGCCGTCGGACGTCGTGCAAGACGTATTCTTGGTGGTGGAGCGACGCCTCGGCGAGCTTCGTCACCAAGCGGCGTTGACCACGTGGCTCTACCGAATCACCGCCCACGTGGTGCGGGCCCATCGAAGAAAGTCCGCCTTTTACTCCTTCTTCAAGGAGTCTCTTTTTCGCGACGAGGAATCACCCCCGGAGACACCACACGAAGAGCTCGAGAAAATCGAGGCGCGTCGCCGAGTGTATCGGGTGCTCGAGCAGCTGAAGGAGGCGCACCGAGAGGTCTTCGTGCTGTTCGAGCTCGAAGGCGTTGCCGGATCGGAGATCGCGCGGCGGCTCGGCGTCAGCGAAGACTTGGTGTGGGTTCGACTCAGCCGAGCGAGAAAAGAGTTCTTGGCAAAGCTCGAAAAGCTCGAGCGGCGCGAGGCACGACCATGACGAACCAAACCAAACGTTGGATCGACGCGCCGCCCGAGGGTGAGTTGGGAACACGCGCGACCGAGCTCGTCCGTCGAGCCGTCGAGGCCGAGCCATCGGTCGACGAGCCGGCCTTGATCAGAGCCAGACTCACCAGACCCGCGCGTCGATCGACGAGAGCGTTCGTATACTCGACGCTCGCAGCCCTCGGGATCGCCGGCGTCGCGGCTGCGACCTTGAGCCCGAGAGCCCCGGCCGTGACGCCCGAGCCTGAGCCAAAGCCCGTTCGAAAGACCGTCATCGTCGAACCCGCTCCGTCGAGAGAAGGGATCACGGCAGAGAGGTCTCCGTTCGAACCTCCTTTCTACGAAGAAATCACGACGAGCACGATGAGTATCTCGGAAGGTGAGCTCGACGTGATCGACGCGGCTGCAGCTGCGCTCTTCAAAGGTGATGCCCAGAGCGCGAGGAGGATGCTCGAGGACCTCGGCTCGTCCGACCCGCGAGCGCAGGTGCTCCTGAGTCGCTCCCTCGTCGCTCGAGGCCTGCGCGGAGAGGCGATCGAGACCGTACGGACCGTGTGTGAGCCGGAGCTGTCTGGAAAGAACGAGCTCGAGCTGATGAAGAAGTCGCTCGAAGCCGTACTGGACCGCTGTGAGTCTCGAATCAGCGGCTCGACCGGCGAAGCGAAGACTCATCGCGCAGCAGGGCCGCACGAGCAGTAGCCGCTGCGTCGCCGTCACTTGCCTTTAAAGGCCGCGTTTGGCAGACGTCGCGCATGACGACGATCGGCAAACAAGCTTCCATTGGCATCCAGAAGGCATACGGCACCGAGGAGCAGAAGCCACCGCAAGGGGGCGTGGTCGAGGCGTGCAAATCCTCGGACGCGACCAAGCCGGCGACCCCTCAGCTCGTGAGGGCCTGGGCCTTCGAGCTGGCCAACGACGGTTCGGTGATCGTCCCAAACCCGGCGCCGACCCCAGGTCCACGACCCGGGCGTGATCCGGTCCTGATCGAGCTCGGCAACATCGAGGCCCCCAAGGACGGCAAGTTCCGGATCCAATTCATCAGCCTCGGCGACGACGCGGCCGCGAGCTTTGCGAAAAAAGACGCCGTGTTCGAGCTCCCCGTAGTCGGCTACGACGTCGCCAACCGCCGCGCGACCATCGCACTCAACGCGGAGCAGATGAAGGAGAAGGGTGTCGTCGCCGGCGAGGAGCTCGTGCTTCGACAGGCCGACGCCCAGGGCAACGTCTCGGACGGCATCTACGTTCGCCTGGACCCGACCGGCTGGGCAAATCAGAACATCAACGAACCCGTCGCCAGCGGCGGCTTCCAAAACGTCCGAGGAGCCAACATCGACATCAACACCGGCGTCACCGGTCTGCCTGGGGCCGCTGAACAGGGGAAGCTCGAGCGCGTGCTCGGCAAGGCGACGAGGGACGTCACCGCACCCAAACTGATCAGAGACAACGTGGCCGCCTCGACGACCGTGTTCTCGAAGGAGCAGGTGGCCAAGCTGTCCGCGTTCGTCGACGCGTGTATGCAGCAATTCGGCTGGATCAACGTGACCAAGGACTACCTCGTTCAACTCTCTGGACAGACGAACTGGCCCCAGCCCGCCCGCGACGCGGCCAAAGCCCTGGCCGAAGACTCCGGCCTGTTCGAGAAGCTCGAGACGACCTTCGCAGGCAAGACGGGCGGGACGTTCAATGCTCAGCAGCTCGAGTTCGCCAAGACGGGCGACCGAGTCACTCAGGTGGTCTTCGACAAGGCGCTCCCGCCAGGAGCCCAGATCTCGGTCCAAAACAGCCGCACGGGCGAGGTGAAGAACCTCAGCCTCCCCGAGCCTCACGGTCAGGCGATCAGCGACGAACAGCGACGAGCCTCCGTGCTGTTCACCAAGGCAACCGACGGAGATCCGTTCGTGGTGACCTACCGCGACGGAGCCGGAAACTCCGGGACCCCGTATGGGTTCGTCCTCGAATCCTGCAACAAGGATGGAAAGGCGAAGTCAGATCCGCTCGGGTTCCGAATCAGCACGCTCTCGTTGAAGTCGAAGCCCGAAGGGAGCTGACCCCGACCCTGCGCCCTAAGTTTCGCCCACCAAGACATCGGCCCGCGCCGAAGCTTCGCGGACCAGGACACCGGCCCTGGGAGCGCAGGCATCTTGCCTGCGCCGAAGCTTCGCGGACCAGGACATCGGCCTGCGCCGAAGCTTCGCGGACCAGGACATCGGCCTGCGCCGAAGCTTCGCGGA
>CAYXDO010000007.1:0-11507 GCA_964463485.1 uncultured Myxococcales bacterium | reverse complement strand
CCAGGACATTGGCCCTGGGAGCGCAGGCATCTTGCCTGCGCCGAAGCTTCGCGGACCTAGACATCGGCCCTGGGAGCGCAGACATCTTGCCAGCGGCTGAAAAAGGCTCCGAAACTCATGACGTGCCCGTGCCCGATTCACCAATGACCGACGGCCCGAACCCACACCTGGCCATTTGCTCGGACTGCAAATGTGACAAGAAGGTGGAGTGGATGACTTCGATTCGGAGGACCATCTCCGACGCGAGAAAGATGAGGTCGCGCAACATATGGACCTCCGAGCTCTCGGTCATCCGAGGCATCCACTGGTCTCTCCACCGGTCCTCGTAACCCTCCGGCGGCCCGCGATGAACAATCGCCGCCCGGACAGACTCACCTGCTCCCGGGGCCTCCCTCAGATGGAGCACGACGACGACTCCGTTTCCGATCGAAAGGAGAATTCGGCCGTCGTGGAGTCTCACGCCGTCGCCCCGCTGAGCAGCACACCGAAGTCCGAGCCAGACCAACCCGAGCTCGAGGTCGAGCTTGGTCCAGAGCAGAGCGGCCCCCTCACGCTGAATAGGGTGCTCGGTCCAGGCCCAATCCAGGTGGGGATAAATCCGCTCGGAGCTCCAAGGATTCGGCTCGTCGCTCGAGAGAATCTCCTGGCACCACGCGTTCGTTTGCTCCTGAGTCGGAGGCGAAGACAGTCTCACGAAGCTCGCGCCCTGATGGCCGAAATTCAGTATGCCGGATCGAACGCTCACATACTCGTCGTCGCGGTCGAGCAACACCAGAGGGCTCGGCGTCTGCGGGTACAGGACCGCGTCGTCGTGACTCCTCTTTGGGCTCGTCGCGAGGATCCGCTCACTCGGCACACGGGCCCACTCGGACGCGGAGGCGGCGACCTCCAGTCGCGGAGGGTCGAACGCGAGGATTTTCTCGAGACCGGAGCGCCAATCCACGACCTCGCGTCGCGGTGCGAGCTCGAGAGCCCCAGACCAAAGCAGCGCCGAGCGCGCCTGCATGAGGAGTGCAAGCTCGCGGTCGTCGACGGCCAAACGAGTGATGAGTTGGTCGAGTCGCGGATCATCCAGGAGAGAGTCGACGGTCCAAGCGGACGTAGCCTGCAGGATACGCGTGAACGCAGAGAGCGAGTCGATCCGCTCCCGACCTTCGTCCACGGAAGAGACTCTGTCGCGCGCTCCAACCAAAGGCAACTCTGCCACCCGCCACTCAGGCGAGCTGGAGGCCGCAGTCGGCGCAAGCGCCGGCGAGAGTCAGCGCTCCTTCGTGACCACAAGCGGGGCAAGGAGGGTCCACGTCCGGAGCTGCCGAGTGCGCCGAAATCAACCGTTCGATCCCTTTGGAGCCAAGGGTCCCCTCGCGTGCCGCGGCCTCTAGCCAATCCCGTTGCAGCAACGCCGCCACGCGATTCGCGTCTTCGTGACGCACCATGAGCTTCGCCTTGGGTCCACATCCGCCGCCGCAGCACGGATCGCTCCCGAGCATCGCCGGCACACCCGCCTGTACGCAGCGATCGAGAATCCTGCGCACGTCTGGAATCTTTCCCTCGATCACCGCCACGAGCGGCACGCCTTCGAGCGCTCGCTCTGCCTCGCGAACATCCACGCAAAGAGTCTACCCGCACGACAGTCGCCTGCGCCAGCCCGGTAACACCTGCGGCCACGTAGACGCCGTTTGGGTCTTTGGGGTCAGGGATGGGTGCACGACCCTCCTGCGGCGATTCAGTTCAACCTCCGCATGAACAACGGAGAGCACGGAGAAGGAACACGGAGGGCACTTCTCCAAAAATCCTCTGGGTTCTCTGCGTTCCTGCTCTGTGTCCTCTGTGGTTTGCCCAGCGCCGAGCGATGATCGTCGACATGTCCCATCTCGACTCACCCTCGCCGCGGGGGCACGATCACCGGAATCACTCGCCTCGACTCCACGTCGAAATCGAGCGCCGTCGCGCCACGCTCGCAGTCCCACGTGGTGACGTTTGCAACCGTGGTGCCTTGATGATTCCACAAACCCCCGTCTTCGTGGATGTGGCCAAAAACGTGGATCGGCGGATGGACCTTCTCGAGACAGCGGAGGAGCTCGTCGCAACCCTCTTTTTTGCCGCGAAACGTACGATCCCCGAAGCCTCGCGGGGGACCATGAGTAATGAGTACATCGGTGTCCACCGGAATCATCTCCCATTTTTCGGCCAGAGCTCGACCCCGAGGGAGATTGAAGGCCCAGCCCCCGAAGGCCGGTTGCCAGGGGCTGCCCCAGAATTTCACGCCCTCTAGGGTGACGCCCGAATCCTCCAGGTATGTCGCAACCTCGCTGACCAGCGCCCGCGCGGCCTCTGCTTCGCGAGCAAAGGGCCAGTCGTGATTGCCCGCGACCACGATCTTGTGCCGAAAATCGAGATCTCGAATCCACCGAACCGCGCGCTCGAGCTCGTAGAGACGGCCATAGCTACAAAGGTCTCCCGCATGAACGAACACGTCTCCCTGAGGCACGAGAAATCTTCGCTCCTCGTGGGCAAGGTGGGTATCCGCGACGAATACGAGCCGCACCCGGGTCACGTCGTGAGTTTAGCAGATCGCCCGAAAAGGTGGAGCACACTCTTCGACCCGCTTGGCCATTCTCCGACCTCGAGCCAAGAACTCAGGGTCGCCGTGCCGGGTCGCCCACGAGAGGGTCGCCGCAGCGTCCAAGGCGGCCATGGCCAGAAGGCTCCCCGACGGAAAGCGCCTCCCATAACCAGCGAAAAACGCTGCCTCCAGCTCGTCGCGTCCCGGAAACACCAGGGTCCACAGCCGGGTGACGTCGGCGACCCGAGCGTCGAGGCGAGCGTGCTCGAAGTCGACGACTCGAATCATCGATCCGTCCACCAGCCAATTCCGAGGATCGAAGTCGCGGTGGCAGGGCACCCGGAGCTCCGAGGAGAGATCGAGCTTCGAAAGTTGCTCGAGCGCGAAGCTCGCGAGTGACCTAGTCTCTGCCCCGACCGCATGGGCGAGGGCCGCGGCGCGCATCCGCAGCCCTTCCGCGATCGTGAGCTCGTCGTCGTCGACGACGTCGATTGCGTGGAGCTGGGAGAGGAACCAGCCAGCCGAGTGGAAGAGTGCGACTTCTCGATCTCGCGGAAGGTCGAGGCGAGAAAACGGGTCGCCAGCCAGGCCCGTCATGAGTACCGCGAGCTCGTGTTCGTCGCTCAGGAGGACCTCCGGGACGAGTCCTTGCAGGTGCGGCTGAACGCGGTCGAGGAATCGCGTCTCTTGGCGAAGTTTGCGTTTGGACGGATAACGCTTCAGGTAGTAAAAGCCGCGGGAGCTCTCTATGCGCCTCGGATCCGGGTGAGTCGATGGCATCGGCGAACCAGTGAGCGTCTCGATGCGAGCCCTCAGACGAAGAGAAAGTTTCAAAAAAGTCGGGGGCACGACCCGATGCACTCCTCAGGGTGCCACGAGCTCGACGGCGAATCAACGGGTCTACTCACTGACTCACTGTCTCACTGATCACTGTCCGATGACTCGGCGGGCGCCCCGGTACGCTCGCTGAAAGTATCGAGCGGACAGGTCTGCTCGCGTCACGCCCGACGAAGTTCCGGCGTGGGCGAATTTTCCGTTACCGAGCGCCACGCCGACATGGCTGATTTGGCCGGCGTCTTTGATGTCGAAGAAGACGAGATCACCGGCATCCGGAGCACTCTCGACCTCCTGACCTTCGAGGAATTGGTCGCGGCTCGTGCGCGGGAGCTGCCGCGAGAATCCCTCCAACATGACTCCGCGAGTGAATCCGGAGCAATCGGTGCCGACGCCTTTTTGCGAGCCCCCCCAGAGGTACGGAGTCCCGAGCCAGGAACCAACGACTCCATCGAGCCGCGCGCGAATGCGATCGAACGACCAGGACTCACCTCGATCGCGAGCCTCGAGCTCCCTCGACTCTCGTTCTCGTCGATCTCTTTCGCGGGATTGGCGCTCTAAGGACTCTTCTCGGTCCTTACGTTCCCTTTCGAGCCGCTCCTCGAGCTCGCGACGTCTTCGGGCTCGGTCTTTGGACTCTCGCTCCAGCCTCCGATTCAGCTCCTCGAGGCGCGCCCGGTCCCTTTCTTGCTCGGCCGCCTCGCGCTCCGCGCGTGCGCGCGCCTCGGCCTCACGCTCGTCGGCGTCGCGCTCCCTGCGCTCAGCCTCGTCGCGCTCCCGGGCCGCCTTGGCCTCGTCCGCGAGGCGCTGATACGCGTCGCGGAACCGACGCTCCTCGGCCTCTCGGCGAGCTTCGTCTCGCGCACGTTGCTCGCGCGCTTCGCGTTCCTTCTGCTCTCGATCGGCCGCGGCCCGGAAGAAGGCCGGATCGAGCAGCGCATCCTCGTCGGTGAGCTTGCCGCGCGTTGCCTCGAGCTGGAGCTTCAGGCGCGCGAAGGGCTCGCGGCTGCGGTCGAGGACCTCCGGCTTGGCCGCGACTCCTTTGAAGGAGCGAGACAGCTCGGCCTCGATCTCGGCGGTGGCCTCCTCGAGAAATTTCTGGCGTCGGCCGGTCGCGCGAGCTCGGTCTTTGGCGAGGCGTGCGAGGAGCCGGAGCTTCTCGAGCAGCAAAGGCCGCATCAACTTACGGGTCTCGTCGAGGGCCTGCTTGGTCTCTTCGATGTCCCACTCACGGACCTTGTCCGTGGCCAAGGCGTCTTCCCAGTACGCGACGAGGTCGGGCGCGATTTCGTCGGCGTAATACTTGGGAAAGTCGAAGGCGAGGTCGATCGGTCGACCCTTGGGAGGACGCCCCTGAAACTTCAGGATCTCGTAGTCCACGGCGATCGGCGGAGGCACGTAGTCGAGGGCTCCGTGGTATCCGTCCCAAGCTCCGGCAACGGCGCGTTTGGCAGGGATTTGCAGAAAGATCGCCGCCGATAGGATCTCCTTGGCGACCCTAATCTCGACGTGACCTGCGTCTTGGGGCTCGAGCGCTTCCCCACCGAACCGAACCCTGATCTCGCTCTCGTACGCCCTGCGCTGGACCTCCTCGAGGTCGGAGCGGGCCTGGATGTATTCGAGGAGCGACTCCGGGCCGAGCGCCCCTTGGGCCAGGGACACTGAGGGGAACAGGAATAGAGACGCGACCAGCCAGTTCTCGCGACGCATACTCGACCCACTGTCGCATCGAATCGCGCCGGGCGCCCGTTCGTGACCGCCGTCCCGCACGCGATCCGGGGATCGAGGGTCGAGGGTCGAGGGTCGAGGGTCGAGGGTCGAGGGCAAAGAGGCAAGCGATCGATGAGTATCTCGCCTCCCTCACGAAACCCTTGCGTGGGACCCCAGAAAACAGAAAATTCCTTCGCTCGAAGCGAGGGGACTAGACGGTCGAGCGTAGAGGCCTATGAGTTGCACGACTTCTGGGCGCGGGAACGAGCCCAGTGCGAAAGGAGTACGTATGAACCTGACCCGTTGGAATCCATCTCAGGAGTTGGATGAGATGCAGAAGTTGATGAGTCGCTTCTTCGGCCGCTGGCCGGAGTACGAGCGCACCCCGGGCGATGAGAACATGACTCGCTCGGACTGGATGCCTGCCGTCGACGTGGCCTCGACCCCCGAGGAGTATTGCGTGACGGCAGAGCTCCCAGGGATGAAGAAGGAGGACATCAAGGTCCGAGTGAAGGACGGTGTCCTGAGCATCACCGGGGAGCGGCATCAGGAGAAGGAGGAAAAGGGCAAGCGCTTCCATCGTGTGGAGCGGTACTACGGAAGCTTCCTCCGGAGCTTCACGCTGCCGGAGGACATCAACGAGCAGAAGCTGGTCGCTGAGTTCAAGGACGGCCTGCTCTCGGTCCGAGTTCCGCGCGCGGAGGTGCAGAAACCCAAGGCGATCGAGGTCAAAGTCGGCTGAGAAGCCGGCGCCGATCACCTGACCTTCTCCGGTTGAACGGGGCGGGCCCGAGCCGGTGTTCTTTCGACGCCGGTTCCCCCGCCCCGCTTCGTTCGGGACAAGCAAGTCCACCGCTTTGTGGGAGCTTCCGGTAGGATGCGCGGCCCATGAGCGAAGAGACGGAGCGCCTCCACACGGGCGTTCGCATGACCGCCGACCACGACTTGGCGGCCTCGTTTCAGCGGGTCTGCGACGGCGGCTTCGACTTCGCCGTGCTGGACCTAGCGCCCGAAGGCGAGGACGGCTACTCGGACCGAGACTTGGGTGCGGCGACCTGGCGCAGCTTCATCGTAGGACGCGGCACCGCCACCACCGAGCCCGCCCTCGAGAAGCAGCTGGCCTGGTCTCGTCACCTCGGCCTGCCGGTCGTCATCGCGCCCCCGCCCTTCGAACCCATCGCCGATTACGGCCGAGCCCTCATGGCCCACTTGCTCGAACCCGCCTCCACCGCCCCGGTCTGGGTTCCGGTCGCCTGGGACGAAACCAGCTGGACCAACTGGGACCGCATCCGCACGATCTGTGACTACGACCCTCGACTCGTCTTGTGCCTGGAAGTCACCCACAAAGTCCCGGGACCAGACGAGCTCGCGCGATGGCTCGCCGAGCCCGTCGAGTGCCTCGCGGTCGAAGCCGAGCTCCTCCTGCGGGCAGGCGCCGACGTTCGCGAAGCCATGGGACGCTTTTTCACCAAGCTCGCTCGCTCCGGGCTCGTGCTCGCTCGAACGGACGCTTCGCTCATCGAGGCGCGCAAGGCCCTCGACACCCTCTTCAGCGCTTCCTGGGGCGCGCTGTCCACGGACGGACAAACGTCCGCGCGCTACGCCGGGCAGCTCATCACCGCCGCGCAGCCCCTGCGTGACCACCTCGACAGCCAAACCTACGAGCACTTCGAGCTCGGAACCGAAAAATACACCCGCTACCTCGCGGCCATTCGAGCGGCGCTCCGCGACCTCGCCCTCGAGGATGCGCACGTGGTCGTCGCAGGCGCTGGCCGCGGACCCCTCGTCGAAGCCACCTTGGCCGCAGCCAAGGAGCTCGACAAGAGAGTGCGACTTTTCGCGATCGAAAAGAACCCGAACGCCGCAGTCACTCTCCGGCAGCGGATTCGTGGAGAGTGGGGCGACCAAGTCCGGTTCTTCGAAGGCGACATGCGCGCGTTCGTCCCAGAACGACCTATCGACCTGCTCGTCAGTGAGCTCCTCGGAGGGTTCGGGGACAACGAGCTCTCACCTGAGTGTCTCGAACCCATGGAGCGCCATCTCGCACCCCACGCGATCGTCCTGCCCTCCTACTACCAGAGTTGGCTGGCGCCAGTGTTCGCCCCGACGCTCTTCTCCGCGGCTTCCCGCGAAGGAACCCGCTCGGAGCGCCCGGTCGTGTCCACCCTCGGACGCTCTCACTTGCTCGCCGCCCCGAAACCTTGCTTCGAGTTCATGCACCCAAGACCAGATCGGGACCTCAAAGGACTCGATAGCGATCGACAGGCCAAGCTCGAATTCCTCCCCATGTCGACGAGCGTGTTGCATGGCTTCGCGGGATTCTTCGAGTCAGACCTGTACGCGGGCCATCGAATCTCCATCCTGCCCGGTCGCGAAACCGCCGGCTCGTCTTGGGCGCCGCTCTACTTCCCCCTCGAGCGAGCGATCCGACTGCGTCGCCTCGAACCCATCGAGCTCCACTTCTTTCGGCGAGCCAGCCGCACCCACGTCTGGTACGAGTGGCTCGTGGAGCAACCCGAAATCACTCGACTGCACAACCCAGGGGGCCGAACCGAAGCCATGGCTCGGTAGAGTCACACATACTCTCGCGAGTAGACCCGCGTGCGCAGATGGGATCGGCATCGTCGATATCCGGCTTTCCTGAACACCGAAGGTGCGACTCCAAGCTCGCCCAGGCAGAGTACGTACGCAGCGAGCCGTTGCCAAGCGGACCGAAGAACGACAAGAACGACCCTGCTCGAGGCTTGCCTCCAGAGTCGTGAGGTGTATAACTAGGCGTATGCCAAGAATGCAAGTTTATCTTCCGGAAGCCATGTACCGGGAAGTGAAGGCGCGCGGTCTCGCGGTCTCGGAGCTCCTGCAGAAGGCGGTAGAGGTGGAGCTACGTCGCCAAGATCTGCTAGCACCAAACGCCCAGGCGGTTCGCGGCTGGATCGAATACTGGTTCCGCTCGCGATCCACTGAGCGACAATAGAATGCGGCGATTCTCAAGCCACGGAATTCGGACGGCACGAGCGTTGAATCGGTCCACAATTGTCACCCACAGAGGTCTAAGTTTCAACGGGCGGAGGTGTACAATGAGTGTATTCGACGTCTGCCATATCTCGGCTGGTACGACGAAGAGCCAACGTCGAAGCGTTCGAGGGTGGTAGCGGTTGTATTTTCCGGGCGGCAGCGCTGCGGGGAGGGTTTGAGCGAACTGGATGAGTGTGTTTGCCGCGAGCGCGGCGATCCAGCTGTAGAGGGTCAAAGCGTTTTGTTGAAAGCCGGGCCTGCGTGGGTTTTTGCTTTTTTTGTTGTATCCGGAAGGGGCTGTGTCGCCGAAGAGGTCATGGAGCATGATGCGATAGGTCTGTTCGTGATCTTGACGTTCGCGAAACTCGCGGACGATGTCATAGGCGGGCGTGAGCTCGTCGCCGAACACCCACACACAGTGCATGCCACCGGTCCTTGCCCCGACGCGCTCGTTCCCGGATGACGATTGTACGCACATCAGTTCCGGCGACCTTCATGCGTGACTCGGCAATCGAGATCCGCTTTGGCGGCGCTTTCTTATAAGGACCCGGTTCCTCAAGATCAGTCCACGCGGATTTCGGAATCGACTCCCACAGCTTGCGATAGGTCGGGCGTCGCGGAGTTCGAACGATCGTCACCTGGTTCCTTTGGCGCGTGAGTTCGAGCAGCCGGCTGTAGTTTTCAGCGGCACCTGCGTCTAGGATTACTCGAATCTGCGCACCGCGTGCTCGACGGCGAAGCCGTTTCAGCAGCTGAATACTGAGCTCGGAGAGTCGAGCGTTCCCGCGAGTGACGATAATTGACAGTAGCCTATGAGTTCGAACGCAGTACGAAAAGAAAAGTTTTTCGACCTTCATTCGCTTATTACGAATCGTGTGGTAGCCCTTCTTGATCGCAAACTTCCGCGTGAATCGAGCAATCGCGTGCTCGTCAATACTGATATGGAGGATTTTGGACCACGGGATACGAGCCTCGGTCTTCTTGACCAGAGCAAAGACGCCGCGTACCGAGGCTGCGCGAACAAGGCCACCAAGTGCACTGCGTCCGAGCACTCGCTTCCCGCCTGTGAGAATCGCGAAGCCGACGTCATCGAGACTCTCGAAGTGGAAGACTCTCGGAACGCCGAGAATGGCTTTGAAGAACAGAGAAAGCACGAGCCGAGTCGGCTGCCATGATTTGCCAAGGCGCTTCAGACACGTTTCGGCGACCCGACTCAGTTTCAAAGCCTCCGGAATCAGCAGGAATGCACCTCCGAAGTTCGTGTGGGCGACAAAAGGGGGGAGTCTTCGACAATAACTTGGTCGCCACGAAGGCAACCAAGGCCGAATTTCTTCACGAATCGTCGCAGAGTCAAACGGTCCAGATCGACAGAAAACTCGATACTCACGAACGATAGTACTTCAGCCACCTTAGCCTTTGGATTTGTCGCAAAAAACTTCGCGAGCCTTCCAACATCCCGAGTCGCAAGCTTCGGCTTGCGATGGCCCTGCGAGGGGTGCCGGACGTTGTGTAGGCGGTCCTCCGGCGACTGACTTCGTGTCTTACGGACTGCCCGATCGGAGACTCCGACAACCGCGGCCACGACGGCGCTCGTGAGCCCCATGCCCGAATGCGCGAGGAAGTAGCCGACCATTCGCTTCAGTGGGCCCACCGTATCTAAGAACGCGACGACCTCAAGGGCCGCGAACAAGACCCACTGCTGGCCGAGGTCGAGCTGTTCGAGATCAATCTTCGTCTCCACGGCCCAAGCCGATAGAACCGCCATTCGTCGATCCTCGCGACTCCGAGTCGCGTTCTCTGCCGCGCTCACGCAGCGATCATGGGCCGCCAACCAGTCCGCGTCGATCCCCGGAACTTCGAAAAACGCCAAAATCGGCGCGCCTGGGCGTTTGGTGCTAGCAGAGACGGATCGGTACGTCGCCGGTCTGCTCGACGAGGTGGGCCCACCCAGCGACGGCCAGGTTGCACGCGCCGAGGCCGTAGCTCGACGAGTGGCTCGACGGACCCTGCGCAAGGCAGGGTGACGGGTGCTCGTCCTCGACGCGAGCGGAGTCAGCAGTTTGGCTCAGCGCTCCCGAGAGGCAGCTGCGTTGATCATTGCGCTGCGCAAGCACGACCTGTGGCCGCCCGTCGTTCCAGCGATCGTGTTGGTCGAGTGTCTGGAAGGTCATGTCGGGCGGGACGCCCGGGCGAACCAGTTCTTGAAGACGTGCAAGGTCGTAGAAGCGACTCCTGAGCCGTTGGCACGTCGCGCGGCGCAGTTGCGGCGGCAAGCTGGTCGAGGCTCCGCGGTCGACGCGCTCGTCGTGGCCTTCGCAGAACCGGGTGGGACCGCGCTCACCTCCGATCTCGACGATCTGGAGGCTCTCGCTGAGTATGCGAATCAAGTCGGAGTGCAGAGGGTCTGAGTAGCGGTTCAGAGTTCAGAGGGCATCGAGTACGTCGTCTCAATCACCCAACAGCAACAACAGCCGCAACAGCAACGAGGCGAGTCTCTTTCTCCCAAAGTTGCCTTCCGATCTCCGTCCCACTCGGTCTCGGACCCAAGCTCCACAGCGCCCGACGACAACTCGCCCTTGACGCCGCTCCTCGAATGTCCGAACTAAGGACGTGGCACGGTTCAAGCCCATCGGACGCAACTCGAGAAGAGCGAGGCCGCGCGCCGCGGGGCCACAGCCTATCTCTGCGCGCCCGTCCCTCCTCGATGTTTCCCAGATGTTCGCGAGGCTGGCTGGCGCGGACGTGGATCCGAACGAAGGTCGATTCCGGCCCTTTTACACGCTCCACGAGACGCTGGCCTTCGCCGAGACCCGCGCCCTCCACTTCTCGAAGGGTTCTGTGGTACCACCGGGCCGCTACGACCTCATCGAAGCCTTCTGTGCGGGAAAATCGTGCGATTGTCGTCGAGCGATGCTCTTCGTTCGCGCCGGCTCCGAGCATGTCACTACGATTGGCTTTGGCTGGGAGCCCCTGGATTTCTATGTGAAATGGGCCCGAGGGGATCATGAGTTGGCGAGGGACGCAAAGGGACCCATTCTCGAACCCGATCGTCCGCGTCGATGCTCGTATGAGTCAGCCCTTCTCGAAGTGATCCAGGACCAGTGCCTCGCGTCCGAGGAATACGTGGACCGAGTTCGGCGGCACTATTTGCTGTTCAAGGAATCGCTGCCCTCGAGGTCCCCGGGCTCGACACCCAGCCGCGGCACTTCGAAAAACCGCTGAGCCCGGTCGAGTGAGTCTCGCCCTCGGTCTGCTCGTGGTCTGGATTGACACGCTAGCCTTAGATAGCTACTCAGTCCCCTCGCAACGGGGTGAGTGTTCGGACTTGATAATCTCTTTCTCCCAAAGTTCGCGCACGATCTGGCAAGACTTTGGACGCGAA
>CAYXDO010000006.1:0-135512 GCA_964463485.1 uncultured Myxococcales bacterium | reverse complement strand
GGATTCGTGGATTCGTGGATTCGTGGATTCGTGGATTCGTGGATTCGTGGATTCGGCTTTGGTTGCAGCTCTGCCGGGCTCTGCCGGGCTAGGCTAGGCTCTTAAGTGATCACCTATGAGGCTGGGCTAGGGGGTGCTGGGACTGGGTTACCAAAGAAGGCCGGCTCGAGCGGGTCGTCACGCGCGGAACCGTCTGCGACCTCGACGCCGCGCTCATCAAGTCCGTTCCGGACTTTGCAGGCGCCGCGATTCCGCCGGGAGGCAATTCAAGCGCGCGCAAGCGACGAACTCTGAGGCAAGGGTGAGTGCCGAAACTTGGGAGCAGGTGAATTCCACCCACAAGAGAATTCTTACTCAGGTACAACCTCGAGGACGAGGCAGGGACCAAGGACACGCTGGACTACAGCCGCTCGGGCACCGGCTACCTGGACGGCGCCTCGACTCGTCGGTGGACGGCGGCGACGTCGCAGTCCTCTCGCCGACACTCAGCCAGGCGCTCTGCGACGACGCGCTCGCCACGATCGGTCAGGACGCCCGCATCGGACACGCGTTCGACGTGGCAGCCAAGAGCCTGAGACTTCGCAACCACGCGAGCGTAGGCGACGTCTTCGCCGACGAGCTCGTCGAAAACCAAGCGCAGCGTGGCACCCTCTTTCCTTTCCCAGCCTCGGCTCTGCCGGTGATGCCGGCCTTGCCTCCGGCCGTCCCCGGCTCGCCGCCGCTGACTTTGGCGCAGGGCGAGGTTCGGCGCATCGGTCCGAGCTCGCTGGGCGAGGTCTTGCTGCGGCAAGGCTGCAGGCTCGAGCTCGAGGCGGGTGAGTATGACTTTGCCAGCCTGGACGTCGGCCAAGACTCCCGCGTCGAGGCGCTCGGACCGGTGGTCGTTTCCATCTCCGGGCGGCTCGCGCCTGGCCAGAAGAGTTACCTTGGACCCGCGCCCTCGGCGCCGAGCCTGACCGCGCGTGACGTACGGCTCGAGGTCCACGGACTCAATGGCGCGAGCGGCAACCTCCATGCGAGCCCCGAGGCGGCGGTGATCGGACAGAAGGCAGTCGTCCGAGCCTTGATCTTGGCGCCCAACGGCAAGCTGCACCTTCGTCAGGGCGCGAACGTGCGGGGCGCTTTCTTCGGGAAGTGGGTCGAAGTCGGCCAAGACGCCGAGGTCGACTTCGAGGGTGGGTTTGGAGTCGCTGAGTGCCCGGGAGGGTGCGACGACGGGAATCCGTGTACCCTGGACTCATGCAGCTCGGGAGCGTGTGTGCATCAGCCCAGCCCCACCGGGATTTCGTGCGCCAACGCCGACGCCTGCGACGGAGCCGAGACCTGCGACGGCGCGGGCCAGTGCGTCCCGGGCGCTCCGCTGGTCATCGACGATGGCAACCCGTGCACCGCGGATGGGTGTGATCCGTCGGGCGGGCCCCGCCACGATCCCGAGCCCACCGGAGCATCCTGCTCGAACGCGAACGCCTGCGACGGCGACGAAGCCTGCGACGGCGCAGGCGCGTGTCTCGCGGGGACGCCGCCGGTGATCGACGACGGCAACTCATGCACCGTGGACGACTGCGTTCCAGCCTCGGGCGTAACTCACGTGGCCGCGTCGGCCGGCGCGTCGTGCTCAAATCAGGACGCCTGTGACGGAGAAGAGACTTGCGACGGCGCGGGCAGTTGCCTGGCCGGCAGTCCGATCGTGGTCGACGACGGCAACCTATGCACGGCCGACGCGTGTGATCCTTCGTCCGGCCCAAGCCACGAGCCTCAACCGGCCGGGACCGAGTGTGCGAACGGAGACGCCTGTGATGGCGCCGAGCTCTGCGACGGCGCCGGAGCTTGTCTCGCAGGCGTTCCGCCCACCATCGACGACCGCAACTCATGCACCGCTGATTCCTGCGATTCGCTCGCGGGAGTCATTCACGCGCCGCAAGTCGCGGGAGCCTCGTGCGCCAACGGAGACGCGTGTGATGGCGTCGAGCTCTGCGACAGCGCCGGAGCTTGTCTCGCAGGCGTTCCGCCCACCATCGACGACGGCGACTCATGCACTGCGGACTCCTGCGATCCGCTGACGGGCGTGCGTCACGAGCCGATCATCGCCTGCGGCGGACTTCCGCCGGACCCATCCACGCCCGTGGCTCAGCCCGATGCATTCGACGTCGTCGCGGGCGACAACCTCAGCGTGCTAGCGCCCGGCGTGCTCGAGAATGACCTGATTTCCGAAGGCGCAGTCGCCGCTGTAACTCGATATCCCAACCGCGGTCTTCTGCTGTTCGCGCTCGATGGGAGCTTCGAGTATGCCACGGAAGAGGGGCAGCCGGAGGCAGCAGAGAGCTTCGACTATGAGCTCTCGATTGGATCGCTTCGGTCCGTGACGACGGTCTACCTGAACGTCGTCCATCTCAACGAGGCTCCGTCGGTTCTGAACCAGGCGCAGAGGGTCGCGCCCGTGGGGCGACTTTATCAGCACCACATCGTGGCCGAAGACCCGGATGATGACTCTGTATCGCTCGCGTACGGTCTGGCGACTCATCCCGACGGGATGCAGATCAGCGGCGCCGATCTGACGTTCGTTCCCACCGCCGTCCAAGTGGGCACTCACCCCGTCGTCATCGTCGTCCAAGATCCGCATGGCGCCACGGGTCAGTCCCATTTCACGCTCGAGGTGACGGATATTCAGCCCAGCTCGATCGAGGCCCCGCCCATCGATCGGACCGTCGCGACGAACCTTTTCGATTCGATGCGGTTTCTCGTCGAGGGTCAGCCGCCGACCCAGGTCGGAGCGATTGGAATCGATCGTCGAAGGGCAGTGTGGGTTCGCGGTCGAGTCGCCGACAGCTCCGGGTCGAGTTTGGCAGGCGTCGAAGTCTCTGTTCTGGAGCAGCCTGAGGTTGGGCGAACGCTCACTCGCGGAGACGGCATGTTCGACCTCCTTGCGAATGGTGGTGGGCGGCTGACAGTGCAGTTCAGCGCGCCCGGATGGTTGTCCGTCGACCGCTCGCTTCACACTGTGTGGCAGGAATCTCGGGTTCTCGACGATATCGTGCTCGTGCGGGCCGACATCAATGCGACCTCGATCGGTCTCCCGGCCAGTGCGATCGCGGTGGCGCGCGGGAGCTCCATCGAGGACGCGCGGGGGCTGCGCACGCCCTCGCTGATCTTCCTTCCTTCCACGGACGCGTTTCGTCTCGAGCTTGGCCAACTGGTGCCCGTCGGGACCTTGCAGCTCCGCATCACCGAATACTCTCGAGTAGACCTTGGGCCCCACTCGCTGCCTGCAACGCTGCCGCCGGGCGTCAAAGGACGGTACGTCGTGGAAATCGCCAGCGATGGAGTCTCCGACCCCATCGTGCTATCCGAGCCCGTTCCGTTTTGGGTGGAGAACACGCTCGGGGCGCCCGTGGGCACGCTGGTACCGGCGGCTTCCTACGATCACTCCGCTGGCGTCTGGCGCTCGACTCGACCCTGCCGCGTCGTCCGAGTCCTTGGCCCCGGTTCGCTGAGTCAGGCGTCGCTGGACATCGATGGCGATGGGATGGCGGAGACCGACGACGGGCTCCTCGCCCTGGGCATCGGCACGGACGAGCGACAGGCGCTCGCGCAGCTCTACCCGGCCGGCACGAGTTTGCTGCGTGCGGAGGTGACTCACTTTTCGACCTATGCCTTTGACGGTGTGGTCGGCGCGCGTTTAGACGCTGGTCCACCTGCTGGGTTCGGGATCCAGGTACCGCGTCCATCGGTCGAAGACTTGTTGACCCGAACGGTCCCACTCGAGCCAAACACGGACAATGCACTCGTGCATCGCAGCGACCGGGTACTGGCGGACCGCCTCCCGAACGAAATCTCTGTACCCCTCACGCTCGGGTCGGTCCCTTCCGGGCTCGAGTCCATCAAGGTCGAGGTCGAGGTTGCGGGACGCCGGCTCGTGCGGGAGCTTGCGGCGGGAGCGAATCTGACTGCCGCCGTGGGTTGGGACGGCAAGGACGCTTTCGGCCGCCTGCTGCAAGGCGCGCAGCCTGCCCATGTCAGCGTCAGATATCGCTATCCTGCGATGAGTCAGTGGTCTTCGCTCGAAACGACGGCGGCGTTCGGCCTCCCGCTCGGAGGGGGAACCTTCGTTCAGCAGACCGCCAGCGATGGGGCCTTCGAGTTGGCGCGTGAGTACCGGGTGCAGGTCGGAGGTTGGGACCAGCGGGCGGTCGGCCTCGGAGGTTGGTCATATTTCTTCCACCACGCGTACGACCCGGGTGCACGCATCATCCACCAGGGTGATGGGCAGTCACGGGCCGCGTCGGAGCTGGATCCCGTCATCTCGACGGTGGCCGGCACGGGCGTTCCGGGCTACTCGGGAGATGGCGGTCCTGGCGTTCTGGCCGAGCTGAGCGGACCCGTTGCCGTGTCCTCCATGGAAGACGGCTCGGTACTCATCGCGGACCGAGGCAACGCGCAAATCAGAAAAGTCGATCCCCAAGGCACGATCACGACAATCTCCTCATTGAATCAGTTGTCGAACGGGAGCGCCGAGTTTGCGGCATCGATCGCTGATCTTCCCGGATGGCTCGAAGTCGCCGGAACTTGGAGAGCCAGCCTCGAGCCCGGAGCCCCGCACGGAATCGCCTACTTCGCGACGACTTCGGTCGACGCGGAGCTCGCTCAGGACGTGAACCTGGAGCGATTTGCCCCTCGGATCGACGCGGGGATCGCTCTGTTTCGGTTCCAAGCCTTCGCATGGGCGCCCGCCGGATCGGCCCGCGTGGCGGTAGAGTACCACGCTGAGGACGGCACGGTGCTCGACGTGTTCGATAGCGGAGGGTTGGCGCCGGAGCAGTTCTGGCAGTTCGTGGAGGACATTCGTGTGCCCCCCGCGGGTGCTCGCAAGGCGAGGGTTCGGCTGCTGGGGAGCGCGACCGGGACGGGGGACGAAGTTGGGTTCGACGACGTGGAGCTCGCACCCTTCGACGGCAGCACCGAGCTCGCGTGGCCTGAAGGCGTGGCCGCCGGGGCGGCCTCGGTCTTCGCCTCCGACTCGGAGCTGAACGTCATCCTCCAACTCATGAGTGGGACGTCGCGCGTCTTCGCCGGCGGTGGAGTGCCCGCGGATGACTTGGGGGACGGCCAGCTCGCAACCGAGGCGCGGCTCCAGATTCCAGGCGGGCTGGCCGTGGCCCCCGATGGGAGCGTGCTCGTGGCCGACAGCGCACACGACCGAGTCCGGAGAATCGATCCAGGCGGCACGATCACGACGATCGCGGGGGCTGGCGTGCCGGGATACTCTGGCGACGGCGGCTCAGCGCTCGAGGCGGCGCTCTCGTTCCCGCGCGGCGTCGCCGCGGACACCGTGGGCAACGTGTTCATCGCCGACACCTACAACCATTGCATTCGTCGAGTGAGCGTCGATGGCAACATCGAGACGATCGCGGGCACGGGCGTCGCTGGATACTCAGGTGACGGTGCTGACGCGAGACTGGCGACCTTCTCGACGCCCGAATCGGTCGCGGTCGCGCGAGATGGATCCGTCTACGTGGCGGATACAGGCAACAACGCCATCCGGAAAGTCGCACCCAGCGGCCTCGTGACCACGATCGCGGGCGGCCCAGATGTCGTGGGCGGAGACGGCCCCGCGCGCGCGGCGCTCCTCGTGGAACCGAGCGGAATCTGGGTCGCGAACGACGACGACGACACCCTCTTCGTCGCGGAACGAGGGGCTCACCGCGTTCGGCGGATTGCGCCCGCCTGGCCGAGCTTCCGCTTCGAGGCACCCATCGCGCTGCCCGCCGCCGACGGCGTGGGACAGCTCGTCTTCGACGGGGCAGGACGCCATCTGCGGACACTCGGCACGCCTTCCGGGACTGAGCTTCGTTCGTTCGAGTACAGACCCACGGGTGAGTTGACGGCGAGCCTCGACGGCGACGCCACGACGTTCGTCAAGGACCTGCAAGGGAAGCAGGTCAACGTCACGACGCCCAATGGTTTCAGCGCGCGTATGGATCTGAGCGACAAAGGTCGTGTGGTGACCCTGACGCGCAACGGAGACACGGCCTTCGACTTCAGGACTCACTCGCCCCATGGGCGCAGGATGGATGAGCTCAGGCGCATCAGGTTCCTTGCGAACGCGCCGACCGCCGCGACCTAGGATCGAAGTGCGCTCGAGTCGGTCGCGGCCTCCCAGTTGATGCGGCTGCGTCGCGAGCTCGGCGTGGGGGCGCTCTCCGAGTTTCCTGAGCTCACACTGACTTCAACCCACGCGATGTGGTTCGAGCCGAACCTCAGCGCGGGCGACACGGATCCGGATGTGCTCCCGCCGACCATGACCTTGCACTTCTCTCAAACGCATCGCGGCTACACGATCGTCACGGGGCGGACTTCGGCGCGGTTCACGGACCTCGCGCTGACGACGATCGAAGGCCGGCCGGTTCCAGCGTCGAAGCCGACGGCACTGATCGACGCCCAGCTCGCCGAGGGGCTCGCCGACCCATCCCAGCTCGTCGCGGATCTCCAGACACGCTGCCCTGAGTTCGATACCGCGATTCAAACCCATCGGAAGCTGAACGGCGGAGAACCCATCTTCGACGTCCGGCGAGGCCGGCTCGTGCGCCTGCTCTACTGCTCGGAGTATTTCTACGTCTATGACGCAGTCACGGGTGGGTTGCTCGAGAGCCTGCCGGCGTTCGAAGAGGATACTCTGCCCGATTTCGACTACGTTACGCGAACCATCGCGATCCGCGCCCAGCGCCGCGGGTCGAAGACGGCCATCGCCCCCCAGCAGTGGTTTCGGTTCACCAACGAGGGCGAGTTCGATTTTCCCTATTCTGGCGTACAACCGATCGTCTGCCCCCCCTTGGGCGTCACGCCGCGCCCCCTCTGCTGTTCGCCAGGATTCCGATGTTTTGGCACCCCGCTCACCGAGGATCTTCCGACGCTCATCGAGCAGAAGATCGTGAGCTCGTCCCGTTGCGACTATCGCTATTCCGTCAACCATCGAGGGGCACCCAGCCTTTCTCCGAGCTTCTCGACGTTCCCATTTCCGAGCACCGGTCTCGACGGGGACTACCCGTTGGAGCTTCTCAACGAGAGTTGCACGCAATCGCTGGGGCTACGAGCTCTCGGCAACGCGATGTTCGACGTCCAGAATGCGCACTATCAGATCGTGACCGCCGCAACTCATGCCCTGACGGAGCCAGACGTGGGTCTGTTCGCTTGGCGGTGGGTCCCTCCGGCGGTGACGGGCCCCTTCCCGAATCAGCAACGGTTTCCGAGCACGGCGCTAGGCGTCGATGTCAGAAGCAGCGAGTCCTTTTGGCTGCCGAATCTGAATGGAAGGTACAACCAAGTCACCGGCAACATCATCCTCAACCCGTGGAACGGCACTTTCTCCCGAGCCGAGACGCCGGTTCACGAATGGGGCCACTTCATACTCAACTCCTACTTCGACATCGGGTTGGACCACCTCCTCCCTGTGGATGCACTTGCGGAAGCCTGTCGAGCACGGGAGGGGTTGGTGTAGTCGCACTCCTGCTCGTGTGGCTGAGCTCGAGCGGTCGCAAGCGCCAACGTCGACCTCCGGATTGAAGGGGATGGAGTGGCACGCTGCAAGCTCAGTGTGCACGCCTCGTTTCGGCCTAGACCTAGATCACCTCGGCGAGATTGCGATCCCTTTCGTTCAGGCGGCCGACGCTCGGCCGGAATATGTCCAGCGGTATGGGTAGGCGAGGTGTGGAAATGGCGTCCGTGCGTTTCAGGAGGCGGCTCGGCTGAGTCGGTTGACTCGCGATTCCGAGCGCTGCCGCGATTCCGAGCGCTGCCCCGCGATTCCGAGCGCTGCCCCGCGATTCCGAGCGCTGCCGGGCTTCCGAGCGCTGCCGGGCACCGTCCGAAAACGGCAGGGGGCACCGTCCGAAAACGGCAGCACCGTCCGCCCGCGATTCCGAGCGCTGCCCCGCGATTCCGAGCGCTGCCGGGCACCGTCCCCAAATTCAAGCCGTCAGAGCGGCCTCCAGCTCCGATCGGTCTTCTTCGGTTGGCCATCGAAGGGCTGCGCGAGGATGGCGTCACGGCCGAGGACGTGGGGCTTCTTTCCGCGGAGTCTCTTCTCTTCTTCGGCGACCTCGCGCTCGATCTCCTGGGCATCGACGCCCGCCGGCAGCGGCGCGAGCTCGAGGATTTCGGTCTCGATGAAGTCCTCGCGCCGAGGCTCGAGGCCGGGCTCGGCTTTGCGGAGGACGCGAGCAAACGCGCGACGGTTGGATCGCTTGAACTCGCGGCACCAAGCCACGATCGCGATCGCCGGCCTTGATTGATCTCCACTCTTGGTTCCGGCCACCCTGAGCTTGTCGAAGGGCAGGTTTGCAAGGCCCCTCGACAGGCTCGGGGTGACCGGACTCATCGGATTCGCAACTTCGCAGGCGAGTACGGGGCTCGTGCATTCATGAGACTTGCATGCAAGTACGAAGTGCCGGTCGACCTCCCGCTGCCCCCGGTGGGGGCTGACCCAGGTGGGTGGAGATCGGCGAGCTCCTCGAGCGGCACGAGAGTTGGGTTTGTCGCCGACTCTTGCTCTCGAAGAGTCTCAGTCCACAACTCATCGAGGACGCCAAGCTCGTTCTCGGAGGGGAGCCGGAATCGTTCAGTCAGTGCGTTTGGGTTTCGTGGACCGATGCCGGATGCTCGCGCCGATGACCCTGTTGTCCCGTTTGGAGAAGTCGTTCAGGCGTTGGTCGTCGCGCTCAAGATGGCTCCTCATCCTCGGGGGTCATGAAGTCGAAGTTGGAGCCCATCGCCGCGAGCAGCTCGTTCATGCCTCCTGGAAACGCACTGTTGGTCTTCGCCCGGGCCTCGGCCGCAGCATATCTCTCTTTGTTGCTGCGCACTGATCGAATGGCACTGAGCACGTACTGCGTGCTGCTCCTCAGCGGCCGCCCGCGAGCTTTGTCGTGCGCGAAGAGAATCTTTCCGTCCTCCGCGAGCGCCTTGATGTCGGCTCCCGTGAGTCCGTCCGTCGCCGCGACCAATTCGTCGGAATCAGGAACTGGGATTCCAGCGGGCCAGGAACGGAAAAGGTCGACCAGAATGGCTTTTCGAGCAGCTTCGTCGGGTAGCCTCGTCTCCAGCCAAAGCTCGATGCGACCAGAACGAATCAAAGCCGGAGGGAGATTTGCGATATCCATCGCCGTCATCATGACCGAGATCTGCCCGACTCCCTCACTTTCGACTCCGTCGAGCAGAGTCAACAGATAGCGATAGAGCCCTTGGTCTCGCGCACCCTGAAAAATGACATCACTGTCGTCGATGAATACGATCGAGGGCGCATTTCGCTTTGCCGCCTCGACTAGTTGTTGAATCTCTCGATAGAAGTCCCGCGTGCCCGAGATGAACGTCCCATCGATCAGGAAGAACTTGCTCTTGAGACGATGCGCGAGCGCTCGGCCGATACTCGTCTTGCCCGTTCCAGGAGGCCCAATGATCAGGACTCCTCGCTTCGGCTTGAGTTTGAGTTCGGAGGCCAGTGCGTCGTTCTCGAGCGGGAGCACGACATGTGCTTCGAGACTTTCGACCACATCGTCGAGCCCTTTCAACGAGCTCAAATCCACTGCCTGCACCTCGCTCAGGTCTACGTTGCTCGCCATGCGGCGGGCTCGAAGGTACTCGATGAATTTCTCGGTATCGAGAGTCTTGGCCGACGCAAGCTCTCGGCAGGCTCCGCGAATTTGATGTCCGTTCAGATTGGGGGCAAAACGATGAACCTTGTCGGCCTCGATTCGTGAAGCGAGCGCCTCTGGGAGGTGGGCTCGGAACAGGTGTGCGTAGTCGTCGGAGCGAAAGGACTTGAAGCCAAAATAGTAACAGCGCCGCCCAATGGGATCGGGGGCTCCGCCCGTGTGCGTGAAGACCACAATCCGCCCACGGCGCTCGGCGTCCTCGATCACCGCAGTCAACGGACCCTCGAGGTACTGATGTCGAGGGTAGAAGTGGTGGCAACAGGCAAGCCGGCTCAGCAAGTGTAAGTCGTCGACCAGGACCGTCTCGTGGCCCGCGATCGCCTTTTCGAGCAGGTCTGCATACGCTTCTTCGAGCGCCAAGGGATGTGTATTGCTCATGGCGTGAAGAAAATCGCCGCTCGATATGAACGCTGCGTCGGGGAATCGAGTTGCCCGCAGGTCGTTGAGCATGACTGATTTTCCAACGCCAGCAGGAGCCCAGATCACGAAAAGGCCCCCAAACTTCTGCGCTGCAATGAGATCAGCGACAGCTTTTGACTGCGAGGGGCTCAGGAGACTCGTCTTCGTCTTCGATGTACGCGACTTCCGCTTCACGTCGCCACCTTGCCACGCCCGCCCTGGGAATCATAGCCCCGGTAGGCCTCGTCCGACCCGTCGGGACGAGAACCTGTCGAACAAGGCGCTGCGAGCAACTCAGGATAGGTAGCACTCATAGGTGATCACGTTGGAGGCAGGATTAGGATCGTGGGCAGGATTAGGATCGTGAGGCAGGATTAGGATCGTGAGGCAGGATTAGGATCGGGCACGGGCACGGACGGGCACGGGCACGAAGTCTTCGCAGACCCCGCCGGATTTCGACGGTACTGGCTGGCTAGCGAGCCAGGGTCTCACTCACCGATGAGGTGGTTCGCGCGTGGCGGCCCGTCGTTGATCTCCTCGACAGCCGCCGAGGTCCCGAAAATGCCGTGCCCGTGCCCGTCCGTGCCCGTGCCCGTGCCCGCGCCCGTGCCCGCGCCCGTGCCCGATCCTGAGGCAGGATGAGGATGGTCGTGAGCCTATCCGGCGAGTTGGTCGCCCGGTCGAGACTCGGCTCACTGAAGGCCGGAGATCGGTTCCGGCGACTGTGCCATCACGTCCGTCCCGATCCCGAGCTGACCCCAGGTGTCGAAACCAAAGCAAGTCACCGTGCCGGATCTTCGAACCACGCAGGTGTGCTCGCGCCCCGCGGCGACGTCGATCGCGTCTTCGATCCCCGGCACGGGCGTCGGCGTCCGAACGGTCGCGGTTGCGCCGATCCCCAGCTGGCCCTGCGCGTTCGATCCGAAACACTCGACCGTACCGCCTGCGCGGACCGCGCACGAGTGAGACTCACCGGCGGCAATGGCGATGGCGTCATGGATTCCGACCGGGGTGGGGGAGTGGCGATCGAGGCGTGAATTGTCCCCGATCTGCCCGAAGGCGTTTGCTCCGAAGCAGAGAACCTCCCCGCTTTCGAGCCTTGCGCACGAGTGATATCCGCCCGTGCTGACTTCAGCCACGTCTCGAAGTCCGGTGGATTCTGGAAAGACGGCTGAGCCGAGCCGCCCGATGCCGAGCTGGCCGTCGATGTTACCTCCCCAGCAGAAGAGCTCACGCTCGGGTCCGACGATCGCGCAGGTGTGTTCGAAGCCGACTTCGGCTTCGACGACGTCCGCGAGCGCGACCTCCGTCGGTGTGAGCCTCGAGATTGTTTCGTCGGGATCGATCCCGAGCTGTCCATAATTGTTGGACCCCCAACAAAGAAGACGCCCATCCAATGACACGGCGCACGCGACGAAGTTGTTCACCCCGATGTCGACGGCTCCGGCGAGGTCGGGGATCGGCGTGGCCACCTCGGAGCTCCCGCCGAGCGTTCCGATCCCCAGCTGGCCGTGCGCGTTACTCCCCCAGCATGACACCTGTCCGGTGGGTGTGGCCGTGCGGGTGCAGGCGACCGAGTCGCTGATCGTGATTTGGGCGAGGTCGGAGGCGACCGGAGTCGGGACCGAAATCGCGGGTCCCGCTCCACGCAGCAGGGCCTCGAACGAGTTGATCCCAAAGCAACTCATCGGTTGACGACGTCGCCGGACGCAGGTGGAGAGCGGCCCCGCGGTGACTGAGGTCGCGTCGGCGATTTCGAGGGCGTCGATCGGCTCGGGATGAAGGGCCACCAAACCTCCAACGACACCTTGGGTGCGAAGCCCCCAGCACTCGACGTCGTCGTTTTGGAGCACGACACACGCGTTGGCTTGCTCACCCGCTCCGACGTATTTGACTCGGGCCAGGTATGTCTGATCCGACAAGGGTTCGTGCTCGAGCCGCAGTCCAGTGCTCCTGCCTACACAGGCCGAGTTGGGGCCGTCCAGGAGACAAGTCACATACCCATTCGCGAGCAGCCTTCCGGGACGCCCGCTCAGGTCGCTCTCCAGCGGAGTGTCGATCTGTGCCGGACCGGATTCGGAGATTTGTCCGCGGTCGTTCGAGCCCAAGCACCAAAGGGATCGATCGGCTCGGCGGGCGCAGATGTGCGCCGAACCCCCGACCAGCTCAGTGGCCTTTCCGAGCGCAGGGATCTCGGTGGGGACGGGTCCGCCGAAGATGCCCCAGCACCAGACCGAGCCGTCGACTGTGATCGTACATGAGTAGCCTGAGCCCACCACCAACTCCGAGGCCGCCCTGACTTCGACTCTCTGAGGCTCGAGCACTTCTTCGATTGTGCCGACTGCGACCGCGCGACTCCCGTTTTGGCCCCAGCAGTCGGTTTCGCCGCTCGTCCTGAGCGCGCACCCGTGGGCGTCCGAGTTGGTGAGTATGGCGACATCCGAGAGCCCGGTGACCGGGCGAGGGACGGCGCCGTCGAGGTTCGAGCCGCGGCCGAGGTATCCGCTGCCCCAGCAGACCGCGCCCCTGGACTCGAGCCGCACGCATGACATGCCCCCCTTGGATCTCAGATCCACTGCGCCGCGAACGCCTTCCACGCGCAAGGGCAACGCGGAGGCCGTTGGCTCGTCTCGACCAAGGCGGCCTGCTTGGTTCGAGCCCCAGCACGAGACGTCTCCACCTCCGAGCAGCGCGCACGCGAACGCTGTACCGACCTCGACCTGACGCACTCCACCGTCGTGGGCTGGAGTGACTTGCACACGCACGCCTTTCGTTTCGCGCGGCCGATCCTCGAGCGGATGCCATTCCCGATCCGTGCCCGTGACGACCCAGCTCGACATGGGTTCGGGGAGGAGCCGGCCGGACTCATCTAGCGGAAGGGGCCCAGGCGCCAGCGACAGACTCTCCAGCGAATGCGGATACACCATCGCGTAAATCGCGAAGCCGCTCGCGTCCGTGACGGTAAGACGCGCCAATGCCGAGTCCATTCTGGGATCCAATGCCTCCGCGCGTTGGCCGTCTTCGGTCTGGGTCAACAGAATCAAACCTCGAGCTCCGGGCTCGAAGCCTGGAAAGCCGAGGCTCACGTCTGACGCGCATCCTGCCAAACATCCTGCCAAAGAGAGCCACCATGCGATGGAGCGCACTTGTGAAATCATCATACGCTCATCCATCAGCCGCAAGCGCGACACGGCGCCACAAGCCATGTAGACTGGCCGTCATGGAAGCCGGGGTCGAGCGGCTCGCGTCGAATCCTTTCTATGTCCTGGGCATTCCCATCACCGCCACGTCCATGGAGATCGAGCGTGAGGCTCAGCGAATCCTAGCCATGCTGGAGCTCGGCCTCGCTGCGGCGAAATCATACGAGACGCCGCTTGGTGCCCGAGAGCGTTCGAAGGACCTCGTGCGAGAAGCGATGGCGGAGCTTCGAGATCCGCGGAAGCGGTTGATTCACGAGCTGCGCGCGAGGCTGCCTGCGAGCGCGATCGTGGACCTCGAGGAGCCCATCGAAGAGCCTGACGAGCTGACCGCTCCGTGGCCGCAGGCACTACGCGCTCTAGGATTCGAGTCATGATCATACTCCGCCCTGATCCAGCTCGGGCTCGAGGCGCGGTGCTCTTGGCGGCCATCGCATTCTCGGGCGTGATCTCTTCTGCGCTGCTGCCCCTGATGGCGATGGTCGTCCATCTCCTCGTGCTCGCGATTTTTGCCGCGTGGCCGCTCGCGCGCGGTCTCGCCATTCCGCTCGGGATGCCGCGCGCGGCTCGTTTTCTGACTAAGCTGGCGACCTTGAGGTACGGGGTCTTCGCCGACGACATGGGGCGGGTGGCGGCGGCGTGGGCGCTCCTGCGCCGCCCGACCGACGGGAATCGTGATCGCGTCGAGGACATGCTGATTTCCGCCGAGGCTCACAAACCGCTCGACGCGACTCAGTTGCTCGCCCGCGGCCTGATGTCGGCGGCGCGGGGCGACGCGACTTCGGCGCGGCGGACGATTTCGGCCGTGGAGACTTTCAGCGCGTCGTCGACGCATGAAGACGTCTTTCGTATCGCCTCGGACTACTTGATCGCCGAGGCCGCATCGCGTGGGGACTGGAGGATCGTTGCCAAGCTCGGCCGAGAGCCGCGGAGGTCGCGCCCAGGCCGCTTCATGGGGCTCGCCGCGGCGCGTATCCTCGAGCTCGAGCCGGTCTCCGACGGGGCGCTCCGCTGGGCCTGGCTCACGTCGGGTGCGCCCATGTCGCTCGAGCCAATCCTCGATCGCGCCCTCACGCGCTTGGTCGGTACCGTCGATGCCAGCGCCGCAGAGCCCGTCGAGCTCCCGGTGGAGGCCAGCCCGCTGTCGACCGCGATGATGCTGGAGCTCGCGCTCGTCCGGAGGGCGCCGGGCCTCGTGCTCGCGGCCGATGTCGCGCGTCTCGGACGAGCTTGGGACCGCGCGCTCGGGGAGGTCCGGACCGAGACCTCGCGCCGTGCGCGCGACCTCGGAGTCTACGACGTCGAGCCGATCGTCGCGGGACTCGAAGAGGACGCACGCCGGGGCCTGGTGGCGCTGGCGGAGCGATCCAAGCTGGATTTGGGCGCACTCTCCGCTCAAGACCCTCCGAGCCGCACGCTCGAAGAAGCCGCACGCGTTCAGCGCAATTCGACCCTCGAAGCGCTCGAGACTCAGGTTCGAGCGCTCCGCCGCCGCCTCGACCAGAAGCGCTCCCTGCCCGCGATCGACGAGTGGCGAGAGTGGGACTCCATTCACGCGACCGCCGAGGCAGCGTTCGAAGTCGGCGGATTGTCGTTACGGAGAGTAGCCTTTCCCTCGATCCACGTCGACCTGTGCGCCTATGCGGTGTGGCTCGCCAACGAACGCAAAGAACGCCGGCTCGCCCACGTGATCTTCTCCTGGCTCTTGATCCAGGCGCGCGCGCTCGATGACGCCGAAGCCATCCGACTCCAGGAACGGAACGCCTCCGCGACGATGGGATGAGTGTGCCGAGATGAGTATGGGTCCGGCCATCGAGCTCGATTCCGACGAACACCGGCCACTGCGAGATCGACTCACCGCCTGGGTACGAGAGGGTCGCGCGCGCCTCGATGAGGAAGGCCGCGTAGTACTCACCAGAGGGCCCTCGATGCCCCCGCTCGAGAAGCTCCGCGGCGCCTACCGATGGATCCTCGACCACGCCATCGTCACCAACATCCTCGACATGAACGCGGGCTTGCCGGAGCTCGTCTCCGCGGGACCTCACAAGAGCGCCGTGTCGCTCGGCGCCGGCTTCTCCTCCTTCGTACTCATGCCCCTGCTCACCCTCGCGACGAACCAGCGACTCCTCATTCTCGGCGGGCCCGGGCGAGGCAAGACCTCGATCGCCATGCTCGTCGGAATGCTCGCCGGACCATCGCTCGAAGAGGTTCGGCGTGCCGTTCAGCGAGGGCATCCGCAGCTCGCGGTGCCTGACTTGCTCGGTAGCCCTCTGCCGGCACAACTCATCCGAGCCGAGGATGCCTCCGGGATCAAGGTCGTCTGGCGCAAGTGGATCACGATGCGCGTGAAAATCGTCGACGAGTACAATCGCATTCCGACGAAGACGCAATCTGCGCTGCTCTCCTTGCTGGCCGAGGGCTACGCGGAGCAATTCGAACAAACCGTCTCTGCCGGACCCTCTTGTTGGTTCCTGACTGCGAATGACGATCAGGGCGGCGGAACCTACCCCGTCATCGAAGCGCTGAAGGACCGAATCGACGCGGTCGCGCGGGCGGCCGCGTATGACTCGCGCGGGCTCGAAATTCTGCTCGATCGCGTGGCCTCTGGAGAATCTGCTGACTTCGTCCCTGAGGACCTGACCTTCAAGCCAGGGGAGCTCGACGCGCTGGCCGAGAGCGTCCGCGCGGTCGCCGTGCCGTCGTCGATCCTCGACTTCCTGTCGTTCTTCGGCGCTCAGCTCGAATTCTGTCGCCTGGCTTCGGACCGCCTGGAGACGATGACCAAGGACACGCTGCATTTGGCCGGTCGAAAGGTCGGCGACGTGTGTACGGAAGATTGCCCGCTCGACAAGCGCCGGCACGCCTGTTCGCAGACCGAGAGTGGGATCTCGGCGAGGTCCATTCAAGCGCTCCTCTTGTATGCCAAGGCCTTCGCGGCTTTCTTGGGTCAGCGGGAAGTGACGATGGCGCACATCCTCTCCGTCGCTCCCTGGGTGCTCCACGAAAAGCTCGTCCCCAACGAGTCGAGCCCCTACTTCGAGACCCCCAGAACTCAGAAGCAGCTCGTCGACCGGCTCGCGTGGATTCGCGAGCTCTTCGACCTCTGCGCCGATCAATACGCTCGGCACAAGAAGCTCGGGGACTGGGTACAGTCCAAGAGCGCGGACGTCGATCAACTCAGCCGGATGAGTAAGGCGGAGCTCGAAGAGACCCTGTCGGATCTCAAGAAGGCGATTCAACGCTTGCTGTCGAGCGAGGAGCTCGGCGCGGCCGTTCGCGACGACGTCCTGCGCCTGCGCGCGACACACGCCCGCTCGCAGGAACGCTTGGTGAGGCTTTCGGAGCGCCGCTCACGATGACCGGGCTTTTTTCGCAGGCCGAGGCCCGCGCAAAGGCGGCTCGACGCCGATTCTCGGCGTTCGACGAGGAGCTCTTCTTCGAGCTCTGCGCAGGACCGGCTCGAGAGCTGCACAGGAGTGTCGACTCCATTCAGGTCCTCGATGGGTACCTCGACCTGCTCGTCGAAGGGGTCGGGGTCGGGTTGGTGACTCGCTCGAGCGTGCAGGTCGGGAGCGGATCGTCTCCCGTCGCCACCGAAGTCCCGAGCGGCGAGAGTGTCTTCGTTCGCGTCATGCTCGAGCTCGTTCCGCGACAACTCTCTCGAGTCGACCCGCAGGATCGCACCAAAGCGCTCGTCCGACTCTTCAACATCGTCGATGGACTGTCGCGCGAGTCCGGATGGGTCTCCGCCTGGCTGATGTCGGCCATCTCCAAGGTGGACGAGCTGGGCGCGCTCGAATCCGAGCTCGCCGCGGAGCTATCGAGCCTGGATCCGCCCACGACCAAGTCTCCTCCCGGCAGAGTGAGCTGCCTGGACGCCCGGCCGGTGGCGCCCCGATTCCTCCCGGGCGAGCTCCATTTCGCCGACGCGCACGTGATTTGTGTGCATGACGCGAGGATGAACGTCCAACTCGGCCTTTGCGTCGGCCTCGAACCTAGGTTGTCCAACGGTCCGGTCCAGTGTCTCGGGCACCGCAAAGTCTCCGCCCCAGCGCTCGAGCTCGACCCCCGCCCAGATGGGATCGCGGTCGGCGGACGCTTGATCCCACTTCCGCTCGGGAGTCCGCGATCCGTCCTCGCGTCCGAGTTGGGTTTCGTCGTGGTGACCTCCGAGAGCTCCCAACGCGTGTGGGTCGTCGAGGGCCTCGAATGACTCACGAAGACCCGTCGGTGGCGCGGCTCTGTGAGGGGCTCGACGACGCTTGGGACGAGGCCATGTCCACGTGGGCCGACTTTCTCTTGCTGCGAGCGCCAGAAGTCGTGACCGACGGGGCGATCGCATGGATCGATCTGAAGACGAGACAGGTGAGTGTGAATGCTCACCTCGTGGCGGAGGGAAGGCTTTGGCACTGCCTACCCGCGATCTTTGCCCACGAGATCGGTCACCACCTTCGGCACCCCGCGACCCTCGAAGTCCAAGCCCGGCTGATCCTGCTGGGTCGCTCGCTGTGGCCGGGCAAGGTGGACACAGTGGTCGTCAACTTGTTTGCCGACTACCTGATCAACCGCGAGCTCGGGGAGAAATTTCGGACCGAATTTTGCGATATTTACCGCTCCGGAGGACGAAGCGGTGAGCCCGCTCCGCCGGCCGTATTCTTCCTCTCGCTGTTCGAAGAGACTTGGAAGCTCGCGCCTGGTACCCTTACCGGGGACGGACTGGAGAGCCTCGAGCGGGAGTTTCCCGGCGCCCTATTCGAGGCCCGCCGATTGGTCTACGAGCTCCGCGGAAGGGAGCCTGAGCCGGACCTCCACTTCATTCGATTTGCCTCGGCCATCGCTCGCTTCATCGACGACCCGGAGTGGCTCGCGCTCTACGCCTGCGGGGGCCCTGGCGAGCCATCGGCCGACGACTGGTCCGCGGCCGTCGCTCCGACCGCGAGTGAAAAGAACGCGGTCGATCGGGCGCTTGCGGAGGGTCGTATCACCAAGGAGCAAGCCGATCGCGCCATGAGAGGCTTGCGCGTCGATCTCGTGCCTCCAGAGCTGCGCGCCGAAGCCCTGGATCTCCTGTACCGACGCGCGGCCCAGCGCTACCTCGTGCGCCTGACTTCGAACGAGCGTCGACCCGAAGAGCCGCTCGTCCCAGGAACGATCGAGCCGTGGGAGATGGGCGACTCGGTGGCCCACATCGATTGGGTGAGTACGTCGATGCGCGGCGGCCTGTCGACAGGCACGCCCGAAAAGCGGGAGCGGCTGCCGGACGAGGAAGACGCTCGCACTCGGCCGCCCCTCCTCGTCGAGATCTATCTCGATGTGAGCGGATCGATGCCGAGTCCCGACGAAGAGGTCAACGCGATGACTTTGAGCGCGATCATCGTCGCGATCTCGGCGGTGCGAGCCAAGGCGAAGGTGCGCGGCGTGATGTATTCGAACCACGCGACCGTGCTCGATTGGTCTCGCTCCGTCTCGAAACTATGTCGGTTCTTCCTCAGTCGAAGCGGCGGTGGGACGAATTTTCCGTTCGACCTGCTCGAGGAATCGTTGAGCAGGCACCGGGGCGTTCTGCGTGTCATCATCAGCGATCTGGATTTCGTGCAGAACGTGTCGGACGGGCGCACCGCGCAAGGCACCCTGAGGCGCGCCGTCGAGTCCGGTCTCGCGGTGGTCCTCCATTCGTTCGAGGGTGAGCTCCCCACCGAGCTTCAGCGCCTCGGCATCCGCGTCGTGATGGTAGATGACGCGTCCAATCTCCCGGCCGCCGCGGCCAAGCTCGCGAGCTCCCTCTTCTCGGGGAGAACGAAATGAGTACGGAGGTCGATCTGGGATCGCTCACGAGCGCGCTCACGCTCGTCCTTCGGTCCCCCGAGGTCGAGCCCGACGCCGAGTTGGTGTTGGCTCGGCTGTGCGACCGCGCAAGAGACCTGGGAGGGTCGGTTGCTACGGTCTCGGCGATCAAAGCTTCAGTGGGTGAGTTGACACCGGAAGGTTGGCGGCGGGCATGTGCGCTGGAGCTCGCGCTTTCGGCGGCGGGTACGATCCCGGTGGACTCGCTCGTCGAACACGTGCTCACCGTGGCTCGCGCTCGAGACGAGTGCGACACGACGCCCGAGGCGCCGCGTTTGGAGGACAGAGTCGAGCTCCTTTCCCGGGCGCTCGCGACAGAGCTAGGTCTGTCGATCGCCGGTGAAAATGCCGAGGAATCGACGGAGCGTTTCGAGCGCCTCTCGAGCTCCTTCAGAGCCGCGCGAGCGAGAGGATCGCGCCGGCGTATGGCGCCCACCCCGTTCTTGGGCAACCGCACTCTTCGCGAGGGATCCGTTCCGGACGGTTTCTTGTTTCTGAGTCATCAGGGTCGTCATGGCTTCTTTTCGAAGGCGGGTCCACTCCGGCTGCGGGAACGACTCGATCGCAAATGGGAGGACCTCGCAGAAACCGCGGAGCGGCGAGCCCGAGTTCCCCACGAAGGCTTTTTGTCCCTCGAGCGAGGGTCCGACGGGTCGGCGCTCGAGGAGAGTGTGCTGGGCTTCAGCCTGGCCGCGCTCACTCGCTTGTCCCGCGGCCCTGTCGGTTTGTCCGCGAGCGCCATTCTTCGGATCGCGCTCGACGTCTCCACCTCACTCTCGTTTGCGGCCAGTGAGCGCAGCGAGCTCGGGCTCGAGGTCGATCCGGCGAGTGTGTTCATCGAGTGGAGCGGCCGAGTTCGGATCGGCGCCGGAAAGATCAGGCCCTCCCACCGCGCCCCCGATTGGTCCGGACCCAGCGAGCGAGCCTCCGTGTACTCGGTCGGTGCTCTGGCCTACTCGTTGGCCGCCCCGGGCGAGGCCGACGAGGCCGCGCGTGAGGCCTTCCGGTACGCCCGCCCCGGGGCAATTCACCCGCAGCTCGAGCCGATCGATGGGTTGATCTCGAGGACGGTCGCTCCTGAGACGCAGCGGCTTCGGAGTCTAGCGGCGCTGATGGCCTCCGTCGAGGAGGCCACGGCCCGCGTCGGTGGCATGAGTCAGAGTCAGCTCTCCGAGCTCGTCCTCGGCTTGGGATACAACCGCCACAACGGAGACAGCCGATTCCTGGCGCGAGCGATCCTCCTCCGTGAAGGCGCCCCAGCGGACTCGGACGAGATGACCTACGTCCCGGCGCTCGGGTCGGAGCCCGCGTTTCTCATCGACGTGCGCGGAGTCCGCAACAAGGAGTACGGAACAATGGCCACGTCGACCCACAGGCAGCTCCCGCCGGGCTGGTTCCACGAAAAATTTTCCGATCGGCCCGTGGTGCTCGTGAGTCACGCGGACGCCGCGTCGTTCGCGGAGCTCGCCGGAAAGAGACTCCCGACCGAACGGGAGTGGGAGCGTGCCTCGGACCCGATCTTCACCGCGACCCATGAAGGCGCCCCTCGAGAGTGGACCTCCGATTGGGGGCAGCCGCGAATCTCGAAGGTCGTACGCGGCCCGCAAGGCTACCGAGGCTTCGAGTCGGATCGCGCGCCAGACCTCGGGTTTCGGTGTGCGCTGAGCGTCCCATGAGTCGCGAGTCGTTCGGTCCCTTCGAGATTCTCGACGGTTGGCACTGCTTCGGTGAGGTCGAGCTCCGCGTCGGACACGCTCGCGCCCGCCCGCTCGAGCCTCTCGTCCTGTATCGCTCCCTCGATTCTGCGACCGGGAGCGACCTGATTTCGACCGCTCAGGGCTGGGCTTCGCTTCAGGGGCTTCGCCTGCCGAAGTTGGTGGCGACCGGCCGCCTCAATCAATGGAGTTACGCCGCCTTCAGGTGTCCTGCGGCGGCCCGGCTAGATGAGTTGGTCTACGATTGGGCGCGCGTCGATCGCGCGCTCTCCGTCGACGAGGCCTTGTCGTTGACGCTGGATGTCGCAGTCCTCGCTCAACGGGTCCTTCGTGCTCAAGCGGACGCTCAGGTCTCTCCGTCGCTCGGGCCCATCGTTTCGTCGTTCACCGTGGGGTTGGGGCCGGATGGGTCCACCTCGTTGCTCGAGTTTCCGGTGCTCCAGACCTGGCTCAAATTCAGCGTCGTCGACTTGAGAGTGTCGCGCTTCGTCTGGCCCGAAGCCTCACCGGAGGAGACGATCGGGAAATATGCAGGCGAGAAGTCCGAAGTTTATCGGGTCGGAACGCTCCTGTATTTGCTCCTGAAACGAGGACCCATCTACCCATCGGAGGGTGACTTCGAGCTCGTGGCACGCCGGATAAGGGATGGTCGTTTCGCGCCGCTCACCGATGAGCTGGAGCTGCCTCCTACGCTGCTCGAGGTCGCCAATTGCAGCCTCTCCGCCCCTGTCGACGCGCGGCCCGACCTCTCCGTACTCATCGACCTGCTGAGGTCCGCCCGGCGGGGCCCGGCGGAGGCCGCGCGGGCCGCGGTGGGTGCGGCGGTGCGTGATTCGACTCCTTGGCGCGAGTGGGAGCGCGGAATGGCGAGGATGGGTATTCCGGTGGAGCTCGCGCTGGAGCCGGATAGGTATGCCGACGCCGTGTACCTTCCGAAGCTCGGGTTGGTGGCCGATCGAAGGCCGGTGTCTATGGCTGAGTATGCCCGGTTCCTCGGCGCGACCGACCGAATCGCGCCGCCGAATTGGCCGGACGGTTTGGTGCCGGCGGGTCGCGAGGAACAGTCGGTCACGCTGGTGCGTCAGGGGGAGGCGCTCGACTACGCGCGCTTTCGGGGCGGGAGACTTCCGACGGCGGACGAGCTCATGGAGATTACGAGGTCGGTTCAAGCGTCAGGAGGCGTGGCGGAGTGGACGGCGAGTCCGTGGGAGCAATCGCACTTCAAGGTCGTACGACTCCCCGGCGGAGAGCTCAGTCATGCGGAGGATCGGCGGGAGGACTTGGGCTTTCGAGTCGTCTACGGCGTGAGCGCCGTGCCAGAGGTCTCCGAAGGGACCGTCGAGGGCATTCTTTCGAGGTCCACGATTCCGGCGTCCGAAGCTCCCACGGGCGCCGCGAGCCCGACGGCGGGACCCTCGCCGGACGTGGCCCAGACCGAGCCTTTTCAGCCCGCGATCGACGAACCATGACCCGTCTTGCCTGATAGAGTTGGCGAGCTTGAGGCAGCGATCGCGAGGCTAGGCGGAGCAGGTCGAACGACGACCGCCGAGCTTGGCCGGTGTGCGAAGCTCACGAAGCGAAAAAAGAAATTTGCCTTGCCGCGAACGACGGCGACGGGCATGCTGAAGCCTCTAGGAGGAAATGCCGATGACTGATCAAGCCGAAATTCGCCGTTCCTCCGAAGCCATCGCCTTCCGCTCGAGCTGACGCTCGGCACAAGCGGTCTCGCTTCGGGTCCAACTCACCTCGGACCATAGCGGGCTTCGCCCGCAAGGAGACGACCGTGCAAACACTTCTCGAACGGCTGGGCTGGACCCGCCGATGGACTGCGGAATGGCAGGAGCTCGACGACCCTGGGCTCGAACCCGGGCGAGTCGCCGCAGTCGAGCGCGGCGCCCTCGGACTCATCGGCATGGACCAAGCCGAGGGCCTGACTTGGGCGACTCACCCCCCTTCGTTGCGTCTGGACGAAGTACACCCGGAGCTCGCGACGCCCACGATTGGAGACTGGGTGGCGTGTCGACGCCACCCTCACGGCGCTCGCGTCGAGGCCATCTTGGCGCGACGGAGCTCCTTTGTGCGCAAACGAGCTGGCCGAACCTCTGCGCCCCAGCTCATCGCCGCGAACGTCGATCGGCTGTTGATCGTCACCGCGGTCGGCGAGGACTTCAGCGCGAGGAGGCTCGAGCGGTACTTAGCGGCGGCCCATGCTGGGGGCGTCGATCCGATCATCGTCTTGAACAAGTGCGATCGCCCTCACGACGAGAATCGAGTCATGGCCGAGATTCGAGCGGTCGCTGGAGGAATCGACGTCGTCCGCACGAGCGCACTCTCGAAGGGTGGCGTCGGGGGGCTCGAGCAGCTCGTCGAGCAAGGCTCGACTCTAGCCGCGGTGGGTTCCTCAGGCGTCGGAAAGTCGTCCATCATCAACCGGTTGCTCGGAGAGGAACGCCTTGCGATCGGCGAGACTCGAGCCGGAGACGACACGGGCAAGCACGTCACCACCCGACGACTGCTCATGCTGGCCCCGCACTTCGTCATCATCGATACTCCCGGCATGCGAGAGTTGGGGCTGTGGGATGCGCAAGAAGGCCTGCTCGCAGCGTTCGCCGACGTGGAGACCCACGCCGCCGAGTGTCGATTCCGCGATTGTACCCACCGGCATGAACCGGGATGTCGCGTGCAAGAGGCGGTTCGAGAGGGTCGACTCGAGGAGGCGCGAGTGGACGCATTTGTCGCGCTCGAGCTGGAATCGGCAACTCAGGCCAACCGATCCCATGCCCGAGCCGCCGACAACACCAAGAAACGGTGGAAGACGATTCACCGCGACATGAACGAGCGTAGAAAGCTCCAACGCAAATGGGGGCTCAAGGAAATCTGAGTAGCGTCGCGCGTTGGTCGCAGGTGTCCGGGTTGACGATGGGGAGGTGGGACGTGGGCTCGACCACGATGATTGAGTTGACGAGCTCGTCTCGAAGGGCCCCCGGCGAAATCGGGCGGCGAAGCCCACGCTGTTTCCGAAGCACGTGCAAAGCGTCTCAGACCCGCGTCGCCCGCCAAGATCGTTGGAGTTCAACTCAGGTCCGGCCGTGCCCGTCGAGGCTGTTCTCGGGGAGCCGGGACACCGGCGTCCCGGTGATTGAAGGCACTACTGCGCGATGCGTTTCTTGACGATCGCCGCGCCTTCCATCGCTTTCTCTGGATCCGAATTGAAATCAGCGCCTCCGAGGACCGATCGGAGGATCCGGAGCTCGTTTTCGGGAAGGACGGATTCGCCGATCGATCTGAGTTCCCCGGTAATCTCGAGCAAGGTCCGATGGTCGACGTTGCCGTCTTCGTCGCGGAGGCTCAGCATGTGCCTCAGATCTTTCTCGATTCGGGCGAGCGCACGTGCGTCGAGCGACGGCTGGGCCGGCGGAGCGGTCGGAGCGGGTTCGGGCGCCTTTGGAGAGGGCTTCAGGTCGACCCGAGTCAGCGGCCGCTCATCGGGTTTGGGTTTGGGTTTGGCTTTGGAGACGGCGTTCGTCGGCGCTTCGGGCTTGTTGGGCTTGGGACTGTCGAGAACCGGCGGATCCGGTGCTTTGGACGTCAGGTCGGGCGCGGGCTTTGGCCGCAGGATAGGCGGCCTGCTGAACGAGGTCGCTTGTGCCGGTGGGTCGGGCGCGAATGCGCTCTTCTGGACGACCATGCCTAGACCGAAAGCCAGACCCGCCACTGCCGCGGTCTTCAGGTTTCGGGCTACGAACCCACCGGGTTTGGGCGCTGGCGCCGGGCCGACCTTGGACACTTCGGACGGAGCGCGGATCGATGCTGCGCTGGGTTGTGGACGCCCGACGAAGTCGGTGCGGGTTCGGACGTTGGGGTCTGCGCCGAGGTCGACGATGGCGTCGGGGGACACCGCGAGGCCCAAGCGCTCGGCCGGAGGGCTCAGCAAGTCGACCGGTATGACGGGCAGGTCGGCCGTGCTCGAATCGTGCTTCAGCGACAGCGACTCGAACGCCCGCGTCACCGTCTCTAGGTACTGCTCCGGCGGCTCCGCGGAGCGAGCGATGGCGAGGGAGAGTAGGCGTTTGGTCTCCGCCTCGACCTCGTGAAACTGGGCGCGCATGAAGCGACCGATTTGGTCACGAGAGATCGGGGGGAGAGTGGCCGAGGCCTGCTTCAACGCGACGGCGTACTCATAGGCGCTCGAGAATCGATCCTCCCTTTTTTTCGCCAAACCCTTCGCCAGGACCGCGTCCACGGCAGTGGGGAGGGCAGGGTTGATCGACGAGGCCGGCGGAAAGACTTCATCGACGACTTTCCGCAGCACCAGCTCGGGGGGCCCGTCATGCCAAACGTAGCGACCCGTCAGGAGCTCGTGGAGCACGACGGAGAGTGAGTATAAATCAGCGCGACAATCGACCGGCTCAGCCACGGCCTGTTCCGGGGAGACATAGCGGAAGGTGCCGATCACCACGCCGGGTGCCGTTCGAAACTCACCCACGGACCCTCGCGCGAGGCCGAAGTCGATGAGTTTGGTGTCCCCGTTTATACTTACGAGTATGTTCCGGGGTGTGAGATCGCGATGAACGATGGAGAGCGGCCGACCCTGGGCGTCCTTGGCCGCGTGCACATGGGCGAGTCCTGCGAGCGCTCCGAGGCCGACCGCGATGCTGAGTGAGTACGGGAGCATCTGCTGCTGCTCGTAAAGGCGCATCGTGATGCTACGAAGGTCGCGGCCCGGAATGTATTCGAACGCGATACAGAACGTGTCTTCTTCGAAACCCGCGTCGAGCACGCGGGCGATGTTTTCGTGCCCGAGCCAGGCCGAGATCTGCGCTTCGCGGTAGAAACGGATCGGCGCGGTGGGGTGCTCCTCGAGGTTCCCGAGGAGCTGTTTCAGGACGCAGATCTGAGACGATCCTTCCCGTTGGGCCACGTACACCTGCCCCATGCCGCCTTTGGCCAGCGGTTCGAGGAGTGTGTACTTGCCGATGCGACCGAAGGGTGGCGGCACGGACGGACGCGCGGCCTTGAACGGTTCGGGCACGTAGCGAGCGTAGCGCAAGGACGGGGCGACCGGCGAGCCCTCCGCAGGCGCGCTTCATGCTGCGGGAATCCCGAGGATTTCACGGCTCGAGCTCAGCCGCGCACGGATGTCATTGATGCCGAGGTGTCGCCGGGTTGACGCCCCTTTCGAACTGGGGCAGACCGGAGCGGTCAACGGACCAGGCCAGCGAGGGAGTGCTCACCGCCTGACGGCGGCGGAGGCTCGGTTTCGCCGAGCCGCGGCCTGATCGACTGAGGACATCACCGAGATGCGACCCGCCATATTCACCGGGATCGTGCTGATCTTGGCGTTTGCAACCGGGGTCGACGCGAAGCCCGACCCGAATGCCAAGAAGGACAAGAACCCGGCGGCCGCGCCCCCTGCGAAGCCTCCCGCGGAGGAGATGCCCGCCGCGGTTCCGCTCGAGGCCCTTCCCGCAGGGCTCGCCGAGCAGGACACCGCGAGGCTCGAGGGGCTCGAGGAGCGCGTCGCGGACTTGAAGGAGAAGCTCTTCCGGACCCGCGCAAAGTTGTTGCTGCTCAAGGAGAGCGTGCTCTCCGGAGAAATCTCCGGCTCCAAAGCGCGGATCGTTCACAACAACGAAATGGGTTCGGGCTTCCGGCTCGAGCGCGCCCTGTACGTGCTCGACGGCGCTCCCATTTTCGACAAGACCGCGAGCGAAGGCCAGGAGATCGTGATTGATCCGACCGCGGCGCTTTACGACGCCCCAGTAGCACCCGGCAACCACCTCCTCTCCGTGCAGCTCCTCTTTCGAGGCACGGGCTACGGCGTGTTCAGCTACCTCGAGGGCTACGAGTTCGACATCAAGTCGAGCTACGCGTTCACCGCCGAAGAGGGCAAGGCGACCACGGTCCATGTCGTGCCGTTCGAGAAGGGCGGCCTCACCACGGAGCTCACCGACCGACCGGCCATTCGGTACGACGTCGAGGTGCGCTCCGCCGCGGCGCCGACGGAGTAGTCGAATGAACACATCGATTCGCCCCTTCTTCCGTCACTTCGGTCGACAGATCCTGCGACCCGTCCTTCGCTTCACCGCGACTGCTGCGCTCCTGCTCGCGTTTCCTGCGTTCGCCGAGGAGCTCGAGCCTCTCGATCCGGACGACGCCCTCGAGATCACCGTGACCGTGGAGGCTGATCTCGAGGAGCTCCGACGCGACCTCGACTTCGTCGCGCAGAAATACAAAGAGCCGCTCAGCGCAGGAGAGGGCGAGGGGAGTCGGATCGACCGGCGACTCAAGGAGGGCGAGGTCGCGTATCTGCTCGAAGACTACCTTCGAGCTGCGATCATCTTGCTCGACGTAGCTGACGATCCGGCGAGCCAGGCCAGCCCGCACTACGACGCATCGATCTACTTTCTCGCGGACTCGCTTCGTCGCACCCAAAACTATTCGGGAGCGCGCCATTACTTCGAGGACCTCCTGACCCGATCGAAGGGTGATCGGCTCAAAGACGTCGTACTCGCGTTGCTCGAGATCGCGAACGCGACCCATCGCTACGACGGAGTCGAGGGCTACATCGCCCGCCTCGCCGAAGCTGGAGGGCTCGCGCGCCCGGAGGTCGACTACATCCACGCGAAGACGCTCTTCCGCGGAGCGAATGGTGACCGCGCGAGGCTCGAGGAGGCGATGACTCTCTTTCGGCGCATCCCCGCGGACAGCGCGGTGGGTCAGCGCGCAGCGTATTTCGTCGGCGTGGCTCTGGTGTCGATCGGCGACCTCGAGGGCGCAGCGGGCATGTTCGAAGAGGCCAAAAAACGCGCCACGCAAGCTCCGGAGAGCGCGATCGTGACCGACCTCGCCCACTTGGCGCTCGGCCGTATCCACCAAGACAAGGGTGAGCTCGACAAGGCGATCGCGTCGTATCAGTTGGTGTCCCAACAATCGAAGCACTATTCCGAAGTGCTCTTCGAAACGGCGTGGGCCCACGTGAAGACCGCCTCCAAAGAGGCGGACGAAGCCAAGAAGCGCGAGCAGCTCGACGTCGCGCTCAAGACGACCGAGCTGTTGATGGCCGCGGGCCCCGACGTTCGCCTTTTTCCAGAAGCCCGCGTGCTCGAAGGCAACTTGCGTATTCGGCTCGGTGCGACCGACCAGGCGTACGAGACGTTTCAATCGATCGTCGACCGCTACGGCGGCGCCCGCGACAAGCTCGCCGAGATCATCGCAGGCAACCCCCAGCCGAAGCAGTTCTTCGAGCAGATCGTGGCGACCGACCTGAAGACGGTGGAGACGACCGCGTTCCTGCCCACCATCGCGATCGAGTGGGCCCAAAAGGAGCCTGGAATTCTCCGAGCCGCCCAGGTGGTCAAAGACATCAGAGAGGCCGAGCAATACCGAAAAGACATCGAAGAGATCCTGAAGACGCTGACCGAGGCGCTCGCCGGCGAGCGCCGTTACACGATGTTCAAGTCGCTCGGCTCGGCGCGTTCGAAGGTGTACGGCATCCAGAACAAGGTCACGTTGATCGAGCAGCGTTTGCTCACGATCGAGCGGCGGTTGTTGCTCCCTTACCTCGATGAGAAGGAGACCGCGTCCCTCGACGCGGCGTACGCCAAGCGTCGCTCGCTCGAGCCCGAGGTCGAGTCGCTGCCTTCCTCGGCAGACCAAATGGCTGAAGCAGGTGATCGGATCCGGAGAGGCTATTCGGACCTCGACGCACGGGTGTTCAGACAGACCTACCGCTTGTCCGGCGTGCGCGCGCAGTTGGTGGCTGCTGAGGTGTGGCTCGGGCAGAACCGCGAGAAGCTCTCCGAAAAAGAGGTCTCCCTCGCCTCGAAACGGATCGGGGACACACGAGCGCGGATCGCGAAGGCCGAGGTCGAGGTCGATGCGCTCGGCTCGGACGTGCGCACGGCGAAGGCCGCCTACGACGAGGATCAAGGCCGCGCACGCGCGACTTCGGTGCGCGAATCCTACGCGGCGCTGACCGCAGAGGAGAAAGAGTCGCTCAAAGCCTACCGCAACAAGGCGCCGGGCGACGTGCAGGAGGTCCTCGCCAAGATCGACGGTTATCGACAAACGCTGAGCGAGGTGACCTCGAAGCTCGCGGATCTTCAGAAGGGTGTCGACGTCAACGTCGACGATCACGTCGCGGAGATCATGAAGACGCTCGAAGGCGAGCGAGTCCGGCTCGACGAGTATGCCAAGGAGGAGACGAAGCTCTCCTCGGAGACTGATGAGCTCCTAGGACCCGTAGCGACCGAAGCGCTTCGAAACGTCTCGGGCCAGTTCGCGGACATCGTTCAAAAAGCCGATGTCGGCGTCATCGACGTCGCGTGGGCTCGCAAACAAGCTTCTAGCAAGAAGGTGGGAGCTCTCGTGCAGAAGCAGCAACAAGAGATCGAGGCCGCCGAGTCTGCGGCGAGCGGAGGCTCGGCGCCGTGAGCACCTTGAAGATCAAGCTAGCGAGCTCGGTGGCCGGCATTTTCCTCGCTTCCAACGCGTTGGGGGCCACCAAGACGTCGACCACCAGCGACGTGGATCCGCGTGAGATCCAACCTCCGGCCCCTCCCACGGCGGAGGATGTCGACAAGAACGACGCCGCGGAGCTGCATCGGCGTGACGTCGAGAGCTTCGCGGTCTCGTCGCGATCCTACCGAGAAGACTCCAAGGAGCTCACGGAGCTTCGTTTTGCGCAGGAGCGGGCGCGCATCGAGTCTCAATACCAGGCTCCGCTTTCGTCCCTCGAAGACGAGGAACGTGTGATGCGCAAGGAGGCCGTCGAGCGCTTCGAGACCTTCTTGCACAAGTATCCCAACGACGCGAGTTACACACCCGACGCGATGTTTCGGCTCGCCGAGCTCTTGTTCGAGACCTCGAGTGACGAATATCTGCTCGCGACACGCGACTACGACCTCGCGATCCGAAAGTTCGAGCCCGGGCCTGGCAAGACCGAGCCGGCGGCGCCCAAGCCCGCCTACGAGCGCACGATCGGCCTCTACAAGGACCTCCTCAAGCGCTTTCCCAAATACGAAAATGCGGACGCCGCGCTCTACCTGCTCGGGTACTCGAACGAAGAGCAGGACGACATCCAGGGCGCGCTCGTGTTGTATCGGCAGCTCGTCGAGACCTACACCAAGAGTCGGTTCCTCGCCGAGGTCTGGACCCGGATCGGCGAGATTTACTTCGACGAGAATCGTGCCACCAGCCTCGAGCAGGCCGCTGACGCGTACCGGCACGTCCTCGAGTTCAAAGACAGCCCTTACTACGACAAGGCGCTCTACAAGCTCGCGTGGACCGACTATCGCCTCGACCACTTCGACGATGCGGTCGCGAGCTTCATTCGGCTCGTCGAGTTCGCCGACGAGCAGAAGGCCAAAACCGGAAAGAGCGGCTCGGAGCTTCGGGCCGAAGCGATCCAGTACATCGCCTTCTCACTCTCGGACGAGAAGTGGGGCGGCGTGAACAAAGCCGACGCCGTGCTCGGCAAGCTCAAGGACAAGCCGTACGCGGCTGAAATGTGGAAGCGGTACGGCGAAATTCTGTTCGACCAAACCGACTTTCCGAAGGCCATCGAGGTCCTCGGCCTGGCGCTCCAGAAGTTCCCGAACCACCCCCAGAACCCCGAGATTCAGTCCACCATCGTCACCGCGTACGAGCGCCAACGTGACTTCGAAGGAGCGACTCGGGCGCGCGAGAAGTTGGTCTCCGACTACTGGGACGGCACTCCTTGGTTCATCGCCAACAAAGACAACTCCGAGGCGATAGCTCAAGCGCGTGAGCTCGCAGAAAAGGCGCTCTACAAAGCCGCGCTCTTCAACCACAACCAAGCGCAGGTCTTCAAGAAGGCCAATCGTATGCAAGACGCCGCGGCGTCTTACAAACGCGCTTCGGCCAACTACCGCGACTACCTCACGCGCTTCCCGGGGTCACAGCATACCTACGACTTCAGCTTCTACCTCGCGGAGTGCCTGTATTACTCCGACGACTTCATCGGAGCCGCGTCGCAGTACGCCAAGGTCCGCGACATGGGCGCCGACGGAAAACACATCGAGGCGTCCGCGCTCTCCGCCGTGATCTCGCTCGAAAAAGAGATCGAGCGCCTCGTCGGAGCCAAACAGCTGCCTGACTACGAGGTCAAGACCGGCGAACGCGACAAGGTCGAACCAAAGGAGATCGCTCCCATTCGGACCTTGCTCGTCAGCGCGTCCGATCGCTTCGTGGAGCTTTTGCCGAAGAGCGATCGTGCGCCCGCGATCTCCTACCGAACCGCAGAGCTCTTTTACCGCCACGACCGCCTCGAGGAAGCTCGCAAGCGCTTCGAAAAAATTCTCGAGATGTGGCCGGAGTCCGAGGTCGCGCGCTACAGCGCCAACCTGATGATCGACAGCTTCTTGGCTCAGAAGGACTACATGAGCGTCCAGCTCTGGGCCCAGCGACTGATGGAGATCTTCAAGAAGACCGACGTCAAGGACGCCAAAGAGAAGGCCGAACGAACCGGCTTCCTCGCAGGCATCGAGAAGTTTCTGATCGGCTCGATCTTCCGCATCGCCGAGTCGCTCGACCAGGAAGGCAAGTACGAAGACGCGGCCAACAAATACGTCGAGCTCGTCGATCGAAACCCGAGCCACGAGTTCGCAGACAAAGCGCTCTTCAACGCCGCCATCGACTACGAAAAGGTCCGACGCTTCGAGACGGCTTCGAAGATCTACCAGCGGATCTTCGACAGCTATCCTAAGTCCGACCTCGCCGACCGAGCGCTCTTTCGTGTCGGCGTGAACTACGAGAAGGGCTTCGACTTCCAGAACGCGATCGCCGCCTACAACAAGCTCGTCGACCGCTACCAGAGCAGCAAGTTCCGCGCGGACGCGATGTACAACCTCTCCGTCACCTACGAGAACATGCAGCAGTACGTCGACGCGGCCGCGTCGTTCAAGAAGTACGCCCGCACCTTCCCCGACCGCGAGGACGCCGGAGAGGTCTTCTATCGGTCCGCGCTGGTCTACGAGAAGATGAAGGCCTGGAACGACATGATCTCCACGCTTCAAGCTTTCATCGGCAAATACAAGAAGGACGCCAAGCAGTCCGAGCGAGTGATCGAAGCGCAGCTCAAGATGGGGCAGGCCTATCTCGCTCAGAACAAGAGCAAACAAGCGAACGACGCCTTCGATCTCTGCGTGAAGGAGTTCGCTCGACGAGCGATGAAGCCGGAAGATAGGGCGTCCGCCGACGCGGCCAAGTGCGCGCTCGAGCTCGCCGAAGACAAGTTCAGGATCTACGACGCCGTCCAGATCAAAGGATCGAGCAAGCAACAAGAGGGCGCGTTCAAGAAGAAGGCGACCCTTCAGCGCGACACGGAGACCGCGTATCGCGAGGTCTTCCAATACAAGCGCGCCGACACCACGCTCGCGGCTCTCTATCGCATGGGCCACACGTACGAGCGGTTCGCGTTCGCGATGTACAACGCCGAGATCCCGCCCGAGCTGAAGAAGCTCAAAGCAGACATTCGTGACGAGGCCATCGAGGAGTACAAATCGCAGCTCGTTCAGCAGGCCGAGGTCCTCGAGAAGAAGGCCGAGACGGCCTATCGCGCGGCCAACGACGAAGCGATCAAGTCGAAGGTGACGAACCAGTGGACGCAGAAGATCCTCGAGGGCCTGAATCGGTACGCTCCCGAAGAGTTCCCCGTGCAGAAGGCTGGCAAGCCTGCGCTTCAGACCTTCGCCATCACCGGCCACGGACTCGACGACCTGAGCGGTGTGGTTCGAGGCAAGGAGCCGCCCCCCCCGGCGCCTCCCAAAGAGGATGAGCGCGTCGAGATCAAGACGGGAGGTCAGAAGTGAGGTGCTTCCTCTTGCAGCTCCGACCGCTCTTGTTCAGCGGCGTCGTGCTCTTGGCGGCGCCGCTCCATGCGGACCCAGGCAAGGCCCGAGCGCTACTGGCTCAAGGCATTCGGCAGGCTCCTGCAAATCCGGACGCGGCGCTGTCTTCGTTCAAGGAGTCCGCCGACGAAGACGACAAGCTCTCCGCGGCTCACTACAACCAGGGCGTGATCCTCGAGCGGCGCGCGCGTTATGCGGAAGCCGAAGCGGCCTATCACAAGGCTGTCAGCAGCAAGCCGGACAACTATGCGGCCATCGAGAACCTCGCGAACCTCGCGCTGCGCCAGAAGCAGATCCCGAAGGCCGAGAAGGTCTTGCTCGACGCGATCCGCTCGTTTCCGGCCGACCTCGGCCTCAGAAATCGCCTGATCGCCGTGTGGCTCGCTCAGGACAAGGTGAAGGAAGCCGAGGACGAAGCGAAGAAGATCCTGAAGGCCGACGAGCGTAACGTCGGTGCGCTCGTGAACCTCGCCACCGTGTTCTTCCGTCGAGGCCAGCTCGAGCTCGCCGAGAGCGTGCTGACTCGGGCCCGTGACATCGATCCGAACGAGGCCAAGGTCTGGATCAACCTCGGGTTCGTGAAGCTCGCGGTCGACGACAAGACGGCCGCGGCAGAGGCGTTCAAGAAAGCCACCGAGCTGCGTGGAGACCTCCCGGAGGCGCTCAACAACCTAGGGGCGCTGTACAACGAAGCGCGCGACTACGAGGGCGCGGTCGGCGTGCTCACCCAAGCCATCGCGCTCTATCCGACCTTCGGAAAGGCGTACCTGAACCTCGGCAACGCCTACAAAGGCGCCAAGCGCTACGCGGAGGCCGAGCAGGCCTACAAGAAGGCGCTCGAGCTCGATCCCGACAACCCCAACAGCCTCTTCAACCTCGGGATCCTTCACCTCGACAACCTGCTGCCGAACATCGACCGGCTCGGCCGCTACGACGTCGCCAAAGAGTTTCTGACGCGATTCACCCAGGCGCGTGGGCCCTCCGCGGCCGAGATCGAGCAGGCCAAGGTCTACATGGCGGACGCCGAGAAGACGAAAGCCAACGAGGAGCGCCGCATTCGCGCCGAAGAGCGACGAAAGCAACGACAAGCCGCGCCCAAGCCCGGGGAGCCCGGAGCTCCCAAGTCCGACGCCGCCGCTCCCGAGCCAGGAGGCAACAAGTGAGTCCAAGAACCGTCGTCACCGCAGCGCTGCTCGGCCTCGCCCTCGCGATCCCCGCTGAGGCTCAGGAGGCCGGCAAGCCCGCGCGCAGTGTGCCTCGGGGCCGCAAGGTGATTCGACTCGGCACCACCGTCATCGAAGGCACCATCCAAAAACCCCAGGCCTTTTACATCCTCCAGCGTTCGTCTCTGAACCTCGAAGGCCTCGAGCTCAAGAACAGCTTCGTTCCCAAGATCTTGAAATCCGTCGACGAGGAGCCTTTCTGAGGCTCGCCGAAGTCAAGGGAATGGCGCGTCTTGCAACGACGCTTCATGATAGGGCCTACGAGCGCGCGCGCCGGGCTAGGACGTAACGATGAGTCAGAAAAAGCCACAGCCTGAGGAGATCAAAGTTCTTCGCGTCGGTGTCGTCGTCGGCGGCAAGATGGTCGAAGAACGGAAGCTCCGTCACAAAGAGAGTGTCTCCTTCGGGACCTCCGACAAAGCCACCTTTCGCGTGTCTGCGCAGGACTTTCCAAAGAGTCTCGACGTCTTCGAGCACACCGGCACGGCGTACCAACTCCACGTCACCCCCGACATGACCGGGACCATCCAATTCGGCTACGCCGAAGAGGTCCGTGACTTCAACCTGCTGCGGCAGCGAGGCACCAAAAAGGGAAACGAGCACATCATCGCGATCCCGGAAGACGCCCGAGGAAAGATCTACACGAGCGGCATTCAAATCCTCTTCCAGTTCGTCGAAGTCCCTCGAGAGCTCGGCCCCGGAGAGCTCCCGCCGGAGATCAAGGGCACGATCCTCTCCCAGGTCGACATTCAGTTCGCGTCGATCCTCGTCGGCGTCGCCATCTCCATGGTGTCGATGGCTTCCTACGCGATGAGTCAGCCCTACGTGGAACCTTCGACGATCGCCGAGATCGCCGAGCAATTTCAGAAAATCATCATGCCGGATCGCGTCCCGGAGGTCCCCACCGAGGACAAGGGTGCCGACGAGGGTGACAACAAGGAAAAGGAGAAACCGAAGGTCGCCAAAGCTGCCCCCAAGAAAACCAAAGGTGATGGTGAGTCGAAGGGTCCGGCCGACGCCGAGGCGGCGGCGCGAGCGCGTAAGGAAGCCATCAAGGGCGCAGTCGCCGGCAAAGGCTTGCTCGGCGTGATCGGCAAAAAGGGCGCCGGTGGGGCGCTCGCCGACGTGTTCTCGGACGGTGGCTTTGGTGAGGGGCAACTCTCGGAAGCTTTCTCAGGCATTCAAGGTGTCGATCTCGCCGGCGGAGCTGGAGAGAAAGGGACACGCGGCGGCGGCGCGGGTGAGTCTGCTGGCATCGGTGATCTAGGGACCGAAGGCGGAGGCTCTGTTTCATCCGGTTCCAAGACCGAGACTGCCGTCAGTGGCACGATCGAGCGCGGCACGCCGGAGGTCGACGGAGACTTGTCCACCGACGTCATCGAAAAAGAGATGAAGACCAAGGTGAAGGCGCTCAAAGACTGTTACGACCGCGAGCTGAAGCGCTTCCCCAAACTCAGCGGCAAGATCGTGTTGGCCTTCGAGATCCTCGAGACGGGCCGAGTCTCGAATGTCGCATTCAACGAGGACACTCTAGGCAGCCGAGCCGTGAAAGACTGTGTGATCGAACGCGCGAAGCGATGGACGTTTCCCAAACCCGAGGGTGGGTCGGTCTTCGTGGCCTTCCCGCTCGTGCTCGCGCCGTCGAGCTGACTCGGATCGTGGCCAAGCGTTCTCCGAGCGAGCTCAGCGACGATTCGCGAATTCGCATCTCCCGGCGATTGCTCCTTGGCGCACCCCTACTGCTCGCTGCCAAGAGCCCGTCCGACCTCGCAGTGGCCCAACTCAAAGTCCCGGGCATCCAGAACCCTCGTCCTGAGGCGATGAAGAGGCTCCTTTGGGAGGCCGGGCAGCGCACGAGCATCGAAGCGAGCCTCGAGGTGCTCGAGGTCGAGGCCACCGAGCCGCGATTGTTTCGCACCCCGTTTCTCTATCTCTCGGGCAGCGGCGCCTTTCCCGAGCTCTCGACGGACGCCATCCGCTGGCTTCGCCGGTACCTCGTCTACGGGGGCACGCTCCTCATCGACGACGCCGACGCCGACCCAGGCGGCGCGTTCGATGGCTCGGTTCGCCGCGAGCTCGAGAGGCTCCTGCCGGGTCACGAGCTCGAGAGACTCTCGAACGACCACGTCGTCTACAAGACCTTCTACCTCGTCGACAGTCAGGCAGGGAGAGTTCTGCGGGCACCGTACCTCGAAGGCGTCACGATCGAGAAGCGATTGACCGTGCTTTACTCCATGAATGACCTCGGCGGAGCTTGGGCCCGAGATGCCTTTGGCCGCTGGGAGTTCCCGGTGACTCCCGGCGGAGAGCGCCAGCGAGAGATGGCCTTTCGCCTCGGAGTGAACGTCCTCATGTACGCGTTGTGTCTCGACTACAAAGAGGATCTCGTGCACGCCCCATTCATCCTCAAGCGGCGACGCTGACTCGAGCTCCGACTTGGACTTCCAGCGACTCATCGCCAGGCTTCTCGCTCCGGACGCGGGGCCTGAGGCGTTCAACGACTGGCGCTTCGTCACCGGTACCTCCCTCTCCGAGACCGCGCTGCTTTGCATCGCCGGCTTGCTCGTCGTTTCGCTTTGGATCAGCGCCCGCGGTTTGACGAGGTTACGACCCCAGCGGCGGGCGGCCGTACTCACCCTGCGAGCCATCGCCGCGCTCCTCGTCTTCGGCCTCGTGACTCTTCCTGAAATCGAGCTCCGTGCGGTCTCCAAGATCCGCTCGCGGATCGTCGTGTTGTTCGACGACTCCAGATCGATGAGCTTGGCGACGCCCGAGGGTACGCGCGCCGAAGCCGCGCTCTCCCATGCCGCGCGGCACAATGAAGAGCTCCAAAAGCTCGCGAGCGAAGGGGTGCTCGAGGTGATGCTCTTTGGAGAGCGGATGACTCCGATCGAGAGTATCCCCAAAACCCTTTCCGCCCACGAAAACGGAACGGACCTTTCGAAGCCACTCATCGACATTTCCGGACCGAGCTCCGGGCGCGACCTCGGCGCAGTGATCTTGTACTCGGACGGCGCCGATACGACCGGGCTCGACGTCGAGCGTGCTCGGTCGTTGGCGACCGAGGTCGGAGCTCCCATCTACACCGTGGGCTTCGACGCCAAGGACGCCGCGCCCGACCTCGCGATTCGACGAGTGCTGAGCGACGACTTCGCTTTCGTCCATAATCCGGTGAAGATCGACGTCGAGGTCGAGCGCCACGGGCTCGACCTGAGCTCCGTCCCGGTGACGCTCAAGCGCGACGCTGCCGTCGTGGCCACCAAAGAAGCGGCGTTCGACCCGGAAGGGCGCGCCAGGGTGACTTTCGAGCTCAAACCCACCCGTATCGGCCGGCAGGCTCTCGCCGTCTCGGTCCCGATTCAACCCAACGAGTCGGTCCCCACCAACAACGAGAAGAGCTTGGTGCTCAAGGTGATCCGCGATCGCATCCGCGTGCTCCAAGTCGCCGGTCGGCCTTCTTGGGACGAGCGATTTCTTCGGGAGCTGCTCAAACGAAATCCGAACGTGGACTTGATCTCCTTCTTCATTCTTCGCTCGTCGACCGACCTGCAGAAGGCGCCTCAGGAGGAGCTCTCCCTGATCCCGTTTCCGATTCACGAGCTCTTCACCGAGGAGCTCCCTGGGTTCGACATCGTGATCTACCAGAACTTCAGCTATCGCCCCTATCGCATGGCCCAGTACCTGCGCAACGTCCGGGACTACGTCATGCAAGGAGGGAGCTTTCTCATGATCGGCGGGACTGACAGCTTCGAGGACGGGTATTATGCGCCCACGTTGCTCTCGTCGGTGCTTCCAGTGACGCTCGGCGGCGCGGCTGAGTATGATCCCGCCGAGTTCAAGCCTCGACTCACGCTGGAAGGGCGCCGGCACCCAATCTCACTCATCGGAGAGCCCGGTGAGCCTGCCGACACCGCCTACGAGCGCCTGCCGCCGCTCGCAGGGTTCAACTCATCCTTGGGGCTCGCGCCCGACGCGCGAGCCTTGCTCGTGCACCCATCCCTCCCAGGTAACCCACCCGTCGTGGCGACGCGCGAGGTGGGGCAGGGGCGAACGATGGCGGTGACCACCGACAGCCTGTGGTTTTGGCGGTTCTTGGCGGTGGGAGAAGGGCGCGCGGGGCGTGAGTACGATCGGTTCTGGAACGCGGCGTTGCGCTGGCTCGTGCGCGACCCCGAGCTCGCCCGAGTTCGCATCGAAGCTCGGCGCGGCGTCGTCATGCTGGGAGATCCAGTGGTCGCGGAGGCCAAAGTTCTGGGACCTGACTACCACGGCCTCGCTGCGGCCGAGGTGATGGCGAGGTTGCTCCCGGTCGAGGGTGGAGACACTCTCGAGCAGCGGGTCGTGACGGGCTCGGACGGAGTCGCGCCGCTCTCGTTCGATCACGTCGAACCCGGAAGTTACGTGCTTCGTGCCGAGGCGCACTCGGCGACGGGTGAGTCGCTGGGTTTTGCGGACGAACCCATCGTGGTGGAAGCGGCGGACGTAGAGCGAGAGGCGCCCTTCCCGCGGCCCGACCTCTTGCGGGCCCTGTCCGAGGCGTCGGGGGGTGAGTTCATCACTGTCGACCAAGCGCTCCCCGACATCGAGTTGGAGGAGAATCGGCGGGTAGAGGTCGATCGAGCCCGCCGCGAGCCCATTTGGGACACCTGGCTCGCGTATGCTTTGTTGCTCGGGGTTTTGGGGACGGAGTGGTGGGTTCGGCGGCGCGGAGGGTTGCTGTAGCCTCGCGGAAGGGCTTGTAAGCTTCGTGGCGTGGCGTGTTGCCTCGGCTCCGCGACGGGTCGAGCGAGAGCTCGAACGCGACGCTTCGCGTTCGATGAGGCCGACAGGATCTCGAACTTCTGGACCTGCGTTGACCTGGCCCCTCCAGAGTCCGATACTCGCCGGGTGTCAGAGCTCGACGATTCGTACGCCCGTGCCAAAGCCCTGCTCGCGAGTGCCATGATCGCTCGCGAGCGCGCGCAAAAGCAGCTCGGAGTCGCCGAGACGCGACTCGAGGAGCTCCGGCGCCACGAGGAGATTGCTCGGATCCATCAAGACCACGAGCTCATCGCAGAGATCGCCTCGCTCCGACGGGAGGTCGAGGAGATGCTCGTGGAGACGCGAGCGAACCTCGCTGAGGCGAGCGCAGCGGAGGCCGACGTCAAGAGGGCTCTCGACCAGATAAGGACGCTGGCCCGCGAGTCTGGGCTCGCGGCTGAGCTCGGAATCCTGGCGCAGGCCCCGGAGCCCGACGCCAGCGACGTCGCGCTCTCGAACGTTCGGGACTCGATCCGAGGGCTCGATGTCCAGGCGAACCTAGGCAGCGGGGTCTGGCCGAAGACCGACGAGGCCGGAAAGCCGAACTGGGAGGATCCGAAGGTCGTGCTGGCCAGGCTCAAGGCCGAACGAACGGCTGCTTCCGGAGGTGGGTCCGACGATCCGGCCGAGGTGGGATCGACCGAGAAAAAGCCGCTCAAGAAGCGGACCCTCTGACTTGAATCCTGCCCCTCGTAGCTTCGTCCACCTCAATCCATCTCTTCGAGCTCCAACGCGAGCCGACGTCGTGCTTCGGCGGTGTTCAGGTCGTCAGCACGATCGGAAGGTTGAATTGTCGCACTCAGCTTTCGGCCCTTCGAATTCGCTGGATCGGCGAGCCCGCGGCTCTCGAGCACGGCTCCGACGAAATCCATGTGTCGCTGTTCGCTTTGTCGGATACGACTGAACATCGGGTCGAACGCCAACAACTCGGCGTAGACGTCTCTGGCCAGCTTCTCCTCCTCTCGCATGACGACCAGGCCCTGTTCCTCCGATGCGGTCAAGGCGGCGGTCTCTGAACCCTGCCACGGAGTGGCGCGGGAGCACGCGAGGAGGGTTCCGAGGGTGAGTGTTTGGTAGTAGTCGATCATGGTGCCTCCTGAATCGAGGAACCCACTTCGTAGTCCTGAGTTTCGGGCTCTCCTGAAGATCGAGGTCTGACTGATCGTCGCACGGGTTTGTAATCTCCCGGCAAGGCTCAGCAAGGATTGCCGAGATGGGTGCGACAATGATGCGCCTCGCGACCGCACGCCCGGAGAATTGTCGGTGCTGGCGGGAATGAATCCCGTCGACTGGCAGCCTCGCTTCGCTCGGCGTGATCCCGCGGTCCTGGAGAGTTGCGGATGTCGCTCAGCGCTCGCGCGCGGTGAACCGAGTCACGAGCTCGTCCTGGGAATGTACGTCGAGCTTGAACATGATCGACTTGACCTGATTTCGAATGGTGTGGACACTCAGGCCTTCCATGGCCGCGATCCCGCTGATGCGGCGGCCGGAGAGCAGAGCTTCCAAGACTTGTCGCTCCCGCTTGGTCAGCATCGAGAGGCCTGGCGCGGACTTGGTGTTGAGGACCGACGGCTTCTGACGAATCGCGGCGCTCACCGTCGCGACCACTTGCTCGGGAATGAAGGGCTTGACGACGAACCCGCGAGGCTCGACCTCGACCGCTCGGCGGATCGTGTCTGGGTCCGAGTGCGCCGAAACGAAGACGATCGGCACAGCCAGAGTCGCACGAAGATGCGCCGCGACTTCGATCCCGGAGAGTCCGTGGTCGAGCGCGATGTCGAGCAGTACGAGGTCGGGACGAGACTCTGCGATCGCGGACTCTGCCTCCGCGCCGCGGGTCACCGGCGGAAAGGTCTTGTACCCCGCCGCAGCCAGAATGGCGCAGAGGTCCTGAGCCACCCACGGCTCATCCTCGACCACTATGACCGAGTACTCAGTATTCATCAAACCTCCGCAACTCGAAGAACCCATTTCGTGCCGGCGCAAGACTCCACTTCGAGCGTCGCGCCGAGTTGAGCGGCCAACTGCCGCGCGAGCTCCAGCCCCATGCTGCGCGCCCGCGGTGATTCCAGTCCAGCCGCAAGACCGATGCCATCATCTCCGACCGCCAGCACCACCCCTTTGGCATCCCTCGCCATCCGGATCTTCAGCTCGCCCTCGCGTCCGTCTGGGAAAGCATGTTTCAACGCGTTCGTCACCAACTCCCCGATGATGAGACCGAGCCGCATGGCGACCTCGATGGAGATATCCACCGGCTCGACCTCCACGTCCACACTCACCCGGCTGATCACGTCCGGATGTGTCTCGAGGACAGCGCGAGTGAGATCAGTCAGGTAGCTCGCTGCCGACACGGTGTCGAGGCGTTCGTGGGCGTAGAGTCGTTCGTGGACCACCGACATCGCCTGGATTCGCTCCAGCAGGCTCGTGCCGACCTCGCGCCCCGTCGGAAGCGGCTCCCGTTGGAGCTGCAAGCGAATGAGGCTCGAGAGCACCTGAAGGTTGTTCTTGACGCGATGGTGGATCTCGCGGAGCAGCGTGTCTCGCTCCTGCACGGCGATCCGGAGCTGCCGTTCGGCGTTGCGCAGCTCGCTGATGTCTTGAACCACCGCGATGAGACACGGGATGTCCTCGAGTCGGGTGGGGTTCATCGACACCAGGCACTCGATCACCTCTCCCGACCTTCGTCGCAGGCTGACCTCGGCGAGTCGGATCCCTTCGAGCATTCTCTTCCGCAGCAACTCTCGCTCCTCGAGATCGGCCCACAGGTCGAGTGACTTGGGCGTCTTCCCGAGAACCTCCTCTCGCGACCACCGGAACATCTCGCTGAACGCGGGGTTGGCATCCAAGATGGAGCCTGTGCGCAGATCTAGGATGGCGATCGCGGCGTGAGCCTCCCGGAAAATGGTCGAGAGTCGCTCCTCGCTCTCTCTCAAAGCGAGCTCGGCCTCTTTCTTCGACGTCACGTCCCGCGCGGACACGATCAAACCGAGCAGGGCGCCGTTCGAGTCCCTCATCGCGGCGCTTCGTGCGTCGACGTAGACGGTCGATCCGTCCTTTTTGTCACACTCGACGTCCCCGTCGAACCGATTGCTGTTGAGCACGATGTTCATCATGTCCAAGCCTTCGGACGACCGGACTCGGAGGAGAGTACAGAAGTTCTGGCCGGCGGCTTCCGGAGCAGACCAGCCGAACACTTCCTCGGCGCCCTGGTTCCAGCGAACGATCTTGAAGTCTCGGTTGGTCGTGAACACGGCCTCGTGAGTGTTGGCGAGGAGTTGCTCGGAGAAGGCCTTCAGCGAGTCTGCTTGGGCCTGAGCGGTCTGATCGCTGGCCACCATGCTAAACCGGGATCCCGTGGGAGAGTCACCGACGTGCTCGACGGTAGCGTCGAGGACCCGGAGTTGTTGGCCGAGCGGGCGCTCGTACACGAAGCGGATGGGTCGCCCCTCTTCGCGGGCTTGTCTGCACTTCTCGACCCAGAGGCTATGAATGCCGCTAGGAACTCCGACCTCCGCAGCACCGAGCTCTTCGACGTTGGTCGAGGGCAGAGCAAGGTGTCGGGCCACGGCCCGGTTGGCTTGCACACCCACGAGACTCTCCCCCCGAAGCTCGATCACAGCCATGAACATTTGCGAGCCTTCGAAGAAGCTCTTCAGGGTGGCCTGACTCTCTCGAAGGTCGCTCTCCGCCCGAACTCTCGCGGTGATGTCGCGCCCCACCGCTTGGATCTCGGCGATTTGATCTCGATGGTCGAAGATCGCGCGGTTCTCCCACTCGAGCCAGCGAACTTCGCCGTTCGGAAGGCGAATGGAGGTCTCGTTCCACACCACCGGAGTGTCCTTGGTAAGTTGTCGCAGGCTGGCGAGCGCTCGCTCGAGCTCCGCAGGGTTGGACACGTGTCCGTGCCATGGTCGGCCGATGAACGCTTCCGGCGGGATGCCGAACGCGCGACCGACCGCCGGATTGCAGTAAGTCACCACTCCGCTCGGAAGAAATCGCGTGACGAAATCGCTCTGGGCTTCGACGATCGAACGAAAGAACTCGGGCCGCGTCGTTTCGGCGCTCTTGGGCGATTCCTCGGCCACCGTCGGTTCTCCGGGCCTATTCTGGCACGAGATGCTCCTTTACACCACCACTCTCCGACTTCCGCGATGGGTGCGACGTTTCGCGGCCTGTCTGGGTGCGACCTTGCGTTTCTGATTCCGAACGTGATTCTGGAGCGAGTCCGGCGTCATCCATCGGAAACGTCGGTTCAGCTCGCATCACGATCGTTGTCGAGAAATGCACCACGAAGCACTGGCCCATCCGGCTCCTTGTGCGGTAAGGCTAGTCATGTGAGTCGGGTATGCGCCCGAGTAACTTGGGCGCAGCCCGAGGAAGCAAGGGCATGAAGCGACCTCTGCATCTTTTGCTCGTGGAAGACTCGCTGATCGACGCCGAGCTCGTGGTTCGAGAGCTTCGTCGGGGGGGCTTCGAAGTCACGTACGAGCGCGTCGAGGACGCTGACGGAATGGCCCGGGCCCTCGGCTCGACGACCTGGGATATCGTGATCTCGGACTATTCGCTCCCGACGTTCTCCGCCCCCGAGGCGTTGGCCGTCGTGCAAGCGCTCCGGCTGGACATTCCGTTCATCATCGTGTCGGGCACGATCGGTGAGGAGGCCGCGGTCGACGCGATCAAATCTGGCGCGCACGATTTCATGACGAAGGGGCGATTTGCCCGGCTGGTGCCGGCGGTCGAGCGGGAGCTACGGGAGGCGGAAAACCGCAGGGATCGGATCCGGATACAGGAGCAGCTCGTGATCTCCGAGCGTATGGCCTGCGTGGGCACGTTGGTGGCCGGCGTCGCTCACGAAATCAACAATCCGCTGTTGACGCTGATTTCGAACCTCAATTTTCTAGAGCGGAGTCTGAACAGAGTTGGGGCGGAGCTCCGTCGTGACGCCGTGCTGGCGAGCCTAGAGGCCATGGTCGACGAGACCAAGGTGCCGCTGCGAGACGCCTTCGAGGCGGCCCATCAGGTCCGTCAGATCGTGAAGGACCTGAAGGTTTTTTCGCGGCCGGAGGAAGACAGGTGCGATCCCGTCGACGTGCACCGAGCGCTCGAGTCTTCGTTTCGAATGGCCGAAAACGAAGTGCGACATCGGGCTGTGCTCAAGAAAGAGTACGGCGACGTCCCGATGGCTATGGTCAACGAGGCCCGATTGGGCCAAGTGTTCCTCAATCTCATCGTGAACGCAGCCCAAGCGATCCCCGAGGGTGAGCGTCAGAACAACCAAATTACGGCAGTTACCTTCGTGGACACGGTCGGTCGTGTAGTGGTGGAGATTCGAGACACGGGAACGGGGATTCCGGAACATATTCTCCCGCGAATCTTCGACCCCTTTTTCACGACCAAGCCCGTGGGTGTCGGAACGGGCCTAGGTTTGGGCATTTGTCATCGAATCGTCACTTCGTTCGGCGGCCGACTCGAGGTCGAGAGCAAGGTCGGGGAGGGTACCGTCTTCCGAACTGTCTTGCCTGCGGCCGGAGCTACGCGGCCGGAGGAGAAGCGCGCGCCGGTCGCCGCCGGGAAGGCGTTGGGGGGGCGTCGGATACTGATCGTGGACGACGAGCGAATGCTCGGAGAAGCCATTCGAAGGGTGCTGCCTTCGCACGAAGTCACCGTCGAGACCAGCGCTCGGGCCGCCCTGCTGCGGCTCGAGGAGCAGTCCTTCGACGTGGTCTTGTGTGATCTCATGATGCCCGAGATGACGGGAATGGACCTCTACGAGGCGCTCTCCAAGGCGCGCCCAGAGACCGCTCGGCGAATGATCTTCATGACCGGAGGTGCGTTCACGACACGAGCTCGTGCGTTTCTCGATACCATTCCGAACTACCGAATCGAGAAGCCCTTCAACCCCTCCGAGCTCGAGACTCTCATTCAAGCCGCGGTCGCCCCGACGCTCTGAGGGTCCCGTTCGGGGAGTAAACCCCTCGCCTTTAGGCGAAGCCTTTCAGGAGGCTTGCGGTACTGTTGGGTCGGTGACGCAATATCGGAAGGGATCGCACACGGTCCACAAGATCCATCTGCACTTCGTGTTCATTCCGAAGTACCGCAAGCCGGTCTTGAAAGGGCCAGTAGGGATTCGGGTTCGAGATCTGGTGCGGCAAATCTGCGAGGCCAACGACGTCGTGATCCTCCAGGGTCACGTTCGGCCGGATCACGTGCATCTTCTGCTGAGCCTCCCGCCGAACCTGGCGCCGAGTCGCGTGATGCAACTCGTAAAGGGTCGTACGTCGCACAAGCTGCTGCGCGAGTTTCGGCACATAAACCGCGAGTTCTGGGGGAGACACTTGTGGGCTCGCGGATACTTCGTCGCGAGCACTGGGAATGTGTCCGACGAAGTAGTGGCTGAGTATATCGCGAACCAGGACGTCGAGCGAGGCGATGACGAGTTCAAAGTAAGCGAGTAACGAGTTGCATCACGCGGCTCGCTCAGTCGACTTTCAGTCGACGGAGCCAGAACCCACCGGCTTTAGCCGGTGGTGGGGGTCTCAGTTTGCTTTCACGGCGTTCTGAGCGTGGCCTTCGATCTTTAGGGAATCGCGGCCAAACCTGCTCGCGTTCGGTTCGCATGATGAACCGGCGATGGACACTACTGCTCTCTCTCTTCTGGGCTGGCGCTTCGGCGGCCCAGGATCGTTCGAACGAGTCAGGCGGGCTCGTGTATCTGGATCCGATCTCCTTTCACAACATGACTTTGGTCCCGGTCGCCACGCTCGCGCCAGGGCCCCACGCCCGATATACCCTCCTCGAGGCCGGGCTCGAGGACAAGACGCTCTCCGTTCGAGAGATCCGCGGGCAGAGCGGCGAAGCCGAGGTCAACGCCGTCGAGGTGCGAAACCGCGGCAAGCTCGCCGCCTTTCTCCTCGGAGGAGAGATGATCCTGGGTGGAAAGCAGGATCGAATCATCCAGAGTGATACGGTGCTGCCCAACGACGCCAAGTGGCGCAAGGTCGCGGTGTTCTGCGTGGAGCAGGGGCGCTGGCAGGGTCAGAGCATGGAATTTCGCGGGGGCAACGCCCTGGCGCACGCGGAGCTTCGCAAAGCCGCGCTCACCGGCGATCAGGGCCAGGTGTGGCAGGAGGTCGCGAGGAAGAACGCGACTCATGGCACCACGAGCGAGACTCAGACCTATCGACGCACGGTTCAGAACGCCGAGCTGAGAAAGAGAGTTGCCCACCACGTGAGCGCAGTGATCACGCAACTTCCGAAAGACGAACGACTGGCCGGGTTCGTGTTCGGCATCAACGGGCAAATCGAGGTCGCCGACCTGTTTGGAAATCCGGTGCTGTTCGGTGACCTGCGAGAGAAGCTCGTTTCGTCCTACGTACTGGCCGCGCTCGAGAAGAGCGAAGATGCCGCGTCCGCGAAGAAGCTCGACAAGGCCGGGGCCGAGAAGTTTCTCGGAAAGGCCCGCGCAGGAAACAAAGATGCGCCTTCGAGCTCCGGCAGGGCGAAGGTGTACAAGAAGAAGGCGATCGGCTCCATCGGAACGGAGACCGTGGACGAGGGCTCGGGAAAGACGTTGAAGGAGAGTTACCTGCCGGAACCCGAAGAGACCGCGAACGAGAAGAAATGAGCCGAGCGTGGCCAGGCATCGAGCCCCGGTGCGCTGGACCGCCCGGCTGCAAAAGACACGGCTCGGCAGTGCTTCATTGGGGAATCGCGTCGGGCACGGGCACGGTGCGAAACCTCGCTTCGCTCGGTTTCAGGTATCGGTCCGCCGGGGTTCCTGAAACTGCTACGGACTCGACGAGGCCAGTTTGCTCAGCGGATCGTCATGCCTGGGCAGGGATCTGAGCGTTTCAGGGGGGTCAGCGCCGACGGCTGATGGCTGAACGCTCACGATATGAGCTTCCTTCACCACGATCGCTGGCGACCCAAGGGACCCACGGAGATGCCAATAGGCCAGGCTCCGTGCGAGAGGGCGAGAAAAATGGCCTCCCGTCGCACCCCCAGGCTGAAGCCAGGCGCAAACTCACCCCAGTCGAACCATCCAGGATAGACATTCATCACGAAGATATCGTCGTCGCGGCTTTTCCTCCCTGTGTCCGATTCGGCGAAGCGGTAGCTCGACTCGTACGTCGCCACGACGACAGGGTTGTCGGCCCGCGAGAGGTACACCCCGAAAGTCACGTGCAAGGCTTCGGCCTCCGGCGTGCCGGAGTTCGACTCCAGGATCGCGTTGGGTTTCAGTCCGAGGCCCAGGGAGAGTTGCTCCGAACCGAGCTCGAAGGTGAGGTTGACCGTGTTCGTAAGCTCCCCGGTCAACGCGCTCAAGCTCAGCGGCCCGAACAGTTGCAGTCGCAACCAATAGAGTTGGCCGATGTTCATGAGCTGGCTCGTCCGAGGAATCCACTGAGTCTGGGTCGTCCAGTCCGTCAGATGAAAGATCTCCGTCGCCACCTCGTTGACCGCGTCCAAGTCGAAGATCAACTTCCCTACCCAGTCGAAGAAGTACAGGTCCGCAATTCCGTCCACCGCACCCGGCCCATAACGCTCCGCCTCGATCAGCTCGTTCAGGAGGTGCGAGGCGTAGGAGACCAGCCACGAGTACAGCCGAGGATGTGTGGCGCCGCGGTGGTGGAAGTATTCCCGGAGCTGGCGATTTCGGAAGCCGCCTCCGACCAGGTGCCAAGTGTAGTTGGGTACCCATTGACCGGACTCATACCCAGGATTCGGGATGAACTCACCCAGCAGGAACCGATCGATCCCATAATCGGCGATGGTGTTGAACGGATCGGTCAATTGTCCAACGAGCTTCTTTGCTCCGGACTCATAGTCGAAGGCGTCGATTCGGCGTTCGAAGAAAGGAGAGAACCCACCCGCGATCACGAGGCTGATCGGCGTCTGAAAAGCGTGTGCACCCAGACCATCGGGATTGAAATAGTAATACCGAAGACTGTCGCCGTTCTGTTCGGACGTTTCAGGCCCGCCATGAGTCTCGGTCGGCAAAGACGAGGTGATGGCGATTGCAGCCAGAAGCTGGACGAGCACGAGCTGCACCTCAGGCTCGCTCGTGCCGCTTGTGCCGCTTGTGCGAGTGGCGCGCGAGGTCAAAGAGGCCGGAGTACCGAAATTCGGCGTCGACGTATTTCTCCAGCGCGTAAAACACGAAGTAATAAGCTCGACACGAGCCCCAAATCGTGCAGCCGAGGAGGAAGGCGGTCTTCAGGTCCGGTCGCTCGAGCAAGAGGAGCGTAGTCGAGGAGACTGCGATCGCGATGAACATCGCCGCCTTGACCCTGATCCACTTGGGACTCAGCGTCTGACCAAAGTCCATCCGGCCAGGCTACCCCATGGAATCGATTCCGTCGCTCGAAGAATTCCTGGACGAGGTCGAACGAGGCGAGTCACTGCGACCTTGGCCGCAACTCCCCATCGAGGTCTCTGTTGGGCGAAGCCCGAAGTGGCCGCGGGCTCAGCGGTTGGAAATTAGAAAAGTGCTCGACGTCACGGCGGGTCTGAGTAGACTGCCGTCAGTGGCGACCGGAGAGCTGAAGGAAAAGTGGGAGATCCATTTTCGTGACCAAGCTGAGTTTCTCGTCGAGGTCGACACCATCGAGCGAACGCCGGGGCTGATGGTTTGGGCCCAAGACCCTCCCAAGCTGAGAACATCCGGCCTCTTCCGGATCACCTGCGCAGGGCTCGAGGGTGAGGCGAAGTTCCAAGGCGAGGTCGTACTCGTTCAGGACCGAGTGATCTGCCTGCAAATCAATCAACACGACAAAGCCAAGCGCGAGCTTCGGGCGATGCGGGATTCGATTCACATCCTGAATCCATCCGCCCAGGACCGCTATCACGAGCTTCTCGAGGAGCAAGATCTGATCGCGTCGGCGACCTCCGAGTTTCGGCTGAACGAGATCGCCGGATCCGATCCGTGGGGCGACAAGACGGACGTGAGCGACGACGCGCCAGCTGCGCTGGCGCCGATCTCCGAGCCGGTGGTCGCCACGGCGCCCGAGCTCCCGAAGCCGGCGCCGCGCTCGGAGACGAAATCGCCCGGCCCCGAGCCCGCTCCTCCGGTCGGGCTGGGATCGGGAGCGCTGGTCGCGCCCGCGAGCCCCGAAGACTTGTTCGCTCCGATCGCTCTGTCGGGGACGCTGAGCCCAGTGGCGGTGCTGCTCGCAGCTCGGGCCACGGAGCGCGAGGTACGCGTGACACTCGGCGAGTACGCCCTCCAGCTGGCGCCGCCAGGGCTCATCGTCGGGATTTGGACGCCCAACCAAGAGGGCGTGCTCGATGTGCTGGTGAAGGCCAAGGTCCTCACCCAATCGGAGAAGGACGACCTCTCGAGCAAAGCGAAAGGGGACGATCGCCAGGCGACTCGCGCGCTCGCGAGTAGAGGGAACATCGCTTCCAATCGGTTGGCGTCGGCGTTTCGCGATCTCCTCCTTGGGCACGCCGAAGGCATCTCTGGGGCCACTGGCAAGTATTCGGTCGAGGCGATGGTCGACCCGGCCGCTCTCCTGGCCGTTTCATTCGACCGTGTCCTGAAGGATGTGCTCGTGTATGGCGCGCGCCGTTTGCCTCCGGACGTGATGCGTCGCTACTTTGACGAACGCAGGACCAAGTCGCTCAAGCTGATCAGCGACACCGACCGCCTCGCCAAGTTGAAGCTGAAGTCGGAGCACCAGCGATTTGTCGAGACACTCAGCGTACCGCGTCTGTTGGAAGACACGATCCGCGAGGCTCCAATGTCTCGAGACGCCCTTCAGCAGCTCATGATCGCGTTGCTGGCGCTCAAGTTGGTCGCCGTGCAATAGCCATGAGGCTTCCGAGTCGTCTGCTTACCGTGGAGACTTCGGAGGAGCCGACTCCGCCGCTCGCCGCTTCACCGGAAACGAGCCGGTCGACCGAGCTTCTTGCGCAAGACACGCTCTCCGAGGCGCCTTCGGTCGAGTCAAGCGACCCGACGGCGGCGGCTTCCTCGGATGCGCCGTCGGTTCTCGATGCGCCGACGATGACTGGTCTCGAGCCAGTGGATCCGGTCGAAGTGCAGGTCGTTCAAGGGTTGGACCCGCCGACGGACCCAGGCGGAGCCGAGCCCAGGGTGAGCGTCGCCGAGCCCAGAGTGATCTTGGGTGAGAAGCTCGACCCAGCCGAGTGGAGCTCGGAGCCCGAGGTCGTTCCGTCGCCCGCGGCGCCAACGCTGGAGGGCGTGCGGGCGCTGTTCTCAGGAAAGTACGAGATCGTGGGAGTGCTCGGCGAAGGCGCCATGGGGACGGTTTATGACGCGCGGCACCTGCACCTCGACAGGCGAGTCGCGATCAAGCTCCTTCATTCCGCGTCGCCCGATCTCAGCCTCGCTCAGCGGTTCGTGCGCGAAGCGCGTGCGCTCGCTCGAATTCGCCACGCCGGCGTCGTCGAAGTCGATGACTTCGATCGAACGCCGGACGGAAGGCTGTTCATGATCGTCGAAAGGCTCGAAGGCGAAGATCTTCGCTCGCTGCTCGATCGCGACAAGACCATCGATCCCGAAGCAGCGCTCCTGTTGGGGGCTCAAGTCTGCGATGCGCTTTCCGCTGCGCACGCGGCAGGTGTGACCCATCGCGACTTGAAGCCTTCGAACTTGTTCATCGTGCGATCGGGCGAGCGAGCGCAGGCCAAGATCCTCGATTTTGGCGCTGCGACCGTGGAGAACGCGGAGCGGCTCACGCAGATCGGCATGGTGGTGGGAACGCCGAGTTATATGGCTCCTGAGCAGGTGTATGGGGAGCCGGCGACGGCACAAACCGACCTCCACGCCGTCTGTTTGGTCCTCTACGAAATGCTTACGGGGATGCAGCCCTTCGCCCACGGCAAGCTGGCCGAGGTTCTCACCAACGTCGCCTCGAAGATGCCCGATCCAATTCCCGAGGGACTCGCCGGCGCGGAGACCGATTCGCTTTGGCAAACGATCGAGCGGGGTTTGAAGAAGTCGCCGCAGGATCGATGGCCCTCGGCGGAAGAGCTCGGCGCTGCGCTTTCGCGACACGCGGCCAACCTTCGAGGCCAGAAAGAAGGACTGCGGCGGCTGTGGCCCTTCTCCCGCAAGCACTAGAGCGATCGACCAGACCGCTCCAAGGCGCAACTCGAGCGTGAGCGCCGGCAGATTGGTGTCGACTGTCGCCTCTTTACACGGTCGACTGGCGCCTTCCGCGAATGCACGGCCTCTTCTTGCTTGGTTCGGCGCTCGCCGCGCTCGCCGTCGGACCACTCCTGTTGTCGCGGCTCGAGAATCGCCGACTCCTCGCGCTCGTCGACGGCTTCGTCATGGGATCGATCGTCGCGCTCGTCGTCGCGCGCGTGCTGCCCGACGCGCTCGGGCGCGGCGGCGCATGGGCCGTGTTGGCCGCCGCTGTAGGATCAGCCTTGCCTCGCTTGCTCGAGAGCCGACCATCCGCACGTCTCGCAGAGCGCGGTACGCTCGTGATCGCGGTGGTCGGTTTGAGCGTGCACGCGATGCTCGACGGCGCGGCCCTTACGGCTTCTTCGGATCCGGGCCTGACCGTCGCCGTGCTCCTGCACCGAGTGCCTTCGGGGCTGTTCGTGTTTTGGATGATCCGTCCGCGGCAGCTCGCGTACGTGGTGCTCGTGCTCGACGCGCTCGCTACGACCTTGGGCTTCTTCGTCGGTGATCGCGTCGAGATCTTTCACGGTCCGTTCGCCGCTTACATGTCCGCGTTGATCGCCGGCTCGCTCCTGCACGTCGTTGTCGCCCATGGGCCACAAGGATCTGCCGGTGATCGGCTGCCGTCGAGCGCGGGGTTCTTGTTTGGAGTCGGATTGCTCCTGCTGGTTCCCGAAGGTCACGAGCATGGGATGATGCAGCCGTGGTCCGAGGCCTTGGTTCGGGCCGGTCCATCCGCGCTCGGAGGATTGCTCTTGGATCTCTTGCTCCTACGCACACCCGTTCCGCGCGGATTGGGTGTCGTCGCCGCCGTCAGCGCCTTCGAGCTCGGGCTAGGTGCTGCGACGTGGCTTGTGCCCGCGATGGTCGTTGTGGCTCTAAGAAGGGCTTGGTCTGAGAACGCAAAGAGCGGCCTCGAGTTGGTTCCTCCCGCGGGGCTCATGCTGCTCGCCGCAGGCCTGGCATCACAGGCGACGTCGCCGGTCGTTCCCAGTCTCGCCATCCTCGGCGCGGCCGTCGGCATGATCTCGCCCATGCCTTTGGTGGCCACCGGCGCGATCGCGGTGCTGCTGCCGAGCCCGGCGGCGATCTCGCTCCTTGCGTCGTTCTTCGCGCGAAGGCTTGCCTTCGTGAGTCCCGAGTCTCGAGAAGTCGTGCCCGTGCGCGTCGTTTTGGGCGGCGTCGCTGCCGCCGCCTGTGGATGGATCGGCTCGTCCGCGGCGATGATGAATGTCGGCGTTCGGGCTGATGAGCTGGGGTGGGTGTCGCTCGGAGTGATGTCGCTCGCTGTCATCGCGGCCGTCCTCACGTTCGGTCCACGTCAGACCGTCATCGTGGCTCTCGGCCTAGAGCAGAGCGGCTCCAGCGCGGCGCTGGACGGAAACGCGGGACCTACCAGCTCGACTTCGTGAGGCCCGGGATCTTGCCGGCTAGCCCGAGATCTCGCAGCGAAATGCGCGAGAGCTCGAACTTGCGGTAATAACCGCGCGAGCGACCCGTCACGCGGCAACGGTTGCGCACGCGGACCGGGCTCGAGTTCCGCGGAAGCCCATTGAGTTTCCGGAGCGCCCGCTCGCGATCGTCGTCGTTCGACGTCGGCTTGCGGATGATCTCCTTCAGCTCAGCGCGCTTCTTCGCGTACTGCGCCGCCATCTCGCGGCGGCGATCGTTCATCATCACCTTGGACAACTTGGCCATCGGGAGTTGGCGGTGTCGTTCGTCAGGCTCGGTTTGGCAACAACTTTCGAGTCGATCGGTGTTCAGCCCCCGGGCCGCGCCGGTGTTTTGGAGGAGCGAGCGGCCCAGGCGGCGAACGGGACGAAGGCCGTCGAGAGGGCCGTTCCAAGCCCAGCGACGAGGCCGAACCCGAGACGCTCGGACAGGATCCCCGCGATCGGCCCGGCCGGGAGCTTGCCGAGGACTTCGATACTCGCCAACACGGTGTAGTGCGTCGCTCCGATCCTCGGATCCACGCGCGACATCATCAACGCGAACATCACACTCGTCATCGCGCCACCAAAGAAATGTTCCCCGCAACCCACCGAGATCACCGCGGTCGGAGTGACCTCGGTGAGCGCGATCCAGACCTGTCCCAGCATCGGGAACACTCGGAGCGCGGCAAAGAGCGCCAAGGCCGATTCGAGTCTCACCCGGGTGGCCGCGATTCCACCGAGCATCGAGCCGAAGAGAGATGCGACCATCCCGTAGGTACCAACCCAAAGACCGATCGAAGCGGCCGGAACTCCGTGGTCGACGAGGAACGGCTTCCACATCGAGTCGATCATCGCCTCTCCGATTTTGTAAGTGGCCACGAGGACCAGAAGTTGCCAAGCGGCGCCCGCTCGCATGGCGCCGAAGGTCGCCCCTACGATCTCACGCAGCGAAGGAGAGCTCTCGGTCGAGTACGATCGCTCGGGTTCGTCGAAGAGGGAGACCGCGAGGCAAAGGACGACGAGGAGGGCACTCATGAGGCCGAATAGTCCGCTCCAGCCGACGTCCTTGCTCGCGTAGACCAGCAAGCCGCCCCCTGTGAGCATGCCGAGCTTGTAGCCGACGACTTGGCCCGCGTTACCGATCCCGAGCTCTTCGGAGGAGAGTAAGTCTACGGCGAGCCCATCGACGGCGATGTCCATGGTCGCGGCGAAGCAATTCATGAGAAAGACGAGCGCGAGGAGGACTCGAAGGGAACCCTCAGGGAGGAACGCGGCGATCAGGCAACTCACCGCGATCCCGAGCTGCATCGGGATGATCCACTGCTTTCGCTTGGTGCCGTAGCGATCCACGAGCGGCGACCAGAGCGCCTTCAAGAGCCACGGGAGCGACAGCGCGGAGAGGAATCCGATCGCGGCGAGCGACACGCCTCGCTCACGGAGGAAGACGGGGAGGGCTGTGGCTTGGAAGCCAAAGGGTAGGCCTTCCGCAACGTACAGCGCGGTGAGTAGGCCGAGCTTTCGAAACGCGATCACTTCGATCCGGAGAGCTCGGCGAGGAGCGCCGCGAGGAGTCCCTTCGTTCTGCCAGAGGATTCGGAGACGTCGAAGCTCTTGGCGCCTCGTACGGAGTACACTCGGGACCCCACGCCTTCGGACACGTCGAAGCGGCCGTCGGGCGAGGTCACCAGAAAGTCCTCACGACCCACCCGGAACAGCCGCAGAACCTCTCGACCGTCGTTCGCCCGAAACACCGCCGCCGCGCCGTCTTCACCCGTCGAGAGCAGCACGTCTTTGGTGTCGTCGTAAAACAGCGCCCGCACGGCTCCGCGATGGGCGCGCTCGATCTTGAATCTCAGCAGCCCTTCCTTCGTGTCGAACACCCGGATCTCTCCGTTCGCGTCTCCGCTCGCAACTCTCCTCGGGTCTCGTTTCGAGGTCGCCACGGCCGTGGCGTCGAGGTGCTCGAGCACGCCGCGTTCCTTGCCGTCCAAGGCAGCGAAGAGCGCCACGCCGTCCGGACCGGCGGCGACCAAGAGCTCCTCGTCCCCGGTGTACGCGATGTCTCGAGTCGTACGGGCGTCGCGCCAAATCAGCCGGCCCTCTACGCCGTCATAGACCCGGACTCGAAAGTCGATGATCGCCGCGAGCCGCTGACTGTCCGCGGTGTAGATGAGCTCCCCGCTTTTGGATACGGCGCGATCGACGGAGAACCGAATGAGCTCCCGGCCCGAAGTCGCTTCGAAGAGCACGATGCCCAGGTTCGCAAGCATCGCCACCACTTTGCCGTTTGCGCTGGCGGAGACGTCGACCGCCTCGAGCGCAAAGGGATCGTCCGGGAAGACTCGAGCTGGATTCGTGGAAGCCAGATCGAGGACTGCGGCCTTCTGCCCCAAGGCACCGGCTTCGATGAGTGTCAAGGTCGGGCCCGCCAAAGTGAAGCGGAGCGCCCCGGCGTGCCGATCTGCGCCGGTCGTGCCGGGAAGCTCCACGACCGAGGTCGTCGCCGCGCCGGTGTCGAGGAGCAATAGCCCGGCGCTCGCCGCTCCCGCGAGTATCCAGCTCGAGCTCACTTGGCCGAGCTCGAAGATCTGCGTTGCGTGACCGCGAAGTCTCTCCTTCATCCCGCCTTGCGAATCGAGCATGACGAGGTCGTCGCCAGCGACGACGTACAGCCCGACGCCGGCGGCAGAGGACTTGGCGCCAGGGATGAGTTGCCGAAAGAGTCTTCGATAGGAGGGTACGTCGAACCCTTCGACCGCTCCGTCCGTCGTCACGAGCACCGAGCGTCCGTCTCCGGCGACGGACACACCCAGGGCGTCGGTAGCCCTGGCTTCGCCCAGGACCTCTGCGGTGGCGACATCGGTTCGCAGCAACTCACCTTCTTGGGACACGCTGGCGAGCCAAGCGCCGTCGTTCGAAAAGGCCAGGCCGGCGACGGCTGAGTCGTGAGTTCCGAGGCCGAAGAGTCGCGAGAGCCACGACCCGAGCGTCAAGAGGCGCTCCCCAGTGCCGAGGTCGAACAGGGTCACGTCTCCTTCGACGTCGCCGATGGCGAGCAGGGAACGATCCGGCGCGAAGGCCATCGCGGTGATCTCGGCTGACCCCTCCAAGCGAGCCACCGGCGCTCCCGAAGAGACTTCGAACAGCTGAACTCTCGAGCCCACCGCGGCGCCCACCCAGCTTCCAGCCTTGCCAAAGGCCACCGCCCTTACGGGGCCTTCCGTCTGGATCGGGTGGACTGTCTCTCCGGTGGAAACCTTGGCGAGCACGAGGCTCTCACCTCCCAACGCAAGGACCCGGGCGTCGGGCGTGAACGCCAGCACCTCCGCGCCGACGCCTCGAATCACGCGAACTTCGCGCCCGGCGCCGAGCTCCCAGATACGCACGGTCCCGTCCGATCCGGCCGACGCAGCGAGGACCCCATCAGCGCTCGCGACCACCACGCGCACAGGGCCTTCATGCCCGAGCGGTACGACGAGCTCAGCCGGCATCCCTGTCGCGAGATCACTCTGGGCCGGCGGCAAAGGGGTCGAAGCCGGAGCCTGGTAGCCCGCGCATCCCGTCAACAAGGAGACGAGCAGCGTACGTGAAAGCATGCAACGTGTGAGTCAGAAGGGCGCTTGGAGGTCAAGCGAGTGCGAGTGCTCCGTGGGCCATAGGTCGCAGATCCGGAGCAAGCCCGCGAAGAATTTGGCTCAAGCGCGCCGAGCGTACGACCTCCAAGAGTCTGGCAACGGACCGCCGAGCAGCTGTTCGGCGGCCTTCTCGTCGAGGAGCGCGAACTTCAACTTCCCCTCGAAGCAGAGCTCGCCGGCTTGAGCCAAGGTAACGTCCACGGTGACCAGCCGGCGGACGTTGCGAGACACTCTGCCGAGTCCCTCGATCGGCTTCAGCACTCGGATGGGTTTTTTGAAGCGAGCCTCGAGCGACACGGTGAACCCAAACAACCCGGTCTCCGAGATCACCGCGTACGCCGCTATTTCGTCCGCGAGCGTGGTGACGAGCCCACCGTGCATGATTCCAGGGGGTCCCTGATATCGCTCCGAAGCTACGAACTCAGTGCGGACGCCTCCGTCCATCCGATCGAACGCGAGCCGAAAACCGATCGGGTGCTCGGGCCCGCAGCCAAAGCAGGGTTGAGTCGAGCCGAAAAGGTGACCATCGAGCCGCTTCGCGGGATCCAAGCCTTCACTCTCGGCGAGGCGAGCGGCGTCCGCAAGGGGTCGCTGGGTCACTCATCCGCGCGGCGCGATCACGGACTTTCGGAGCCGCCCGAAGGCAACAAAAGCCGCGAGCATCGCTTCGAGGTGCAGGAAGCGAGGAAACGCTTCGACAAAAAGAACGTGAAGCTCGAGGCGAAGACGGAGCTACGGGCTCGAGGTGAAGGCCGATGATTCCTCCAAGAGCCAGGGTCGAGCGGGTCAGGCGCTCAGCCTTCGAGCTCCGGGTAGCGTCGGAAGAGCCCGTGCTGATTGAAGGAGAGTCTTCGTTCGGAGCTCAGATATTTCTGGACTTGCTCGAGGCGTCGCACGGCCTCGACGATGCTGACGAGGTGAGGGATTCGAGCGCGAAAGGTGACGAAGCTCTGCGGAAAGGCGTAGGACAGTCCTTCGTGGAGCTGAAACATGGAGAGGTCCACGTAAGTCATCGCGTCCCCCAAGATCCAGGGCCCCCCGGAGCGTGTCGCGGTCTTTTCGAAGTGGCGGAGGTATTTGGGCATGCGCGACTCGAGGAAGTGGTGAGTCGCGCGTTTCGCTTCTTCGACTTGGTCCTCGAAATACAGGCTCGGGCTGACGGGGTGATGAGTGTTGTGGATCTCGGCGACGAAGTCGGTGACGGTGAGTTGGAGCTGATGAGCGGTGTCGCGGGCGACCTCGGACTCACCGACCAGGCCGAGCCTCGGTCCCACGTACGCGAGGATGTTGGCTGTGTGCGAGACGAGCCGCGCTCCGTGGCGGAGGATCGGCGGGGCAAAGACAGAGGCGCCGCTCTCGTCCTGCAGGATTTCGATGATCGCCTTGGATCCGCCGCCCGCGGATTCTGGGCGGCGCGCCACGTCTTCGTAGGGAGCGCCTACACATTCGAAAGCGAGGCGCACGAATTCACCCCGTCCTTGAATGCCCGGCCAATAGAAGAGCTCGTAAGGATCTCGTTCGACCATTCGTCCACGTATAGCGACTCTCTGGTCGCGGCGACAGACTTTTCGGTCTCGCAGAAGTCCCCCACGACCGGGACCAATGAACCGCCGCGAACCCAAGAACCCGAGTTGTCCGTCCGAGCCGAGTTGCATCGAGCCAGCGAGCGTGGGAAACGGATTCGTGCCCGTCGCAAACGCTGAACAAAGGACCTACTGGAACGAACATGCGCCGGAGGCTTGGGTCACTCACCAAGAGGCGATGGACGAGCAGCTTCGTGCTCATGGAGCTCTCGCCCTCGAGGCGCTCGAGTTGCGGGCCGGTGAGCATGTCCTCGACCTCGGATGTGGATGCGGCGACACGACCCTTGCTCTCGCCGCCGAGATTGGCCCCAGCGGGCGAGTCATGGGAGTAGACCTCTCGGCTCCGATGCTCACTCGGGCTCGCGAGCGCGTGGCCGAGGGGTCGCTGACCTACGTGGAGCTCGAGGAAGCGGACGCACAAACTCATTCCTTCCCCGAGGGAGCGTTCGACGCCGCGTACTCACGATTTGGTGTGATGTTCTTCGAGGATCCCGTGGCCGCCTTCAGAAACGTCGCTCGCGCCCTCAAGCCGAGCGGCCGGTTGTCCTTCGTTTGCTGGCAACCGGCCAGCCGCAACCCATGGGTGACGGTGCCGCTCGAGGCGGTCTTTCCCTTCGTCCCGCCGCCCTCGATGCTCGATCCGAACCTCCCCGGCCCCTTCAGCCTGGCCGATCCTGCCCGGGTGTCGAAGGTCTTGGCAGACGCAGGCTTTGACGACGTGAAAGTCGAGCCCGCGGCGGTGCAAATGGACTTCGGACCCATCGAGCAAACCACGGAGTTCCTGATGACCTTGGGACCGACGGCGCGCGCGCTGCGGGAAGCTCAGCCCTCCGAGCAGACTCTCGATGCGATCCGAATCGCACTTCGCGACGCGGTCACTGCGTTCGCCACCGGAGACCGAGTGACCCTCGGGTCTTCGGTGTGGGTCGTAACAGCCAAGCGAGGGCCCTAGTCCAAACGGGGACGGTTCGCCGGAAATCATCCTCGCGACCTTCAGCTCGGGGGCTCCGCGCGCGCCCGACAGTTCCGCCCACCTCCTCGTGCTCGACGCGACGGGCGTCGAGCTTCACCGGGTACCCATCGCGGGTCGAGGCTCGATGGCCGCTCCGACGATCACGGACCTCGACGGCGACGACCAGCTCGAGCTGATTCTGTCACTCAAGGACACGCTAAGGAATCGTCAGGAAGTAAAGGACTCACAGACTCCGTTTTTGCGCTCATTTGTAACACCAGATGGATCTTCTATTTCCAGACGATTCCTAAGTGGCTCGCTTGGAGGCGTTCAAATCTGGGACCTGCCCGGGTCCAGCGGCAACTGCACGCCATGGCCTACTGCACGAGGTGGCATGCTTCGCCAAGGACGCACCGCGTGAACCGCCCCGCACAGACTCGAAGACTTGCTAGAGCACGTTGACACGTCCGGTGGCGTCATACATCCTGTATGACATGAGTCTTCGCCTGAACGCCCGTATTGACGATCGGCTCGCGCGGAAGATCGAGTGCCTCCGTCGCAACCTGAGCCTATCGACGACGGACGTCGTTCGGCGATCGATCGAGTGTCTGTATGAGGCCGAGCTGGGCTCGTCGCTTCGGCCGGCGTCGATAATAGAAGCGTCCGGGCTGGTGGGTTGCGGGGAAGCTGAGTCTGACCTGTCGGAAACCTACAAAGGTTTGCTTACGGATAGCCTCGGTTCAAAGCATTGATCCTGACTGACACTGGATTCTGGCTCGCCTTGGCCAACCGCGGCGACATACATCACGAGGCGGCGAAGCGGGCGCTCGCGGCGGTCTCGGAGCCTCTGGTCACGACGCTTCCCGTCGCGACCGAGACGTGCCACCTTCTGCTTTCCCGGCTCGGTCCGAGCGCGCAGCTTGCATTCGTCGCGAGCTGGACGGCAGGAGCATTCCAGTTGCATGAGATCGGGGATCATCACGCCGACAGGATCTCGGTGTTGATGCAGAAGTACCGCGAGCTTCCGATGGACCTCGCCGACGCATCTTTGGTCATCGCCGCCGAGGATCTCGGCACCGGCCGCATTTTCTCCACGGATTGTCGCGATTTCCGCTCTTACCGCTGGAAGAATCGGAAGCCATTCAAGAACCTTCTGCTCCCCTGAGCCCGTACGCTCGGGCGTGCTCGCGGGGAGCTCCAAGTGGCGAAGGAGATAGTCCGGAAACGAGATGTGGCTCTGAACTGAAGCTCTCCCTCGCTCGCCGAGCTCAGCTACGCACCCCACGCTCGCGCGACCTGTCATACCTCCTACGGAGTACGCGAGGGGAGGGCGCCCTCGTGTCCATAATGACTATCTATCCTGCCTCGTTCGTATAGGAGCAAGGGCATCTACCTATACTTAGTACAGGTCCCCGCAAATTCGTGACCACGGGAGAAACCACAGAGAGCACAGAGCCGAAGCCCACAGAGCACACAGATGATGGAATGAGCACTTCTCTGTGTCCTCTGTGTCTTCTCTCCGCGTCCTCTGTGGTTTCAGCGTGGTTACGAACTTCCACGGACGTGTACTTAGGCAGCTTCTCAGGCCCCGAAGCACTTTCCTGCGCGTGCGCGGAGGGTATTGCTTGAATCGGAGCGTGGGTTTGAATCAGTCGGCCAAATGTACGGTGGGCCACATCTTGTCGAAGTACGCGCTGAACTCACCGAGCCGCGAGGAGTCACTCTCCGCCACGACCGCGAGCCACTCCTTCTTGTACGTGTCTGTCATGACCAGCGGAGCCTTGGCGCCGTCCTTCATGGCGTCCGACAACATGCCTCGTCGCTGCAGGGCGTGCTCAACGGCCTTCTGGTTCGACGTGTTGACCTTGATTTGGCCGTTTTCGAACGCCGTTCGCATGAGTCGCTGATACCCATTCGGGAGCTTCGACACTTCCGACGGACTGGCGATCACCCATTGCTCGATCTTTCCGTCGTCGCCGATCTTCGCCACGAGCTCCCGGTTCGGTCCCGTCGCCTTGTCGGGGCTCGCGAGCTTGCCGAGATTCACCGTGAGCGGATCCCCATTCGACCCCTCGAACGTAATCGACGAGGCCTTGTACACGATGCCCGGTCGACCCACCGTATTCACCGAGTCCGCAATCTTCTCCCCCGCTCCGTACCCAGAGAAGACCGTCTCGGACTTGGACAACCCACCGCGGCTCGCGAGCTGCTCGGCCATCGCGATGATCTCCGCGCGCTCCTCGTCGGTCTCCGCGACACTCTCGGGGGCAGCCTTCATGAGTGTGTAGAACGACTCGGGGAGCTTCTTGTTCTGGACCTTCTGGAGCTCGTCTTCGACCTTCTCGAAGAACTTGACCGTTTCCGGCAGGAGTCCGTCGGTGGCGAGGCTCTTGATGTGACCCATGTCCTCGTCCTTGAACACGGTTCGGAAGCGAAGCCCTTGGGCGAGAAGGTTGCCGGAGTCCACGCGGATCGCGTTCAGGTCGTTCTCCGGCGTCTTTCCTTTCTCGGCCCAAATCATCTTCTGAGCCAGCATGGCGCCGGCGGTCCCGATGTTCGGGTGAGACGTGTCGACGAGGGCGACCGACTTCGCCTTGTCGAACTTCATCGAGTACTCCTTGAAAATGTGCGCTTCGAGCAAGACATCCTCGAGCTGCGCCCCGACTTTTTCGGAGAGTTGGGCCTCGGTCAGCTTCGGATCGGTCGCCTTCCAGGTCGCCCGCAGGAAGTGCTCGGCGTCTTTCTTTTGCTCCGCGGTGAAAGGCGGCAAGTCATGTTTGAGCACGGTCTTCAGCATCAGCACGATGCTGTGCTCCATGGTGCCAGTGATCGCGTGGCCAAGGTAGCCTGCGAGCAGGTCCGAGCTGACCGTCATGCCGCCGATCGCCGCGGCTTTGCTGATCGCCTCGGTCGTGTCCTCGCCGCCCGGGGCGCGTCGAGGTCCGAAGTACGCCACGGGCTTGCCTTCGGCGCCGACGGTCATTTGGGCGGCGGCGGTGGAGACAGTCGTCCAGGAAGTCACCAGGCGCATGAGGTTGGTCTCGAGAAACTCGACCGCGGCCGGGGGCCCGGAGACCCGCATGATGGGCCCGCCCGCGTAAAGCTCGCCGTCCGAGAGCGCCTCGATCTTCACCTTCTTGACGTCCTCCTCGAACTTGCTGCGCCCACCGGAGATGCGTGCGCCGTTGGCGTCGACCGGAGGCATGAAGTACGCGAAGAACTCACGAGGGTAGCCCGCGAACAGCGGAGACTGCTTCATCCAGTCGACCGCCTCGGGCGAGATGCGGAGGTTCTTGACCCACTCCACGGCTTTGTTCACGCCGGAGACGACCCAGAAGTTGGTGTTGGGTTGGCTCGGCATTTTTCGAATACCGAGCTCGAAGGAGACCGTGGCGTTGTCGAGCTTCGGAGTCATCTTGTTCCAGCCCGCCATCTTCACTTTCAGGGCGTCGGTGGCCAGGCCCAAGGAGCTGGCCACCACCAAACCCTTGAGCGCGGAGTTCTCTCCGTTCGTGAGGTCGACCTCGCCGGCGAGGTGCTGCTTGCCTGCGAGGCCGAGCAGAGTACCCAGGTCCTTGAAGTCCTTCCCTTTGAGCTCCAACGTACCCGCGTCGAAGGGTCGATCCTTCGGGACGTCGAGGTTGAGGACGTCCTGGTAAAGCTTGGGGTTCTCTTCGCCGCTTCCGAACACGCGAAGGAAATTCGACAGCGCGAGCAACCCGTCCGAGATCGCCTTGAAATCGGTCTGCGCCTGTACCCACGAGGTGAGCAGACCCTTGACCGAGCTCACGTCCTTGGCTCTGGCGGCCTCGAGCAGCCGATGGGTGAAGGCGGGTGTGACTTCGTCGGTCGGTCGCGACTCGCCCTTGGCATCTACTCTTTGCGCCGCGACGGCTTCGACCTTCTGTGCGGCCTGTTGATCGAGGCGCGGCGTCTCTTGGGTGTTCGTGCGTTTGATGCCAACCATTTCAGCTATCCTCATTCGCTTTGGGTGCGAACGCGTAAAGTCCGTGAGCCATCATGTAACTGAGTACGTCGGGGTGGAGGACTTCTTTCAGGAAGTCGAGATCGGCGGAGGCCCGCACCTTCGTGGAGCTCACGTCGCTGAGCTTGGGCGCGTTCGGATCGGTTCCGGTGACGCCATCGACGCCAGCGCGCGGAACGACCGCGATCTGCACCATCTTCAGGAGCTCGTCGCCTTGCTTCCACTTGCCCCCGAGGAGATCTCGACAAGTATCGCCGCCGAGGGCCAACACGAAGCGCGTGCCCGGATTCTCGGCAGCCAAGTGCTTCACGATATCGATCGTGCCGACCTTGACTTGGTCGAGGGGCGTTCCGTTTTTCTCTGCTTCGCCAAATGCGCTCTCGACGACGACTCGCTCGGTGTCCTTGACTTGGATTTTGCCGGCGAGCTCCGGGAGGTTCTCGAACCCGAGCTTGGCCATCTCGAACCGGTGGGAGAAATCGATCAAGTCACGCTTCGTGGAGAAGGCGTGCCGATACACCGGCAGCACCCAGACCTCGTCTGCGGGTAGGTTTTCGAACGCCTTCTCGGGCGCCTGGTCGTCGGGGAGGTCGATCTTCAAGTCCTTGGCACCCCACCGTACGATTCCGGCGTGTCCGCCATCTCCGGTCGGTGGGTTGGCGGAGGTCCCGTAAAGGACCACGACGCGGGGCGTCTCTCCGGCGCCTGGACGGACAGCCGTCGTCTTGGCGAGCCCCGCCACGGCGCTCTTGGCCTGGTTGAGCACCGACTGAGTATCGCCGAGCGGATTCCACAGGCCCGGGTGGAGACCCGCCGAGCTCTGCGATGACTGCGACTTTTTGGCCTCGAGGAGCTGCACTGCCTCGTCGAGTCTCTTGTTTGCGAGGCGTGGCTTGCCCGCCCGAGCGTACGCGAGGGCCAAATCGATCTTGGCGGAGACTTCCGGCAGCACGTTCTTCTCGTCGCTCCGCACGACCGGCCGACTCGTGGGACCCATCGGCGGGGCCCCCAAGTCCTCGCTCGCCCGCAACTCGGCCTTCGAGGCTCGCTGAGCCTCCAGAGAAGGGCCGAGGAATGCGGGGACTCTCTGCCCGATCCGAGTCATGACAGGCTCGCCGCCTCCGCGATCGCCGCGGCCGAGGACACGACCTTCACGAACCCCGCCAAATCCGGAGGAATCGTACCCACCGGCTGAGTATCGAGGAGCACCAACCTGTCCGCACCGGCCTCCTTCAGCTTGCGCATGGCATCGGCTCGCTCGGAGGCGTCGATCGGCATGTTGGCGTGGGAGACCGCCACGATGACTTCCTCCGCGCTCATGGCCTTTAGGCGCGCGACGGTCTGGCGCATGGTTCCGCCGGTCGCGATCTCGTCGTCGGTGACGATACAAACCTTGCCAGCGACGTCGCTCGAATTGCCCAGGCCTTGGACTTCGGCCTTGTCGTCGTTGCCCGCGCGCGTCTTCTCTCCGTTGACCATCGGCAGGCTCAGATCCTTGGCGAGCTGCTTGGTTCGCTTGGTGGCCCCTTCGTCGGGACGCACGAGCACGAGCTTCTTCTTCTGCTCCTCAGGCATCTCGGCGATCACGCTGTCGCAGAGCACACGAGCTCCCGAGACGATCGAGACTTGGGACCGGAACATCTCGGGGACGTGTCCGTCGTGGGGCTCGACCAATACGACCCGTCCGAGGTCGAGCTGATCGACCCAGCGCGCGACCAACGCGGCGTAGGCGCCCACGCCGGCTTGGTCTCGTTTGTCGCTGCGGGCGTTGGGCATGTAGGGCAGGACGAGCGTCACGCTCTCGGCCTCGCCCTGCTTGGCAGCGCGCGCGATCATGAGCGCCTCGGTCAAGAGGGCCATGGTCGACAGCCGCGACTCCTTGGAAGCCTGAGGGCTCTGTCGGGTGGTCTGCACGATGACGACGTCCTTGCCCTTCACCTTGGTGGACAGCTCCGCGAGCTTCGGGGTGCTGCCCTCCAGGGCGATCGAGCCCTCGCCGAAGGTCGCACTCATGGACTGCGCGATGTCGAGTCCGAGCTTGGGGTTCGACTGCCCTGAGAAGACGACTACCTGTGAGTCCTTGAAGCTCACCACGCCGTCCGGAACCTCCGGAACCAGATCCTTGACGCGAGCGGTGAGTACGTCGGCCACCTGAGTCGCGAGAGCCGTGGCCGCGCCGTCGGCTTTGCCGCGCAAAGCCTTGATCGAGACCTCGAGGAACACGAGCGACCGACTCACCTCGTCGAGGGACGTCGCCGAAGCGAGCTCGCGCAAGGCTCGGCTGGCTTCGGCGGACGCGACCTTGGCCTCGAGCATCGGCATGCCCAAGGGGAGCGATCGCTTGGCGTCCGACGATTTTCCATCGAGGGCCGAGTGGTAGACGACCTGATTCACACCCGAGGCCTTCGCGAGCTCGGCGACGAGCGAGGCGAAGGCGTCATTGGGGTGCTTGGCAGGATCGAGGGCCTCTGGCAGCACCACGCGTACTCGCTTGGCGCCGGAGGATCGCGCGGCGAACGCCACTTGGAGCGACTCCGCGACGAGCGTCGGGAAGTCGTACGCGGGCTCGCCTTCCTTGGGGGAGTAGCCGGGGCCGCCTTGCAGGACGAGCACGTCGCGGTTCTTCACGCTCTCCTCGAGCACCACGAACGGGTCGCCCGTCGAGAAGAGCTTCAAGCTCGAACGACCCACGTCGAGGTCGAGCGAATCGGCCGCGCTCTTCACCGCGTCTGGCGTGGCCGTGCCGCAGAAGAGCTTCACGTCGTCACCGAGGGAGCCCATGAGGGATCGCACGCCCTCGGGGTGCTTCTCCATCGCGGCCTTCGCCGCCGCGACGGCGGACTTCTTGACCTCGGCCTTCGATTCTCCGCCGATCGAGTCCGCGATCTTGTCGAGCGCGGCGCCGATCTCGTCGATCGTCTTGGCCTGTCGCAGCCCGTCGATCAGCGGCCGTAGCTGCGCCGCGGCGGCCGCAGGTGCTTCTGCGCGATGGCTCTGCGCTTGAGCTTGGTTGGTCAGAGGTGATCGAATCGTGGTCACGATTTTGCCTCCTTCACCGAATTGGACTCGCGTTCCGATCGTTGCTTGCGAATCAAACGCGCGACCTCCGTGGGGTCGTCGGTGACCGTGAAGAGCTTCATGTCGTTCTCGCCGATGGTCTTGCGCTCGCCCGAGAACATCGACTTCTCGATGGCGTCGAGGATCGGCTGCCAGAACTCGGATCCCACCAGCACGAGCGGCCGCACCGGGATCTTGCCGGTCTGCATCAAGCAGGCGATCTCGAAGACTTCGTCCATGGTCCCGATCCCACCCGGGAGCGCCACGAAGGCTTCGGTGTTCTCGTACATCAACACTTTGTGCGCGGGCGCGCCGTGCACCACGTGGGCGATGTCGGCCTTGCCGGTCACGCTCGCCTCCAAATCGACCCCGTCCGATTCGAGCAGGAAGGCCTGAATTGGCATCTTGGCGTTCGCCTTGCGCACGCCTTCGGCGACCGCTTCCAGCATCGCACCTGGGCCGCCGATCCGCATCGGGATCCCAGACCGCGTGAGCCGCGAGGCGGCGTCTTTTACGATCGCGATCTCGGCGTCGCTCTCTTGGAGCTGGCGTCCGCCGAGCACCGAGACGGCCGGAGGCAGATCGCGGAGCGCCTCGAGGCCGCTCTGGATCTCTTTGACCATCACGTGGGCGCGCGCGGCGAGCTGCGCGGGGGTCTGCGTTCCCGTGGGCGCGGTCTCGACCAAGTGCGCCAAGCCGTCGGCGATGGAATCGACGACGATCGCCTTGGCCTGTTCGGTTTCGGAGACCATGCCGCGCTTGGTCCACTGGGACTTCAGGGCGTCGACGAAGCCTGACCAGAAGCTCGCGCCGTCGAGCACCGTGCCGCGGCCCTCACGCCACACTTCGAACAGCTCGTTGAGCGTGCCGAACCCACCGGGGAAGACGACGAAGCCCGCGGCTTGCTCGGTCAAGGCCAAGCGGCGCGGGAGAAAGTGTACGAACTCGCGGAGCTGTTCGATGTACGGGCTCGTCTCTTGCTCGAACGGCAGCTGAATGCGCGATCCTTGCGTCGTCAGCGTCTCCGCCTTCGCGAGCTCCGGGACGAGCTTTGCAGCTTTTGTCCGCGCGTCGACATAACCGAGCGGAACGGCCTCCATCATGCCTGGGCCCGCGCCCGTACGCGTCAGCGTCAACAGGAGCTTCGCGTCTTCGGGACGTCCTTCGCGGAGAGCGAGATCAGCTGCCGCAGCCGACAAAGCCTCCGCGCCCGAACCGCCACGCATGGACAGAGCCTGCCCCAACTCCTTGGCGCCGTAGGAACCGGCGAGGACGCCTATCGCGGCGGCCTTCGCCGCTTCGATCGCACGCGGAGAGAACAAGCCGCTCGCGGTCGCGGCCTGCACCACGCCCGGCTTCACACCCTCGGCATTGAGCAGCAGGACGGCTTCGCCCCACTCCTTGCCCTTCTCGAAGAACGGATCGGATTTCTCGATTCGCGCGCCTCCAAAGAACGTGAACGCCGTCTTCAAGCTGCCGGCGAACTGAAAGGCGCTCTCGACTTCGGAGCTGAGAAGCAGCGAAAGCTGCTCCGGAGAGCTCGAAAACTTCGTTCGCGGCGCTTCCGAAGCTCGCACTCGAACCGCGCTCGTCGCCGATCCCTCGATTGGAGCCTCCTTCTTCAAGGCGCGCTCGGCCCCAAGGGCCTTCTGCGCCTTGGGCGATGGCGTTGCGGCTCGTTTGGGAGCGATCTTGGCGGCTGCGTTGGCGGACGCGTTGGCTTCGGTCGGTGCCTCCGATGTCGGTAGGCTTGCTGGTGTACCCTTAACTTTCACGCCGTCCCTCGCCTCGTAGCGCTTCTTCGGTCGTTATCGGCGACCCAATCCGTTCCGTGTCGGACAATTTCATACGTCTTTCGGAGCCTTGCTGAGCGCGAAGATCCCGTCCGCGAGCTTCTCGAGGCCCGAGGCGTTCTGGAGTTGCTTGCGCCAAGAGGCGGGGATCCCATCGAGCCCGAACTTCGCGCCCAACAAGATGCCCGCCGTCGCGCCTGCGGTGTCCGTGTCCTCGCCCAAGTTCGTGATCGCGACGATCCCGTCGACGTAACTTTGGGCGTGGTGCAGCGCCCAAAACGCGGCCTGCACGGTGTCCACCACGAAGCCCGACGTCCTCACTTGCTCGAGCTCCATGTCCGGTACCGCCGCGATCGCCTTGGCGAGGTCGGGGCTCTTGTCCGAAAGATACGCGACGACCTTTGGCAAGACGTCCGATTCACCCTTCACGATCAGCGAGAGGGCGAGGGAGACGGCGGCCGTTCCATACAGGCAGCGCGGGTCCGCGTGCGTAGGCGATGACGATGCCATGGCCTGCGACTCGATCGACTCGAGGCTGTCGAACGCGGTGAGCAACGCGACCGGCGCCGCGCGCATCACCGATCCGTTGCCCGCATTTTCGAACCCCGAGAGCGCCCAGGGGATGCGCCCCGCGTCTTCGGCGCTGGCGCCTACGCGCGCAAGCTCGAGCGCCTGGCGGGTGAGGCCCCCGACGTCTTTCGGGTCGGTGTCGAGCCACGCGACGTATCGGGCAGCCAAGTCAGCCGTGTCGAGCCCGCCTTTGGCGACGATCGACTTCGCCATGGCCTCGGCCATCTGGGTGTCGTCGGTGTACTCACCTGGTTTGAGGTCCAACCAACCACCGCCGATCATGTCGGCGACCAAGCCGTGTTGCTTGCGGAGATCTTCGCGGGACATGAACTCGGTGGGACCTCCGAGCGCATCGCCGATCGCGAGCCCGATCATCGCGCCGCGATAAGACTCTGCGAGCGTGGGCGACTTGGCGCCCGAGATCTCGGCCTCGAGCTCGGCGACCCGCGCGAGCCCCTTCTGAAATTTTTCCTCGGGGGAGAGCTTTGGTCCTTCGTTCTTCGCCTTTTTCTTGAGCTCGGCGAGCTGCTCCTTGGTGAGCGTGGGCTCGTGGGGTTGCTGTAAATACGCGTGGGCGCGCTTGGCGAGGTCGAGCACCATCTCATAGGCCTCTTTGGGCCCGGTCTCGTTCTTCTCTTTGGCTTTGCCGAGGATCTGTTTTTCGACTTTGGAGGCCGGGAAGCCGCGGTTGATCGCGTCGTCGACCAACCGGAACACTCCGTCGACCTCGCCCTGCAGCTTCGAGGTCTCGAGTCGCTGCGCGATGGCTTGGGCCGCAGCCTCGGACTTTGGTTCCAAGAGCGCCGCGGTCTCTCGCGGCCAGCGCCGAAACGCCGAGTCGATCGAAATCTGTCCGAGCATGCGCTCGCCGAGCTCCGCCAAGATCGCCTTCGAGAGGCGCTGGCGCTCGCTGACGACCTCGGGGCTCTTGCCCTTCAGCGCTTCGTCATAACCTTCGGCGATGGCGTGGTGCGCGCGAATCCAGCCACCAGCGAGCTGCAGGAATCGCTGGTCGGCGCTGCGCGGAACCTGGTGCTGATCCTTGCCCTGACGCTTGGCGCTCTCGGCTCGCGCCGCGAGCGTCGCGTCGATAGCCGATTCGGCGAAGGCCCTGGCCGCAGCGTCGGGCGCGGCGAAACGCAGCTGCACATCGGGCAAGGCTGCCGCGTTCTTCTCGGCCATGCTCGCGGCCTTGGTCTCGGGCCCTTTGATCGCGGCGAGGGACTTCGCGATCGCGCCGAGATCGAGCGCCTGGCCCTTGGCCACGGCGGCCGGTGGAGCTGCTGAAGGGATCGGATCGGTCGATGGCAGGGAAGGGGTTTGGGGGTTCGACTTGATCCGCATAGGCGCCCGAAGGCTCCTACTCTTCGCACATTTCACAGGCGGTGTCGCCCCCTGAGTGAGGGGTCGAACCGCCAAAAATCACGGGCCGATGAGCCGTGTGTGTCCTACTCGACCACGAGGTCGTAGCCAGCGGTTCGCAGCCGAGCCGCTTCCTCTTCCAAGTCGGCTCGGGTGAGGGGGTTTTTTTCGAGCCACTCCGCCGGAAAGCGGAGCGCGATGGAGGTCTTCTTGGCCGCCAAGTCGATGGTGGGCAACGGGTCGGGGCTGCGGCTGCGGTTCAAGGCGACCGCCAATCGCAGCAACACACAGAGCCGAATGGCCGTCTTCGGAAGGAGCCCGCGGACCTGCGAAAAGCTCTCGAGGCGCAGCTTGCGCCGCTGGCTCTCGAGGAGCGCGGCGAGCAAGCGCTGCTCGTCTCTCGAGAAGCCAGGCATGTCCGCGTTCAAGACGATGTACGCGGAGTGTTTGTGATAGCCCGAGTACGCGACCGAGAGGCCGATCTCCGAGAGCCTCGCGGCCCACGTGAGGTTGTGCGCGCACGCTTCTGGCCCAAGGTCCCAAGGCTCCTTGGCCTGCTCGAGCAACGCGGCCGCGGTCTTCTCGACTCGCTCCGCCTGCAGCTCGTCGATGGTGAATTGACGCGTGAAGTGCCGAATCGTTCGATCCCGCGCGTCCTCGTGGCGAATACGGCCGAACAGATCGAGCACGATCCCTTCGCGCAACGCCGAGTCGGAGACGGCGAGGTGCTCGAGGCCCAAGGCGTCGAAGACCGCGGACAGAATCGCGACGCCGCCTGGAAACACCGGAGCTCTTTGGGGCTGTAGCCCCGGAAGCGCAAGCTCCTGGACGTTGCCTGCGGCGACGACGGCCTTTCGAAGCTTCTTCAGGCCCTTCTGAGTGATGCCCTGGTTGCACCACCCGTTCGCCCGAAGCACGTCCGCGGTCGCCATGATGGTGCCCGAAGATCCGACGGCGTGGGTCCAACCTTGTTCGAAGAACCTCCGGGTGAGCGACCGAAGCTCGAGCTGCGCCGCGATCTCCGCGCGGCGCATGTCTTCCTCGCGGATCCTGCCGTCCGGGAAGAAGCGCATCGAATAACTGATGCAACCCATGTACAAGCTGTGAAGCTCGAGGGGCTCATTCCCTTCTCCCAGAATGCACTCCGTGCTTCCCCCGCCGATGTCTACGACCAGACGATGTCCCGGCTGTTCGGGCATCGAGTGAGCAACGCCGAGGTAGATCAGCCGCGCTTCCTCGCGGCCGTAGATGATCTCGACGGGATGGCCGAGCGCTGCTTCGGCGAGCGGGAGGAATCGATCGGCGTTCTTTGCTTGGCGAAGTGTGTTGGTTCCTACGGCGCGAACGGTTCCTTGAGGCATGTGAGAAAGGCGCTGGCCGAATCGCGAGAGGCATTCGATGGCCCGGCCCATGGCCTCGTCGGACAACATCTTGTCGCTGTCGAGCCCGGCTTGCAGGCGCACGTTGTCACGAAGCTTGTCGAGGACCTCGAGCCGGACGCCCGCGAGTCGCGCCACGATCATGTGGAAGGAGTTCGATCCGAGGTCGACTCCGGCGACGAGGGGCGGAGCTGCGTCCATCTGGGAGTCTCATACTGTTCCAGGTTCACACGAGCAATCGATGCATCGTCGCGGTGGACTGCCGGCTTCCACGAGCGAGCCGTAAGTGCTAGCCGATACCATCATGAGCTCCAAAGAGACCGCCTCGAGAGTCCTCCGCTCGGTTCGAGCCCTCCTCGTTCCCCTCGTGTTGGCGACCGGGTCACCGGCGCGGGCGCTCGATGTCGTGGGCAACATCAACGTCGACACGCGGTGGTCGCTCGCGGACTCACCGGTGCGCTTGACCGGCGACGTGACCATCGCCCCGCAAGCCACACTCACCGTCGAGCCCGGCGTGCTGGTCGAGGCCGCGGGGACCGACCAGCTGGGTTCTGGAACCGACGCGACCCGCGTGGAGCTCGTGGTGAGGGGGCGGCTCCTGGCCGACGGCTCGTTCGCGGCGCCGGTGATTTTCCGCCCGGCGAGCGGCTCTTGGTACGGAATCTCCTTCGAGTCCTCGGCGGGCGCGTCTAGCCTGACTCACTTCGATCTCTCCGGAGCGTTCATCGGCGTCTTGTGTCGCTCGGTGCCTTCCCTCGCACTCTCGGACTTCCGAATCTCCTCGAGCACCACTGGAATTCTCTGGCAGTGCGCTTCCTCCGCGACACTCACCCGGGCGATCATCGAGCGCATCTCGGGCAACGCCGTGGATTTCGTTGGAACCCAAAACAACGAGCAACTCACGATCGGTGACTCTCGCTTCGAGTCGACGGTCTTCGGCGTCGTCTTGCGGACGGGAACCAGGGGCGACGTGCGGAGCACGACCTTCCTCGTCAACGACGTTGGCATCGAGGCTCAGTCGGGCTCGTCACTGGCGCTGCGCAACTCTCTGTTCGTGGCGAACCGGGACCGCGCCCTCAAACTGACCCAGTCTGGCGCGAGCACGTTCGACATCATCAACAACACGGTCGATCGCAACATGCCCGACCCCTTCGCGAACCCTCCGTCCGGAGGTGGTGGGATGTCGATCTCCGGCGTGAGCGCGCCGGCCTCGTTCGTCGTGCGCAACAACCTCGTGACCGGTCAGGGCGTCGGGATCGAAGCAAACCCGCCTGCACAACCCTCCCTCGACCACAACGACGTCTGGAACAACGCGTCCAATTACGTAGGCCTCGCCGCGGGCGTGGGCGCGATCTCGGTCAACCCGCTGTACGTTGCTCCGTACGGCGGCGCGGAGTGGGTCTTCGTCGCCCAGCCCGCGAGTCTCCGGAATACTGGAAACAACGTAAATCAGTCCTGGACGTTCACGCAGCCGGGCGCGGCCCGCATCCGCATCGTCGTCCCCTTCCTGAATACCGAGGCCTGCTGTGACTATCTGCGGATTTATGACGCCAGCGGAAACAACGTCCAGACTCTGTCCGGGAGCTTCTCCGGTCCGTCCGTGGAAGTGAACGGAGAGACGATCCGAGCGACCTATACGACCGACGGCTCGGTCTCGTCGCAGGGGTTCGACATCAGCGGGTATGAGTACCGACCGATCGCCTTCAACTACAGGCTCGCGCCGAGCTCACCCGCCATCGACGTCGGCAACCCGCTGGGTGCCCCGACGTCCGACGCGGATGGCACTGTGCGGCCATATGACGGCGACGTCGACGGGACCGCGGTGGTCGACCTCGGCGCTTTCGAATGGCACGAGAATATCCCGCCGTTCGCCGTCGCCGGACCCGACGTCGCGGTGCACCCTTCGGATACGGTCAACTTCGACGCGAGGGCCTCGCGGGACCCAGACGGGACGATCGTGTCCTACGCCTGGGATTTCGGAGACGGTCAGACCTCATCGGACGCGAACGCGACTCACGCCTACCCGAGCGTCGGCACGTACACGGTGACTTTGACGGTGACGGACGTCGAGGGCGCGACGGGAACGGATTCACTCACCGTGATCGTGACGACCAACCTAGACCCCGTTGCGTCGGCCGGCCCCGACCAGGCTGCCGGAATCGCGGAGGTGGTCACGCTCGACGGCGGAGCGTCGACCGACGCGGACGGAACGGTCGTCGGATACTCCTGGGACTTCGGCGACGGCGCCCCGATCGGGTCCGGTCGAGTCGTGACTCACGCCTGGATCGCAGCCGGCGTGTACATGGTGACACTCACCGTCACCGACAACGGCGGCGCGACCGACACCGACATCGCGGCCGTGGTGATTGGCGGCGGTGGAAATCTCCCGCCCAGCGCGAGCGCGGGCGGATCGTACTCGGCGAGCGCAGGCGCTCCGGTGACCTTTGACGGGTCCGCGTCGAGCGACGCTGACGGAACCATCGCGAGCTTTGCGTGGGATTTTGGTGACGGAGCTACCGGAACGGGCGCCAGCCCTACCCATACTTATGCGGCCGCGGGCAGCTATCTCGCGAGGCTCACCGTCACCGACGATGGCGGCGCGACCGACGATGACGTCGCCCTCGTCACCGTGACGGCGAGCGGGAATGCTCCGCCGGCGGCGAGGTCGGGCGGACCGTACAACGCGCGCGTCGATACGCAAGTCACCTTCGACGGCAGCGCCTCGACCGACGCAGACGGAACGATCGCGTCCTACGCGTGGGAGTTCGGCGACGGAGACTCCGCGACGGGCGCGGTGGCAACTCACACGTACGAAGCGGCCGGCAACTATTTGGCCCGACTGGTGGTGACGGACGACCAGGGCGCCACCGACGAAGACGTCGCCATCGTGACCATCACGATCGAAGGCAATGTCGCACCGACCGCTAACCCAGGCGGTCCCTACTCCGTCAAGGTCGGCGTCGCCGTGAACCTCGACGGGTCTGGCTCCGCCGACCCGGATGGGACGATCGCCACCTATGCTTGGGATTTCGGCGACTCGGGGCAGGGTACGGGCGCCATGGTCTCTCACACCTACGCGCAGGCAGGCACGTACACGGTGAGGCTGAGCGTGACCGACGACGACGGCGCGATCGGCCAGGCCACCACGGTGGTGGTCGTCACGAGCGACGAGCAGCCCCAGAATGTGCCCCCCGACGCTCAGGCCGGCCAGGACCAAGTAGTCACGCTCGGCGATCCGACCTTCCTGAATGGAGCCGACTCCAAAGACACCGACGGCACCATCGTGACCTATCACTGGGATCTCGGAGATGGGTCGATGGCAGAGACCGTCACCGTCCAACACACCTACGCGACCGCAGGCTCCTTCGTCGTCAAGCTCTCCGTGACCGACGACAAGGGAGCAGTCGACGAAGACTTCGTGCAAATCACGGTCCGCGCGGCCGCCGACCCGGGAACCAACCCGCCCGATCGCCGGGAAGAGTCGGGTTGCGGTTGCACCACGACCGCCCCCTCGTCCCAGAGCCCGCTTCTCTTGCCGGTGCTCCTGGCGGCAGCGCTGGGCTTCCGCAGGCGCCGTGGCCGAATCCTCGCTCGACGCTGAGAACCGCGTGGGCCCCCCTGACTCGTAGAATTGCTCACCGCAGAAGCTTCACGCGACAGCCGCCTTCGACGACGCCACCGGTCCTACGCCGACGTTGAGTCGCTTGAAAGGGCCCCGATCAGTCAGACCTCGGCTTCACTTGAGGACAGCAGGAGGATCTGGTTAGATGACCTATGGTAGCGAGGTCGAAACGGACCCAGCGCACGGCTGCAGCTCGGATGGTCATCGTCAAATCCAAGCCCGCCCGGCAAGCGTCGACTCGGCGTTCGAAGGCGCCAAAGAAGTCTACAAATCTCAAGTTCGGCTCCGTTGTAGTCGAGGCCGAGGCTCCTGGTCCAGAGGAAGTGAAGAGGAACATAGCCGCTGGCCGATCGGCGCTCGAGAGAGTCAAGGAAAGAATACTCAAGCCGGGCGTAAGAATCCGGACTGCCAAAGGAGTTCCCCTGTTTCACGCCGATCCAAAGAATCCGGGAAAACTCGTCCGCGTCCTCGACGGAAGGCGAGAGCGCGGTTCGTTCGTGAACGGTGAGTTTCAGGTTCATCCGTGAGAACTCTGCCGACGGCGGTCGAATATCTTCTCGTCGCTCAGCGGAAGTCCAAAAAACCCATCGCGATCATTCTGGCCGGCCACAACGGTTCCGGCAAATCGACGATGTGGTATGGCCATCTCGCGGACACGATTCAGATACCCTTAGTCAACGCGGACCGCATGATGTTGTCCCTGCTGCCCCAGACGGGCGCCAGACTTCCTGAGTGGGCCGAGCGGCTTCGCGACACCAACCAAAGCTGGATGCAGGTCGCTCAGCAAGGAGTTCAGGCCTTCGTGGCCAAGGCGATGACTCGCCAAGTACCCTTCGCGACGGTCTTCTTGCTCGTGCCGAGCTTCGACACGGGCGGCATCCCGACCATCAACCGCGAGTGCGCGATACCCGGCCTGCTGGCCCCGACTGGCTCACCAACCAGCAACCGAGCCGTTTGATCGGTTGACCGCGCGATGATGTATACCGAAGATAGATACCATGCGAGCCAAGAAGAGCGCAGAGGCCAAGGTGTTCTGGACCGGCCGGAGCCAAGCCGTCCGGCTACCCAAGGAGTTCAGGTTCGACTGTGAGACCGTGTCCGTCCACCGCGAGGGCAACACGCTCGTACTCTCGCCGCGCGACGCGTGGCCCGACGACTACGTCGCCTCCTTCGCCGGTGTGCCCGACGACTTCGAGCGTCCGTCGCAGGGCGAGCATGAAGAGCGGAGCGCGCTCCCGTGAAGTACTGCCTCGACACCGACATGTGTATCTTTGCGCTGAAGCAGCACGAACGCGTGCTGCCGCGGCTCCTCTTCGAGAGCCCGCGCGACATGACGGTGAGTGTCGTCTCGGTCGGCGAGCTGCGGACGGGAGCCGCCAAGAGCAGCGCGCCTGCGCGCACCTTGGCGCGCGTCGAGAGCTTCTTGAAACCGCTCACGGTCCTCGACTTCGTGCGCGACGACGCGAGCGTCTATGCGGAGCTGCGCGCGCGCCTGGAACGCGCTGGGACGCCCATCGGCCCGCTCGACACGCTCATCGCGGCGCACGCCCTCGCCCGGAAGCTCACGCTCGTCTCGAACAACGAGAAGGAGTTTCGCCGCGTCAAAGGGCTCCGCGTCGAGAACTGGGCGAAGCCGTGAGCGGGCATCGCGGCAAGACGAGGGTACGAGAGGCGTGAGCTCGAGCAGGATGGTGTCCGATTCGCGGCGGGCTTCTCGGCGTGATTCGAGCTGTTAAACAGAACCGTCACCGATCCATCGTGAGAATCGTCGTCGGCTTTGGGATGAATCCGGCTCGTCGACGCCGCATCATCCAGCCGATGCCTCCGTAGCCGAGCGTGATCTCTTGGATATTGTGGTCGATGTCCATCCCGTTGCCCAACTTGCTCGTCCATCGTCCGGAAGGGAGTTGGCGGGCGGCATGTCGCACTTCTTCATCGCGTTGGAGAAAAGCAACCACCTCCCATTCCTTCGGATCCCAGGACTCGGACAGGTAGGTGAAGACTTCGTAACCAAGTGTCTCGAACGCATCGACGAAAGCCTCGCGCGTCTCGGCCCGAACTTCGAGAGGCCAGTAGTATTCATCTTCTGGACGAGGCCACCAAAACCGCTCTTGGTCGCACGCCGCCCAGGCAATGCAATTGTAGCCCTGGTCGGGAGGACTCGTCTGTGAGGCTGAGGGCATGAGCGGGAAGCCGGGAATCGAGACAGTCACGGCCAAACTACCTGATCAACCCCTGATCTTTGCCCCACTGGATCCAGCGCTCGTTCTGGATGGCCATGCGACCAGCGTCCGATGGTTTCAAGGGATTGGCTCCCGTGATCTTGCGCAGCGCCGTCCCCCAGTGTCGCTCGCCGCTTCTCATCCGTTCGAGAATCGAAGGAACGACGGATTTTCCGAGGCTGATGATCTGAAGGTAGGCTGGATGCTCCGTAATCTTTGTCGCGGAGGACTCGTGCCGAATTTCCTCGCGCCAAACGGCTGCCAACTCTTCGAGGACCTCCGAGCGCAGTAGGATCGTCGCTTCGTTCGGCTCCCGCTCCCACGTTCGGCTTTCGATGACGCGCCCCAACAGGTTTGTTCGGTGTGGGAGATTGGCTCGCTCGCGGCGGGTCGCAGCAAGTGCAGCGAGGATGACACTTGCATCCAACTTTTTTGCGTCGATCGCGCGGAGAACCGAGTCCGCGCCAGCGAAATCTTGCCTGGCCAGCATCCGGTCGAATCTCTCGTCGATGAGTTTTTTGGCTGCTCCGATCTGTTTCCGATCGACCATGGAATATACGTCCGAGAGCCAACCCAGGCTGCTTTCGACGTTTGCAAGACGGGCCCACCGCTTTACGGACTCGGCCACGAAGTCCTGCATGAGTTCGCCCAGGTACGTCGCGTCCGGACTGCCGCACGGCGTCGGCGCAAGGATGGTGCGATCTGAAGTCAGCATCGGTGGTGGGAAGCTACCGTAGTCAGCCGCGATCACGAACCTCGAGAGAGAAGTCAGAGGACGGGAACCAGTGGGCGGATGCAAAATCATTGAAACAAGCTCCTCGCCCGGTCCGTGATGGACGCCTCGAAAATCTCCCTCTGACGCACATGCAACTCGTCGACGATCGCGCGCCAGGCTCCCGAGCGGAACGGTCCGCAGAGCGGCTCTCCAGCGCGGAGCAAGGTCAGATCGAAGACCACGGACGGGTCGCTACCGGGTTCGCGAGGAGCACTCGCAAGGGTCAGCGTAGCTAACGTACCGTCGGGGTCCCTCGAATGCGTCGTGACATGAAACCCCGATAGCAGCTTCGGCATGGGTTCAGGACGGGGAGGCATGATGGTGAGTATGTCCTCCATCGAGGGACCGTGATCGGAAAGCTTGATGCGGTCGATGTACCGGACGGCGACCGAGCGAAGCGGCTGATTCGCGACTGTTTCGGGGAGCACCCCGATTGCCTCATCAGCTTGTTCGATGAAGCTCTCCCAGCCTGGGTACGGCTCGAGCACGTGGATCGACAACATTCCGTCCCCGCAGCCGATGAGTCGAAGGCTGTCGTCGGATCGAAGAAAGGTGACATGCACGGCGCGCTTCGCGGAGGTCGCAATCGTGTCGGGGCGAACCGCGGCCGAGAGTTCTATCAGCTCCTGCTGCTCGTCCGTGCCCCGATACCGCGCCCCAAGTGCCGAGCGAAGAGCCTCCAACAGCGCGGTTCGCGAATTTGTTGGCGCGAAGCGAAAATCGATGACGGCCTCGACGATCGGAGGGCGTGGATAGTTCCGCCGCACGTCTCTCATCTCGCCCCACTTCGCGATCGCGGTCAACCTGGTGCCGCAAAGCCGTGCTCGAAAATGTCACGGTGAACGCCAAGTGGCGCGCGAGCACGAACGAGCGCGCGAGGAGTTGACCGTGTGATGGTGTATACGTACAAGGCCAAGGTCTTGTGGAGGCCAAGGTCTTGTGGACGGGCCGCAGCCAAGCCGTCCGGCTGGCAACCCGAAGAGCTGAGGTTCGACTTTGAGACCGTGTCCGTCCGTTGCGAGGTGGGAAGAACGAGCCGACCTGGCACAACTTCGCGGACGGGGCGGCCAACCTGCTGCTCGGGCGCGTGCTGGAGCGTGAGCTGGGCGGCGAGGTCGTCTCGCGGAACACGTCGCCGACGTTCAAAGGCGACGCGGCGAAGAGTACGAACCACACTCAGCACTGGACAGTCGTCGGAGGTTACGGATCGGTTCGAAGTCGCATCAGCCCGGAGTGACCACCGAACACCAGGGTCGTACCCATGACTGCTACGGACGAGAACTCTCCATGCTCGTCTGGCGAAGTCACGGCGACCGCACACCCGTCGCGGAGACGGTACATCACCGCCTGCGGCTCGTCGTCCAGCAGGATCACGAGGTGAGTGGGGGACTCCTCCGGAAAGGGCGCGATGCGCTCGACCGTCGAGTCGATCTCCGTGAATCCGCAATCCGAGATCGTCGGGCCATCGTAATTCGGTACGTATACGGGCGCTCGAGCTTCCCACTTCTCCTCCTCTCTGGGTCGCTCGACGAGCGTGTTGCCGGCGATCCATGCTCGACCGTCCGTGACCAACGCGTCCTGGATCCGAGCGAGCTGAGGAAACCCGCTTTCGCGGGACCAGTCCGTCCACCGGTCCACGTCGAGCTGGCCGGAGTAAACCGTGGAGTCGGACACGAGCAGCTGCTCGTCCCTGGACCCTCGAAAGTGCGACATCTTCGGAGCGAAGTCGCGGACCACGGCAAACTCGGTCGATCCGTCCCGTTGCCGAAAGAGCGCGTGCTCACCGAGTACGAAGAGGTCGCTCTGGCCCAAAGCGATGTCGGCGGCCTTACCGAGCCCGACTGTCGTCGTTCTGACGTGGACAAGCGAGTCTCCGAAAAGCGCGAGCTCCAGCACGGCCGTTTCGGGGCTCGTGGCTCCCCGTGAGGCCGCCACCAGAATCGTCGCGGCCGCGTCTCCCGTGCGTTCGACGATCGCGCCCTGTGGGTACCAGTCCGATAGTTGGACCGTCGCTGCGTGCTCCGCGCCGCGATGGGCCACCGCGAACGAGAAGCTGGTCATCGCGTAGATCGTATCATCGTCCACGAACCCGATTCGGTTGGGTATGAAGAAGGTGCTCGCAACCGAGCTCAAAGACGCGGGCGTGAATCGCTCGATCTCGATCTGCGGGTCGCCCGCGCAGCGGTCGATCGAGGCGGGGATTCGAAGGTGGAGTCGATCGCCGAACGGGAGCTCTCGCAGCGACAGTTGCTCGACTACCCCATCCATGACCCTGGCGACGCGAGTCCCTTCAGGCAGTCGCGCGCTCAGAGTACGGCCATCCGGAGCGAGCTCCCCGGTAGAGCAAGACTTTGGAGCCCCCCACTCGAGCATGACTTCGCTGACTCGCGTCGACTCGTAGTACGGGGACGTGAAGGCCAAGGTCTGCTCATCGAGCTCCAGCAGGTACCGAACGCGGCCATCGTCCAACCCGGGTACGGGGACCGTTCCCACGGTGAGGGGCTCGGCGCCGGAGTCGTCGACGACGAAGGCGGCCTTGGAAGAGTCTCCGACGAGAATCACGACTTTGTCCGGGATCCCGCAGCCGGCGAGACCGAGCGAGCAAAAAACGGCGGCTCTTTTCATCGAACCACCGACGCAGAGGCGACCCCGAGCCGCTGGTGAGTCTCCGTCTCCACGAGACAACTCACGACTCCTTGGCGTGGCGAGCTCCAGCGGGACCACGTCCGAAACCCAGCGGCCCGGCCCCCGCTGACTTCGACCTCGACTCTCTGCACGAATCGTCCATCGATCCTCCACGTGTGGAACAGTCGGTCGCGCAATCCGAGGGGAGCGCGGATCGAGGACTGGCAATACAGCGAGCTCGGCCGATCCAGGCGAGCGCCTGCACTCACGAGCTCCCGCTCCACGATCTCCGTACCGATACCGATCTTGGCGAGCGACAGCGGCGCCGGTGGAAGGATGGGTGCGCACGCGATGAGTACGACCGGCACGGCGACCGAGAATAGCAGAGGACGGGGGAGGCCGAGAGACTTCGCGCCCCACGGAGCGACGAGGGCGAGGGCGAGGGCGGTGGTCAGGTGAGACCACAGAAGCGGTAGACCCATGATCGGCAGGACGACGACCAGGCTCCACCAAGCGCCGGCTCCCTGGAGAGCGAAGAGGAGCCACGGGCGCTCGACGATCTGCGAGAACCAGGGGTCCCACGTGGAGGCGGCCAGCGCGAGCAGGAGGAGCACGAAGAACGGCGCATGAAACCAAGACAAGCCGGTGAGCGCGAAGAAGGGCGTCGCGAAGTAGAGAGCTTGTTGGATTCCAGACTGCGCCACCCCTAAGGCGACGAAACGGGCGACTTTGTCGACGCGACGTTGGCTGCCCTCGGTGCGTCGTCGAATCAGCAGCATGCCCCACAGCAGCCCGAAGCCCGCGACTGCGAGCCCGCCCACCAGGCGAGCGCGGTTGGGCGTCCGCTCCATCATCACGGCGCCGAGGATTGCCACGCAGAGGGAAAGAATCGGCAGCGGTCTTTTGCCGGAGAGTTTGTGCGCCCACGGACCCATCGGGTTCGAGCTCGCGGCAGGCTCGTCACTCCACCGAGATTTTGGGCGCGCTCTCGTCCGCCGCCCGCCACGTCGGCATGAGTAGACTCACCCGCTGCACCATGCTGTGACAGTAGCCCATCGTTTGATCCGGCCGCCAGTACTTCGAATGCGGCATTTGCCTTGGCGCCCCGTAGTCGATGCGGACACGGCGCTGGCCCGCGGGCGGACGCCGAGACTCCAACAGGAGCGTCTGAAGTCGCTCGAGCGCCAACTCACTCGAGATCTCAGCCACGATCGATCGACCGTCCGCGCTCACGGGGTGAATGAGCTCGAAGTCGTGCTTGGGGATCTCGACCAGTGTGTTGAGGTAGAACGACGGCAGGTTCAACAGGTCGATCTCGAACGCGATGCGAACGTCGAGGTCGCTCCACCAAGGTTGAGCCTTCGCGAAATCGACCAGCGCCCGAGAACATTCGGACCGCAGCTTGTGCACGAACATGTGCGCGAACAAGCCGATCGTCCCGATGTCGTGCTGCTTGAGCTTCGACAGAGTGTCTTTGCAGAGCGTCGAATACGGATGAGACTCGTTGGCGCGCAGGAACGTGGCGAAGTCGTGAAAGAGAGCGTCGAAGCTCGCCGTTCCCTTCTCGCTCAGCGTTCGCGCGGTCACATGTAAGGCGCGGCAGTTGTACAGGGGGTGAGCTCCCGCGAAATAGAACCACATGGCTCGGAGATAGTCGTCGGGACCCACCGTGTTCGATCCGACCACGACCTCGATCTCATCCGCTTCGTTGGGCGAGGAAACGGTCACACAGCCCCAGTCGTCCCGGGTCTCGGTCATCTCGGCGTTGTTCGTGAGGAGCGATGGGTACAGGATGATGGAGCCGGTCTTGGTTTGGCAGAGTTGGTTGAAGCTGTCTCTGAGTGACCCGTAGGTCTCCTTCGGCAGCGGGAACATCAGCTCGGCAAACGAACCGATCCCCTTCTTTTCGAGGCCGTCGAACATCTCGATGTACTGAGCGCTCGGGATGTTCGAACGTTTGATTTGGTCGAGGACGGCGGTGGACATCGACTGCACACCGACGGCCTGGGTCGTCACGACGCCCGCATCGCTCAGCGCCTCGACACACGCGATCGCGCCTCGAGTCTTGTTCTTGGCGGCCGAAAAAGCGACCGCGAAGGGCTTCCCGTTCGTCTTGAAGAGCTCCCCGAGTTTTTTCGAAATTTCGATGTCTCGCGGCAGCATGCCCCAGTTGGCGTCGGCCAAGTGGACGTAATCGACTTTGGCGTTCGACAGCCACTCGATCTCCGCGAATATCCGGTCTAGCGAGAAGCGCGCGACAGACTTGCCCGGTCCTCCCCACGTGCAGAACGTACACTCGAACGGACAGCCGCGGTTGGTCTCCAAGACCGCCGTGCCGTAGCGTTTGTCGCCGAAAATCCCGGTCAGAAAAGGCGACGGGATCTCGTCGAGGTCGGTCAGCTTGGCCTCGGGGGGTGTCGTGACGAGCTCACCGTTCGCAAAGAAGGAGAGTCCGCGCACTCCGCCGAGATCTCCTTGACCGTTCGTGGTCCGCAGAAACTCCGTGAAAGTGCGTTCGCCTTCGCCGTTACACACGAACATATTCTCGAGCTCCGGCTCGAGGTACCGCCGCGCGTGGTTGGCCGCTTGGTGGCCTCCGAGCACGATTTTGGCAGAAGGTTTGCTTTGCGCGAGCTGCTTGGCGACGAGTTTGATCGTCCCCATATTCCACACGTAGCAACTGAATCCGTAAACGTCTCCGTCCTGCGCCTCCAGGATCTTGAGGAGCTCGGCGGGCTTGATTCGGGCCGGGAGACTGTAGCTCGTGAACGAATGTGCTGGGCCGACCTCCTGGTCCTTTCTTGCGCACGCTTCGAGGTAACCGTTAAGGAGCGGTACGGCTTGCTCATAGAGGCTCAGCTCGGTGAGCACGACTTTTCTCATGGCGGTTGCTTACTCCGCCGCGCCCATCCGCGCAACGCCAGCGAGGGCCGCTCGGCGCGGTCGCGAGCGCCGGACGGAGCCTCTCGGTCGAGCGACCTCTGCCATCGGGAGAGCAGGGTAGGCCAGGGAGCGGTGACGAAATCACCGGCGACCTCGAGCGGGCGGAAGTCGCGATTATTCGCCGATCCGTGAGTTGGGCTTTGCCACCGAGGAGGTCGTCGCACCCTTTCGCGCGTCCTTCTGGACCTGATGGTACTCGAGAAACTTGAAGATCTCTTTGCCTTCGCTCGGCGAGATCCAGCCCTCCGCCTTGCCCATCATTTTCTTCACGTAGAGCATCCACTCCCGCGCCGCGAAGTCGGTGTTGATGGGCCGGGCGAGGGTATGGCACAATCGACACTTGGTCGCGAACAGCTCGTATGATTTCTGGAGCTCCGGCGGATACTGACTCACGTCCACTTTGTCAGGTCCCCGATCCGCAGCAAACTGCTGGGGCAGAATGGGACCAGGCGGGCCCGCGAGCGCGGTCCCGCTCGAGGTGACGACGAACGCCCATAGCAGCAGTTGCTTCATGATTTTGGACCCTTTCGAGAGATTCGCTCGAGGGTTCGACGCGTCAACGTCGAACCTCCTATCAAAACCATCCACCAGGTGATCGCACCCACGCCGCTCGGCCGCTCCGTGCCCGAGCAAGAGAGCGCTTCCAACTCACAGGGAGCGTCTTCGCCGTCGCAGTCCTGATCCACGCCGTCGCACGCGATCTCCGCAACGGGGACCTGTTCGTGACGACAGGACTCATAGCTCAAACCCGTCACACACGCTGCGAAGCCCGTGTGGCATTCACCCACGTTCGCGGTGCCTGGCGGCCCCGAATAACATGGCCGAGTCGACCCCTTCGCGCACAGGCAGTCTTCGTCCGCCTGCCCATCGCAGTCGTTGTCCTTTTCGTCACACAGATCGGGGGTGGGCACTACTTCCCCCTCGCAGGCGGTCCAACGACCTTCGGCGCAGCTGCGTACACCCGATCGACACTCACCGATCCCCTCCCCGGTCAGAGCGGAGTAGCACTCCTCGGTCATTTGGTCCACGACGCCGTCGCAGTCGTCGTCTCGGTCGTTGCACACCTCGGGGGTCGGGAGGATCTCGCCGGGACAATCGAGCGGCCAGTACTCACCTTGACACGCGTGAGAGCCGTTCGAACACGAACCGACACCTCGAGTCGCGGAGTCTCCCGAGTAGCACGCCCGGGTCGTTCCGGAGCTACACGGCTCGCAGCCTTCGTCGACGCCTCGGAGGCAGTCGTCGTCGACCCCGTTGCAGACCTCTTTCCGGCCCGGGTGGACGGTCCTCACTTGGTCGTCGCAGTCCGCGCCGCTCGCTGGGTCGGAGTTGCAGGCCGCCAACTCGTAGCCGTCTCCGTCCGAGTCAGGGCAGGGATCGACGACGATCGTCTCGATGACTTCGGCTGCGCGGTCGCCTCCGGGGCTTCGATCCAAGTTGACCGAGTTGCCGGCGGCCCAAATCCTATAGCTCCCGGCCTGAGCAGGAGCGGTGTAAATCATCTCCCACGCCAGCTCACCTTGCTTGGGTACGCGATGGGTGATTTCGCCGGCGCTGAGGCGAGTCCAAGCGACCTCGTTCGGGGCGACCATCAACGTACCTCGCTCGGCGGAGACGTCGAGCCCGCCGCCAGCGGACTGACCTCCCGAGATCGAGAGTCGAAGCGTCGTCGAGGTGCGCACGTACATTCGCGCAGGCGTTCGAAGCGAGACCGTCGGCCTCGCGCCGCCCGAATGGCACAACTCACACGCGCGCCCGTTCCGCCCAGACACGCCCGAAATCCCACCCTCTTTGGCGTCCACGCCGCGCTGAACGAGGAGCAGCGCGAGGGCGATGGCCAACGTTTCGTTCGTCCTCATCGAGTCCCTCCGCTCCGAAAGTCGGGATATTTCGTGTCGATTTTGGCTGGGCCTCGGTGACAAAAGACGCACCCCGACGGAGTGGGATCGAGCCCAGCATCGGCCATGCGCTCGGCCACGGCCGGCGATGGCGCGTCGAACAAATGACTTCGAATGTCGCCCTCTATGACGTACCCGTCTTGGTCGACGACCCACCGCGCCGACCTGGCGGTCTTGGGCATGTGACAGGTGATACAGCGTCCACGAGGCAACTCGGCGCTGGTCGCTTCGATCTTGGAGTCGGGCGCGTTCATGGACGCGCCGACGAGGCCGAAGGTGGCCGTGGCCATGTGACTCAGGAGCGCGCGGTCGGACGCGGCGCGATCGGACGGGCTCGCCGTCAAACCTCCGCGGGTCACATACTCACCCATGTGACAGGAGGTGCAAAGCGAGTTGTCCGTCGCGTCGAGCTTGGTTTGGCCAGGAAACGAGGAACCGTGCGGAGCGTGACAGCTCGAGCAGCTCAGGAGCTCGGTCGAGTTTCTGTACATCGCGGAGCGGACGAAGTCGGCGTACTGCCTACGACTCACCCGCAAATGATCGAATCTGCTCCCAAACCCAGCGGAGGCATCGCGATAGGAGCCGGGGTCGCTCGAGAGATCGGGGACCTGGTAATATCCATTCTCACCGACTCCGAAACGCGGCAGCACCGACTCTCCTGAGGGAAGCCCAAAGAGCTCTTTGGGGCCCATGCCCGGCGCGAATCGCTCGAGGCGTTCGTCGTCGGCCTTTGCGGGCCAGGCGATCGCGGCGTCGGAGCGAGGTTTGTACGAACCCTGCCCACCGAGGTGGCATTGTCCGCAGATCAACGTGCGCGCGGCGGGGCCGAGTCTGGCGGGGTTCACGATCCCCTCGAAGCCGCCACCGAGCGCCGTGTGGATCGAGCCTGGCCCATGACAACTCTCGCAGCCGACGACGGTCTGGTCGCTGGTGCCGTCGGCATCGAAGTCATACCCACCTTCCGGCTCGTGAGCCAACAGGGCGCGCTCTCCCTCGAAACCCACCACGGTCATGTGGCATCCGGCGCATTTCACGTCGAAGCTCTCGGATGCCGGAGGAGCCGCGAACCCAGTCGGTCGCTTCCAGGAGTCGAGGTCCCGGAGCTCCCACCGCGCCCCGGCGGGGGCGCCCTCGACGTAGGCGAGGGGCAACACGAAGTGAGTTGGCTCCCCAGGCTCGACTCGCCACATCGGGCGACCAAACGCGTCGACTCGACACACGAAACGCTGCTCCCCGTTTCCGAACCCACCGCCATAGGTGAGTGCGATCGGAAAAGTCTTGGTGCCGAGCCGCATCCACAACTCCGCACCCTCGGTGAGCTTGGACGTCCCTGCGGCGGGGAGGAATCCGAGCTGAATCAGCTGTCCGTCGAGCACGAGGGTCAGGCCTTGTTCGAAGTCGTTCTGACCATCTCCGTCCCCATCGGTGACCGTCGCAAAGCCTAAGCCGGGAGGCACGGAGAGCAGACGCGAGGTGTCTTGAAGCGCGTCCGATCGCCCGGGAACCCGTACTCCCACGAAGTGCCTCGTCGTCCGGATCGAGTCGAGCTTGATGTGACAACCGAGGCAAACCTTCGAGCCGACGAAGGTCGCGCTTGTCGAGGTTCGTCCGGCGACCGTCAGGCTCACGGATACCGTCTCGGAAGGGTCGACGAAGACCGAGCGACTGCTTCCCTCGCCGCCAGGCCAAAAAGGAGAGTCGTCTTCGGCCAGCACGAAGGTGAAATAACGACCCGCAGGGACTTCGACCTCGAAGTCACCGCTCGCGCTCGTGAGCGATCGGAGCACACTCCAATTTGACAGGTCTTCGAGGGGCGAGATCGAGGTCGAAGCCGTCGCGACCGCCGACGCGGGTACGATCGCGACAGTTGCGCCCCGCACGAAGCTCGTCCCGTTGGGATCGCCGACGCGCACCGTCCCGGAGAGTCGCCCGCGCGGTCTGGCGTCGGGTTCGCTCGGGCCGAGGTCCCCGCAAGCGAGCGCGGAGCCGAGCCAGGTCAGGTACGCCGCCAAGAGCCCAAAGGAGTGCGGGCGCGGCTGCCGATGAGTTGGCGTGCGCGCGTTCATTCCCAGCTCTCCCACGCATTGGATGGGAACAGACTCACGAGGTAAACGCCGACGGCGTCGAGGTCACGGTCGTCCAGGCGATCGCCGAACGCGGGCATGGCCATGAGTTTAGGGGGGCTAGTCAGCTCGGGCATCCTGCCGTTTCGAATCGTCGCCTTGAGCGCCGTGAATGGCTTCACCCAGGGACCTTGGGACTCATCGATGCGAGCGCCGGCCTCGACGAGGGCCAAGAGCCGCGCTGCCTCGGTCGCGTCTACGACGAGGGTCTCCGCGATTCGTTGCAGCGCAGGGGGGCGAGCTACCTCTGGCGACAGGCTGGTTCCGCGACCTTCGACGCCGTGGCAACCCGCGCACCCTTCGCGACGAAAGAGCGCTCGTCCGCGCGCGACGCCGCGAAGGTGCTCGGGAATGGGCGTCGAAAGATACTCGGAGCGACCGAGCTCGAGGACGAACAGCGTGAGTGACCTCGCCTGAAGCTCGTCGAGGGCAAAGTCGGGCATCAGCGCCCCCGGTCTCACGGACTTGGGTGAACGCAGGTGCGCTTCTTGGAATTGCGCGTCTCGTAGGTCGACCACGAGGTCCGCGTTCGCGTCGCGCGTCTCGATGGTGGATAAGTCCAAACCCACCCGGCGCGGCACTCCGCGGACGTTATGACAACCCACGCAGCCGAGCTCGGCAAACAACTCGCTGCCCGCGGCCTTCGCCGTCGCCCCGTCGACGTCGAGCATCGAACGATATTCGACGCCGATGGGTGTGTGGCAGCCGAGCATCGCGAGGCAGGCGGGGGCGATCCAAACGAGGGCGATCCATCTCATGGCGCCGTCCCTTCATGGGCTCGCAGCCAGATCCAGACGGCGCGATCACGACCGTCGAGCCGTCGGCTCGGGAGGTCCAGAATCTCGGTGGCGCGAAAGGTGACCCCAGTCGTGAATCCGCGAGCCCAACGGAGCTCTGCGGCAGCCTCGCCCATTCGCGCGTCGACTCCGACCGCGGAGAGCGTTCCCAAAGTCGATGAGAGTCCGTCCGAGCCAAACGCGCTGGTGGCCTTGGTGAGTGTGCCCGAGGCGCGGAGCGTGAGCCAGGCGACAGGCGAGAGTGTCAGAGTCGCAAGCCCGGTGTGGGCGGTTCCGAGGTACGTCACTTCGTCGATGTCCACAAAACCTTCAGCGTTGGCCAAGAGCCCCCCGACTTGGCCGTAGTAGACGTCGGATTGAATCTCGTTCCGCATGAACGCGTAGGAGGCGTTCGCGGAAATCCACGTGTTCGGCGCCCAACTCAGCAGGAGCCCGGCAGAGTGGTCGGTGCTCGCTCGATTCAGCGGGTTGCCTCCGCTCATGCGCAGCTTGTAGCGGGGGTGCACGGTGACTCCGAGGATGGGAGCGCCAACGTCGAGAGCGATTTCGTACAAGTGCCTCGGAGCCTGGGTGAGTCTCAGCGGAAGCATGCCCGGGCTGTCCGGATACGGATTCGACCCGCTGGCCGGGGCGAACGACGTCTGATTGCCGACCGTGGAGAGCGCTCCTCTCAACGCCACCAGCCGAAAATCGGCGCGACCTCGAAGCACACTCTTCAGCCAGCCCGACACGCCAGCACGGAATTCGTGTCGGTTTTCTACTCGCCTTCCTCGGGTCTCGACGAAGTAGTCACCGGTCGCGGGGTCGGCGGCTCGTCGGGTCAGCAGCACGTTTTGGCGGGCGAGGTTCGACCACACGTAACCCACCGAGACTTTGTGGGCCCGACCTACCGTATAGTCGGCGTCCACGCCCAACCGATGGCCTGTGCGATCGATCGCATTGTCGACCTCTGATTCCGACGACATGATTCGATAGTGAGCCTTGGCGGAGAGGACGCGACTCGGTCGAATCGAGACTCTCCCTCCAGCGACGTGAGTTCGGACCATCTTCTCGATCTCCAAGTTCACCGAGGAGGCGCCCGAATAACTCATCCCCGCGCTCAGGCCGGACGGACCGCGCCAATCGGCGGTCGCCGCGAGGGACGTGCGTGTCGTGTCTGGAGCTCGTCCGAAGGGGAGCTTTCCGGAGACCTTGATCAGCGAGCCGAGGAGAGGGGGCTGAAACGGTTCGAGGAGCTCGGGAGCGGCGGCCCGCTCGTCGAGCGCTCTCGATTGAACGCGAAGGGAGAGGCCGAGCTGCTTCATCAGCCGACCCTCGAGCCCGAGTGTGAGCTCCTGAGTGCGTTCATCGATCGACCGAGTGGTGGCTTCGACGTGACAAGATCCGCAGTGAGTAATGGTTCTCGCCTGATCGTGGCCGTCTCGGGCTAGGGATCGGTACGCAGCGGTGAGTCGTACGTCGGAGATCGGGCCGAGGGTCGGAAGATCGAGGGTGAGGGTGGGACCCCATCGCGTTCGTTGAATTTCGTAGGATCGGTCGGGGTCGCGGTCGGCCACCTCGAGACCCGCTGCGCCCGGAAAGCCGAGATAGCTCAGCGGGTCGTGATCGAGGCGGTGGAGGGACCGCGCCGCGTCGAGCTCCAGGCGCGCGGTGTGGTCGAGCTCGATGCGGCCCAAGACGTCGAGCTCTCGCTCGTCGAGCAGCTTTCCCGCGACCGCGACTCTCCACGGCGCCGAGCTGAATTCGAAGTCAGCGAGCATCAAAGGTCTGTCGGCGAGGGTCGAGTGCTCGCCCACTCGGATCACCGTACCGTCGGTGAAGTGAAATCCGTGACCCACTCTCAAGTCGTACCGAAACAACGCATCTCGGCGTGCGCAGTCCAACTCGGACATCAGGCAGGCGCTCACCGAGGAGGTCTCGCTCACCGAGGAGGTCGCAGTCTGCGAAGAGGCGAAGATCAAGAGGAGGCTGAAGAGAGTCACCGAGTGAACCTCCCGTGTCCAGAAGGCGAAGGGAGGTCAGTTCCGTGAATGGACGAGTGACAAGCGGTACATCGCGTCAAGAATGTCGCACTCTTTTGGGCGTCGCGAGTGACGTTGGTCAGCGGAGGGAGCGGGCCTTGGTGGCCGGCATGGCAACCCAGGCACAAGAACGGCTCGGACTCTCGCATGAGGCTCTCCGACACGGTCCCGTGGGGCTCGTGGCAAACTGCGCAACTTTCGGTGACGGGGGGGTGCTCGAAAAGGAACGGACCTTCTTTCTCCGCGTGGCAGCCGGTGCAGAGCTCGAAGGTCGAGCTCGCTCGAATCAGCGAAGGCTCCGATCCGTGGGGGTTGTGGCAATCGGTACATGCGATGCGCCCCTCGGGGACCGGATGGCGGGACGGGAGCTGGGTTCGGGCTCGCTGGTCCGGATGGCACGAGCCGCAGAGCTCCGAAATAGGGGCTCGGAGGAGCCTCACGGTGGGTTGCATCGGGTCGTGGCAATCTACGCAACCGACGCCGACTCGATCGTGCCGACCTCCCCACCATTCGGCGAACTTCGACCGAGTGTGGCAACCCAGGCAAAAGGCAGAGGAGGCGACTCTCGCCGCGTCGCCCATGTCGCGGTAGCCGATGATCGAGGTCCTGAGCTCGATCGGCGGGGCGTCGACGCCGTAGCGAAGGACGACGGGTCGCGCGGCGGTGCTGGAGCCCACGGATCGGACGCCGAGGAGTTGCACGTGAGCGCTGCCGGGGCCGTGGCACTCCTCGCAGATCTCCGCGCTCGAGAACGCGCTCGAATCGAGGCGTGCGTGGATCGTCTCGGCGAAGCGCGCAGACTCCACCGCATGGCACGTCGCGCAGACCTTCGCGCCGACTCGTACGGCCCCGGAGACCGAAGGGGGCAGGACGTCCTCAGGTCCGAGAGCTGCGCAGGACGTCACGGCGACCAGCCATGCGGAGCTTGCAACTCTCGTCGCCACCAGACTTCTCGATACCTCGATCACCCCGCGCGGTCGACGCGAAAATATTTCGGTGGGCCCGCATGATGTTGCGCCGCTTTCGGGCGCTGGGATTTACGTTCATCGCACCCTGAGGCATCGACGTCGAACTCACGACGAGCTCATGCCGCTCACCTGGACACGGACGACCTTTCGGCGCTGGCTGCGCGGACTCTCCGGAGGTCGTTGAGCATCTCGTTGGTCTCTGCCTGCGCGAGCTCCGCGGCGTGGGCTCCTTCGATCAAGTCGTCGAGCTCCTGACTGAAGTCGTCGGTGCCCGGGGTGAGAATGCAGGATTTCAAATAGCGGACCGATTTTTCGATGTTGGCCAGTTGGATGTCGATGGCCTCGTGGGAGCTTCGCAACGAGCGAAACTGAGCGAGACGTTTGTTCGCTAGGTCGAGGCTTCGCTCCAAGCTTGTCCGGAGCGCAGTCTCTTCCGCGGCCTCCAAGCGCTGAGTGTCTCGTTCGATTTCCTTCAAGAGCTCCTTCTCGCTGGTCTGGTCGAGGAACGCCGACAGCCTCGCGCGAGTCTCGGCGAGGCGAACGAAAGTGCGAAGCAGTTGATCGAGCTTTCCAGCCTGGTCGCCGGCGACGCTGGCGTTCGTCGAGCTACCTTCCCGCACCAGCTTTTCGATCTCCTCAGCCTCGGCGCGAAGCGCCCGGAAGCGGTCCTTGGTCTTTCCTTGGAGCTTCTCGACGGCTTCATCGAGCGCAGCTTTGGAAGACGCGGCTGCTTCAGCGGTGGCTTGCCGGTGAGCCCAGCCGTGGAACTTGTCCGTGTCCGCGCCGAGGACCATCCAAAGGATCTCAGCGCCCACGCCGACGAGGAGCGGGATCCAGGACTGGGTAGTCATGGACCACAACCCGGAGCCTCCGAGGAAGATGAGGTTGTATTGGTTGAGGAAGGCGCGGCGATACAACTCCTTCGGCGAGAGTCGCCGGCCGGTGCCTTCGGACGCCATGCCCGCAGGCTACACCAAAGCCCGACGCGGCCCAAGACGATCTGCAGAACTGGTCCAACTCAACCCGGGCTACTCGGGCGCGGACCCCTGTGCACACGTTTTCTCCGGCCCGGAGCCGAGGCGCGCGGACACGAACTCGGTGAGCGAGTCCTCGTCGAGGCAGCGAGCGGTGGAGGTCACGCCCCAGGCGACTGCGGCGACCTGGACCTCCTCGGGCAGGAGCGGGTCGCGGACGATCAACCATCGCCGGGCGCTGACTCCTTCACAGATGGGTTCGACGGGGAGCCGCGGGTCGAGCGCTTTGACGCGATCAACGAGCTCCCCGCAGAGAGCGTCGCATTTGAGGGCGACCACGACGCCTCCGTGCTCCAGATTGTGAACCCAGTACCCCCGATCCAACACCGGCTCGACGTATGACTCACCCCAGCGTGCCCAGGCGCCGAAGTGGGGTCCGGACGAAGGCGGGTTGGTGTTCCACTCGATGGGCGTTCCCGCGGGAACATGGGTGCCCGGCTGTATTTCCGGAGTCTCTCGAGTCACGGTGTCGCACCGTCCCTCGGGCGCCGGACTGCTGGCCCCGCAGGCCGAGAGTCCCACGATCGCCCCGCCGGCGACGCTCTTGGAGGTCAGCTCTCCCGCGACCTTCAACCATCGGAACAAGAGGGCCATCGCCTCGCGTTATCACGTCCTCGCGAATTCGCGAAGACCCCGCGCCTTGTTCTGCGCCTCGCTCTGGAGTAGCCTCACGCACCGTCACCCACCCGAATTGGAGCAAAATGCGACTTCGACTCCGAACGCTCTTCATCGTCGCGTTGCTCGTCCTCTGCTTGGCCGGAATCGTGGCGATCATTGTGTCCTGGATGATTTCGATGCCCGGGACGAGTGAGGTTCGGGAGCGAGCCGCATCCAAAGAGGCCGTAGAACGGCTCCAGAGACACGTGGGCGCGCTGTCGTCCACGATCGGTCCGCGAAGCATCTACACCGGGCAGCTCGAGGCGGCCGCGGCCTACGTCGAGACTCAGCTGTTGGGGCTCGCGCTGCAACCGACGAAGCTCTCCTTCGAGGTCGCCGGGACTGTCGTGCGAAACATCGAAGTCGAATGGGTTGGTTCGCGCGCTGCCCGGGAGATAGTGCTGGTGGGTGCGCACTATGACTCGGTCGACACGACTCCCGGTGCGGACGACAACGCGAGCGGCGTGTCGGCGCTGCTCGAGCTCGCTCGGCGTTTGCGGGCGGCCAAACCGGAGAGGACTCTGCGATTCACGTTCTTCGCAAACGAGGAGCCTCCGTATTTTCAGACCGAGCGCATGGGGAGCGCGGTTTACGCGCGTCGAGCGAAAGAACGGGGAGACGCAATCGTGGCCATGATTTCGATCGAGAGCGTCGGCTATTTCGACGATGCTCCGGCATCCCAAAAATACCCGGCCGGATTCGGTCTCTTCTACCCGGACCAAGGTCATTTTTGGGCTTTCGTCGGAGACACCGGCTCACGGGCGCTCGTCCGCGATGCCATTCGATCGTTTCGTTCCACCGCCGCTTTGCACTCCGAGGGCCTTGCTGCTCCGCTCTTCATTCCAGGCGTGGGTTGGTCCGATCATTGGTCGTTCGCGGTGCTTGGGTTCGAGGCGATCATGATCACCGATACTGCTCCGTTTCGGAATCCGAATTATCATCGACCTACTGACCGGCCGGAGACTCTCGATTACGTTCGGTTGGCAAAGGGGCTCGACGGGCTCGAAGCCATCGTGCGAGACTTCTCGACGATCTCGGCGTCTCCTCGCCTGAGTAGGTGAGTCGTCATCATTTGGCCGGCGTGAGCGGCTCGACCTTCCACGGGCCGACTCCGGTGATTTGCACGACACACCCGTCTTCACTCCACACGAAGTGCGCGCGACCTCGTGGGTTGACGTAGAAGCTGCCGACCCGAAAGGTGCGACCGTTGGCCTTGTCTGCGGTCGAGCCAAAGCCCACGGAGATGCTGCCTTCGAGTACGGTGACCCGCTCGTCTGCAGGATGAGTATGCGGTCCGAGCTCGAAGCCTCTGGGAGCGCTAAGGCGGAGCGTGAAGATCCCCTCCTTCTTGGGATCTCCTTCGAGGACCGCCATCTTCGTGCCTTTGGGCATGGATGCGGGTGCGTCGACCCAACTCAACGCGGCGATATCGAGCTGAATCGGAGTGGCGTTGCCGTCCACGGGAGCCACCTGGGTCGCGAGGGCGAGGAGAACTTCGACGAGCATCCGAAGAGAGTATCATCGGACCGAGCCGAACGCACTCATCAGCGGCCGACGCTCGGCGGCCCGCCGAGCGATGGCTCCGTTGTGGAGCTCGGAGCGCTGATCGTGCGCGAGCGGGCACAAGCGTGGGCGGCCGCGCGAGTCGCCGGACGGTGAGGTGAGGAAGATGCGTGGGGTTCGGCTGTCGGATTCGGAGTGGGCGCAACTCGAAGAGCTCGCCACGTCAGCCGGGATTTCCGTGTCTGACCTCATCCGCTCTAGGGTGCTCGATCGAGCAACGACCTAATCCTAATCAATCCTAATTAATCCTGCCTTGGCAGGATTAATTCTGCCTAATCCTCATCCTGCCTCAGGATCGGGCGCGGGCGCGGGCACGGGCACGATCGCCGGTGGGGAGCCCGTCGACCCTCCTGAAGTCCTTCCTGAGACTCAGCGTGTCACGCGAATCGCGGCTATCAGCGTTCGCTGAACGAGAGCCCGAGCAAGACATCGACGCCGGGCTGCGGGACCCGACCGTGGCGGACGATGACGGAGCCATCGAGCAGATTTCGAAGCTCGAGCTCGACGCCAAAACCCAGACCGAGCTCGAAACGCCCGCGCGCGCCGACGCGGGTGAACGACCACAACCCGCGCAGCGGTGAGTCGATCGTCGAATCGCTGCCTGCGAGCGCGACGGAGCCATCCACGAACAACTCCATGAAGTCAGTTTGATCATTGTCCCAGTACCGAATGGATGCGATGGGTCGAACCCACGAGCCATCGTCGAAGTCGGGCCCGCTCATCTTCGAGAGCACGGCGGCCCCGCGGGCCTCCACGGGTCCTGCTCGAAGCGCGACCGACGCGGACACTCCTCGCACAGTCACGGATTCGAGCCACTCGACAATCTCCGTACGTGCGATGATCGCGTCTGAGGCCGTCGACAGAAATCCGGTGAGCTCGAGATCGAGAGTCGACGAATGAACGCGGGCCCGCGCGCGCCCGGTTCGCACGCGTTCTACCGAGACTGATCGGGCGAGCTCGTCCAACTCTCTCAGGGTGAGCGGCGCGGCTTCGTCGTAGAAGCCGAGCTCGAGCTCTAGGGGGTCGAGCGCGGCGAGGAGTGAAAAGCGAACGAAGGGGGATGGGTCGAGGGTGGCGGTCGCGCGGTCGAAGACGAGCACGTCGCAGACCTCGGCGCCTGTATCGAGGCTGAGCTTCAAGGCGCCCAGCGAGAGCGAGGCGAGCCCGCCGAAGGCCATGGAGGAGGACTCACCGCGGCGCCCCTGGTAGCTCGTCGTCGCGACGTGCGCGCGGCCGGTGATCCCGAAACGAGCTGAGTCGATGGGAAGCTCGAGTTGGCCGTTGAGCTCGAGCTGGTCGGCCCCATTTTGGCCGCCGACTCGGTCGCGGTGATCGCCGGTCCAGCCGAGCCCAAGGTGCCCCTCCAAGGCGCCGTCGAGGACGACCGTCGCAAACGCACGAACCCGGGTCAGATCTTCGGTAGGCAGAGGCTTTGGCTGGGCATCCTGGTCGAATTCGATGGGTAGGTCCGTGCGAACGATTGCTCGCGCCTTGGCGAAGTCGAAGCCTACGCCGATCGAAACCGGTTTTTCCTCGGGATCGAGGAGTCGAGCGCGCAGCGATGCAGACTCTCGGCGAATGACGCTCGGCACGTTTTGACCGGGCCCCATGCGCAGGTTGTTTTCTTTGGAAATCGAACCGACGCCGAGGACGCCGATGGACTTCGCGCCGAGCTCGGCGGCCAGTCGGGCCGTCGCCGAGCGGTCGGCGGAGCGGCCGATGACGCCGCCTCGGACGTGCGCGCCCTCGGTGGCTTCGTGAGATCGAAGGGAGAGTAGGCCCCGCGCGGTCGACTTTTCGACGGCGAGCCCGGAGATGATCCCGGGGTCGAGCAATGTGGAGAGACTTCCGTCAGCGGCCGTGTCGAGAGGCGAGTCGACACTCAGTCCGTCCAGCTCGATCGGCGCTTTTCCTCGTCCTTCGAAGGCCAACGCCCAAAACCCGACCGGCGCAACGGTGTCGCCGACGAGATCGTGCTCGATCCGATCGAAGAGATCGCGCTCGAGGCGAAGGGCCGCTCGGGGAGCGCTCGCCGCAGGCGAAGAAGTCGAAGTGCCGAGCGCGTCGATGAGGGCCACGTCCTCAGCGGACAGAGGGAGCTCGTCGACGTCCGCGGACGTGGCCGTGCTGACCTCGAAGCCCGCGAGCTCTTCGGAGCCCACGAGCGCAAGCGCAAGCACCACGAACACAGCGGCGCAGGATACCGCAATCGAACGGCATCCTGTTCTTCTGCTGGCGAAAGTCGTCGCCGGCAATCGAGGAAACGGAGAGGCCGACTTTCACGCCGGCCCGGGTCGAGGCAAGATGGAGTCGATGTCCGATCGACGACGCCGCGGAGAAGTCGACGGAGACCCGACCGTCGCCACGTACCAACCACCCGCGACCCTCGCGGAGCGTGACGTGCTTGCAGTGCTCGTGCTGACGGGTCCGGAGACGGGACGCTACTTTCGCATCGACGGAGACCTCGCCGTGATAGGGCGCGGGGAGGCGGTCGACATTCGCATCCCCGATCCCTTCGTCTCGCGAAGGCACGTGAGGATCGAACGGCAGGAGGACGGGCGGGCGTACGTTCGGGACCTTGGGAGTCGCTTTGGCCTGTGGGTAGAAGGCGTGCGTGTGAGCTCGGCGGAGCTCGGAGACGGGCTCCGTATTCAGCTCTCGAGTGAGACCGTGCTCGGCGTCCGTTTTCAAGACCCCGCGGAGACTCAGCTCTTCGATCAGCTTCACCAGGCCGCGATGAGCGATGCACTCACTGGCCTGGCCAATCGTCGCTATCTGCTCCAGCGCCTCGAGCAGGAGCTCTCTTTCTCGACTCGCCACGGAAGCCCGATCGCGGTGCTCATGCTGGACCTCGACAACTTCAAACCCATCAACGATCGCCTGGGTCACGCAGCGGGCGACGACGCGCTGAAGCTCGTCGCGCGGGCGCTCCGGAGCGCGATCCGCCTCGAAGACGTGTTGGCTCGTTACGGCGGAGACGAGTTCGTCGTGCTTTCGCGCGGCTACGGGGCCGAGTCGGTGAACAAATTCGCGGAGCGACTCAGGTCCGCTCTCTTGCACGACGTATCGGACGAACCACCTCCGGTCTCCGAGCTCGCGGTGAGTATCGGGGTCGCTCACTTCGATCCGGCCTCCGGAGACCGAGTGTCGCCGATGGATCTACTCACACGGGCCGACGCCGCGCTGTATCGCAGCAAGGCGGCGGGCCGCAACCGAGTCTCGACCTGGCACAAACAGCATGAACGAAGGCCCTCGTCCTTCGACGACGAGACGATGCGCATGCCGATGATGCCCGAGTTGCTCGGGCGCAAGACTCAGCCGCCGCCGACCGAGTGAAGCACGGGCACTCGGCGACGAGGCAAATCTACTGCGGCACTTGCTGAGAGCGGACGGCTGATGGCTGAACGCCTACTCGACGGTGATCGTCAAGGAGTGACTCGTATTCGGTCGGCTCGGGACCGGGCCGGCTCCACCTCGCGCTCCGCCGAGTCGAGCTCGATCTCGGGAACTGAAAACTCACCTGGGAGGGTGAATCGGAGCGGTAGGTCGATCACCTCGGCGACGTCAGCGAGCCGAGTTTCGAGAGTCAGGATCCCCATGGATTCCTTGACCGACACTCCTTCCACGGACTCGTAGAGGTGAGCGCCGGGAGGGAGTGGGATGCGAACCACCACGCCATGCGGTGTCTCGCCGCGATCGTCGAGGGTCAGTCGCAAAGTCTCTCGTTCGTGTGCGCTCGCAAGCTTGGGCCACTTGGCCTCGAGCTCGAGGCCAGACGTACTGACGGGGGGCGGAAGGTCCCACGGTCGCAGCACGGTCTGAGTGAGGCGCGCATCCAGTCGACACGCTGTTTCGACCGATAACGACGCGGACTTGGTGAACCGATCGAAGGTTACTGCGGTCGAATCGTTCGGCCCGAGCAGAATGCCGAGCGAGGGTCGGCCGGCTGTTCTCACCTCCGCTTCACACTCAGTCTCAGCCTCCTCGACCCGAAGAGCCGCGAGTACGAATTTCGTGACTCTGGTCGTGCCAAAGCCACCCTCCGATCGTTCGAGCGCGAGCACCTCGTGGGTGGACTCGCCGTGCGCCTTGGCCAGAGCCGCGCGAATGAGCGCCTCCAGCCCTGGGGTGGCCTCGTCCAAACGAAGGCGCCCGTCAGGGCGCACGAGCGCCTCGAGCCTGCGCGCCAGAGCCAGCGCCGCGTCGCGCCGGTGGGCACGGTCCAGCATCACGATGATCAACTCAGCGGTGATCGAAAGATCCGAGCTCGAGAGCTGGCTCGCCTTGAAAGCGAGCTCGTCCCAGCATCGGCGGACCACGCCCCCAACCGGGTCGGGCTCGGCGGCGAGAGCGTCGACGAGCTCCTCTGCGTTGGTCGGCGCGGCCCCGGTTGGGGGGCAGGGCGAAGGAGCGGGAAGCGCCGACTCCGAGTAGCGGTGAGCGCGCAGCTTTTCGAGCCAGGTGAGTTGATTGGGTTTCAACCGCCCCCAGGCATCCCCCGCTCGCTCTCGGGCGAGACTACAAAGCTCGGAGGGATTGGGCTCCTTCGCACATGCCAAGGTGATCCGTCCGGAGACCTCCAGCGCGTCGAGCGCGCCGGACGGGCTAGCTGAGTCGAGGCCCGTCAAGACTCTCTGAAGCAGGGATTGCAGGCCTCGGGAGACTTCGAGCCGAGCTGGGCCGATGGGTACGCCCACAGGCAGGAGCTCGAGGTCCGCCTCCCCGGTCACCGATCGAGTCACGGAGACGACGTGTTCGGTTCCGCGGGCTCGAACGGGCCAAGACAACTCGACCTCGTCGGTCCACTGCTTGGAGGAAGCTTTTGCGATGATCGTCGCCCACCCGGGCTCGACGGCCATGAGCTCTACGAAAGTCTGGCGCTCCGAGCCCGGTGGGACTTCGAGCGCGGCGAGCCTCGACTCCTTGGCCGCGCGTGCCGCGCCGTTCACACTCAGGCTGAGCTCGGCGGTGAGTCGTTCGGAAGTGCGATTGCGGGCGACGATGGGTACCATCGCCCGGTCGCCGACGTGCCAACCTCGACCGACTTCCACACGCACCGACAGAGGGAGCGCGGACGGCACATCCAGCAGGGCGACGGCCGACGGGCCCTGAGTAGGGAGTGCGACAACACCGACCGTCCAGGTGGTCTCCTCCGGTCCAAGGGGCACGCGTAGGCGCGCGCGGCCGCGCTCGTCGGTTCGAATGGGCGCGAGGAACGCTCCAGGAGTAGCAAATGCGCCCCGCGTCTGGATGCGAGCGGCGGAGGTTCCCAACCCACCGCCCCCGCCGCCGCTGCCGAAGCTTCCCATTCCGAGGCCTCCCTCGGAGTCTCCGAAACTGTCTCCGGTGGAGCGCTCGAGAACGCTGCGCCAATTTTCCACGACCTCGTCACTGACCACGATGTCGTCTCTCGCATCTACGAGGGCGTCTTCTTCTACAGCCTCCGCGTAGGGGGTGCCGCTCCGGAGCACGCGAGCGAACGGATCGTGGAGGTCGTCGCTGGTGCCCATCCTCCCGTCCGGGCCCGGTGATGCGAGGTGATGACCGCTCGTTCCGAAATACGGAAGGCCGGGTCCGCGACCCTTCACGAACGCGATCGTTCCGCCCCAAGCGTCCACGAGCTGAGTCGGGTCGATGGAACCTTCTCGGACGAGCCTTCGCAGCATCACAGAGGGATCGGCGAGCAAGGGGTCCTGTTCGGTTGCGCGCGCGTCGAGGATTTGCTGACGGAGCGCGGCCCATAGGCGAAAGAGTTTCAAACGTGTCACGCGGCGAGCGACGAGGTCGTAACGAACCTGGGGATCGATGGCCACCAAGTCGGCCAACGTGATGGGCTCGCCTCCGGGTGTGAGTGGCGGCTCTGAGAGGGCCTCGCTGACGATCGTGAGGAGCTCGGGGTTCAGCTCCGATCGACCTTCACGAAGGACTCGCGCGTCCGCGAGCTCGCCGGAGGTCGCCTCGTAAATCGCGCCCTCGAGTTGACGGACGACGTCGCGAAACGTCGTTCGGACCGACTCGTCGAGGCGGGCCATCGGGTCGTCGACGAAGAGGTCGAGCTGCGTCGCCTCCGTCAGAAGAGCTACTCGCCGCGCGGCGTCGAGCTCGGTCGCCGGACCCAAGATTGAATCGAGCTCGTGAAATCCGAGGTCGAGGCTGCGTGCGAGCGCATGGCGAGCATCGAGCTCGAGCAGCCCGGCGAGGCTGGCACCCGATCGAGCGTCGACGATGGCCGCGGTCACGGAGCCGCGGACGGGTCGACCGCCCTCGTCGGTGAGTGCGACATCGAGATCGACGAAGCCTCCGGGCGTCTGTCGGCCGCCAGCGATGGCGACCGAGACCTGGGTGAGCTCCCGCGGTCGAACGAGAATGGCGGCGGGCAAGGCGCGGTGTCGGCCACCTGGAGAGATCGCCGAAAGGGCGAACGAGCCGGTCGACTCTGAATGGACTTCGAACTCAGCGCGCTGGCGCACGAAGACCGTCTGGATCGGCGTCCCTTCCAGAGAGAGCGCCCATAGGCCGTCATCGCCCACGACCTCGACGGTGACACGCTCACCGGCCCGCACGACGGGGGGCGTCGCTCTCAAGAACGCGACCGCCTCGCGATCGACGAGGACGCAGCTTCTGAGTCGCTCCGACGTTCCGAGGAGAGTCACCGAGATGGTGGCTGCGACCTCTTCTGCGCAGGAACCGCTCGCGTGGCGTGAACCGATCGATTCTGGCACTCGGAATCGCACCGTCGCCTCACCAGCTTGGCTCGTCGTCGTCTCGACGCGAAGCCCGTCGGCCTCGATCCGCGCACGCCCCACCACGGGCCGCCCGAGATCGTCGCTCACGCGAAGGGTGAGCTCCTGCTCGAGCCCCGGGACCAGCTTGCCGCCTTCGACGAACGCGACGAGCTGGGACGAAGGGCGACGAACGTCGATCGATGCGTGCGCCTCCATCGGCCGACCGTCGAGCTCGGCCCGCGCTAGCACGACGAGCTCGCCACCCCGTTGGGGCACAATGGAAGGAGCGGCGACGCGAATCGTCGCGGTTCCGTCGGACGGAGTGATTGCGATTGCAGATCTATCCAAGAAGGCTCCGTCGTCCTTGGGTCGACTATTCGACAAGCCAACCCAATAGCGGATCGAGACGTCCGCGATCGGCGCCTTGGCCGCGTCTCTTGCGCCGAGCGAGAGCGCGACTTCGTGACCAGGCAGAACGGAGCTCTCGTCGAAGCGAGCGACGAGCTCGGCGCGACCCGGAGTATCGTCGCGCGCTCGCAAGGCGACCGTGGCCTTCGCGAGGATCTCCTTGGCGCTCCAGGCTGTCGCGACGATCGTCAGCGCGCGGGCTTCCGCCTTCGGCATAGGGACCGCGACGACCGCGACCCCCGACTCATCGGTGAAGCTCGATCGCGTGGTGAGAGTGCGCGGCCCGTCCTGCAGCTCGAACGAGATGCGCGTCCTCGAGTTGGCTTGGCCCCGCGTCCGCAAACGGGCGAACGCGTGAACGTTCGAACCCGGAGCAACCTCGAGCGAATCAGAGAAGAGCTCGAGCTCGACGTCGGAGCTTCGGGCGACGGTGAGCTCCTTGGTGCGCGTTCGCTCTCCGGCGGCCGCGGAGACGATGAGCATGAGCTCGTCCCCTTTTCCCGTCGGCACCTCCACGGTGAGGATCGCACGCCCCGAAGCGTCCGTGAGCGCAGCGACCGTCGTCGGGTCTTGGTTGGGAAAGCTCGCGCTGATCTCCACCCGAGCTCCCGGCAGAGTCTTGGCGATCTTGGTCTGCGCAAAGCCATACACCTCGACCGCGACAGGGAAGCTCGAAGCAGAGAACGAACGAGGAGCGACGACGAAGAGGTCGAGGCCACGCGCGGCGGGGTCGCTTTGGGCAACTAAGGCGAGCGCGAACAGCACGGCAATCATCTCGAAGGGAACCATCGCACGCGCGACCGCTCGTCCCCTACGTCGAGCCATCGGTCGGTCGGGGGACGGCCAGCTCTGCCGTTCGCGGTCGCTCGATCATCGACTCTGGGGCTTCGCACTGAGATCGCTGATCTGTTCCTGCGCCGCCGGGCACCACACGCCACACGGTAACGGCGACGGCAACGGCAGCGACTCGTCGTACGCACCTCTGGCTGGGTTGCTGGCGCATCGGCCGCGAGCATCGAATTGATTTTTCCTGCTCCCAGGACTCATGAAAGGTCATTCCCCGGCGTCTCCGGAATCTCGCCGGACGCCTCCGAACCACAGCTCGGTCGATCAAGATCGAATCAACCGCAGCCCTCGAACGTCGCTCACCCCGTTCGCTCGCTATGGCCAGCGACGCTGTTGCCAAAGGGCTGCGAGAAGATCGTTGAGCTCACCCGCGGTCTTTTGGGCGATCGCCGTTCGTTTCTCTTCGTCCACCTCGACGCTCAGAAGCGCAGCAGCCGTTTCGATCGCCTCGATCAACCCGAGCCGTTTTCCTTCGTCGATGCCGAGTCTCTTTCCGGCGTCGAGGCCCTTCTTCTGGCCCCTTTTTTCGCCCCTTTTTTCGCCCCTCTTTTCGTGAGCTCGAAGCGCGGTCGCGAGCACGCGGTTCTTCTTCGCCAAGAGCGCCCGCGCCACCTCGTCGTCCTGCTCCGCCGCGTCCAATAGGGCACGGACCGAGAGGGGTCGAATCAGACAGGGGTCCGTGATGGATGCTCCGAGAGACAGCATGCGCCAGTCACCGAGTTGAGAGTCCCACTCGAAGACGCGCTGCTTGGCTACTTCGAGGCAGAAGACTCGACGAACGCCTCGGTTCGTGAAGTCCCGGGCGCGCGCGGCCGCTTCCTTTAGCGACTGCGTGCTCGCGACCTCGAACGCGAGCTCCTCGAGCTGACGTCCTCCCGTCACCGGGTCCCGAGCCTCCGGATAGACGCTCGCGTCGGGTGCCATGTCCTTCGTTGGGCTCGTTCGCGTCAGCATGTCCGAAGCGCCTATGTACCCCGCGGCGACGTGCGCTCGGAGAATGTAGTCGAGCCCGAAGTGCGCGGTCCCATGCGGCTCGTTCGCGGGCACTACGTAGACTCTTTCTCCATCGATCACCTCGTATCGAGTTTCTGGCTCCGCCAGGCGCTCATCGGGAGGCAACGGGGCCTCGTGATATCGCGCAGGCGGATCGATTCGACCGCGCACCATTTCCAAAAGCTACCATGGCGCGCCCGCAGCGTGAATCGAGGACGCCGCTCGCTCCACCCCCGTCGAGCCGAACGCGACGTCCGCGATCACATGTGCTTCCTCACGAGGAGTCTCCTCCATCGACTCATCCCCCACCGACTCATGACCCAGCGACGCTGTTGCCAAAGGGCTATGAGTACGTAGATGGATATTCCTCGAAGCGCCTACGCTCTGCCCGATTACGATGGGTTCGTTCGTACTCGACGGACTCGGTTCGGATGGTCATGGACTCTCTCGACGACGAGGATATCGTCGCCCAGGCGAGCGGCGCTGAGGATCGCCGCTTCGCTGATGCGGTGGGCTGGGCAGTATCCCGAGCCCGGGACGTACTCGGCGGCGTGACCGTCTTCGCCGACGACGACGACGCTGTGGCTGAAATCGACGAAGCCTCGCACGTCTCCAAGGCTTGGATGTTCGAGAGACTCCCACCCATCGGCGGCGCGACGGAACACGCCGCCTTTACTCTGGCCGAGCCAGATCGATCCTTGGGCAAAGCCGAGACCCGTCAGAGTTCGCGGGACCGGTGTTGCCTCGAGCTCGAGCTGGCCCTGGCGGAGGTGCAAGATGACTTGCATCTCGTCCTGGGTCGACCCCGTCGCCAGCATCCCAACTCCGGCCTGGTGAGCCATTCCGCCGCGGAAGTTCCCGCCGCCACCTCGCCAGAGCTCCCTCCACCCGGGAACGCCGAGGTTGACCAGGGCCGATTGTGCCGTCGATCCGAAGAGCGTCGGAGGGTCAGAGTCCAAGCTCAACGCGAGGAATCGGAGCTCATCGCCGAAGGGAGTCGTCGAGCTCGTGATCACCTCGAAGCCTCGTCCGTACGAGCCTCGCCAGACTTGGAGGTCGGCGCCCCGCTTGGTGGCCACGTAAAGGTCTTCGCCGGCGACGAAGGCACCCGTCGGAGAGTATCCTGCGAACGGACTCTCGACGTAGCTCGCACCCGCCAGAGTCACGAGCGCGAGCTGAGTCGCAGGTTCGTCCGAGTCGTTCAAGACCAAGACGCGATCGCCATCGAGCGCAACGATGGCGACTACCGGACTCTCGAGGAGAGTGTCGGCGTCGGCCTCGAGCGCCAAACACTGTTCGAAACGAAATCGGAAGACTTCCAGGATGCCAGGAAGCTCATGACCTTCATTGCGCGCCCAACCCGCGGTCGATCCGCCGCTCACGCTGGCCTCGTAGCTCGATCGAGTATTGCCGGGGAGAGTGCGAGTCGGCGGGTCGGACGACGCGGGCAGAGTGCCGGCTCGAAGGTTCAAGTCGTCGAGCGGCGAATCGTAGAAGGCTACGGCCAGGCGCGAGTCGACGCCCTCGAGCGACCGCTGAAAGTCCGGAGCGCCCGCGCCTAGGTCGGCTGCGCTCACTTCGAGCGGACCGCCGCCGGCCGACTCGGCGTAGATGAACGATCGAGCTCCGAGCGGAACCTCGAGAGAGAGTCCCGGGCCATCGTCGCACGACGAGACTCCCAGGGCGGCCAACAGGAATGGGCGCGCGACGCAGGCTCGGTTCGCCCATCCGAACGCCGTGCGCATGCGGAATGTTATGTCCATCTCGAGCCGAGTGGGATGGACGTGTTGTCGCTGAGGGAGTCCGGCAACGAACCTGGTCGCCGGAGCGATTTGCGTCTGCGCCCGCGCAATTTCGTGGCTCGGATCGACGACGTCTCCGGCCTTGGGAGCGCAGGCATCTTGCCTGCGCGTAAGCTTCGCGGACTCGCCTGCGATGTCCGCACTGCGGAGCAGTGTCTTGCGGGCGGTCCAGCGCACCGGGGCTTGATGCCTGGCCACGGCCCTGGGGTTCCAATCGGTTCTCCGAACTGGTCCAGATGGCCACTTCGGGTCATAGCTCGTTCGAGTGCGGCGCGCCTTTGGACCTTTCGTGCTTCTTGCGCTGGCCTCGGCTTGCGGGGGCGGGCGTTTCTCTTTCGGGGTGCCTGCTGCTCCGGACGAGACCGTGTTCGTGGCCATCGCGGACGAGTCGGGCACCGTGATTCGTACCGATCGGCTCGATTCTGCGCCGATCGAGCTCGAGGCGGGTGGTCCGAGGGCCGTGGCGTTCGTGTTCGGACCGGGCGAGCTCGTCTCTCTGGATGGAAACGCGCTGAGCGAGGGCGAGCTCGAAGAGGTGACGCTCGGCATCGGAAGCGCCCTGGGAGGATGTTCGAGCTGCCTGCTGCCGAGCGACGAGGCGCCCATGGTGTTGCAGCCTGGGGAGAGTTGCCGGCCTCCGCGATTTGCTCGCGTGGAAGCGTCGAGGGATGCCGACGTAGAGTCTGTTCGGGCGCAGGTTCGGTTGAGTATGGCGGGACCGTGCCCTTGTACGGACTCGCCGCCTGGCACGGCCGTGCCGCTGCCTGTTCAGGTCCGGCCGGTGCCTCCGAGCGACTGGCCTTACAACCAGTTCGCGATCAGCGGGACCTCGACCATCGGAATTTTCTCGGAGCACTTCATGGCCACCCTCGACCTCCACGGAACCCGGATCGCGTCGGTGAGCGGTCCGTCCGTCTTCGAGGGAGCACCGCTCGGGGTCGCCGGGTTGGACGATGGGTTCGCGGTGATGACTCACGACGCCCATGCCGGCGAAAGTCATACCCGGGTGTCGATCCTGGACACTCGGCTCGAATCGAGGGGGACGGCCCCTTTTCCGCTTCGGGTAGAGGCCGTCGCTCGCCACACCCCGCAAGGCTTCATCGCGGCCGGCGAAGGAACGGGAGTTGAGCCGGGCCTAGAGACTTGCCGATTCGTGAACGGCAACGTCGAGTGTGTGAGCTTGTTTCCCAGCTCCATCGTGGGCGGCCATCGCTTCTCGGACCTTCATCGCGAAGACGACGGGCTCTTGCTTGCTGCACTAGGGGAGGACACGCTGATCTTGGAGTCGCTCCCGCCTTCCGGCGAACCTATCGAGCTCACGTTGGTGGGTAAGGAATCGGAACGATCCTACGGTGAAATCATCGGCCCGAACGGATTTCGCTCTCGCTGGATGTTTGCAAAGGACCCGAAGGCAGGAGACTCCGTGGATTCGATCGCGGTCTCGGACGGCTTTTTGCACCTGTGCTCGGCAGAGCGAGGTGAAATCACCTTCTTGGCTGCAGAGATCCCTCCGCCCGACGAGAACCTCCTCCTGGACTTTCGAGTCGTCGCGCAGATGCCCGGGGCGACTTGCGGGAGAATCGCGCGAGTCGATCGATCCGAGTTTCGGCTCGACTCGGGTGCCGTGGTGAGTTGCCGTCGAGATGGGTGCGAGACGCGCCTCGAGCCCGCGCTCGAGCCGTACCGACCGATCCTGAACCGAAGCGTCGGAGAGATCGAAGTGCTTCGCGGAGGCCAGAGCCTCTTGATTGCGGAGCCTTTCGGGCCTCGAACGATCTTCGGTCCAGCCGCGCGGATCCCGCAGGGTCGGGCGCTCACGGCGCGAGGCGCCGTCGCGTATGCCTTCAGCGAGTCCGTGCTGCAACTCATCGACGCGGAGAGCCTGCAGATGACCCAGCACGCATTCGGCATCGCAGGGACGCCGAGCGCGGCGGCCCTCGACTCGCGGCTCGACGAAGTCGTCGTGGCAGGGTACGAGGCTCACGACCAGTGCCTCGTGCCTTGGTTGGCGCGAGTTCATCCGGTGACTTTGGAGGCTCGAAAGATTGACCTTCCGGAGTCCGTGGTTCGTTCATGCGCCCCGATTCTCGACCTCGCGGAGGCTGCGCCCGGCCGGATGTTGGTGGTCTCGGAGGACCGAATTCTCATGGGTTTGGTGGGGGACGAGACCTTCGAAGTGGACCTCGGGTGGGACGACCCGTCGACGTCGATGGAAGAGGAGCGGCCCAACGTGACGGCTGAGTGCACGGTGAGGGCCGGGCGGCGCCCGTCCTATTTCGTGGCGCCCGAGCGGCGCAGTTTTCTGGACGCCGATGGCAACTCAGGCAGTGCGTTCGTCGTCGGTTGTCAGGCGATCGTCTTTCGAGTCCGCCCCTTTGGCCCTCGCTGGAGCGCGACTCGGGTGAACCTGTCGGCCCGAGCCGATGGCAGCATCGAGGGGCTCGAGGACGACACCAGAATCTCCGCGGTCGCCGCGTTGTGCCCGAATCGAGTCGCGTTGGCTCGCGAAGGGTACGGGTCCAACGCCTTGGAGCGACACATCGGAGTGATTTGGCACCTCGACGACGAGTCCCTCACCAAGAACTCGGTCAACGTGAGAGCCTTCTCATCGACCCGGCTGGACTCGGGGCCGCCCACCGCGCTGCTCGGTCCGGCGGACGCCCTGACGGTCATCTTCGGCGGCGCTGTCCACCGAGTGGGCTCGAACCGACAGTTCCGGCTGGATAACGACACACTCAACCTCTCAGCCAAGCTCGAGGGCGGTCGGTTCGTGTCGGTGGGAAACGACGGGGCCTACGTTGGGGGACAGGAGTGATGCCTTCCATAGATAACACTACTGCGTCAAATTTGTAAGTCCGCGAAATCTTTCGAGCAACGAGCACGAGCGAGCGCGAGCGAGCACGAGCACGAACGAGCACGAGCACGAGCACGAACGAGCACGAGCACGAACGAGCACGAAGGTTTTCGAGCATTTCGAACGAGTTTCAAGCTTGTCCGTTCCAGAACTCGACAAGTCTGGGAATTCGCTTCCAGGAAATCGTGCTCGTGCTCGTGCTCGTGCTCGTTCGTGCTCGTGCTCGTGCTCGTTCGTGCTCGTGCTCGTGCTCGAAAAACGTGGGGGATTTCGTGTGACACAGTAGTGGTAGCTAGTGGTAGCTAGTGGTAGCTAGGTAGGTAGGTAGGTAGGTACGCAGATAGATAAATAGCTCTCGAGGTCAAAAAGGTGCTTCGAGCCCTTCGATCATCGGGAAGTGTTTGACGTTCAGCGTGATGAGCTCCGCCTGTATGACCTCGGCCGTCGCCGCAATCACGTAGTCGACCACGTCGATGCTTGAGTGGGATCGCCGGTAAGTACGGAGCATCTCGCCAGCGCGACCGGCGATCTGGTCCGTGACAGGCTCGAGGCGAAGGGCGGAGAAGAGACGACTCACATCTCGCCGCTCGCCCGACCGCATTCCGCCCTCGATCTCGACTCGCGAAAGCACGCTGCAGGCCGCCTCCCCCGACGCCGCCGCGAGCCGAAGGAGCTCCGTTGCCTGAGAGACGCCGCGAAGGTGAGCGATCAGGACGGTAGAGTCGAAAAGCTTCATAGACCGAGTCCTTTCAGTCGTTCATCGGCTCCCCTTCCCCGAACGCTTTGGAGCCAATCCGGCCAGTCAGGAGCGTCCGCCAACACGCCTGCCGTCGAGTCGATGGCAGCGATGCGTTCGCGCTGTCGATCGTTGATTCCAAGGGCTTCGTCCAGGATCCGGCGCAGGACTTCCGCTTCGGATACACCGGCGTCTTTGGCGCGGCGAGCCAGGCGGCTCCGTTGCTCGTCGGTGAGGTAGACGTTAGTCCTGCGCATACACCATGTGTATGTATCACCGCAGCGCTCGGTCAAGCTCGATACTGCCTGATGCTCCACCCACCAACCTCTCGATGCTCGACCCAGCAGCGGAGCTCACGACGTGAGGAATCGGGGCCACGGCTGCCTGGCACGGCGCGTGCGAAGGGAATCTTCAACCAACCTGATTCCCAAGGAGACGAAGATGACGACGATCAGCAGCAGCTACAGCACCTCATTCGCAGCCCAGAGCGCCCAGTCTTCCAACGCCCTCGAACCATCCGTGAAGCTGACGGTCGCTTCCCTCGAGCTCAAGGGACCTGCCTTGAATCTCTTTGCCCAGGACTGTTTCGTTCGAGCAGGCACACTTTCGAACCCGGTCGAAGGGGCCCTGAGTCAGGCGCCAGCCCCCGCCGCGCCTGCAAGGAGGAAGAAGAAGGCCAAGGGTCTCAAGCGGCTCGGCAAGAACCTGAAGCGAATTCACAAGAAGGTGAAGAATACCGTCAAGGGGCTGGTGAAGAGTATCGTGAAGCTCCCCCTCAGCATCCTCGGCTCGGTCTTCGGCGCGGCGAACCAGGCCAAGTGAGTCTTCGGCCCCACTCGATTTCGAAGGAGAGAGAAATGACTACGATCAATAGCAGCTACAGCACCTCGTTCGCAGCCCAGAGCGCCCAATCCGCGAACGGCCTCGAGCCATCCGTGAAGCTCACGGTGGCCTCCCTCGAGCTCAAAGGACCTGCGCTCAACCTGTTTGCCCAGGATTGTTTCGTACGGGCCGGGACCTTCGCAAATCCAATGGACACGTCTCTCGCCCAGGCCCCGGCTCCGGCGGCGCCGGCCAAGAAGAAGAAGAAGGCAAAGGGTCTCAAGAGACTCGGCAAGAACCTGAAGCGGATTCACAAGAAGGTGAAGAACACGGTGAAGGGCCTCGTGAAGAGTGTGTTCAAGCTCCCGCTCAACCTCCTCGGCTCGGTCTTCGGAGCAGCGACCAATCAGGCCAGGTGAGCCGCGACGGGCGACGAGGAATTCTTCGATCGTCGTCGCGGCTTCGGGTAGGGTTCAGGCGTGGCGCGTGAACGGACTTTGGCCCATCGCACGACCGGCATGCCACTCGACACCTTGAAGGTCTCGGTCGTAGCTGGGCCCGACGCAGGTCGAACGTTCGTCGCGACTTCGGACTCCATCTCCGTTGGCAGCGCAGACGGCAACGATCTCGTGCTCAGCGATGCGACGGTCTCGCGCTACCACGTCGAGCTGCGCGTCAAGAACGACCGAATCTCCGTGCTCGACCATGGATCGACGAACGGCACTTCGTTCGGCCCGGTGCTGATCGAGCGCGGAAGCGTCGCCCCGGGCACGACCATCACACTCGGAAGGACTCAGCTCTCGGTTGTAAGAGGCGAGACCGCCGAGGTCGACGTGTATCCCGTCGAACAGCTCGGGCGCCTACGTGGTCGGGCGCCGGTGATGCTGCGGCTCATGGCAAAGCTCGAACGAAGCGCCCAGAGCGACGCCTCGATCCTGTTGTTGGGTGAGACCGGGACTGGCAAGGAAGTCATCGCCCACGCGATCCACGACGTGAGCCCTCGGAAATCTCGGCCGTTCGAGACGGTGGACTGCGGCTCGTTGATGCCCACCTTGATCGCGAGCGAGCTCTTCGGTCACGAAAAAGGGGCGTTTACCGGCGCCGATCGCCAGCACGTGGGGGCGTTCGAGCGGGCCGATGGCGGCACCCTCTTCCTCGACGAGCTCGGGGAGCTTCCATCCTCGCTGCAGCCCGCGCTGCTCGGCGCGCTCGAGCGACGGAGCTTTCGGCGAGTCGGCGGCACCAAGCCCATCTCGGTCGACGTGCGCCTCATTTCGGCAACTCATCGCGATCTGCGGGAGGAGGTGAACGCGGGCCGATTTCGGCAGGACCTCTATTACCGAATTGGTGTGGTGTTGCTCGAGATCCCTTCGCTCCGCGAGCGACCGGAAGACATCCCGATGCTGATCGAGCATTTCTTGAAGGAAGCGAGCTTCGAGGGAGATATCTCGGCGGTCGTGCCGGAAGCGGCCATGGAGCAGCTCAAGCGTCACCGTTGGCCGGGAAACGTGCGCGAGCTGCGGAACTTCGTGGACGCCGCGCTCGCCCTCGGGGAGGCACCGCGGCTGGGGGAGCGTGAGAGCGAGGCTCCGTCCAAGCCAGTCACCACGGAAGTCTCTGGCGCCGCTCTCCTGCTGGACAAGCCGTATAGCGATGCGAAATCAGCGCTCCTCGAGGGCTTCGAGGTCCAGTATTTGCGTCATCTCCTCGAAGTCACCAACGACAACATCTCGGCCGCGGCCCGACATGCGAAGATGAACCGATCGTATTTGTTGGAGCTCCTGAAGAAGCACGGCATCCGTTAGAGCGACGCGCAGCAGCGTGTCCGTTAGGGTACTCTTCGTCGAGTGGCGTCCCCTGACCGATATGAGCTGATCCGACAGATCGGTTCCGGCGGAGCCGCCGAGGTCTTCGAGGCGAACCTGCGTGGCGAGAGCGGGTTCTCGCGTCGCGTCGCCGTGAAGCGGCTGCTCGCCGTGGGGGACGCCCGGCTCGAGCGCTCCTTTCTCGACGAGGCGAGAATCGCGAGCGCGTTGCACCACGCGAACATCGTCTCCGCGATCGACTTCGGCGTCTCCGAAGGCGTGCCCTTCTTGGTGACTGAGCTGGTGGATGGGCTCGACCTCGAGAGTCTGTTCACCGGAGCCGCGCGGCTTGGCGAAGTCATCCCACCCGAGCTGGCGCTCTACGTGACGTCCGAGGTCGCGTGTGCCCTGGATTATGCGCACCAAGCGAACGACGCCCAAGGCCGTCCGATGGGGGTGGTGCATCGCGATGTGAGTCCGGAGAACGTGCTCGTTTCGTGGCAGGGCGAAGTGAAGCTCACCGATTTCGGGATCGCGTTCGCGGCGCGACGTTTGGAGCACACCGTCGCCGGCGTGGCCAAAGGGAAGCAAAGTTACATGGCTCCTGAGCAGCTTCGCGGCGGGGCCGTGGACGCGCGAACCGACATTTTCGCGTTGGGTTGTGTCTTGCACTTTTCGTTGACAGGTCGAAGCGCCAACGATCGCTCGGCCCGGGGCATCGAAGGTTCGGTTCCGGAAGACGTCGCGCGGATCATCCGTCGAGCCACTCTGGCCCAGCCAGAGAGCCGGCACGAAAGCGCGGACGTGCTGGGCATCGAATGCCGGGAGGCCCTACACGCTCGGCTGGATCGGGACGCGAAGAGCTTCGTGCGCGCGTGGCTCCGCCGAATTCGGCCGCAGCTCGAAGGCTCTCCATCCGAGTCGGCGGATATATCCGGCGCTCGCGGGACGGAGAGTGGGCCGCGGGGCGCGGCGCTGTTCGATGCCTCGCTGATACCGAGCTACGAAGAGCCGGCTCCGGCTCGTCCGCCGACGATTGCCGTCAAGCCGGTGCCGGCCGCCGAAGGACTCGAGGAGTCGCCGTGGGACCTGGCTCCTACCGAAGTCGATGTTGAAGAGGACCCCTTTGCCCTCGCTCCTACGACCCCCGATCTCGTGCCCAACGCGTCTATCGCGACCGAATCCAAACCCTTCGCGATCGAAGCCAAACCCATCGGGACCGAAGCCAAACGCGCGCCAGAAAACAAATCAGTCGCGATCGATGTTGACCCTGTTCGCCAAAGTTCGACGAACGCGCCCGAATCCAGCTCCTCGCGATCGATTTTGCTCGGGACGGGTGCGGCCATCAGCCGCTGGGTGGGGGCCTCCTGGCGTCGCATCCGGGGAGCAAAGAGGTGACTTAGTACAAGTCCCCGCAGATTCGTGACCACGGGAGAAACCACAGAGAGCACCGAGCCGAAGCCCACAGAGCACACAGATGATGGAATGAGCACTTCTCTGTGTCCTCTGTGTCTTCTCTCCGCGTCCTCTGTGGTTTCAGCGTGGTCACGAACTTCCAGGGACGTGTACTTAGGAGGTCATGGTGGGAGCACGGGAGCGGCCAGGGCCAAGGAGCTCGCTACCTTTCCGTTGATGGACAGGAGCTTCGGGACGCTGATTTGACCTCCGGAGGCCGTGTGGAGGCTCGCGGTGACTTCGTTGAACTCGAGGATGAGGGCCTTGAAGTCCGCGTCTTTCTCCGATTGGACGAGATCGTGACGGTTGTCGATGATTTTCATCTCGTGCCCTGGCTCGCGCCACAACAGTACGGCGTGTCCTTCATGGGTCGACTTGGTCTTCCCGACGCCGATGCCGAGATGATCGGCGGGCACTCCGAGCAAGCGCAGGGTCGCGTATTTTGCGAGCGCATAGTCCTCACAATCTCCGGCCCCCGAGCTGAGGGTCTGGATCGGACCGTTCCAGTGGTCGATCGACTCTCTCGTGTACGCGACGTAACGATTCACGAAGCGATTCACGAGGTCGACCTTCTGTCGTTCGGGGAGATTTCGGTGGGCCGGGTCGTTGACGAGTTGCTCCCACTTGTCGAGGCGCGTGACGCCGACGGCGCCTTCTTCGGTGAGGGCGCGCCCGACGACGTCCGCGGGGAGCGTCAGCTTGCCGCCTGAAACGTAGGACCCTTTGGCGACCGCCCCATCGGGCGCCGAAGGGGGAGCCGCCACGTCGGCCAGAGTTGCTGCTTGCGCTGGCTCCACGAGCCCGGCGGCCGCTCCGATCATCACGGCGGCGACGGCGAGCGGGTGCCCCATTGCGTCGCGGATGGCCCCGCGAGGAGTGACTCCGTTGGATCGGGGGAGCTCCGAGTTCGTGATCGGACGCAGGCCCCTCGCGAGCTCTGCGCTCTTTGCGGGCGCGAGCAACGTTTCGCTCGGGCCCAACGGGTCGGCGGGGCGCGGCTCTGAGATTCGCACGAACCGAACGTATCCGAAGCCGAGCGCGCCTTGTTTCGAAAACGACGCGGGATTCGAGCCCGGAAGGGTTCGGCGCCCACACTCGAGATACCCCGCGTAGGGGTGGATGAGTAGGCTGCAGAGTGCCTGCTACTCACGAATTGGCCGAGTGACCGTTCTAGCATGCGCGAAGGCTTTCCGTTATGACTCGAGAGGTCATGGCGGAGCTCGAACCCAAGCGCGGCTTGTTGCGCGCGATCTCGAGCGGGAAGGTGGCGGGAGCGCGGCTTCGCGATCGCGCGAACCCGACGACCTTCGTGACCGACGAACAGCGGCGGTTGGTCCGCGAGGAGTTGGGCCTGGCGGTGCGCCTGACCGAGCGCGACGGTTCGAAGCTTTGGGTTCGCGAGCGCGCAGCGTCGGCGGTTCGCGCCGCGCAAGCTGTGTTCGCTTCCGATCCCTCCGGCTCGCACGAGGTGATCAACGAAGCTGCTCGGTTGTCCTCTCGTCTCGACGAAATCGACCGAGCGCAGTTCGAAGAACGTCGCGCTCGGCTCGCTCGCGGAGACTACGGGGCCAAAGACTTGGAGCTCGACCTCGCGGACCTCAAGCCGGTCGAGATCGACCCTTTCGTTTCGAGGCTCTTCGAGGTTCACGCGGTGCCCTCGCGTGAGACGGAGCGGATCGCAGGCATGGTTCACTATCTGCCAAGTCCGTTTCGTTCGATTCGGGAGCTCGCCGTGCGCCTCGGGTCTGACGATCTCTTCGTCGATGTGGGCTCCGGGCTCGGCCTGGTGCCACTCCTCGTGGCGTGGCTCTCGGGGGCGAGGACGCGCGGCGTCGAGATCGAGCCGGCGTATCATCGGCGCGCGGAAGAGATCCGGGCGCGATTTCCGTCGCTGAACGTGGAGCTCGTGCTCAGCGACTGCAGGGCCATCAGCTACGCCGACGCGACGTTCGTATACGTCTACGACACGATCCGCGATTCGTTGCTCGACGAGCTGCTCGCTCGCATCCGGAGCGACTCGTCGGGCCGGGTCGTTCGCTTCGCTTCGCGGGGTATGAGCACGCCCGCGTTCGACAGGGCGCCGTGGTTGGAGAAGTTGGAGCTCACGCCGAGCGAGGTCGCGATCTATCGCTCGGTGTGAGACCGCGGGGCGCGGTCTCCGTGTTCGAACAGATAGACGTGGGCGTGGAGCTTCCCGGCGCGGACGGGTCGTCTCATTTTGGACTTCGTGCCGAACACCGACTCGGTGCCTTCGAAGCCGGACAAGATCACGACACGCCAACCGCGGCCAAGCCTGTGCCACAAGTCCGCGAGCGCTTCGTGTGCTTCTCGCACAATGGCCTCGGATGATCCGAGCCGAGGTCCGTAGGGGGGGTTCGCGATGATCAAACCTCGCTCGAGGTCGAGCGGATCGGGGAACGAAGCTGGGTGCGTCTTTCGCGCGGCCTGCTCGAGTCGATCCCTGTCGAGCGAACGAGCGTCGGCGTGGAGGAACACGAGGCGTTCGAAGACGCCAGCTCGGCGGGCATTGTCGCGTGCCGCGTCGATCGCGGGCGTGTGCTTGTCGCCGTAGAAGATCGCCGGGCGAGTCTCTTCGAAGAGGTCGGGCGCTTCGCGGGACTGCGAACGGAACGGATCGATCGCGTAGAGCGCAGGCTCTTTCGGCGGCACCCAGAGCTTGCGGCCCAAGGCCAACAGCGCGCCTTCGATGACAAACGTGCCCGATCCGCCCATGGGATCGAAGAGGACTTCGTGCCGAGGATGCCAGCGCGCGAGCACGAGCGCTTGCGCCGCGAGCGTCTCGCGGACGGGGGCTTCCGTTCGGGACAGCCGGTAACCTCGTTCGTGTTGACCTCGGCCGGCGAGATCGATCGACACGAGGAGCGAGGGAGGATCACTCACTTCGTTCACGACGAGCTCGACGTCCGGTCGCTCGGGCTCGAGCCTTAGAGCCACACCGAGCTCTCGCGCAGCGTCGATCACCGCGTTCTTGACGGTGCCGCGAATCTGGAGCGGTCCGGCGAACGGATCCCTCATGGGCCCGACGCGCACGGAGACTCCGAGCCCGTCTTGGCGAAGCCAGAGCGGCGGGTCCGCGACGAGTCGCTCCCCGAGCTCCTCATACAGGGGCTCGAGGCGGCGACTCGAGAGCCGAGCTTGCTCCCACAGCACGCGGGATGGCGTGCGGGCGTAGGTGACGAGGAGTCGCGCGAGGGCGGGGTCGAACGGGAACCACAGGATTCCGTCCGCGGGACGTTCGGGATCCGGCACGGTCATGCCGGTGCGATGCGCGAGTCGACGGATCTCGGCCTCCATGGGCCGGTTGCTCGAAGCGGAGCCGACCACGCGCAGGCCGAGAGGCGACATGATGGGTAGTCGACCGCGAGACGCGGTCAGCAGAGGACGGGCGCCACGCGCTCCCGACTTCTCAGTCGCCGCCAGCGGCTTCGCTGAGCATCCCGCGCTTGTCTTCGACGTCCTTGTATTCGTCGGCGGAAGGCAGCGGATCCTTCTTCTGGCTGATCACCGGCCACTCGCCCGCGAGACGGGCGTTGAGCTCGACATACTCGGACCACTTCTCCGGGAGGTCGTCCTCCTGGAAGATGGCGGAAGTCGGGCACTCTGGCTCGCAAGCTCCGCAATCGATGCACTCGTCTGGATCAATGACGAGCATGTTCTCGCCTTCGTGGAAGCAGTCGACGGGGCAAACGTCCACGCAATCGGTGTACTTACACTTGATGCACGGCTCGGCGACGACGAACGTCATGGGCTCTCCTGGTGTTCAAAAGGACGGCGCACTTGCGAGTCCTCGGAGGAACTGGCTCCTGGCGCCTCCCTAACCGGAGCCGACTCGCCGGTCAATCCCGGCGAGTCGATGAGGTGAAGGTTCGTCGCGCATCGGCCGGTCGGCCCTCGCGCCCAGTGCAACTGCCCGCTAGTTTCCCTGGGCTCATGAGCGTCGAACGAATCGAAAGTTACGTCGAAGGGCGATGGATGGCCGGAGCCCACGAGGGCCAAGCGCTGTTGAACCCAGCCACGGAAGAGACCATCGCGACCGCTGACTCGAGCGGAATCGACCTCGCCAACGCGGTCGCTTACGCGCGCAACGAAGGCGGCGCGGCGTTGGGCGCGCTCACGTTCCGCGCTCGGGGCGTCTTGCTGTCGAAGCTGACCGCTGAGCTCTCGCAGAAGCGCGAGCTGCTGATCGACTCAGCGATGAAGAACGGCGGCGCAACACGCGGGGACGCGAAGTTCGACGTGGACGGAGCGATCGGAACGCTCGCGGCCTACGCCAAGTTGGCCGAAGACCTTCCCGACACGAAGATCTTGGCGGACGGGCCGGGCGCCCAGCTCGGGCGGAGCCCTCGTTTCTTCGGGCAGCACGTGTTTCTGCCGCGGGCCGGAGTGGCCGTGTTCGTCAACGCCTACAATTTTCCGGCTTGGGGCTTCGCAGAGAAGGCAGCCTGCGCGCTCCTCGCAGGCATGCCGATCATGGTGAAGCCAGCTACGGCGACGGCTCACACCGCGTACCTGATGGCGCGAGTGTTGATCGACTCCGGGATCGCTCCGCGCGGATCGGTCAGCTTCATCGCCGGAGCTGCGCACGACCTCGTCGACCACCTCGGCTCGCAGGATGTCCTCGCGTTCACCGGCAGCGCCGCCACCGGTCGCAAGTTCTTGGGCAAGCGCAACATCGTCGAGCAACGAGTTCCCGTGAACATCGAGGCGGACTCGCTCAACTCGGCGGTCCTTGGGTCTGACGTCGACTTGGGATCGGAGTGCTTCTCGCTCTTCGTCAAAGACGTCGTTCGCGACGTCACCCAGAAGACGGGCCAAAAGTGCACGGCGATCCGTCGAGTGATGGTCCCCGAGGGCCGCATCGACGACGTCTCTCAGGAGCTCTCCGGACGCTTCGCGGAGCTCAAGGTCGGCAACCCGGCGCTCTCCGAAGTCGGGATGGGGCCGCTCGTGAGCCGCACGCAGCTGAGCGACGTGCGTGCAGGGGTGACGCTCCTGCGCGAAGACGCCGACCTCGTCTTCGGAGCTCCTGACGCGCCGGTGGAGGCGCTAGGGGCGCCAGCGGGCAAAGGATTTTTTCATCCCATCATCGTGCTGCGAGCGCGGGATGCTCATGGTGCCGCGCGCGTACACTCTCACGAGGTGTTCGGTCCGGTGGTCACTCTGCTGAGTTACTCCGGGCACCCGGAGGAAGCCATCGCGCTCGTGAGGCGGGGCGAGGGCAGCCTGGTCTCTTCGATTTATTCGGACGATCGAAAATTCACCGAAGCGATGGTGCTAGGTATCGCGCCTTTTCACGGCCGAATTTATCTTGGATCGGGGAAGGTCGCCGACCACACTTTGGGCCCGGGCACGGTCTTGCCTCTGTCAGTCCACGGTGGGCCGGGTCGAGCGGGCGGAGGAGAAGAGCTCGGCGGGCTTCGCGGGGTGCTTCACTTCATGCAACGCACCGCGCTCCAAGGCTATCGGCCCGTACTCGAAGCGATCAGCGGCCAGAAAGCCTCCGACTGACTCGGCGCTCTCGAAATTTGTCGGCACTCGGCAGGTGAGCTTCGCTCACCGCAATTCGCCTACGCTTTGGTGGGTGATTTCGAGGCCAGCAACTCGCCTACTCGTGACATCAAGGCGCGCGCGATGCTCGGTTTGTCGGCAGGCCCCATCGTTTGTCGCGACCCTTCGCCCACGAAAATCACCGAAGTCTGACCGACGCCAAACCCACGGTCCGGTCCGACCTGGTTGGCCACCACCAAATCACAATTCTTGCCCACTCTCTTCTTCTCAGCGTTGGCCTCGACGTCCTCCGTCTCCGCTGCAAAACCCACGACGACCTGGCCCGGGCGTTTGGCCCACGCCAGCGTTTTGAGTATGTCCGGATTTTCGGTCAATTCGAGCGCGTCGGAGCCGGTCGCGCCGCGCTTGAGCTTTTGGCGCTTCGGGTCCGCGGGTCGAAAGTCCGAGACGGCGGCGGTCGAGACGAAGGCGTCCGCGTGCTCGAAGGCGGCGGCGGCCGCGTTCAGCATCTCCACGGCTGTCTCTACTCGAGTAACCTCGATCGAAGGCCCGACCGTCAGGTGCGTGGGCCCCAACACCAGTCGAACGTGGGCGCCGAGCGCTCTGGCCGCTTCCGCGATCGCGATACCCATCGCGCCGGTCGAGCGATTGGTCAGCACGCGGACCGGATCGATCGGCTCATAGGTTGGACCCGCCGTCACCAGCACGGTCCGGCCTTCGAGCGACCTGGCTTCGGGCGCCAGCGAAAGCTCGGCGAGCGCAGCCGCCACGATCTCCTCGGGCTCCAGCATGCGACCCACACCGGTCCTGCCCGAGGCCAGGTCGCCCGTGCCAGGGCCTACGACGAGATAACCGAAAGACTCGATTCGCTTCACGTTCGCCATCGTCGCGGGGTGGGTCCACATCCCGGTCTCCATGGAGGGTGCGACCATGACGCGAGCCCTGGTGCTCAAGGCGACGCTCGAGATCACGTCATCGGCCACGCCCGTCGCCAACCGTGAGATCGTGGTGGCCGTAGCCGGCGCGATCAGGAGCAGGTCGATCTCGTGGGCGCGTTCCACGTGCTCGATCTCTCCATGCGAGACCTCGTAGAGATCGACGAGCACACGTCGCCCGGTCACGGCCTCGAACGTCATGGGCGCGATGAACTTGGTCGCGACCTCGGTCATGGCGACCTGAATCCGGACCCCGCGCTTGTGCAGCAGCCGCGCGATCTCGACGGCTTTATACGCGGCGATGCTTCCGCTCACTCCGAGCAGGACTCGCTTGGGGTTGTGGGTCATGCGGAGGTCCTCTCCCCGGCGCGGCGAGGGGTCAACGGAGGATCGGCATGCCGGCGGCCCTGATTCAGTAAAGGACCTTCGTGAGCACGAGACCCTTGGGGTCGGCCGGGAGCGCCGACCTGCGGCGGTCTGCGGACTCGGCGATTCGAACGAGCGCTTCGTCGTCCGCGATCTCGGACTCTCTTATCGCCGTAGGGACGAGGACCCGGAGCTGTCGCCGCAAAAAGCCGTGCGACGAGAAGTCGAATCGAACGAAGGGTCGGCCGTCGACCTCGACTCGGCGAGCAGTCGCGTCCGTCAGCAGCCGGACTGGGGACTGGCCGCGCGGAGTGTTTCGCGAAAAAGCGTGAAAGCTCCGGCGACCCAACAGCGCCGCGAGCGACCTATCCACGCGCGCGACGTCGATGGCTCCGTCGTCGGGCCAAAAGTAGACATAACGGCGAGCGCTGGCGGAAAACTGGGCGTGGAATGAGTTCGAGACCTTGCGCACGTCGAGCGCAATCAGCGCGTCGGGCGCCGCCGCATCGATCGCGCTCCGAATGGCTTCCGTGTCGACGGGATCACGGTAGATGAACGACACGACTTGGCCCGTGGCACTCACCCCTCGGTCCGTCCGACCTCCTGCTGCCAGCTTCGCAAACCCAGGAGCAAGTCGGCAGAGCGCTCCGTGGAACGTCGATGCGACCGTTCGCTCGTTGGGTACGGGTGAGAAGCCCGCGAACGCCGCGCCGTCGTACGCGAGCTCGACGCGATACGTGTGCCGCTTCAACCCGACTCACCAGCCGAGGTGCCTCGACGCGAGCTCCTTCATGATTTCTTCGGCGCCGCCCCCGATGGCGAGCACCTTGGTCTCTCGATAGATGCGCTCGCTCTTGGTGCCTCGCAGATACCCAGCTCCGCCGAGGATCTGCACGGCCTCCTTGGCGCAATGCTCGACACAACGAGTGGCGACGTTCTTGAGCATGCAAATCTCCGCGATGGGCGACTCACCGTCGCGAATCTTGGACGCGACCGAAACCAGGAACGCTTCCGCGGCGGCGATGTCCGTGGCCATGTCTACGAGCTTGTGGCGAATGACTTGCCGATCGATGAGTCGCTTCCCAAAGGTCATCCGCGTGTGCGCCCACTCGACCGCCTCTTGGTACGCGACCTTCGAGAATCCCACCGCGTTGGCTGCAAGCCCCAACCGCTCGTGGTTGAAGTTCAACATGAGCCCAAAAAAACCTTGATTCTCTTGCCCGACGAGGTTGGTCGCCGGAACTCTGCACTCGTCGAAGTACAGCGTCGCGGTGTCGGAGGCCCACCAGCCCATCTTCTCGAGCGCGGTTCTCGAGAGTCCGGGCGTTTTGCCTTCGATCACTAAGAGTGAAATGCCTTCGATGCCCGGCCCGCCAGTCCGAACCGCCGTCGTGAGGTAGTCGGCGCGCATGCCCGAGGTGATGAACGTCTTCGACCCCTTCACGACGTAAACATCCCCGTCACGCCGCGCCGTGGTCTGCAGGTTCGCGACGTCCGAGCCCCCGGATGGCTCGGTGACCGCGAGCGCCGCGATCGCTTCTCCGCGAAGCACTGGCGGAATGACGCGGTGCCTCAGCTCGTCGGATCCGAGCGAAGCCACGGGCGGGAGCGCGATCGCGTGGCTCATCAGCCCCGCGTTCACGCCACCACACGCGGCGCGACACAGCTCGAACACCGCAAGGATCGTGTGAAAGGGATCGGCGGGCGTTCCGCCATACTCCTCCGGAAAGCCGAGACCGAGGAGCCCGATCTGTGCGGCCTGCTGGTAGAGCTCGCGTGGAAACTCACCTCGTTCGTCCCACGTGTGGGCGAACGGGGCGATCTGCTCGTCGACGAACCGCGCGACCGTTCGACGAAAGGCCTCATGCTCGGAGGAGTAGCTCACACGCGACAAGATGCCCGGGCGGGGCGCTCCGGTCGAGGTCCGATCGCAGATCCCGAGGCGAGCGATCCGTGATTCAACCGAACATGATCCGAACGGCGGTGCACTCCGATCTCCCCACGCTCGTCGCGTGGAATCGAGCGATGGCGCTCGAAACGGAGGCGCTCAGCCTCGATCCGGCTCGGCTCGAAGCCGGCGTGCGCGCGGTCCTCGATGATCCTGCCCTCGGCGAATACTTCGTCGCCGAGGTCGACGGGCTCCCCGTCGGACAGCTCCTCGTGACACGTGAGTGGAGCGACTGGCGGAACGCGGCCGTTTGGTGGATTCAGTCCGTGTTCGTGCCTCAGGAACACCGCGGTGCCGGACACTTCGGAGCGCTCTACGGCTTCGTACGCGATCGGGCGCAGAGCCAAGGCGCGGCTGGGCTCAGGCTGTACGTGGACCTCCGGAACGAGCGGGCCATGGCGGTGTACTCGGCGCTCGGGATGAGCGGGGACCACTATCGAGTCTTCGAGGAGATGTTCTGAGCTTTGCGACACAGCACCGAGCCCGAGCACGGGCACGAAAAGCAGCGCGCCTCGTTCAACCCGCCGGAATCGATGTAACGACGTTCGGTGCTCTAGGGCACCATTCGCTCGCACGCGAGGAGCGCGTCGAGCTCGCTCCTCTGCGCCCTCGTGCCTCTTCGCCGAAGCTCTTGCTCGAACACGACGATCTCCGCGGAGCGTACGAACCGTTCCAACTTGGCGAGGATTCGCTCCTGAGCGAACAAGCGGTCCGAGAGTCTCCGCACCTCCGAGGTCACGTCCGCGAGCGCCTCCAGGTCCGCTTGGTGGGTGCTGCGAACCCAATCCAACACTTCCCGCGCGTCCCCTGCCAGCAGCTGGCGGGACCGTTTGTGGAAGGGATTGGCGAGCTCGGGCCACCTGCCGAAGAAACCGATCCGAATCCTCCGAACGATGACGTCGAGCTCGTCTTCACGATCCGTGAGCTCCTCGTCGGTCTTATCAGCCTCCGCATTCAGCGAGTCTCGTGTCGCCACGACCTCGCCTACGGTCTTGGTGGTCGAGGGCGTCAGCATCTTCAACACCTCCCGCTCCTCGGGCCGCGCGATGGCGAGGATCGCGTCGATCGTGAAGCGACCGATCGGGGGACGTTTCCCGCGACGATCGATGGCGCCCGCGACGTACGCCTCCAGGCTCGACACGGGCACGTCGATCGTTGGGTCGAGGATCCGCGCGCGGGAGTGGGCCTCGAGCAGGGACACCTTGCCGTCACCGTCGATGTCTCCGTCTGGGGCGCTCAAGGCGCGCGCGACGAAGTGGGTATACGCGCGTGAGTCTGGGCTCGAAACATCCGACGTGCAGCCGGCGGCCTCGCGATCGCTAGGAACCGCAGCCAAGACGCAGCGGGTCGGTGTGACGAGCCGGTCTTTGCGCATCGCGATCGCGGTGAATCCGCCGCTGAAACACTGGCCGAGCACGAACGCTACGGGACCAGGTGGGCGAGTATCGTCGAGCAGAGTGGACAATTCTTGGACAGACAACGAGTCAGCGCCCCAGAGCTCCAGCGTCGATCCTGATTGTTCCTCGCCGCGACCGCCGTGGCCCACGCCGAAGATGGCCGCTCCGGACGAGGAACCGACGGTCAGTTTGATGGCGTCGACGAGCGCGTCCTTGGTGAGGGGGCGAGCGGACTGGATTTGCTGGGAGCGGTAGGCAGCGTGGAGCGCGTCGGGGCGATCGAAGAGCATGCCGAGCAGCTCGGCGTCCGCGTCGAACTCCCCCTCGACTTGAACCGGCGAGGGCGCTTCGGGCGGGGCGCCGAACACGACGAGGGGCGAGCGGCTTTGGAGGGCGCTGATCAACCGCTGGGTTTGGACCTCGATGGAGGCCTGGTGGAGGCTTGGGGATGGGCCCCCGCCGAAGATCAGGATCTTGGGGCCATCGGCGAGCGCGGCGCTTGGGAGTGCGAGCACCAGGAGCAAACACGAGGGCCCGGCGCCGGGCGGCGGGGGCGAGCGGAACATGTTCAAGGAAGCTTACGCGCTGGGTTTAGGGCTCGCCATCGGGCTTGCCGGGCTTGAGCTTTCCGTCGAGGGAGGCGAGCGCGGCGTCGATGCCCGTTCGGGGGGCACCGGCGGCGGCAGGAACGCGCGCTGGAGGAGGCGGCACGCGTCGGGCGGCGGGCGGAGGCGCTCCTGGCGGAACGCGAAGGCCTGGCGCGGGAGCGCGGACACCTGGAGGGGGCGGAGCGCCCGGGGGAACCCGCAGGCCTGGGGCGGCTGGAGCGCGGGCTGGAACCGGGCCGCGAGCGCCCGTCGGCGCGGGCATGGGTGCGAGCCCCCGAGCACCAGGGGCGGCGCCGGGTGGCACACGAAGTCCAGGGGACGGGAGCGGGCCGCGAGCGACCGGAGGCGGTGGGACCCGGCCCGGGATGCGATTGGCACCCGCGGCGGGCGGAGGTACACGGGTTCCAGGAGGAACCGGGCCGCGCAGGCCCGCGGGTGGGGTCCCGGGAGCTCGCAGGCCTGGCGCTGGGCGGGGCGGGATGCGTGCTGGCGGCCCCACCCGAGCGCCGGAAACCGGCGGAGCGGCGGGGCGGGGGCCAGGCGCTTGCGAAGGCGGACGGTCCTGGACCGCGGGCATGATCGCTGCGGCGAGGATGTCGTCAGGAGCGTCCTCCGCGTTGGTTCGCTCATCGAACGGGTTCTCGTCGGCGGCCAACGGTCGCTCTGTCTCAGCACCGAGATCGGCTGCGGCAGCCTGGGCGCGCAGCGCCTCCTCTTCGGCGGCAGCGAGAACGGCCTCGTCTTCGGCGCGCTTGGCGGCGGCTTCGGCCTCGGCGGCTTCGGCTTGGGCGTGTGCGGCTTCCGCGGCTTCGGCCTCGGCCCGTAGGCGTGCGGCCTCCGCGGCCTCGGCGTGACGCCGAGCGGCGGCCTCCGCCTCGGCCTGTAGGCGTGCCGCCTCGGCGGCTTCAGCCTTTTGGCGTGCGGCTTCCGCGGCCTCGGCGTCGGCTTGTTTGCGGGCAGCCTCCGCCGCTTCGGCCTTTTGGCGCGCGGCTTCAGCTTGTTTTCGCGCAGCCTCGGCAGCTTCGGCCTGGCGCGCGGCCTCCGCGGCTTCAGCCTGCCTTCGCGCAGCCTCGGCAGCTTCGGCCTGGCGCGCGGCCTCCGCAGCTTCAGCCTGCCTTCTCGCAGCCTCGGCTTCGGCCTGACGTGCAGCCTCGGCCTCGGCCTGGCGTGCAGCCTCGGCTTCGGCCTGTTTTCGGGCAGCCTCGGCCTCGGCCTGCTTTCGTGCAGCAGCCTCGTTTTCGGCTTGCTTTCGCGCAGCCTCGGCTTCGGCTTGCTTTCGCGCAGCCTCCGCGGCTTCGGCGGCCTCCGCTTCAGCCAGCTTCCGCGCTGCTTCGGCCTGGGCTTCGGCCTGCTTCCGCGCTGCTTCGGCCTCGGCTTCGGCCTGCAGACGTGCCGCCTCGGCCGCTTCGACTTCGGCCTGCTTCCGCGTCGCCTCCGCGGCTTCTGCCTCTGCCTGCCTCCGTGCGGCCTCCGCCTGCTGCCGTTCGGTTTCGGCGGCGGCCTTGCGCGCCTCCTCCTGCGCGCGTGCGTCCTCGGCGGCGCGGGCTTCGGCCTGTTGGCGTTCAGCCTCGGCGGCCTGCTTACGTGCCGCCTCGACCGCCTCCGCCTCCTGACGAGCGGCCTCGACGGCCTCCGCCTGACGTGCCGCTTCCTCCGCCTGCTTGGCTTCCGCCGCGCGCTTGGACTCTTCCTCGGCTTTCGCCTTCGCCTCTTCCTCAGCTCGTTTGGCTTCTTTCTCGACCCTTCGGGCTTCTTCCTCGACCCTTCGGGCTTCTTCCTCGACCCTTCGGGCTTCGTCCTCCGCCGCCTTGCGCGCCTCGTCTTGGGCCGCCCGCTCGTCTGCCTCGCGCTTCAGCTCCTCAGGAGAGCGCGCGCCCTCGTGCTTGCGCCGCAACGCTGCGAGACGATCTTCGGTGACGATCAGCTGGCCCTTGGCCACCTGGTAGAGCTGATGGTTCGCGGACGCGCGCTTCTCGGCCTGGCGCATCTCGGAGAGCGCTTTTTCGACCCGCTTCGCGGCGTCATCGAGCTTCTTGCCGACCTCCGAGAGCGCTTCGTCACGCTCCTTGCGCGCAGCGAGCATCTCCGCCCGAAGCTGATCGTCCGTCATCGTCACGACGGCCTTCGACTCCTTTTGAGCCTCCTTCAGCGCTGCAACTTGCTTCTCGAGGTCTGACGCCTTTGCTTCGAGCTCGGTGACCTTGGCCTCACGCTTCTCGAGCCGCGACTTCGAGCCCTCGAGCTCGTCGGAAGCCGTCGACAACTTCTTCTCCAGCTCCTCCACCTGAGCCCGGTACTTCTGCTCGAGCTCCTGGTTCGAGACGTGAACGACCGCCGCGACGCTCGCGGAGGCCTCCTCCTCGTCTTCCTTGCGCCCCTGGCCGCCCTTGTTCTTCTTCTTCTTGCCGGGACTCTGCGAAACCTCTTCGTCGGTCTGCTTCTTCAGCTTGGCCTTCACCTCTTGAAGCTCTTCTTTGAGCTTCGAGAGCTCGGACGCCTTGTCCTTGGCCTCCGCTCGAGCCTTCTCGACCTCGTGGCGCTTTTCGTCCACCGTGGCCTCGATCTGAAGTTTCGCCGTTCTTGCTTCGATGTATTTCTTGCGCTGGCTGAGCACGGCCACCGTCAGGCCGATCAGCGCAAAGACGAAGATTGCTAGAAGCCCCTGCATGTCGTCTCCTTGCGAGTGGTGGGCGCATCGTGTCTGACGTGATCCTCCGCCCCCCGTCCGTGCTCCGTCCCACCGGTTCGGAAGCCTGACTGGGTGACGACACCATCAGACGCGCGCGGAGCCCTTATCCCAGCCCGTCCACGCGGGCAAGAGCACTTTCGGGCTACGAATCCGCCCATTCATGTATTCTGCCCGCGATGTCCTTGGGACCACGCGACCGGGCGCTCGCGGCCCAGCTCATCCAAGGCGCCAGAGTCCCCGTGGCTCGCACCCTCCAGGCCCTTCAGACCTCGCTCGAATCGGGTTCCTCGGTGGCCGACGTCCTCCTCGCGCGGGGAGACCTCACTCTGCAGGAGTTGAAAGCTCTCGAATCGGCGCGGGACGGCGAGGGTAAAGTGAGCTTCCTGGAGAGTCCCACCATCTCCGATAACCCCGAACTATGGGAATCCAAGCTCGGCTCAACCCCGACCCTCATGCGGGCCGCTCCCCGCGCCCATCCCGTCGCAGTAGCCGTCCCCCAAGCGACCTCCGAGGCGGTCCTCCGAGACCCCGCCATCACCGTTCGACTCTCCGAGTCGCCGGGATCCGAGTCGCGGGGATCCGAGTCGCCGGGATCGGAGCCCCTTTCATCTCAGCCCCCGGCACCGATGGACGCCCGCTACGTGTGCGGTCGAGAGATCGGACGCGGCGGGATGGGCCGAGTGCTCCTCGCTCGCGATCGATCGATCGGACGCGACGTCGCCGTGAAGGTGCTGCTCCACAATCACGAAGGCGACGAGACTCAAATTCGTCGCTTCTGGATGGAGGTCCAAGCCAACGGCATCTTGGAGCACCCGTCGATCGTGCCGATCCACGACGTCGGCAGCTTCGATACCGGAGAGCTCTTCTACGTGATGAAGCTGCTCGAAGGCCGCACGCTCGCACAGATCATCGCCGGGCTGCGCGCCGGCGACGAGGTGTTGACGCGCGAGCTGAGCGGGATCCGGCTGCTCACCGCCTTTCAGCAGCTGGCATACGCAGTGGCTTTTGCGCACGACCGCGGTGTTTTGCATCGCGACGTGAAGCCCGCGAACATCATGATCGGCGACTTCGGCGAGGTGACGCTGCTCGACTGGGGCCTCGCCAAGCCGCTCGACGCCGACACGACCGATTCGAACGGGTTCATTCGCGCGGCCGAGGACACCGCGTCCGGCATGATCGTGGGGACGCCTCAGTACATGTCTCCGGAGGCCGCGTCCGGCGAGCGCCTCTCCGATCGCTCGGACGTGTACAGCCTCGGCGAGGTGCTCTACGAAATCCTGACGCTGCAGCCGACTTACCTCGACGAAGGAGTGATCAACACGCTGATGCGCGTCCGATCCGGAGAAGTTACTCCCCCAAGGCAGCGCGCGCCCGATCGAAAGATCTCGGTGGAGCTCGACGAGGTCTGCATGGCCGCGCTCGCCAAGCAGCCCACGCTTCGCCCGAGCGCCAAGCAGCTCGCCGACGCGGTCGGAGAGATCCTCGAAGGAAGCCGCGCGCGGGAGCGGCGACGCGCGGAGGCTTCACGTCGCGTGGAGCTCGGTCGAGCTGCGGTCGACCGGCTCCACGACCTCCGGACCGAGCTCCTCCGCGTGGAGTCGAAGGCGCGGAAGCTCGAGAAGACGATGTCGCCGCACGCGGAGCTCGACGAGAAGCGCCGGCTCTGGGAGCTCCAAGATGAAAACAGCGAGCTTCGCGTCGAGGCGGTGGCGGCCTTTGCCGAGGCGGAGGCGAGCTTCCAAGGCGCGCTCGCGGATGTCGAGAACGACGCAGACGCGCGCGCCGGTTTGGCCGCGCTCTACTCCGAGCGCTTCTTGGAGGCTGAAAAGGCGCACGACCGCGAGGGCCAGCGCTATTTCGCGAGCCTCGTGGAACGTTACGACGACGGAAGGCTGGCGCCGCTCCTCGCCGGACGAGGACTGCTCGAGGTCACCACTTCACCCCCGGGTGCGTTGATCCGACTCGAACGCTTCGCGGAGCGCGACCGCCGGCTGATTCCCTCCGAGCCGCTCACCCTGGGCCGCTCGCCCTTGGCGCCCATGGAAGTGCCGATGGGGAGTTATCGAGTCTTGGCCGAGAGCCACGGACGCCCCGTCGCGATCCATCCCATTCAGATCGCTCGGCTCGCCAAGGCGCGCGCGCACATCGTGATTCGAACGGCCAAAGAGATCGGGCAAGGCTTCGTCTTGGTTCCCGGCGGTCCTACCGTGCTCGGAGGCGACACGATCGCCTACGGCGGCCTGGAGCGAACGGTGAAGATCGTTCCGGAGTTCGCGATCGCTCGCTACCCTGTCACCTGCGCCGAGTACCTCGAGTTCGTGAACGACTTGGCCCAAGCGAACGCCGACGAATCGCGCCGTCGTGTGCCGCGCGCGGCGCCCGAGGAAGGGCACTACTGGACCTTCGACCCTGAAGCCGTGCTCTGGGAGCTCCCCGAGAAGGCGACGTGGTCGCTCGACTATCCGGTCTTCGGGATCTCGTTCGACGACGCATCCGCGTACTGCGAGTGGAGGTCGGCCCAGACCGGCGAGAAACTCCGGCTGCCGTTCGAGGACGAGTGGGAGAAAGCGGCGCGCGGAGCCGACGAGCGCTTTTTTCCTTGGGGCGATCACTTCGACGCGACCTTCTGCAAGATGAAAGACTCCCGCGGCCAAGCGCACTCCGAGCCTGAGCCCGTGGGCTCATACCCGACCGACTGCTCGCCCTACGGGATCTTCGACATGGCCGGAGGAGTACGCGAGCTCTGCGTGACCGTGCTCGAGGGAGAGTTGGTGCCGGTGATGAGAGGCGGGTGCTGGCACGATACGGGTCTATTCTGTCGAAGCGCGTTTCGCCACGTCACCAAGCCTCACTTCGTGAATACCGGCCTCGGCTTTCGCGTGGCCAAGTCACTCTGAGTACGGACCAGACGAGGAGTACGAGGCCAACCGAGGAAGATCGACCGGAGCTGGAGGCCGCTCCGCCACGCTTCCACGAACGAGCGCTTCGAGTACCTCGAGCAGGTTCGGGCGTTCCGGACGTTCTACGCGTTCGCCTCCGCGGCGATGTCCGTTGTTTGCTCCCCGAGCGAACGTCGGACCTCGACGTTCGGGTCTTCGACGATGGGGTCGAAGGTGAGCGCGACGGAGGGAGAGCCAACACCTGGGCCCGAAGCGAAGAGCCAAGCCGTTCGCGCCGACCGCCCAAATCAGATCTGGGAGATCGACTTCACCTTGGTTCCGACGGCGGGAGGCTTTTGGATGCCTTGGATCCCCAACGCACTCTTGCAGCGCTGGCCGTTCTGCTGGTGGGTCGCGCTCGTCATCGACGTCCACTCTCGCCGAGTCATGCGACTCTCCGTCTTCTCGGACCAGCCGAGCGCGACCGCGGTTTGTTCGTTTCTCGAACACACCGTCACGTCCACGGCCGCCAAACCCAAGTATCTCGTCCAAGACAAGGGAGGACAGTTCACGAGCGAAGAGTATCGGACCTGGTGTACGAAGCACGAGATCACGCCCAGGTTTGCGTCGGTGACGAGCTTCGTGGCGACCGCGATCATCGAGCGGCTGAATCGAACCTTCAAGAGCGAGCACACTCGAGGGATGACCACACCTCTGCGCCGCAAGGAGGCGCAGGCCCAGTGGTCCAGATACTTCCGCTGGTACAACGAGCACAGGCCCCACGAGAGTGTGGCAGGTAAGACACCCAACGAGGCGTCGAGTCGGCAAACGAGGCGCCACGATTCGAGCCGCGGGCACGCTGGCCCTCGACCTGTGCGCGGCCCCAGGCTGCGCCGAGGCCCGGGCCGACGCCGAGCCGGCTCGCCCTGCACGGCTCTCAAAGAGCGCGAGACACGACAAACCCGGTCGCAAAACCTGCAGCAACGGCTCCAATTACCAATGCCCAGGTCCACGAGTCCTCACTCACCACTTCCAAGTCCGAGATCATCGGCTGCGACTTGCTAGCGGCTTGGAAGAGAACATTTCCAAAACTATCGATTCCGCGGACGAAGTAGGCAAGCATCTCGGAATTGGAAAGAATTTCGGTGTCCTCATCACCTAGAGGTAGCGCGAAGGCTATCCGGTCCGCCGTAAGACTCAAAATGATCGTCCCATACTCGGCGCGCCCAAGCTCGCGATCCCGCTGGACCTTCCCGCCGTGCCGAAAGGAGATAGCCACCTTGTCAAGCAACCTTGCCGGGTCCGAGACTACCACGACTCCCCTCGCGGAACGTGCGCCGGACCGCATCGGCTCAAATGCAACCTCGACGCCTAGGTTCAGCGGCCGATCCGTAACTCCGCGAAGATACGCACACGTTGTGGTTAGCGTGGCGAGCGCATCCCGCGAAACGTCGAATTCCTTCCGCATGAGAAAGTACCAATCCAGAAACCTCCCACACTTCGCCTTCTCGCCCAGCTGCCCGAAGCTCGCTGCGAGGCTCAAATACGCCTGCGCGACCTCCCCGGGACAACTGCGGCCTGATCGCAGAAGCTTCTCCGTGGCGGATATCGCATCGCGCGCCTCCGCGCTCGTGAGTGAAAGAGTGCGAAAAGTCGTCGTAGAAGTCCTCGTCTCGCAGTTATCCGGAGGGTCCACCCACGCCGCGCCACTGTCCGCGGCACGCGACAATATCGACGAGAAGAGGATGATAGTGCGAACAGATCGCATTGTCACCAGCCGCAATTTTTCTGTCTCGATGCGTGAGTCGTAGGTCCTCGTAATCGTGAGCGGCACTCCAGCGACCCGGGGTGGCCCTGCCGTTCGAGCTCCACCGCGTAGCTGAGCAGGTTGTCGTCACGCACCGTTCCCGTGACCGCCTGCTGCATGAGTACGACGGCGTCCTCTTCGGGCGCGCCGATGGCGACGACTGGGGCCGTGTTGTCGGTGGGGCACTCGGCGCCGCCCAACTCACCCCTGGTTCTGCCCGAATTTGTAGATACCTCCTCCGGCGAGCATGGTGAGGTAACCAACCATCGGAAACGTCGGAAAGAACCCAACGACATTTCCAAGAAACAAGAACACGCCTCCCGCGAACACGACTCCACCCACGATCTTGAGCATTTTAGCCATCCTCCTTCGCCACAGCGGTTGCTCGGAGGCAACACGGTACACGAAGGTCGACTCGGTGTGAAGTGCTGCGCCCGCGTCCCCGCGTCCCCGCGTCCCCGCGTCCCCGCGTCGACCCTGGATTGCGGGCGATGAGAGGTCTGGCTGACATTCGAGGGGCTCGGTATAAGCTGGCCCATGGCCTTCCGCCACCCCCAAGCGGACTCTGCGGCGAGCCGAACCTCCGTCATGGAGGGATCGGACGAGGAGCTTCGCGACCTGACCGCACGAGCTCGCGACTTTCTCGACGAGGGCCACGATGTGCGGGAGTTGCTGGCGAGCCTAGCGACCCGGTTTCCGAACGATTTCGAGGTGAACGTGCTCGCGGCCTTCGCCGAGATTCTCCATGGGGCGCCGGTCGGCGCGCTCGGCTACTACCGCCCCGAGTTGGCGCCGCGCATTTCGGGAGGTCGCGAGCGGGCCGATGACATGGAGGTTGCGAGGTACGTCGCCCTGGCTTTGATGGGGCGCAGTGAGGAGGTCGCGAAGGAGGTGCTCGCGGTTCGAGAGGGCAGCCTCCGGTTTCGTGTCGCCGTCGTTCGCAACGAGGGTGCGCTCGGCGCCAAGATCGGGCCCGCGCTGTCGTCGATTGGGCGCGAGCTCGCGAGGCTCCATAGGCTGGGTTCGAGACGCCCCGGTGCCGCTCGCAGGCCCAAGCAAGCGAAAGCCAAGCCCAACACTAAGACGAGAGTCAGCCGCGTCGATCGGGAAAAGGCGCGCGAGTCCGAGATCGCCGCCGCCGCCCGAGCGAAGGCCGAGGAGCTCTGTGGGCTCACTGAGACCCTTCCAGCGCTCGAGAGCCGTTGTCGCCCCCTCGTGCGAGCCGAAGGCAGGATCGATCCGCCGGAGCTCGGCGAGCTCCGAGGCCTCCTCGTGGAGCTGCGGTTGCTCCGAGAGTTCGGTGACCTCCTGTGCCTCCCGCAGCTCCATGGCGTCGACGCGTATGACTACCAAATCGAGACCGTGAAGAAGGTGCTGAAGGACCTGCGCGGCCGAGCTCTCCTCGCGGACGAGGTCGGTCTCGGAAAGACCATCGAGGCCGGGATGGCTCTCAAAGAGTATGTTCTCCGCGGAATGGTGACGCGCACGCTCATTTTGGTGCCCGCGCCGCTCGTGACTCAGTGGAAGCTGGAGCTCGAGTCCAAGTTCGATCTCGACTTCGCCACCACGTCGGATCCCGAGCTCAGGGCCGACCCAGACGCTTTCTGGAAGAAGTCGAGGATCATCGCCTCGATCGCGACGGCCCGCCGCGAAGAGCACGCCACCCGGCTCGCCGAGTTGACCTTCGACATGGTGATCGTCGACGAAGCTCACCGACTCAAGAACCGAACGACGGCCGGGTACCGACTCGTCGATCGACTCAAGCGCAAGTTCCTGCTGCTGTTGTCGGCGACTCCCGTCCAGAACGATTTGATCGAGCTCTACAACCTGCTGACTCTCTTGAAGCCAGGCATCTTCGAGACCGAGCGGAGCTTTCGAGCCAAACACGTCGACGCCAAGAGCGAGCGTACACCGCTGGACCCCCGCGCCCTCCGCGACCTCATGCGCGACGTCATGGTCCGAAACACTCGCGCAGTCGTCGGCGTCAGGCTTCCGTCTCGGCAGGTCATGACTATCCGCCCAGATCCTTCACCGGAGGAGTCCGCGGCCTACGAGGCGCTCGTCACCGCCCTCAAAGCGCACGCGGCCGATCCCAAGAAACGGATGAGTATGTCGGCTCTGCTGCTGGCGGCTGGATCCTGTCCGGAGGCCGCTCGCGAGTCCCTGAGCTCCGCCACGACCGAGTTTGCCGAAGCCCGACGTCTCTATGGGCGCGTGACTGAGTCGGCCAAGGAGGGCACCCTGATAGAGCTCCTGACGAAGAATCGGACCGAGAAGAAGCTCGTGTTCACTCAGCATCGCGCGACGCTCCGTGCGCTCGCCCAACGGATCGAAAGAGCGGGCATTCCGGTCGCCGTGTACGAGGGCTCGCTCACCGGCCCGAAGAAGGACGAAGCGATCCGGCAGCTCCGAGACGGCGAGGTCGAGGTTTTGGTCCTCACCGATTCGGGCGGCGAGGGTCACAACTTGCAGTTTGCGAACACACTCATCAACTTCGACCTTCCCTGGAATCCGATGCGCGTGGAGCAACGGATCGGACGAATTCACCGGATTGGACAGACCCGCGAGGTGTTCGTGTTCAACCTGGCGACCAAGAACACGGTGGAGGACCGACTCCTGCACGTCCTCGACGAGAAGCTGGCGATGTTCGAGCTCGTGGTGGGTGAGATCGGCGACGTGCTCGGGGAGCTCGACGAGGACAAGGACTTCGCGACGATGGTGTTCGACGCTTGGCTGAGTGCGACGGACTGGACGAACCCATTTCACGAGCTCGAGGCGCGACTGCTCGAGGCGAAGCGACGCCGAAAGGACGCGGCCGCGTTCGACGACGCCGTCTTCGGCGACGAGCTGGCGGTATGAGTCTCACCGATCGATCGAGCTTGGAGGCGCTCGCGGTGCGTTTCCTCGAGAGCTGCGGGGGCCTCGTGGACGGCACTCAGGTGATGCTCCCTCCTGACCTCCAGCGCGTCTTTGCGCAGCCGGAGCTCACTCGACTCAGCTTCGACGGTCGCTCGGCGGGGCTGTTGGTCTCGCCCGACTGTGAGTTTGCCGAACACGCGCTCTCGGTGCTCGGCGATCGCGGCCGGGTATCCTTCGCGGAGCTCCCGGTGCCGTTCAAAGCGCCGCGCGACGCGGCTTCGCTCGTGCCGTCAGCGATCACGTTAGCCAACGGCGTGGTGAAGCTCGTGAGCGCCGCACCGGCGACGACGCGCTGCGCGGTCGTTTTGGTCGAGCTCATCGCCCAGTCCGACGAACGCCTGCCCGGAGCCGTGCGCCTTTTGATCAACACGGCGACCGAGTCCGTCTGGAGCTTTTCGAGTGTCGGCGGAGTCGAGCAACTGCGCTCGGGGGATGGCGAGACTGGGCAGGACCTCGGAATCGACCAGGCGAAGAGCGCGGTCGCCGAAGCCGTGGACTGGGCAGCGCTCGAGAAGGTCGTCTCCCGCGCCTGTACCGCTCGAATTCCGAGCGCGCTCGCTTCGTTCGTCCACTCGACGGCGAGACGAAGGTCTCGGGACGAAGCCAGGCTGCTCGACTATCACAAGAAGCTCCGAGACGAAGCGACGGAGAAGCTCGCAAAGGCCATGGCCAAGCAAGGGAAGGACGCCGAACTCAGGCGCGAGGAGCTCCGGCTCGAGGCGATTCAGCGAGAGTATCGAGCCCGCCTCGAAGACCTCCGGACGAAATATGCCCTGAGTATCGAGCAGGTCTGGACGCAGACCACGTTCGTCTCGACTCCCTCTCTGCGACTCGAGCTCGAGATCAAGCGACGCAAGGAGTCGCGACGAATCTCGCTCGACGTGCCCGCGCTCTCGAAGCGGCCAGAGCCGCCGATCGACGAGTTTGCCGGAGCGAGCGATCGGCTGCGCTCCGCCTGCGACGAATCACTGCACCTCGTGTCGCGAGGCGGCCTGGATCCATGCGTCGGCTGCGGCCGTGTGTACTGCCGAGCCTGCGCCGCGGCCTGCCCAAAGTGCGGGCGCCCAGCAGAGGAGTGAGTCACGAAACCCCGCCCGGCCCCGCCCGGCATTGTGTTCGAATTTTGGGAGGAACTGAGTGTGGTTGGTTCCCTTCGTCTTCGGTGACTCGACCAGATGTGCTCGACCGGTGCTCTACCCGTCCATGTTCGTGGCCCAGGGGGACATGGCTTCTCAGTTCAACTCACGGCTCTTCGAAGGCTCGTCCTCTGAATCTGGAGGCGGAACCGAGGAGATTTCCTCGAGAGTGGCCCGTAGAATCGGAAGCACGGCAAGGTCCTTTGGGCGACCCACCCGCTCCTTCGTCAGAATCAGTCTCCTCAGCGTCAGCGTGCGAACCTGCGAGTCATCCAGATCCAGAACATACGTGTCGGGCAGGAGATCCTCATACGTCGTCCCGGCCTCGACCGAGCCGAGCACATCGAGAACTCCAAACTTCGTCGTAAGGAGCTGATGGCCCAAACCCATCAATGCCGCCTCGGTGGGGCGGAGCCCCCTCGGGTCAGAACGGAAGACGGCGTTGAGCTCACCGAGCGCGGCGACCAGCCGCCTAACGTTTTCAGGGGTACGCCGATGCACGATGTCGAGATCAATCGTCGAAATGGGAGCTCCGTTGAGGACGGCACTCACCCCACCCACGACGATGAATTCCACTTCATGAGCTTCGAGCACGCGGAGGAGCGCAGCGATGGGTATGACGTTTTGCATTCTTCACCATCTCGACGAAGTCGATTTGTCCCTGCAAGACTCGCAATCGTTCCCGCGGAGATAGGGCGAGCATCCAACGGATGAGCGTCAAGTCGACGCCGTCCGCGTTCGTTTGCGGCCTAGGCTTGGTCGCGAGCATGGGTCGAGCCTAGCCGATCCGCTGGCTGTCGTGGAGATAGCGCATAGCCCGAAATCAACCGAGTGTCGGAGACGAGGCGTCCGTCACCAGCGCCTGCTCGAGGGCCGCCGCCCAGCCCAAGACTGAGACCCCCACCACCGGCTAAAGCCGGTGGGTTCTGGCTCCGTCGACTGAA
>CAYXDO010000005.1:13285-138030 GCA_964463485.1 uncultured Myxococcales bacterium | reverse complement strand
GCTTCGCGGATCCCTGGGAGCGCAGGCATCTTGCCTGCGCCTAAGCTTCGCGGATTCGCGGATCCCTGGGTCCAAGCGTCACGGCTCGCCGGGAGCGCAGGCCTCTTGCCTGCGCCTAACCGACCGACTGCGGAGCTCCAAGCGTCGTTGAATCAGGAGGACGTCGAATCAGGAGGACTCAGAAGGGAGTTGGGCGGGAGTCGAAGCGGACGAGATTGGAGCCTAGGCAATCGGCAAGGAAAGGAGAGCCAAGTTCAAGTCTGACGGTTGATCAGAGGGTGGGAGCGCAGGCCCCGACCTCGGCGCACATCAAGTTTGGCTGGCAGTCCGCCGAAGACGCGCATGGGTCGCCGACCGCGCCGCCGCCCGGAGCATTGCCATCGGCGCCGCCCGGAGCTCCGCCGCCAGAAGCGTCACCGCCGGGAGCGTTGCCGTCCGCGCCGCCTGCAGCTCCTCCGCCAGAAGCGTCACCACCGGGAGCGTCGCCGTCAGGCGAGCCACCAGCAGGGGGGCAGCTCGAGCTGGAGTCCGAGTCCGAGTCCGAATCAGAGTCCGAGTCCGAATCAGAGTCCGAGTCCGAATCAGAGTCAGAGTCCACGTCGGTGGACGTTGGATCCGCCGCACTCGCGTCCGAATCGGAATCCGAGTCAGAATCGGAATCCGAGTCTGAATCTGAATCTGAATCTGAGTCTGAATCACACGGGTCGCCTTGACCATCGGAGTCCGAGTCTGAGTCGACATCGGAGTCCGAGTCCGAGTCCGAGTCAGAGTCAGAGTCAGCACTCGCGTCAGCATCTGCGGCTCCGCTCGAGGCGGTTGGATTGCTGGCAGTCAGAGAGGCCTGGTCGAGACTGGCGTCTCCAGGGCCACCACAGGCGAACGCGATTGCTGCGAAGAGGAGGGTCCAGAGGGTGTTGGCTTTCATCGGTGTGACAACAGAGCAACAGTCGTACCAGCCCCCACCCCGGTCGACCAGCCGATCAGATTGTCCGCAAACGCGACAACTTGCTCGCGGCCCAAGCAACCTGTCCGGACAACGCGCTTTGCTCGTCCTCACGACGTTTGTTGATCAGCCGCAGAATCGGATCGCGCCACGGCCGCGGCGATCGCCAAGTCGCCCGCGACGTTTACGGTCGTTCGACACATGTCCAGAAAGCGATCGACCCCCAGAATAAGGCCAAGCCCCTCTGCCGGAATCCCGTTTCTCTGCAAGATCATCGCGATGACCGGCAGGGATCCGGCGGGCACGCCCGCGGTCCCGATTCCGGCTAGCACACACGTGAGCATCACGCCGAGCTGTTGCCCGAGGCTCAGGTCCACGCCGTAGACTTGGGCGAGAAAGAGCACGGTGACCCCTTCGAAGAGCGCGGTCCCGTTCTGATTCATGCTTGCACCCGCCGTCAGCACGAACCTCGAGATTTTTTTCGGGAGCCCGAGGTCGCGCTCCGCCACGATCAACGACGTCGGGAGGGTCGCGTTCGAGGAGGCCGTCGCGAACGCCGTGACGATCGCCAGCCGCGAGCCCCGGAAGAAGGTCCACGGCGCCATACCGCCGAGCAGCCACACGGCCGCCGAGTAGGTGACGATCGAGTGAATCAACAGACCACTCAGCACGACCAAGACGAAGCTCCCGAGCGCGCGGAACACCTCGAACCCAGCTCGCGCGGTCATCACGCAGACGAGCGCGCCCACTCCCAACGGGGCGAGCTTGAGGACCATACTCACCAAACGCATCGAGACGTCATAAAGGCCGCGAATGGTCTCGACGAGCTGACTCACGGCGTCGGACTTCGCGAACGAAGCGCCGATTCCAAACAAAATCGAAAATACGATCATGCCGAGCATGTCCCCGTTTGCCGCGGCTTTGACCGGATTGTCCGGGACCAGCGCGAGCACCGCGTTCTGCAACCCACTGCCGGAAGCAGGCGCGCTAGGAATTTGGGCGCTCGCGTCTCCGAGTGACCGGACCGAATCGTCCAACCCACGTCCGGGCCCCACCGAGTTCACCATCACCAGCCCGATCACTACGGCTATGGTCGAGAAGACAGTTGCCAACCCGAGCGTCTTCAGCCCGAGCTTGCCGAGCGAACGAACGTCGAGCTCCGCGATGCCCACGACGATGGCCGAGAACAACATCGGCAAGACGAGCATGAACAACGAGCGCAGGAAGAGTTGACCAATCGGGAGCAAGAGCCCGTCGAGCAAGGGCTCGATCCACGCGGCGTCCTTGCCGAGCCAATTCAACGCCGAGCCGAGGGCCACGCCGGCGCCAAAGCCGATCAGCAGGCTCCTCGCGCTCGTGGGCGCTTCGGGGGTCGGCTCGGTACTCTCTGCCATCGTCGACCCTTCGCGTGCTCCTCGCAGCGCGTCAATCCGCCAGGTCCCGATGGACCGGCCGACGCGGCGGTGTCAGATTGCAACGGTGAGAACCTCCTTCATCGCGTTCACGTTTTTCGGTCTCGCCGCCTCCCATGCTGCCGCAGGCGAACCCGAGCTGCTGTCCGTTGCGATCTGTTTCGACAAGGAAGTCGTACTGGTTGCCGAGGATGAAGGCTTCCCGCGACTCGAGAAGGTCGATGGTCAGCGCCTCGAGAAGATCGCCAAACACCTGGCCGCTCGCGAGTGGTTTGGCTTGAGCTCCGCCGGCAACTCGGAGTCTCCCAAGAAATTTCCGCGGGCAGCCGTTCGCCCTGGGTCACGGTCGAACGCCGGAAGAACCGTGCAGGATGCCGTCGTCTTGGGTCCCTGCTCCGACTCCAACGCGCTGTACGCCACTCAGAAACTCACCCGACCGAAAACGCAGCGGGCCGACGAACTCACGACCACCGCGGTGGCCCAAGCGGTCTTCGATGAAGTCTGTCCCGGCGGCGACTCATCGGCTTGCCCCCGCGCGGCGCTCACTCCTGCTGACGGACTCGCCCGGCTCGAGGTCCTGCGCGTGGGTCCGGAGCTTCCGCTGCACATCGCCACCTACGGACTGAGCACGGCCACCAAAGACGCGTCGACCCGCTTTCTCTCGCTCCTTTCCGTCTCCGAAGGCAAGACTCCCAAGTTGTTGTCGACCATCGGAAATTACCGCGGTCCCGAGTCCAAAGACTGGCAGGAGTCCGTGAGCTTCTCGGAGCTCGTCGAGGTCGCCAACCGAAAGATCATCGTCGCTCGCGTCGACACGAGTCAGGAAGGTGGTGGTGCCTCTGCTGTTCAGCTTTTTCAAATCTCACAGGATGGGTCTGTCACCGAGACCAGCGTCGAGCTCGCCAGCACCTCCAGGAAGTGACTACGCCACCGACTCGAGCACCAGCGCGATGCCTTGACCTCCGCCGATGCACATCGTCACCAACCCATATCGCTTCTTCGTGCGCCGCAACGCATACGCGCAAGTGAGCGTGAGGATCGCGCCGGTGGCTCCGAGGGGGTGACCCAACGCGATGGCGCCGCCCATCGGATTCACTTTCTCCGGCTCGATACCCATCTTGGCAAAGTCACGAATCACGGCGAGCGCCTGGGGCGCAAAGGCCTCATTCAACTCCACGTGGTCGATCGACTTGCCGTCGATCCCCGCGGCCGAGAGCGCGTGCTCGGTCGCCGGCACTGGCCCCCAACCCATGATCGCGGGCTCGCACGCCGCGACCCCCACCCCCGCGAGGCGGGCGAGCGGCCTGCCGCCGTGAGCCTCCACGTCGGAGAGCTTCCCGATGATCATGGCGGCGGCGCCGTCGACCACCGCGCTCGCGTTCCCCGCGGTCACGATCCCGCCCGCCTCGAAGGCCGCAGGCAAGCGACTCATCTTGGCGAGGGAAGCCTCGTCCAAGATGTGCGTGTCGTTGACGACCTCGAACGGCTCCGCCGCGCCGTCGAGCGCCACCCGGACCGGCCGAGTCTCCTCTTTGAACCAACCCGCATCCCGAGCCTCCTTGGCCAGAGTCTGAGACCGAAAGCCAAAGACGTCGGCCTCCTCGCGGGTGATTTTGTACCTCCTCGCGAGCTCCTCGGCGGTGTTGGCCATCGCCATCTTCGCCGAGGGGTCGTACAGGCTCATCAGCAGCACGTCCTGCAGGTGAGTGCCCGCTGGGAGGGACTTGGCGTCGATAGGTCCGTATTTTTGCACGGACTCCCCGACCCTCTTCCCTCGATGGTTGTAGAGGGCGAAGGGATATTGCATGCTCTCCGCCCCACCGACGACCGAAAAGGGTCGCTTCTTGTCGTGGCGCAAGCCGGCGAGAATCATCTCGGCACCCACTGCGATGGCTTCGGCACCGCTCCCGCAGATCCGAGCGACCGTGAGCGCCGGGACACTTCTGTCGAGTCCTCCGCGCCAACCCATGCCGCGGGCTCCGTAGATCGAGTCCCTATGGCTGTGCTGAGCCATACCCATCACGGTGTGTCCAATGAGCGCCTTGTCGATGCCGGTGCTCGCGAGCGCACCTTCGATCGCAAAGCCGCCGAGCTGAGTCGTGGAGAAACGCGAGAACAACCCGGGCTCCCGATTGTTGATCAGAATATCCGCCCTCGGAGTGCGTCGGCCGCCGTCGAGAATGACGATCGTGTCTTTACTCATCGATTGTTCCTCACTCGTGGAGAAAAGCGGCCGGCACACGCGGACCGTTCTGCATGAAATTCTTCATCCCGATGTCCATGTCGACGGTTCCGCGGCATCGGCCGAAGCCCTTCGCTTCCACCGCCAACCCCTCCGACAGCGGCTTCGCGAGCCCCGTTCGAAGGACGTCTACCAAGATCGCGTCGATCGCGAGCGACCGATGGGCGACGTCGACTTTGGGCAGGACAGAGGGAACGTTCATCGGTGCCTCGTCCATGCGGGGGAGCTTGGCCTCTCCCGCGAGCACCTGCTTGATCAACGCCCGGGCAGCCCTCACAGGATCGTCCTCCGGAGCACCTCGAGCCCAACCCCATTCGCAAGCCTCCCTAGCCCCCACGGCTCGGCCCGTCCGCAAGAGCTCGAAGGCTCGCTCGAACCCGATCAGCCTTGGAAGCCGCTGAGTTCCGCCATACCCAGGAATGATACCCAAATTCACCTCCGGCTGACTCAGGAGAAGGTTGTTGCCGACCACACGGGCGTGACACGCCATCGAAATCTCTGCACCGCCGCCCATCACGGGTCCGTTCAGCGCGGCGACCACGGGCTTGGGGCTCTTGGAGATCCGCTCGAAGACTCGATGACTGTCGAGGCAAATCTTCTCGCAGGCCTTGGCGTCTGGCAGCGCGGCGAGCTCCAAGATGTCTGCACCCGCGAGCGATCCGTCGTAACTCGTGAATACGATTCCTTTGACGGAAGAGTCGGCGATCAACGCGTCCATCGCACGCGCGAGCTCCTGGATGGTGCGCGCCGAGAGCGCGTTTTTCACCTCGGGTCGGAACACCCGGAGCACCGCGATCCCGTCGATGATCTCCGCTCGGACGTTCGCGTCGAAGCTCGGCAGCGACTTCAGCGCAATGCTGCGTGGCACTTCGAAGCCCGGGTGAGTCGCCGCGTAGGTCGAACACAGCGTATGCACGCGCTCCGCGCCGAGCTCGCCGGCCAGCTCCAGCAATCCCTTCGAGAATCCCAGCGCCATTCGGGTCATCCAGTTCAATTCAGCAGGCTCGCAGATCCCGCGGTCGACCACGAAGCAGGCTCGAGCGAACAACACGGCGAGAATTCGATCGAGCACGCGCTGTTTGATTGCGTCGTCGTGCGATGGGTCCGCGCCACCCTTCTTGTCCAACCAGGGTGAGTTGCCTTGCTTACGCAGCAGCGCTGGCGGCGTGAACCACGCGCTTCCGGTGGGTGCTTGGAGCATCAGCTCCTGGCAGTGGACGGTGAGCAGATTGCCCCGGGTCGCGTCCATGACGTTGAAAGGACCACCCCCGCCAATGGCGTCGTTGACGATCTTGTCGACCTGAGCGGGCGTCGCCCAACCCTCTTCGACGATCCGGGCGGCCTCGCTGATGTAGTTGCAGAAGATGTCGTCCGCGGCGAAGCACGGAACGTCGGCGGTCGAGATGGGCACCTTTCCAAGCTTCCTCAAGGTCTCCAGCATCCGCTGCTCGAGCTCTGGGTACCCAGAGCTCACGACCTCGATGGGGAGCGATCGCCACGCCGGGAAGAAGGGATGATTCACGAAACATCGACCGGGATGCCGGGCCTCGATGGCGATTTGCGCACGTGGAAGTCCAGAGGTCGCGAACCCGATCAAGCAGTCCGGACGAACGATGCCCTCGAGCTGCGCCAGAATGCGTCGCTTCACGCCGAGGTCCTCCGAAGCAGCTTCGAGAACGTACTCACACTCCGCGAGGTCCTTCAGCTTCAGCGTGGGCACCAGGCAGCTCTCGACCGCCTTGGCCGCTCTCTGATCGAGCTTGCCGCGCTGGACGCCCTTGGTCACGTAGCCTTTGATTCTCTGCACACCCTGATCGAGGGCCTCCTGCTTGATGTCTACCAAGTAGACTCGGGCCAGAGGGTCCTTCGACAACGCCGACACGAACCCATACGCCAGGTCGGGTCCAATGGACCCAGAACCAATGACACCAACTCTCATGCGACACTCCTTCACCGGCCGATGAGCAGTCCACCGGGCGCGGTCCGCATCCAATAGCGCGGCCGACCGAAAAGTGCAGCAAGGAACGGAGACGGACGGCGTTCGATTTCCTCGGGCTACAGTCCGATCTCCGAGAGCAAACGCCGATACTCGACCAGCAGGGCCTCGGCGCTCCGAGCCGCGCTGAATTCCGCGAGCACCCGCTCGCGTCCTCGCGCGCCGTGCTCGCGGCGCAAGACCTCGTTTGTTGCGTATCGTTCGATGGCTCGCTCGAGCGCAACGGAATCCTTGGTTGGGAACAACCGCCCGGTGACTCCGTGAGCGACAGCCTCTCGACACGCCGCGATGTCCGAAGCGACCACCGGCAGTCTCATCGCGGCGGCCTCCAGCGGCACGTTCGGAAACCCCTCTCGATGAGTTGGCAGGACCAACAAATCCATGATCGACATGTACTCCGCTGGGTCCAGGACGTGGCCGGTCAGATGGACTCGAGGGTCACTCTGGAGCGACGCGAGGACCTCGGGCGGCACTGGATCCCTCGGCTCGGGTGGACCCACCAACAGGAGCTCCAGGTTCGTATGACGCTCCCGAAGGCGGCTCCAGGCCGCGTGGAGCTCGGGAATACCTTTTTCGGAGACCAGGCGCCCGACGAAACCCACCACGATCGCCGTCGCCGGGATACTCAGCCGTGCCCGAATGTCAGCCTTTGACTCGGCCGAGAAGCGGTCCGGATCGAACCTACCGCCCGCGTCGACCCCCTGGCCACTGCCGCCCGCCAAGATCGTGATTTTGCCTTCTGCACAAATTCTCCGCGCGACCGCATGGTCACGGACGGATTTACCCACCGCGATGACTCGGTGGGCCAGCGCGCAGGAGAGCGCTTCGGTGCTCCAGAGAATGGCCTTGTTCAGACCCTTCGCCGTGTCCATCGGCAAGCCTCGCATGTGATAGAGGCGTCGCGGCGCCCTCACGATCGTCGCCGCCGTGGTCCCGAGCAACCCTCCCTTGGGTGTGGAGCTGTGCACGAGCACCGGCTCGAGCTCGCGCAGGAGGCGCACCAACTCTCGAAGCGCCCGCAAATCGGAGAGCGGGTCGATCCTTCGCTCCATCCGCACCCCATGAACTCTCACCTTCGAGCTCTCGGCAAATCGCTCGAGGAGCTCCCCAGGCGAGCTCACGCAGTGGACCTCGAAACCCGCGCGCTCCAACTCGGAGATCTGCGCGCGCATGAACGGGAGAGTCTCCGGAACCGTCGTGACGATCACGACCCGCCTGGACCGAGCCTTCATGAGTCTCCGAGAAGAGCCCGCTCGTAAGCCTCGATCGCCCTCTTCACCTCGAAGCGTTGCACGGCCAAACGTCCGGCCTCGGCCATCCGGACTCGGAGCGCCTCGTCCGACATCAACAGCGAGATCGCCTCGGCCATGAGCGCGACATGACCCATGGGTACGAGGATCCCGTTCTCGCCGGGCTGCGAGATGATCTCGTCGGGTCCCGACGGGCATCGGGTCGAAATCACTGGAGCGCGACTCGCCATCGCCTGAATGAGCGCGCCAGGGAGACCCTCGTTGTAGCTCGAGAGCACGAAGACGGCAGCGCGCGCCATATACTTGAACGGGTTCTTGTCGAAGCCCGGAAGGTCGACGTCATCCGCGATGGAGAGAGACTTCGCGAGGTCCATCAGCTCGTTGCGATGAGCTCCCTCGCCCAAGATGACCAACCTGGCGCGCCGCTGCTTACGGACCTCCGCGAACGCGCGAATCAAGACGTCGAAGCCTTTCTGGGGGATGAGTCGCCCGCAACCCAGGATCACCGGGATGCCTTCGGGTCCCGCGCCGAACCAAGGGTGGGAAACGGGGGCGCGGGCCAGCTCGTCGATCCCTTCATCGACCATGGGATTGAAGACGACCTCGACCGTCGACGGGTCGAGCCGCACGCGAGCCACGAAATCGTCGCGGACTCCGTCGGAGACCGCCGTCAAGAGCGCGGCGCGCGGGTAGAGCGCGCGCTTGAGTGCGACCTGAAGCGCTCGCCCCGCGGATCGTCCTCCGTTCCAAACGATGTTTCGTTCGGAGAGCACAAGTCGTGACTTCCTTCCGGTCAGCTCGTGCGCGAGGACCGCCACGATACTCTCGCCTCCGCCAATCGCGAAGACGATGTCCGGCTTGGTGTCCGCAAGAACGCGCACCAACTTCGGAAGAGTCGACCACAGACTCGCCTCGCCGAGTCTCACCACCGGTACGTCCGTCGGGACTTCGGTCTCGTAGGGCCCGCCTCCCTTCATGAGTATGAGGGTAGGTCGGAGCTTCGATCGGTCGAGCTTCTGAAGGAGTGTGATCGTCACTCGATCGGCTCCACCCTGGCCGAGCGCCGTACGAAAAATCAAGAGACTCTTGGGGCCGAGCTCGCTCCGAACGGCAGGGCGCCCGCCGTGCTTCGCTCGCAACGCGCTCAGCATGGCGTGTGCCAGGCTCGTGGGGTCTTTCGACACGACCCAGTCGCGAGCTCCGGGGCGGAGCAGCCTCGAGTGCCGGCCGGGGTCGAACGCGATGATTTGAATGCCCTCTCTTGCCGCGCGCCGCACGGCTGGGTTGGCGTCGTCGATGGCGTCGGGAATCACGAGCACATCCGGCGGCGGCTGCCACGCGCTCTCCAGTGACTCAGCGGTTCGGAGCTCCGTCTTTCCGTGCGAAAAAGACTTCGCTCCTGGACCAACGAGACACAATCGCGCGGGCTCCGTGGCGATGACCCGTTCGAACGCCTGCAGCACCCTCTGTAGCCCCTCGATCGATCCCCACGCGACGAACTCATGAGGGCGCCTCGGAGAAGCACTCGATTGAACCTCCGCGGACCCGTGTCTCGCTGGGGGATCCGCGAGCAGCGAGCTAGACGCCATCGCGCAGGCTTGTGCCACAGCGATCCCGAGACCGCAACTCGGTGCATCCCGCTTGCAAAGCTTCCCTCGATTGGCTACCCGGACCCGCGTGCGCGCGACCCTCATCATCTCCAACGATCGCCACCACGCCGGCATCGCACGCCCGGTCGGGCGGGAGTTGCTCGCCCGCGGCCATCGGGTCACCGTCTTGTCGCTGTGTGAGCTCCGCGGCACGTCGACCCCCACTGAGTTGTTGATGGCCGATGGGTTCGAGGTTCGGCGAGTCATGCCGCGCGTGCGGCGCGAAAAAGGAGCTCGCGCGGATTCCGGCCGTGATCGGCTTCGGTCCCGCGTGGCGCGTAAGGTAGTGTGGCGCGTGCTGGAGCTCCTCTCCAAAGACGTCCTCCTCGGAAGCGACGTGGTGCTCCTGATGAACGATCACGCCTACCCGTATCTCGACCTCGCTCAGGGGCTCCTCGGCCACGGCGTCCCTTTTGTGCTCGCGCAAGAGGGGGTTCGATTCTCGATGCCTCAGGAGGACGAGACTCAGTTCTATGGTCGCGGGGGCGCCCACTTCGTGGCCGTGTGGGGGGAGACGAGCGCCGAGCACTTCGAGACGCGCGGAACGCCTCGCTCGCGGATCCGAGTCACGGGTTGCCCGCGGTTCGATGACTTCGACCCGGCGCCGTATCGAACCGCCGCGGCGGAGTTGGCGAAGAAGCTCGAGCTCGAGGGCAAGACACTGCTCGGCTATTTTTCGAATCTGGTCGACATGCAGGGCTTCTGTACGACGCGCGAACGCATCGAGCTCTTCGGACGATTCTTGGACGGCGTGCGGCCCTTGCTCGAAGACGACCCCAACCTAAGAATCGGGCTCCGCCTCCACCCTGCCGAAGATCCCAGTGACTTCGTCCAAATCCTCGAAACGCGGCCCTTCGCCGGCCAGAGAGTCATCGACGCGAACAAATACGAGCTCTTTCCCCTGATCCTGAATTGCCGCGCGGTCGTCGTCCTCTCCTCGACGATCGGGCTCGAGGCCGGCCTCGTCGATCGACCCGTCGGAGTCGTGGAAATGCCCGGACATGGGTACGCACATGACTACGTCGACCTGGGGATCGGTCGTCCGCTGAGTTGGTCGGAGCCGCTCGCTCCTCAGGTCGCTCATTTGCTGGGTTCCTTCGCTGACGAGTCCCGGGCCGCTCGCGAAGAGTACGTTCGCCGCAGCCTGAGACGTGATGGACCGGCGGCCCGCCAGATCGCCGATGTCTTGGAGGACGCGGCTCGGCTTGGTCGACCTTCCATTCCCGCCCAGGTGTTTCGGACGATCGACCGGGTGAGGTCGGCATGAGGATCGTCCACCTCTCCGGAGCGTACGTTCCATCCCGGCGTGCGAGCAGCGTGGCCGTCATGAAGATGTGCGAGGCGTTGGCGAAGAGGGGCCATACGGTCACCGCCATCACCAAGGCGGGCGAGGTGGGCGAAGCAGGCAACCCGTTCGAAATCTACGGCGTCGAACGATGTTTCGAGCTCCAGATGCTCAGGCGCCCGAAGATCCGATTCGGCAGCGGCGTCTTGCTCGCCGAACAAATGGCCGAGCTCGTGAAGCGGCGAGGAACCGTCGATCTCTTGTACGCCCGCGACGTCGTCGCCGCCGCGGTGTGTGCTCGAATCGGAATTCCGGTGCTGTACGAAGCGCACGAGCCTCCGTCGACCAACATAGGCAAAGTTGGGTTTCTCGTGCTGGCCCAAAGCCCCCAATTGCGGAGGCTATGCGCGGTGACTGGCGCGCTCGCTCGTGAGCTCACCCCCTACGCTCGAGGTCGCTCGATCGTCGTGGCGCCGAGCGCCGCGGACCCGCTACCCGAAGCCCCCCCCGAACCCATTCGGCGCGGAGATCGACCCATCGCCGGCTACGTCGGAAGTCTCTACGAAGGCAAAGGCGTCGAGCTCGTCGTAGAGGTCGCTCGGCTGATGCCGGAGGTCGACTTCGTGGTCATTGGCGGGCGGCCGGAAGAGATCTCGAGTTGGCAGAGTCGAGGTGTGCCGGAAAATGTCCGATTTCTGGGTTTCGTGAATCATGGGGCGCTGGCCGGTTACTATCGAAGTCTAGATGTCGCACTTCTGCCGAATCGAAAGGACTTCGTCGGTACGCCTGGCGGCAAGATCGACATCAGCCGCTGGACCAGCCCGCTCAAGATGCTCGAATACATGGCGTCCGGAGCCCCGATCGTGGCTTCGGATCTGGCGATCCTCCAAGAAGTCCTAGAACACGAGCGCAACGCGCTCATCGCCCCCGTCGCCAGTCCCGACGCTTGGGTTCGGTCGATTCGCCGACTCCTCGAGGACAAAGCGCTGGCGATCCGCCTGTCCACCGAAGCCAAGCGAGATCTTCTCGAGTCTCATACCTACGCGGCCCGAGCCCGACTCGTCATGAACGGACTCGAGTGATCTCGAGGCCAGGTGAGGCTCCGAGCTGGGACGGAAATTCGAAGACCCCTTGGTAGACGAGCTCATCTGGAGCGACGCCGAGGCTGGTGCTTCGTCACGTGGCGAATGACCATCTCTCTCACGGCCTCGGGAAGCGAGTCGATCGCAAGGACCGCTTCGTCAGGGTCGAGCCCAGCGAGTCGGTCCTTCGGGTCGAGCTCGGCAAGGATATCTTTCGGATCCATTCCGGCGAGTCGGTCCTTCGGGTCGAGCTCGGCAAGGATGTCTTTCGGGTCGAGCCCGGCGAGCCGGTCCTTCGGATCCAGGCCGGCGAGCCGGTCCTTCGGATCCAGGCCGGCGAGCCGGTCCTTCGGATCCAGGCCGGCGAGCCGTTGCTCGGGCTTCAGCGTCGCGAGGAATGATTGAACCAACTGGTCGTAGCCTTCGAGCCCCTCCAACTTCCGACCTCTGCGTTTTGTATTCGAGTGACTCATGATCCAACTCCACGTCTTGTCCCGGGCTTCCGTTTCGAGTCTGGCGCCGGAGAACCAACGAAGCAAGTCATCTCGCTCGGATTCTGCGATTTCGCGCAGCACGAGCAAGAGGCTGGGATAGCTGCTCCCGTCGACCCGGTAGTAGTACGCTCGTCACCCATCGAAATTCGGGCTCCCATGAGTAGGGATCGGAGTCAATCGGAGCGATCCGCCTCGCCGCAGTTGCTTGGCGGTCATGGTCTCGGGTGAGTTTAGATGAGTTTCAGGCTCGCCGCCCGATTCCGAGTCTAGGCCCCGCCGCCCGATTCCGAGCGGCCGGCACGGCCCGAAAGGCAAAGGCGGCTTCGAAAGGCAAAGCGGCACCGTCCGAAAGGCAGCGCTAAGGTCAATCAGTCGCGACCAGCGCACCCGCGGGCAACGTGGCTCGGGGGCCGTCCATCCAGGACGGAACCGGGAGCCCCTTCGAGCGAAGGAACTCTGGGTTGAAGAGTCTCGAGGCATACCTCGCGCCGGAGTCACACAAGACCGTCACGACGGTATGTCCCGGCCCGAGCTCCCGCGCGAGCCTCACTGCGCCTGCCACGTTGATTCCGGTCGAGGCGCCGAGCACGAGGCCCTCCCTCGCCACCAGGTCGAAGACCATCGTCACCGTCTCGTCGTCAGGGATTTGCCAACTGAAATCCACCGTGAGTCCTTCGAGATTCTTCGTGATTCGTCCCTGCCCGATCCCTTCGGTGATGGAGCTGCCCGAGGCCTTCAACTCACCCGTGCTGAAATAGGAGTGAATGGCCGCCCCCGGCGGATCGGCAAGGGCAATCTTCACGGCGGGGTGCCGCTCCCGAAGCGCCGCGGCCACGCCAGCGAGCGTTCCGCCCGTACCCACCGCGCTCACGAACCCATCGATCTTCCCGTCGGTCTGTCGCCAAATCTCAGGCCCCGTCGTCTCGTAGTGAGCCTGCCGATTCGCCACGTTGTCGAACTGTTGGGCCCAGATCGCACCGTTCGGCTCGGTCGCCGAGAGTTGCTCGGCCAGTCTCTTCGCCACGTGCACATAATTGTTCGGGTTCTTGTAAGGAACCGCGGGGACTTCATACAGCGTCGCTCCGGCCGCCCGGAGCGCGTCTTTCTTCTCCTGACTCTGAGTCTCCGGAATCACGATCACCGTATGATATCCGCGAGCATTTCCGACCAGCGTCAAGCCGATGCCCGTGTTGCCCGCGGTCCCCTCGACGATCACACCTCCTGGCCGCAAGGTCCCCCGTTGCTCCGCGTCCAACACGATCCCCAACGCGGCTCGATCCTTCACCGACCCACCAGGATTCAGAAACTCGGCCTTTCCAAAAATGTCGCAGCCAGTCGCCTCCGATAGTGCCCTGAGCCTGATGAGTGGGGTGTTGCCAACAGTTCTGACGAAACCATCTCGCGTGTCCATGTGTCACTCCAACGAACGAGCCCCGGAGCCTTCCATCATAGGGGCGCCGAAACAAGGGGTTCGGTGACGACGGCGCGGGAATTCGGGATCGGGTCAGTGGAACAGGCGGGCCCGGAAGTCTGCGATGGTTCTGGCGAGCCCTTCGGCGAGCGGCGTCTTCGGGCTGAAGCCGAGTAGCTCTTTGGCTTTGGCGATGTCGGGCTGACGCTGTTTCGGGTCGTCTTGGGGCAGCGGGCGAAAGACCAGCTTGCTGCGACTCTCGGTGAGCCGCAGGGTCCATTCGGCGAGCTCCCGGATGGTGTACTCACCTGGGTTGCCGAGGTTGACGGGACCGTCGAAGTTGGGGCGTTCCATCAGCGCCATCAACCCGGTCACGAGATCGTCGACGTAACAGAAGCTTCGGGTCTGGGAGCCGTCCCCGTAGATCGTGATGTCCTCACCTTTGAGCGCCTGAAGAATGAAGTTGCTGACGACACGTCCATCGCCGAACGACATGCGAGGCCCGTAGGTGTTGAAAATTCGGGCCAGTCGGATTTCGACCTTCTCTTGGCTGTGAAAGTCCACCGCGAGGGCCTCGGCGCAGCGCTTTCCTTCGTCGTAGCAGGCGCGCGGCCCGATGGGATTCACGTGTCCCCAGTAGGTTTCGGGTTGCGGATGGACCGTCGGATCTCCGTAGACCTCACTCGTGCTGGCCTGGAGAACCCGAGCTTTGAGCTCCTTGGCGAGGTCGAGGCAGTGGAGCATACCCACGACCGAGGTGCGAATCGTCTTCACCGGGTTGAACTGGTAGTGCACCGGACTCGCCGGGCACGCGAGGTTGTAGATTCGCTCGGCCTCGATGTGGAAGGGGAACGTCACGTCGTGTCGAACGACCTCGAAACGCGGGTTCGACAGGAGCGGTCGGACGTTCTCGCGGCTCCCGGTGAAGAAGTTGTCCAGCGCGATCACCTCGTGTCCTTCGGAGAGAAGGCGTTCAGAAAGATGTGAACCGATGAAACCGGCGCCGCCGGTAATCAGAATCTTCACGCCCCGCGCATAACCGAGCGTTCCAGGAACTGCAACCAAATCGCGGAGACGTCACGTTGCGTCGCAGCCGAGCGGCGACGGACACTTTCCGATCACGCTCTCGTTCAAGGGGCGACACCTGCGCCCGATCTGCGCTATCCTCGTCTCATGGAGCCTCATGGGCTCTTCATCGCTCTCCTCGTCGGGAGCGTCGCGCTGATTCTCCAGCGGCTCTTCATGCCCGCTGGTTTGATCAGCGATGGCGCGGGGCTCATTCCGCGCCAGTTCTCCGCCGTCGGCGTCCCGCGCGAGGAGTTTCCTTCGAGCGCCGCACAACAGCTCGACTACTTGAGCGACAAGCTCTCCAGCCTCGGATTTCACCGAGCAGAGTCGTGTGTGAAGATCCCAGAGCTCGAGTCTCTCGTGCGCAAGGTCTATGTCGTGCCCTTCGTCCACGAAGGCGAGTCCGCGGTTTTCTTGATGGTCGTCGAGTCGGGGCTCCTGCCTCGCTCGGACCTGATGTTGCACATCCTCACGCCGCTCCGAGACGGGCGACGCGTCGAGACCTCCACGCTCGCCGCTCTGTCGCAGCTCCACGCCTCGGACCCAATCGATCTTCGTTTGGTGCTCGAGCCGGACTCGGTCGAGGAGATCTGGAGCCGTCATCGTCGTGCCTTGCTCGAATACGACCGCGCCGAACGCGCGCCGGTCTCGGCGAGTGATTGGCGAGCGCTCGTGTCTCGGGCGTATGAGAATTGGCTTCAGATCGCTGTTCGCGCGCAGAAGATCTCCCTTTCGCGCGATGGTCGCAGCTATCGGGTTCGCACCCGGCTCGAATAGAAGGACGAGAACGCTCGCATCCGCTCGATAGGCGAAGACAGCCGCGCACATGTCTGATAGCCCCAAAGACATCGTCGTCGAAGAGAAAAAACACGACGCGCTCCCGCCGGGACCGCCGCTCTCCGTTCCCGAAGTCCTCTCGGACAAGAGCATCCTGCTGATCGGCACTACGGGCTTCGTGGCCAAGGTCGTCCTCGCGATGCTCCTCGAGCGGCTCGCGCCTCGAAAGATCTACTGCCTGATCCGGCCTCATCGCTCCAAGACCGCTCGTCAGCGTTTGATGGACGAGGTGATCGGCTCGGAGGTGATGGAGCCGCTCGCGAGGCGTTTTGGTCCGAGCTTCGACGCGTACGTCGCTGATCGTGTCGAAGCGGTGGCAGGCGACGTGGTGAAGCCCGATCTGGGGATCGAGCCGCAAACTCGCGACGAGCTCTTTTCGAAGCTCGACCTCGTGATCAACTCGGCCGGCTTGGTGAATTTCAACCCGCCGCTCGACGATGCGTTGGAGGTCAACGCGATCGGGGCTCGTGAGGCGGCGAGGTTTACGCGTAAGTGTGCCCACGCCAAGTTGGTGCACATCTCGACGTGTTTCGTGGCGGGTCGTCGGTCGGGGCACGTACGCGAGGACGAATCGATCAGCGGCTACTTCCCGAAGCACAAGGAGCTGAAGGGGGTGACCTTCGACTTCGAGCGCGAGATCCGCGACCTCGAGCGTCTTGCGCGGCAGGTCAAGGAGCGCACGGACGACGCGGCGCTCGAAGCGAGGTTTTTGGAGGAGGCCAAGGCGCGTCTCGCGGAGGACGGGCGCGACATGAAGCCGCGAACGCTGAAGGCCGCGGTCACCAATGCGCGTCGACGTTGGGTGAGTGAGGAGCTCGTCCGGCTGGGGGTGGAGCGTTCGGAGCAGTGGGGTTGGCCGAACGTGTACACGTACACGAAGTCGCTCGGGGAGCAGGCGATCGCGGCCACCGAGGGCCTCGAGTGGGCTATCGTGCGTCCGGCGATCGTCGAGAGCGCCATGGAGTATCCGTTCCCAGGGTGGAACGAGGGCATGAATACGTCCGCGCCCCTGAGTTACCTGGGTTTGCTCGGACACGTCATTTATCCCGCGCCCGAGGACTTGGTGTTGGACGTCGTTCCCGTCGATTCGGTGGCATCGGTGATTTTGGCGGCCTCCGCTGCGTTGATGCTTGGTGAGAGTCGAAAAGTGTATCAGGTCGCCGCTGGCGACACGAACCCATGCTCGATGGGTCGGGTCGTGACTCTGGTGGGATTGTATCGTCGTCGCAAGCTGAAGAAGGACGAGGCGTCCGGCGAGTTGCCCTGGTGGCGCGCGCGGTTATCCGAGCGGGTCGGTCCGCTGCCGCTGACCCGCGGGCGTTACGAACGTTTTGGCGCCCCGGCGCTCCAGAGGGTCGCCAAGAGCGCCAAGAAGATCCTGGATAACATGGAGCCCGAGCGCTACGGGCCCTTCGGCGCGCTCGTGAAAACAGCGCGAACGCGGGTGAAGGAGGTCAACTCGGACCTCGACAAGGTCGTCAGCGCGTTCGAGCTCTTCATGCCGTTCATCTGGGAGCACCGCTACGTCTTTCGTACCCACAACACGCGCGGCCTCTTTGCCCGAATGTCCGAGGCCGATCGAAGACTCTTTCCGTACGGCGTCGAGACCATCGATTGGCGAACTTACTGGCTCGACATCCACCTTCCCGGGCTCGAGGCTTGGGTCTTCCCAAAGCTCGACAACTCACCGCGCAAGAAAGTCACGATTCCGCACGGCTGGCACGACCTCTCCGAGATGTTCGAGTCGCGCACGGAAGAGCACGCGAGGAGAGTTGCCTTTCGCATTCTTCGTGACAACGACATCGCCGACTCGTACTCGTATCGGGACGTCCGCCGCGCTGCAGAGGCGGTCGCGCGCTTCCTCGACTCCCGCGGCGTAATGCCCAAGGATCGCGTCTTACTCTCCTCGGAGAGTCGGCCCGAGTGGGGCATCGCGTATTTTGGAATCATCCTCGCCGGCGGAACCGTGGTGCCCGTCGATCCGGAGCTCTCCGCGCCCGAGATCGCGAACCTCGCCCGGGCAGCCAAAGTCCGGCTGGCCATCGCCAGCGACTCCGTGCGGAAGAAGCTGGGTGAAGCGAACGGCGAGGCGGTGTTCGACGCCCCCGTCATCGGGCTCCACGAGCTCTTTGGAGACGTGGACCACGACCTTCCCTTCGCGCCCAAAAAACGAAGCGCCGAAGACTTGGCTTCGATCATCTTCACGTCCGGAACGACGGGTCGTCCCAAGGGTGTGATGCTCTCGGACAAGAACTTCACGGCGCTCGTGTCGAGGATGTCCGCGCTCTTCCACCTCGGCGCCTCGGACGCCTTGCTCTCGGTGCTGCCCTTGCATCACACCTTCGAGTTTTCGGCGGGCTTCTTGTTGCCGTTCTCGGCTGGCGCTTCGGTGACGTATCTCGAGGAGCGAACGCCTGAGCTCCTGAGTCGAGCGTTCGAAGAGATTCCCGTCACCGCGATGGTCGGAGTTCCTGCGGTCTGGGAGGCGCTGCATCGGAAAATCATGCGTGAGGTCGCCTCCAAAGGCCGCCCCGCGGAGCTCGCGGTGAAGGCGCTGATCGCGGCGAATCGGGCGCTTCGTGACTACTCCCCCTGGAACCTCGGCAGGCTCGTTTTCCGGCCCATGCACGAAGCGCTCGGCGGCCGTATCCGATTCATGGTGTCGGGCGGCGCTCCGCTCAGTCCGACGCTCTACAAGGACCTCCGCGGGCTCGGGTTCAACGTCCACGAAGGGTACGGACTCACCGAGGCGGCGCCGGTGCTGGCCGTGGGTTGGCCGCGTGAGAAAACTCCGGCCGGCAGCGTCGGCCAGGCGCTTCCTGGGCTCGAGCTTCGGATCGCTCAGCCGGACGAAAACGGCCTCGGCGAAATCATCGCGCGCGGCCCTACCATCATGTCTGGTTATTTGGAGGATCCCGACTCCACGAAGGCGACCTTGGTGGAGGGCTGGTTGCGCACCGGCGACCAGGGCCGTTTCGACGACGACGGCAACCTCTACATCGTTGGACGTCAAAAGGACGTCATCATCGAGTCGAGCGGCAAGAACGTGTACCCGGACGAGCTCGAAGACTTGTACTCCGGATCCAAGCTCGTCAAAGAGCTCTCCGTCGTCGGAGTCCCGGTCGACGCAAACGGCGAGCGCGTCGCCGCGCTGGTCGTGCCCGACTACGAGGCCTCGGCGGCGTCGGGGCTGGATCCCGACGAAGTGCGCGAGCGCATTCGCGAGCACTTCCGCGAGGTCGGAAGTAAACAGCCGCATTGGCGCCGCATCAAGGTCCTCCACTTCTGGGAGAACGACCTCCCGAGGACGAGCACGCGAAAGATTCAACGCCGCTTCGTGAAGGATCAAATCGTCCGACTCGAGCGCGCGCTCAAGACGGCCCGCGACGGCATCGATTGGACGAGCACCGACCGCATTCGCAACGGCGTCATTCGAACCATCGCCTCCATCACCCAGAAGGCTCCCGAGGAGCTTCACGAGTCGGTGAGAGTAGTCGACCTCGGCCTCGACTCTCTCATGTTGCTCGAGCTCGTGAGTGCGCTCGAGTCCGAGTTCCCCCGGGCTCGGGTGAGTCAGGACGAGCTCCAGGCTGCGCACGCGGTTGCCGACCTCGTGGCCTTGGCAAGCAGAGATCGTTCCCCAAAGGGAGGTCTAGCGGAGGACGTCGGGCATAAGGAAGAGAGCCCCGTCGAGATCCCGGGGCCCGTCCGAACGCTCGGCAAGAGTATCCTCGGCCTCGGTCAAAAATTCGCCTATGACCGAATCTTCGACGTCCGCGTCGAAGGGCAGGGCAATATCCCCGCCAACCGCAACTTCATCGTCGCCTCCAATCACGCCAGTCACCTCGACATGGGTTTGGTCAAACACGCCCTCGGCGAGCTCGGCGCCGGGCTCATGACTTTGGCGGCCAAGGACTACTTCTTCGACGACCCCGTACGGAGAGTCTACTTCGAAAACTTCACGAACTTGCTCCCCATGGACCGTCACGGATCGCTCAAAAAATCGATGCGGCTCGCGTCGGCCGCGCTCCGAGACGGGTCGTCGTTGCTGATCTTCCCAGAGGGTACGAGGGCGCGGGACGGAGAGCTCGGTCGCTTCCGGCCGGCGATCGGCTATTTGGCGTTGTCGGACGGGATCGACGTCGTACCCATGTACCTCGGCGGCACCCACGACGTGTTGCCGGTCGGGGCCTCTGTTCCAAAAGGCAGGAAGCTCTTCGTGAAGATCGGCGCTCCGATCTTGGCTGAAGACCTCGCGAAAGAGACGAAGGGTTGGCCAAAGTCGTTGGCGTACAAAAGACACGCGCTCGAGGTCGAGAAGGCGGTGCGCCGCCTCGGCGGGCTCCCGCCACCTCCCGATGAAGACGTCGTCTTCGACGAAGAGGAGAAGGCGATCACCGAGGTGAGGGCGGAGCTCGAAGAGCGGGCCGAGCGAAGCGGAGCCTGAGTGTCTCCCAACCGTGAACCGTCGGCGGCTGCGCCACGCGGAACTCATGATCTCCCTGCCGGTCTCGCGTGGGTCCTCTTCGTGCCCGCCTGGGTTCTCTTCATGGCGTGTCAGGCCGCGTCGTCGCGCGACGCGAGTCACCCGGGCGACGCTGAACCCGACGCAGGCTGGCTCGACGCGACCGCCGACGCGCAAACGAGCGACGCGGGGATCACGCCTGACGCGGGCGAGGCTGCGCACGCTGAAGTCTATTGTGAGTCCATCGTCAGTTTTTTCTGCGACTTCTATCTGCGGTGCGGGCGCGTCGTGGCCCCGGACGCGGCGACTTGTCGCACCTATTTTCTGTCGGCGTGCAACGAGCGTTACGAGCCCCGCTACGTAGCCTTGGAGCGAGCCGGACTGCTCGAGCTCTCCCCGGCCGGCATCGCGACATGTCGCACTCACCTGAGCTCCGTCCAGTGTGAAGCCCAGATCCGCGACCTCGACGGGCCCTGCGACGCGATGTGGTTCGGGAAGTCTCCCGCCGGATCGCCGTGCGGCCTCGACGTCGAGTCATTCGTATGCGGTCCGGGAACGAGCTGCGTGCTCGGCCTCGACCTATGCGGGGAGTGTCGGTCGAAGGCCTCGCTGGGCGAAGCCTGCGGATCTGGCACCGTGTGCGGATCGAGCGCCGAGTGCCTCGAGGGGAGCTGTGTGGCTCGGCCCGAACCCGGCCAATCCTGCGGCGCCGAGCCCTCCTGTGTGCTCGGGGCAAGCTGCGTCGCCGGCACCTGCCAGGGCCCGTCGTACGTGGGCGCCGCCGCAGCTTGCGACCGAGAGCGACGCTGCGCCTACGGCTCGACGTGTGTCGGAGGTGTCTGTGTGGCCGGCGGAGGCTACGGTGACCCGTGCGCGGGCGATCGGCCCTGCGCGCTCGGGCGGTGTCTTGGGAGCGCCTGCGCGCCGCTCGCTCACGAAGGAGACGCCTGCGCGACAGCCCTCGACTGCGCGGAGGGGCCCTGCGCTTCCGGGCGCTGCCAGAGCCTTCCCGGAGCCTGTTTCTGAGCTCAACGGCAAAGGGCCTCGTCTCCATCCTGCCGACGCACCAGAGGGATCAAGACGGTCGACGGTAACGCCGCATTGAAGACTTCGGCCTGCACGACGACGAACAACTCATCGACGTTCTTTCTGAAACCCATCGGTTTCTTCAGCGTGACGACGTCGCCCGGTCGCAGGCGCATCGAATCAGGCCCTTCGCTCACGCTCGAGCCGACGTCCCACCTCGTTGTCACGCTCCCGAATGAGCTCGTATTTCTCGGCGAAGCTCTCCGCGAGCATCTTCCGCGCTTCGACGGCCAGAGCGTCCTCGATCCAAAGGCGCGCCAACTCGGCGACCGAAGTGCCCCCTCGCCTTCGCAATTCGTTCGAGCTGCTCGACGCTGGAAGTCGCGAGTCTCAAGTTGAGGACGCCGGCCTTGATTCCGGGCCTCGTGTGTCCTTTCGGCTCAGCCGAACTAGCCAGGTTCGAGGATCCTAGTCGTCGGCGGTGATGTCAACCGTTTTGCATGGCAAACTGTCACGCAACCGTGAGCGGACGCGGCCTGCGTATTTCGGTAAACTCGGCGTGTGCCCGGCGTGACTCGGCTCTTGATGGTCTACCAATCGGACGACCTGCCGAGCTCTCGTATTCGTGTCCGCGAGCTCGCGCCTCACCTAGTGGCTCACGGCTTCGAGGTGAGCATCCGACTCTACCCTCCGACGCTGGCCGAGCGAGTGTCCCTCTTCGAGGTCGCGAAGTCTCACGATCTGGTCTTGATTCAGAAGAAGCTGCCCTCCTTCGTGGACGGGATCCTCTGGCGCCGTTTGGGTCGGTCGATCGTGTTCGACTACGACGACGCCATCATGATGCGAGATCATGCCAGGGATGGGTCGTATGAGTCCGCGACTCGAAAGAAGAAATTCGACCGAGCGATCGACCTGGCGTCGGCCGTCGTGGCCGGGAATGAGTACCTGGCCTCCTTCGTGCCCAGCACCAAGAGGCGGCTCGTCCTGCCGACTCCTGTCCCCCATCGTGTTCCCGTGCGCGAGCATCGGGCGGTCGCCGAATTGCGGGTGGGTTGGATCGGACTTGGAAAGAATCTCGGGACTCTGGCGCCGATCGCCGACGTCCTACGCGAGGCCCAGCGACGGTTCCCTTTCGTGCTGACGGTGATTTCGAACGAGTCTCCCGACCTGCCTGGGGTGAGAACGGAATGGTGGAGCTGGAGCCGAGACTCCGAGGACGAGATGCTGAGTCGCGTCGATCTCGGAATCATGGCCTTGGCTGAGGACTCGCCTTGGGACAAAGGAAAGTGCAGCTACAAGGTCCTGAAGTACATGGCCGCAGGCCTTCCGGTCATCGCCTCGAGGGTCGGGATGAACGAGGAGGTCGTGACCGAGAGCTCCGGCTTCCTGGTGACGAGCCCTGCCGAGTGGATGCACGCGTTCGAGCGATTGTGCGGGAGCGTGGAGCTTCGAAGGCAAATGGGCGCTTCTGGCCGCGAGCTCGTGCTTCGAACGCTGACTTTCGAGGCGGTGGCCGCGAGGCTCGGAGCTTTTCTTCACGAAGTCTGAGTCGGCGTCGCGGACTCTTTCAGACGCTTGTCGGCTCCGAGCGTAAAAGCTGACCCCGTGAGGTCCTTCGCATGTGGCGAGGGATCAATTCTTGGGACTGGCTGCGCGAGTGAGCCGAGGGGAGTTCTGTTCTTCCTGAGTATCGCCTCCGGCCTATTGTGGCTCGTTTCGGGGATATTGATTCTCGTCAAGCGAAACTATCCCGAGTCGATCTTCCGCTTCCAGAAGGGGGGCTTGCCGTAGATGGCAAGGTTGCTCGCGTATCACGCGTCCCTACTCGAGCAGAAACCTCCCTCCGTGCTGGAGAGCGGGCAGACGACCACGCAGGCCCCGTCGCGTCGAAGCTCTGGCCGTCGAGGATCTTGACGTATGGACATCGTGTCCATACGATCGGTCCCGATGTCCACGATCAGCATTCGGATCGACCCACAGACAAGCCGCGAAATCGACGCGTTGAGGGCCGGCGGCGTGGTGGTGTCGGAGCTCGTCCGGGCCGCCATTCACGACGCCTACGTGCGTGCGCAGTCGGGTCGCGAGAGTAGGCTGGCGGTGCTCGAGCGGATCGATCGGCAGCTCGCATCCCCAATGACCGAAGGCTCGCCCCGACCCGAGCATGACGTCACCGATGCGCGACAAGCGCGTGAGGTGATTCGGAAACGGCTGCGTCGTGCTCGGAGCGGCCGATGATTCTGCTCGACACGAACGTGATAGTGTCCCTGCTCGACATCTCCGAACCGCTTTCTGGTCGGGCCCGAGCGACGCTCCGAAAGCTCGAGCGACAGTCGTTGGCCGTCATACCGGCCGTACTCACCGAGGCCCTATTCTTTCTGCATTCGTCGCGAAGCCGCCTCGCTCTGCGCGAGTGGCTCGCGCACGGCAACATCACTCGCCTCGACACGATCGAAGAAGGTGACCATGAGGCCGAAGTCATCGACTGGCTGCTCCGCTATGCCGATCACGAGCCCGACTACGCGGATGGCTGCCTTTGTGTCCTCAGCAACCTGCTGCCCAAGGCGAAGGTCTGGACCTACGATTCGGAGTTCTCGACGATTTGGCGCCGCCCGGACGGGAGTCGCGTGCCGCTCGTGTCCGGTTGAGCTTCGACCGATCGAATCATCGAACGCCTTGGGAGTGACCTTCCTGGCGCGGTCATGGTCGAACGCCTGGGTTCGGACCGCGTGACGACGAGCTCCGAGCGTGTGGAACGGCCCAAAGCCGGAGTGCGTTCGCTCGCGACTTCGCATTCCATCTGGTTCTCGATCGCTGGCATTAAGCTCGAGCTGTCGAAAAAGCGGGCGAAGGGCAAGCGTTCGGAAGCTCACGAAGCAAGTACTCATACTCATATTCATATTCATATTCATATTCATATTCATATTCAAACAGATACTCACGCTCACGCCCGTACGCATACCGGTGCTCGGGAATCCGAACCCTCGAGGCAAGATCGCTTGCGGCCTGGGCCTCGCTGAGCGATCGTCACCGCATGAAGCTCCGCATGAAACAAGACTGGGTCTCGATCGGCGACGACTTTACGATCACCGACCAAGACGGAAACGAGGTGGTCACGGTCGATGGCAAGGTGTTCTCGATCGGGGACAAGCTGACTCTCCACGATCCCTCTGGCCGCGAGCTCGCGCGGATCAGCGAAAAGCTCATCTCCATCGGTCCTGCCTACGAAGTCATTCGAGGCGGCAAGGTCGCCGCGGTCGTGAAGAAGGACTTGTTCACGTTGTTCCGGTGCTCGTTCACTGTCGACGTACCGGGGCCGGACGATCTCGAGGCGGAGGGCAGCCTGACCGAGCATGAGTATGAGTTCAGGCGGGGCGGGCGCACCGTGGCGAAGGTCTCGAAGTCGTGGTTCAGCTTTCGGGACTCGTACGGGATCGAGGTCGCGCCGGGAGAGGACACCATACTCATCCTTGCGAGCGCCGTCGTCATCGATCTCTGTTGCCATCGAGATCGCGAGGGGCACGAGTAGCCTCGTCACCTCAGGCGAAAGTTGGATTGACCGGGGCATCACCTCGAAGTGGACTGGCCGCGTGCGTACCCGAGCCCTCACGGCGATCGTCGCTAGCTTCTGCGCGTGTTCGTCGAACCAGGACGGTTTGGACGGAAGCGTCGCCGCGGACGGGGACTCTACGACTTCGATCGACGCCGGAGTCATCGCGGATTCCGGCACGGAAGAGGCCAGAGACGCGACAGTGGACGCGACAGTGGACGCGACAGTGGACGCGTCAGTGGTCCCCCAGAGCGGACTCACGATTCAGCTCGACACGGGAAAGGTCCGCGGGAAGCAGGACGGTGATCTTCGGGCGTTTCTCGGGATTCCGTTTGCGGAGCCGCCGGTCGGGTCGCGACGGTTTCGCCCCCCCGTGCCCGTCGAACCGTGGACCGATATCCGCGAGACGACCGACTTCGGGCCGGCGTGCCCGCAGGTCAAGCTCGGCCCGGAGCTGATTCTGGGCGATTTTGCTGGACCCCAGAGTGAAGACTGCCTGAGTATCAACGTGTGGGCTCATGACGACGCGGTGACTCGCCCGGTGATGGTGTTCATCTACGGAGGTGGGTTTCTGCTCGGTTCGAGCGCCTGGCCGATTTACGACGCGCGAGAGCTCGCGCGGAACGCCGACGTCGTCGTCGCCTCGTTCAACTATCGGGTGGGTCCGCTCGGATTTCTTTCGACCGAGGCTCTCGCGTCCGAGAGCGAAGAGGACAGCGCCGGGAATTACGGGATTCGCGACCAGGTGGAGGCGCTACGCTGGGTTCAGCGAAACATCGCCGGCTTCGGTGGTGATCCCGGAAACGTGACGATCTTCGGCGAGTCTGCCGGTGCGATCTCCGTGTGCACGCTGTTCGGCGTGCCTCAGGCCGATGCACTGTTTCACAAGGCGATCATGGAGTCCGGGTTCTGTGCCCTGAGTGAGGAGCGCGATCGAGGTCTCCTCGGCGCCCGACCGAGCATCGCCGCTGGCGAGGCGCTCGCCGCGAGTCTCGGTTGTGGAGATCCGGCGACTCAGCTCTCGTGCCTGCGCGCCATGCCCGTCGCGGATTTGGCCGAGGCCGTGGGCGTGACGTCCATCTTCTTCGGGGACATCGATGCGCTCGGAGCGAACAGTCCGCACGTCGACGGCGCGTTCGTCGTCGAGCAACCCATCAGCCGCTTGCGCACGTCCGCGGGCGACAAACCGTTCATCGCCGGCAGTAATTCTCACGAAGGGATTCTCTTCGCGGCTTCGGAGCTCGTGGTGTCGCGAGCCGCGCTTCGCGACGGAATCTCGCGATTCGCCGGAGACGACGAGTCTGCACTCGATCGGATCATGGATTTGTATCCGGCGAGTGAGTTTTTCCTGCCCTCGGACGCGTGGATCGCGTTCTTGGGTGATCTCACTTTCATCTGCCCAGGACTCTCAGCGGCGGAGGCCGCCTCGGGTGGGGCGATGCCGTCCTTTGCTTATCACTTCAGGCGCTCGCCGCTGCTCACACGCGCGGTCGGCGCGGCCCACGGCATCGAGCTGCCTTACGTGTTCGGCACCTTCTCCTCGATGGGTATCATTCCGACGGCGTCCGATGATTTGGTGCATCGAGCAATCCAAGGAGCCTGGGCTCGGTTCGCCCAGGTGGGCGCGCCGGAGCTCTCGCCTCGATGGCGTCCCTATGAACCAGCTGCAGCGACGATCGCGATTTTCGATGACCCGGTCGAGATGGAGATTTCGATCCGGAACGGCCGCTGTACCAAGCTGAAGGAGCTCGGGCTGGTCTACTGATCTACTCCTTCCCGTCGTCCGCGCCATGCCTCTGATGCAGGGATATCGCCGACCCGCGGGTCCGCGCGGGCCCGGAGGTTGGTTCCCGATCGAGGGTCTCTTGTTGTAGCTTCCGCGCGCGACTACCGAACGGAGGCGAGCTCATGAAGATCAAACGGACCGCAGCTGGATCGACCCACCTTTCGAAGACACTGGTCGGGAGCGTATCGACCGCCGCGATCGCATGCGTGACTGGCTGCTCGGATCCCGGAAGGGTCGGCGAGAGCGCGCGTGGCCTCGCCGGTGACGGCGTCGTGATCAGCGCGGTCTACGGCGGCGGCGGCAACACCGGCGCGACGTTCCGAAACGACTTCATCGAGCTCTTCAATCGATCGAATGTGGCCGTGTCACTCGACGGTTTGTCGCTTCAATACGGAAGCGCCGCGGGCAATTTCGGGTCGTCGAGCGGAAACATCCTCCTGTTTGCCTCTGGCATCCTGGTCCCTCCGGGCGGAGCGCATTTGGCGCTGTTGTCTGGCGGAGCCAATGGCGCCGCGGTTCCGGCGGGCGACACGGTGGGGACGCTCGATCTCGCCCAGACGAGTGGCAAGGTAGCGCTCGCCCGAGTCGTGACGTCGCTCGGCTGCGGAGCGGCGCGCTGCCCCACCACCGACATCGTGGACATGGTCGGCTATGGAACCGCGAGTGACTTCGAGGGATCGGCCGCCACAGCGGTGTTGAACGCGACCAAGTCACTTCAGCGGAAGGCCGGCGGGTGCACGGACACCCAAGAGAGCTCGAGCGACTTCGATGTAGTCACTCCAGCGTCGCTCCCGCGAAACTCGTCGACCTCGCCAACGCCTTGCGGCGCTCAAGTGGACGCTGGCGCGCCGGATGCGACGGCCCCGGATGCGACGGCCCCGGACGCGACGGCCCCGGATGCGACGGCCCCGGATGCGACGGCCCCGGATGCGACGGCCCCGGATGCGACGGCTCCGGATGCGACGGCTCTCGACGCTGCCGCGCTGGATGCGACGGCTCCGGACGCTGGCGCGCCGGATGCGACCGCGCCGGATGCCGCTGTCTTCGACGCAGGGCCGTCTGAAGACGGAGGAGTCTCGACGCTGGGTGAGGGGTTGGTGATTAGCCAATTTTACGGTGGTGGCGGCAACTCGGGCGCGATCTACTCCAACGACTTCGTAGAGCTCTACAATCCGACCACCAGTCCCATCTCGCTGACTGGCCTCTCGATTCAGTACGGCAGCGCCACCGGAAATTTTGCGAATCCGCCTCCGGACGGCGGAGTCAGCAACTCACTCACCGTGCTCCCAGACGTGACCATTCAGCCGGGTCAGTATTTTTTGGTCCAGATGGCTTCGGGCGGCGCGGTGGGCGACCCTCTGCCGGCGGTGGGGGACTTCGACAGCATCTCCAACTTGGGCTCGGCCAACGGCAAGGTGGCCTTGGCCCGGGTCACGGAGTCCTTGGGCTGTGGGGCGACGCCTTGTCCGCGCGACGACATCGTGGACTTGGTGGGTTATGGGACGGCCAATGACTTCGAAGGTGCTGCCGCGCCTGCGCTCGATTCGACTCACGCTGCCGTGCGGGCCGGTGGTGGGTGTCAGGATTCGGACAACAACAGCTTGGACTTCGTCTCGGCGACTCCTGCACCCCGGAACACCTCGGTGATCGTGGCGTGTGGTGCATCGCCGACCGACGCTGGCGTGACTGATTCCGGCGTGCGGCCGGACGCGGTGGTCGTGCCGGATTCGGGACCGGCGCAGGACGGGAGCGCGACCTCCGACGCCGGAATGGGCTCGCCCGACGCGCAGGGGCTGTACGATTCTGGTCGTCCGAGCTCGAGCTCCAAGGACGCCGGACGCGCGGCCGAGCGGACCTCGGAGACGAGCGGCTGCTCGTGCGAGGCCACGGAGCTCACGCGGAGTAGCTCCGGCCTGTTCTCGGCTTTGTTCGTCCTTATGGGTCTGGCCTGGCGTCGACGTACTCATCGGTGAGTGTCGATCATCTTCTGACCAGCCCCTGGCATCGAGCTTCGCGTTTGGAGTACAACGCGATGATGCCAGGTTGGGTGATCGTGGACGTTCGAGACGAAGCCGCGTTGGTTTCGGCGTTGCAGGAGATGTGGCGCGGGAGCGGCTGGGTCGCTCGAGTGACCTTTGCTGCCAAGAAGAGCTCGCGTGCCGTCACCGTGGCGTCTCCCGATCGTGCGTCCGCGACGCGTTCACCCAAATGGCCCGACGTACTCACGGACTGGTCCGAGATCCACGGTGAGCCGCTGTTTCCGGACGACCTCCTGACGGCTGCGGCAGAGGCTACTGCGTGGAACGGCGCCAACGCGATCGCCTGCTTTGCCGAGCCGAGGGACGGCGTCGCGAGCGTGGCTTGGTACCGTGGACAGAAGGCGGGGAGCCCTTCGGAGTTTGCGCTCGAGCTCTTCGAGCACGTAGGCGGGGCGGCCGTCGCGTGGTCACCGGAGGCTGAGCTTGGCAGGCCCGGAGACGGTTCGATGAGGGTTCGGGGAGCCAAGCTCGGGAAGAAGGTCGCCGGGTTGTTCGTCGAAGGCGCCGACCTGGCGCTCTTGGATCGAATGGTGGGCACGAGCCGACCCACCGCTGAAACCCTAGCGCGCCGGGCCTTTGCGTCGGTCCTTGGGTTCGAGCCTCCGGGCTTCGTGGAAATCAACCAGCTCGTATCCGCGGCCCCGAGGAAAGAAGTGGGTGAGTGAGCTTCGATTCGGTGTGACAATCGACCGCTCCCCGAATCCTGTCCGTTCCGGTGGGCTCTCAGTACACGTTCACGTTCCCGCAAGTGAGTGACCAACGGAGAAACTACGGAGAGCAGAGCGCCGCAGCACACGGAGCACGCCGATGATCGAATCGGCCGTTCTCGGTGTGCTCCGTGTCTTCTCTTCGCGTTCTCTGTGGTTTCAGCATGGTCACGGACTTCCGAGGACGTGTACTTAGAAGCGAATTTTTCCTCACCCGGAGGTCATGATGTGTCGACGTATCACCTGCAATAGCTGCGGTAAACCTACCTGGGCTGGGTGTGGCGCCCACGTGGAGCAAGTGCTCGGAGACGTCCCGAAATCAGCACGGTGTGTTTGTCGTGACAAGGCCCCGAAGGATTCTGCCAAGAAGACCGCGAACGGCTCGCTCTTGAGTCGCTTGTTTGGGAAGTGACCATGACACGGAGAGTATTGATCGTGGGCGGCGTGGCTGGCGGAGCCTCCGCCGCAGCTCGTCTGCGACGGTTGGACGAGTCCGTCGAGATCGTCTTGTTCGATCGAGGTCCGTTCGTGTCCTTCGCGAACTGCGGGCTGCCGTACCACGTAGGCAACGTGATCCCCGAAGAGGGAAAGTTGCTGCTCGCGTCGCGGGAGCTCTTTCGCGACCGATTCAACATCGAGGTGCGCACGGAGCACGAAGTGACTGCCATCGACCGCGGGGCTCGGACGCTGCACGTTCGCGATCTGCGTACGGGAGATGAGCGAGACGAGCGCTGGGACGCGCTGGTCCTGTCTCCTGGAGCGGCTCCGATCCGGCCGCAGCTTCCGGGCACGAACTTACCGGGCGTATTCAGCATCCGAACCATTCCAGATACTCGGCAAGTGCGCGAGTGGCTCCTCGAACGAAATTGCAGGAAAGCCGTAGTCGTAGGGGGTGGGTTCATCGGTCTCGAGATGGCCGAGAATCTCGTGCACCGCGGGCTCGAGGTGACTCTCCTCGAGAAGCTCCCGCAAGTCATGCCGCCGCTCGATGCAGAGATGGCCGCCCCGGTGGCCACCCATCTGCGTGAAAAGGGTCTGCACCTTCGGCTCGGCGACGGGTTCGCGGGAATCGAGGCGGTCGGAGACCGCCTTCGAGTCAAGACCGAGTCGGGCGTGGCCGTCGATACGGACATCGTGATCCTCGCGATCGGCGTTCGCCCGGAGACGACGCTCGCGCGGGCGGCGGGGCTCGCGATCGGGGAGCGAGGTGGGATCGTCGTCGATCGACAGATGCGCACGAGCGACCCGCGGATCTTGGCGGTCGGCGACGCGATCGAGGTGAGTGACGTAGTGAGCGGGCAGGAAGTCATCCTTCCACTCGCCGGTCCCGCCAATCGTCAGGGCCGAATTGCCGCCGAGACTCTGGCCGGGCGGGAACCCAAGTTTCGAGGGGTCCAGGGCACCGCCATCGTGAGCGTGATGGGTCTGACCGTCGCCACGACGGGCGCAAGCGAGAAGGGTCTGCGCCGCGCGGGGACGAGCGATTTTCACGTCGTTTATCTCCATCCCGGCCATCACGCTGGATATTATCCAGGCGCTCAGCCGGTGCACTTGAAGTTGATTTTCAGTCACTCGGGCAAGATCCTCGGGGCCCAAGCGGTGGGCGCGGAGGGTGTGGACAAACGCATCGACGTCATCGCGACCATGCTTCAGATGGGCGGGTCGGCTCAGGATCTCGCCGACGCCGAGCTCTGTTACGCCCCCCAATTTGGGGCGGCCAAGGACCCTGTGAACGTGGCAGGCATGATGGCGGTCAACGTGTTGAACGGAGACATGCGACTCGCCGATTGGAGTCGGGTCGAGGAGACCGACCACTTGCTCTTGGACGTTCGGGAGCGGAGTGAGTTTGACCGGGGTCACCTCGAGGGCGCTCGCAACATGCCGCTGTCCACCCTGCGTGGACACGTCGACGAGTTGCCCCGGGACCGGCCGGTGTGGGTCTATTGTGCGGCGGGGCAGCGTGCCTATTTCGCTCAGCGCTTACTCCTGCACCGAGGTTATGACGCCAAGAACCTCTCCGGGGGCTATGCTACCTGGTTGGCTTTCCGCGCTGCCGCGGGCCACCGCTGAGTCGAGCACAACGCGGTTGCCTCGCGTCAGGCCGTCCGTTACACGCGGACCGATGCGCAGCCTGTACCAACGACGCGTGGAGGCGGAGCTCGTGTGGCGAAAGCTCACCCGCCGCGAGTTCTACAAGAGTGCAGTCGTCTTGCACCGGACCCGCGAGACGCTGAACGTACCCATCGACCGACTCCTGCGACTCGTCGCCGCGCCAAAGGGGTCCGGACGTTGTCCTCCGGAGCTCGAGATCGTCCTGACGACGAACTATGACTTCGAGCTGATTTCGGTGCGGAGCATGAATTGGCTCGGCGTAGACCGCTACACCATCTTGCGTCCGCCCTCGGACTTCAAGTGGAAGGGCGGGCTCCCGAAGCTGCTGCTGATCAATCAGTACCTCTCGAACGGCCCGCTCCGCTCGAAGTACCTGCTCTACTTCGACGTCGCCGACGCGATCCTCTTGCAGTCCCCAGAGCGCGCGATCGGTCTGCTCGAGGCGAGCGGCGCAGACCTCTTGTTTTCGAATACCGACATCGACAAGGACCGCTTCCTGATTCCGGACGAGTCCGCGGTGAACGACCGACACGCGGAATCCGCCGGCTTCGGACCGGGGACCATGCGGTACCTCAACGCGGGCGTGTTCATAGGTCGCACCGAGTACGTGGCCAAAGTGGCCAGGGAGCTCTGCGAGGGCATGACGTTCGAGTCTTGCGCCACTCGACTGAGCGTCAAGTCGCTCGACCAAGCAAAGAAACGTGGGGAGATCATCGACATCGCCGCAGCCCTAACCAATCTGGACAACGACCAAACCTATCTGCGCAGGATGATGGCTCGCGAGCATCCGCGGATGAAGGTCGATTACCGTTCGGAGCTCGCGATTCGTTGAGTGCTACTCGTCCGGGACCGAAAAGATGACCGAGTGAGTATGTCTCCCGGCTCGGTCGATCATGCGCAACAGGACCGGAACTCCTCTGACCTCCTTGAACCGGATGGTGACTCGTCCAAACTCATCGGCGATCTTGGCGAGGTGCTGTTCGCCGTGAGTGCCCTCGAGCAGTGCGAGCGGGGGGAGGGCCTCGGAGCTCACGTCCACGGTCTTCGTCTCTGAATCCGTGGTAATTCGCACGGGGCCGGGAAGTCGCACGATGCCTTCCATCGTCGGGGCCACGCAGTCGGTCGGGTTGACACACTCGTCGGACTCCGGGCTCGTCGGGCACTGGGTTTGATCGGCGTAGGCGCAGCCGCGAAAGCCGTTGGCACAGGCAAGGCAATCGGAGTCGCGGACCGATCGAGGCCGAACGGATATGATGTCGAAGGGTCCGCATTTTTCGCCGTCGGGTGCGGTGGCGAAGCGGATGGCGATCTCGGTGGCCGGATCGACGTCGAACTCGAAAAGTCCGTTGGCCTGTATCGGAAAGACGCGGGCGGAGCCGCCGACGGGTTCGACGGCGATGAACTGGGATTCCGACAACCCAGCGTTGCCGCGACCGAGCACGTGATCGCCGGCGTCGTACGTGACGAGCGTCTCGAGGGGTACGTGGCGGGTGCCTAGCCGGGCCGTGCAGAGCCTCTTCTCGGAGCATCGCTCGGACTCGGAGACGCAACGCCCGGCGACGCACGAGAGCTCGTACGGGCACGTACGGGAGCACGGCGCACAAAGCGCGGTTCCGTAGTCCGGGCAGCCCGCGAGGAGCAAAAGCGCGGCAAACCGGCTCACTTCAGTATGGTGTCGTGGTACGGTTCGCCGTGGCAAGGCGGTTCGAAATCATTCTCCTCCTGCTCGTCGCGACGATGGGTTGCGGCAGCGAATGCCAGGACGACTCGGAATGCGCGGCGGGAGAGATTTGCGTCAGCCGAACTTGCCAGGCCACGGGCGGAGCGCGGCCGATGACCGACGCTTCGGATGTAGGGGGCGCTGTCGAGAACAGGGACGCTCGGGTCTCCGATGGGCCGAGTCGACCCGATGCCGTCTCGGACGCGATGACGAGCTCGGTCACTGACGCGGGCGCCTCCGACGCGGTGGGCGAAGACTCCGACGCCGGGACCGATTCGGAGCCTGATGCGTCCGAGCCTGACGCCGAGCCCGATGGCGGGGAGCAGCCCGACGCGGATCTGGACCTGGACGCAGCGCCGCAAGACTCCGCACCCCTGGACGCGACGCCTTCGGACGTGGGAGATCCGGACTCAGGCTGGCCTTCGAGCTGCTCGCCCGCAGAACCACTCCCGCTCAACGGTGCGGTCAACGGCGGGACGTCGAGTGCCTCGGATCGACATACCGCCGAGTGTTTTCCGCCCGGGGGCAGGGACCGCGTGTTCGGTTTTCAAGTGCCCGGAGACTTGCTGAGCCTCGAAGTTTCGCTCGAGAACTCTGGGTTCGACACCGCCCTGCACTTGTATCGTGACTCTTGCGAGCCTACGAGCCTCGTTGCGTGTAACGACGACGAGATCCCCGGTCGAATTCGCTGGTCCAAGATCGAGCTCGAGGACGTCGCAAGAGGGCAGTACTACGCCATCGTGGATGGTTCGAGCGGAGACTCGGGTGGATATCGGCTAAGAGTCTCCGGCAGGGTCAACGAGGGAGAGCCTTGCGACCCGAGTCAGACGTTTCTCACCTGCACGCTCCGCCAAACCATTTCCACGACCTGTGTCGTCGATCCGATCCTGAACCAGTACCTTTGCCCGTTTCCGAGGGACTGCGCGAACGGAATCGATGACGACGGCGACGGCGAGACGGACGAAGATACGGCAAGGTGCGTCGACCCACCCGAAGTGACTTGCCCCAACGGAGGCCGCATCCCTCTCGGCAGTCCAACCATGATCGGGACGGCGACGGACGAAGATCCGTTGCTCTACCAAGGTTGGACCGTCGTGTCGGCACCCTACGTCACCGTGGCTGCGCCGCCGGAAGGAAATCAAAGCCGAATTCGAGCGCCGATCGCTGGGCAGTATGTCGTCCGATTCACTGCTATGGATTCGGATCTCGAGATGAATTCGTGCCTGGTGACTTTCGACGCCGATCCGTGCCTGAATTCGTACGACTTTCCGGGAAATGGGCTCGACGAGGACTGCAACGGCACCGCCGACGATCCGGTGGCCGACACGTGCTCGGTCGCGGAGAATTTTTCGGCGACCGGAGCGGATCTGGCGGCTGCGCTCGGGATCTGTAGCTCGCCCACGAGCGACCGGCCGTTTGGGCTGATGAGCGCCGAGCTGTTCCAAGCCGATGGAGTGACGGCGCCGGACGGCCGTCAAGTCGGCGTACTCACCGAATTCGGTCCCAATGTCGGGCCGACCCGCGGACCCACGATGGCCGTGATTTCGTCAGGGACCGCGCGCGATCTCGATGACCCGGGGCAGTCCCAGGACGAGTCCTACGCGAACTCGGGGATGGCTCCGACCTACTATACCGATCCCAACGGCGGAACGCTCGCCAGCACGTCGACCTCGGTGTGCCCGACGGGCGGCACGGCGATCAACGACGTCGTCACTTTTCGCTTGAGGCTCAAGGCGCCGGGCAACGTCTCGGGCTTCCGCTTCTGGTTCAAGTTCTACTCGAACGAATATCGCCATTGGTCCTGCAGCAGCTTCAATGATTTCTTCCTGGCGCTCCTGCCCGACAGCGAGGCACCCGAGATCCCGGAGGATCGAAATGTGTCTTTCGATGAGTACGGGCACCCTGTCTCGGTGAACAACGCGCTGTTCACGGTTTGCGATCCCTTCACGTGCGGGTCCGGTTTCTCCGGACAGGACAGCGACTCCGATGGCTGTCCGGACTCCTTGTACTGCCTTCCGAATCAATACTGTGGCTCCGATCGCGGCGCCTGCGTCGACGGGAGCTCCGAGCTGGTGGGTACCGGAATGTCTGGAAGCGCTGGCGGGACCACCTGGATCGAGACCAGGGCCCCGATTCTCCCGGGCGAAGAATTCACCCTCGAGTTTTGGGTCTGGGACACGGGCGATCACATCCTCGACTCCACGGCTCTCCTCGACGGATTCGAATGGCTTCCCGCCTGCGCGGGATCGAGTTGTGGAGTGTGTGGAGACGGGCTTCGAGACCCTGGCGAAGTCTGCGACCAGGCGGACGTGGGGAGCGTGACCTGTGCGGCTCTGAGCGGATTGCCCGACGGACGCCCAGGCTGCTCGCCGGACTGTCAGAGTTTGGATCTCACGCTTTGTCACGCCTGCGGCAACGGGTCCATCGAGGGACCCGAGGAGTGCGACGGGTCCGATTTCGGAGGAGCGACCTGCAGCGATAATGGTTTCTCGGCCGGATCACTCGGCTGTGTGTCGTGCGTCATCGACGTGAGCGGTTGTGTCCCGTAGCGCGGGCGCTCGCGGAGCTTCGAGAAACCTGTTTCATCCGCGGCACTCCCGTCGTAGAGCTTGGATGATGCGACGGTTCCTGGCCTGCACGACCCTGGTTTTGACGGGCTTTGGCTGCGGTGAGGAAGCGAAGTGGACGGCGCCGCCTTGCGGGAGCGGACCGCTGGCGCTCTCGAGCCTCGTGCCCGGGCCGGGGGACTCGGGCCACGACGTCGAGCTCGCAGCAAAGGCCTTTCGGTACGATCGGATTTATTTTGGTCTCTCGAGTTACTCGACCGGGATGTCCGCGGACTTGTCGCTTGCGGAGACCGCTTCCGCGGCGGAGAAGGCGATGGTCGAGTCATTCGCTGAAAACGGGGTCGGTTATGACTTCCTCGCGTTCTCCGGAAAGAAACCAGAGGAGCTGTTCGTATTCAACAAGTCGACCGGCCTCTACTCGGGAGCCGGTATCGCCGCGGATGCGTATCGTTATGGAGTGCTCCGAGATTCCGGTTCGAGCTGCGCGGAGATCGAGCACGCCCGAGGCGCTCTCGAGAGGGCCATGGACGGGCTGAGTGTCGCGGCCCGGATCGATGGCGTGGCGGGGGTGACCGCGAGGAGTGTCATTCGAACAGACTTGCCGAACACGGGTCACGGAGAGGTCACGCCGCTCTTCGACGAGCTGGGTCGGGCCTTGCCGCTCGAAAAAAACAATGGGACTTGGCGAGCGCCGGAAGCGCCTGAGTATCCGAATTGGATCTGGGAGGATTCGATCTCACGTGACATGTTGCTCGGCTGGGCCTTTGCGTACGGGGCGGTGTGGGAAGTAATCAAGGACGACGATACGTTCGACGCAGCGAAGAAGAGCCGCCTTCAGGAGGACGCCAGAGACACCGCCCGGGCGCTCATGAAAGTGCAGGCGAGCGGCTATGATTTAGAAATTCCCGATGCCGACGGGCGCCCGACGTTCCACGCCTATCTCAACGAGAACGCGATCGATCGCCTCTACGTCGAGGACCTCAGCGCCAAGAATGGGTTTCATGCGGTCATGTCGCTCGGCATCGTCGGGTCGCTCGCCTTCGCGGCAGAGGACGCCGAGGTGAATGGGTTCGTCCACGAGAACCTCGTCTCCACTCGCCTGCTGCCGAAAATCGCCTCCGACGACATGTTGGCCGTGAACATGGGTATTCAGTCGAATTTTTCGAATTTCAACATGGCGTTCACCGCCATGCTCATGGCCCAAAGGTACCTGAACGACGCGGCCGCCGATGGCTTCCTGCTGGACGCGCTCGAGCGGGAGCTTTGGACCAAGCCGGAGGTGGGCAACGAGAGGCAGCCGAAGGACATGCACCAGAGTCTGTTCGATCTCACCTACGCGGCCGGCAGATCGGGTGCGAAAGCCAACGCCGCGGGGCGCTCCTTGGAGTCGGCGGTCGTCGAAGGTGCGCTCGGGACGCTCCGCGAATATCCGGATGCTCCGGTTTGGGACCTTCCCGTCGAGAATTGCGACGCCGAGGAGCTCGCCTCGAAGTCCTGTGTCCTCGTCGATGGAACTCAGGTGACCGTGCTCGGCGACGTCGCCCGAAACGGCGGCGTGGTGACCAAGGAGATCATCCCGATGCGCGTACGTCCGCGCTCCAACTATCACTGGCGCTCGGACCCATACAAACCCAACGGAGATGGTGGAGGTCGATCGCTATATCCTGCGGTGGACTGGCGCATGGCCTACTGGTTCGGTCGATGGGTTCGGGAGAACTCATGAAACCGGAGGATTTGAGGGCGCTCCTCGGCGACGTAGCCCGAGGTAACTTGGGGGTGGAGGACGCCGAGCGACGTCTGGCAACGCTCCCGTTCGAGAGTCTCGGCTTTGCACACGTAGACCACCACCGGGCGCTCCGAACAGGGACCCCGGAGGTCGTGTTCGGGCCTGGAAAGACCGCAGACCAGATTTCGGATATCGTCGCGGCGATCCGAAAGGCTGGGCAGACGGCGCTCGTCACCAGGGTCGATCGAGCGGTCGCGCCCAAGGTGCGAGGCTTCTTGCCGCTCGAGATGGCCGAAGAAGTCACCTATGACTACGTATCGCGCCTACTCTGGGTCGGGCCAAAGTCGGTCGACCGCGGCCGCGGAGTGATCGGTGTGGTGAGCGCGGGAACGGCCGACGGACCGGTGTCGGAGGAGGCTGCGCTGACGGCAGAAATTTTCGGAAATCGAGTGATGAGAGTACGCGACGTGGGGGTGGCGGGAGTGCACCGGCTGCTCGCCCATCGCGACGTGCTCGAGTCGTGTGAGGTGTTGATCGTCGTGGCGGGGATGGAGGGGGCGCTACCGAGTGTGTTGGCTGGGTTGGTCTCCCGACCCGTGATCGCGGTGCCGACGAGTATTGGCGCGGGCGCCTCTTTCGGCGGGCTCGCGGCGTTGCTGGCGATGCTGAATTCCTGCGCGCCAGGGGTGACTGTGGTGAATATCGACAATGGGTTTGGCGCGGCCGTGGCTGCGTCCACCATCAACCGCGAGAGGGTGAGCACATGAGTAAGGTATTGTATCTGGATCTCGTCGGCGGTTGTTCTGGGGACATGCTGCTGGCCACCTTGCTGGATCTCGGAGTCCGGCCGGAAGCGATCAAGGCCGCTTGGGCTCGGGTCGGGTTGTCGCGGGTCGAGCTCGTGAACCGCGAAGTGCGTTCCTTCGGGTTGCGCGCGAGAGGTGTCGACGTCATGATCGAAGGTGAGCTCGCGGACTCGAGGCTCGAGCATCAGCATAGACTCATCGACGGCAAAGCGCCGAGCGAGGCCGGACACTCACACGAGGCCGGACACTCACACGAGGCCGGACACTCACACGAGGCCGGACACTCACACGAGGCCGGACACTCACCCGAGGTCGGGACCGGAGACTCACACGATGCCGGCCACCCCCCTTCGACCGAACGTCACCGGCACCGAACCTACGCGTCGATTCGGGAGCAGCTCGAGGCATCGGACCTGACGGGTCCGGTGCGTCGTATCGCGCTCGATGCCTTTGCCCGCCTAGGCGCCGCCGAGGCCGCCGTCCATGGCGTTCCGCTCGAGTCCGTGGAGCTTCACGAGGTTGGAGCCGACGACGCGATCGCGGATGTCGTGGGCGTCGCGACCGCGCTTCACGAGCTCTCGGTCGAGGAAGTCGTCGCGTCACGAGTTCCCCTCGCCCGTGGCCTTCGCCTCGCCGCACACGGACCGATCCCGCTGCCAGGGCCGGCCACCGTGCACATGCTCGTGGGTGTGCCGATCGAGGAGGCTCCGTTCTCCGGTGAGACCGTGACACCCACGGGCGCCGCTTTGCTTCGGGCGATCGTGCACCGTTTCGGAGCGCTGCCGCCGATGCGCCTCGAGCGTACGGGAGTGGGCGCAGGTCACTTCGCTTGGCCGGACCGACCGAACATCGTTCGTTCGTTCTTGGGGGAAGACGAGCGAGTGACGGGGACGCGATCGGACGAAGACGCGATCGTGGAGTCGACGATCGATGACCTGTCGCCCGAGCACCTCCCAGCGCTCGTGGATGCGCTCTTGGCTGCGGGCGCTCACGACGCTTGGTGGACCGCCGCGCACATGAAGAAGGGTCGGGTCGGGTCGGTGGTCAGCGCGCTGACGAAGAGGTCGACGATCGACGCGGTGGCGAGCGCGTTCTTCGCTCACGGCACGACGCTCGGGGTGAGAGTCTTGGAAGTTTCGCGTATCGTGTTGCCGCGAACGGTCGAGACTGTGGAGACAGAGTTCGGCCTCGTGCGTATCAAACGCTCGCCGCGACCGTACGGGCCTCCGCTCGTGAAGCCGGAGCACGACGATTGCGCGCGGTTGGCTGCCGAGCGCGGGATCCCCGTTCGAGTCGTGTTCGAGGCCGCGCTTCGTGCTGCCTGGAGTCTCGGCTAGAGCGGACCCGTCATCACCGCTTCGTCGCGCGGTCTCGTTGACCGCCGCGGGCCTGTGTTCGACAATCAGGATGTGAAACGTCAGTACAGCGTCGTGTACGAGACGATCGAAGACGGTTGGATCATGGCCACGGTGCCAGAGCTGCCAGGTGCTGTCACGCAAGGTCGCAACCTCGACGAAGCGAGAGAGATGATCATCGAGGCAGTTGAGCTGCTGCTCCGAAGCTACCGCAACCCAACGAATGGTCGATGCGCTCCGGTGCCGCGACACAACGAAATCAAGGACACTCTTTGCCGCGTGATTTGCGACCAGCTTGGGATTCCGCGACCCGGATAAGTGTGTCAGCCGATCAACGAAATTGCCTCAGGACCGCTGATCTCGGAGTGTGAGAGCCGTGCACCCGGTTGGCTTGATGGCGTTCATGATCGGCCTCATGGTCCCTCTGAGCTCCGCGATCGCCGCGGAGCTCACCGCGGAGGAGATCGCGCAGCGCGCCCTCGACAGCAACCTCTTCTCCACCAACGACGCGAGCGCGACGATTGATATCCGAGTCGAGAAGAACGGCAAGACGGTACGCGAGCGGCGGATCCGAACCAAGATGAAGAGGGAAGACGGCCTCGTGCGGGCCTTCGTCGAGTTCGATTCTCCGGCCGAGGTGGCGGGGACGCGTTTTCTTTCCATCGAGGAGTCCGCCGGAAAGAACTCGCAATTCATCTATCTGCCGGCGTTCAAGAAGGTGAAGCGCATCGTAGGATCGCAGCGCGACAAGAGCTTCATGGGAACGGATTTTTCCTTTTCGGACCTAGAGGGGCGCGATGTTCGCGACTCGGTCTGGAAGAGACTCGCGGATGAGAAAATCGATGGTCAGGACTGTTATGTCATCGAAGGGCAGCCCAAGGATCCGAGCTCGGAGGTCTACGGCAAGATCGTGAGCTGGGTGCACAAGGAGCATCTCGTGCCCGTCGCCGCGTCGATGTTCGCGAAAGACATGACGACGCTCGAGAAGCGGCTCGAGGTGAAGAAGCTCCAGCGCAAGGGTACGCGAGTCATCGCGACCGAGACTTGGATGACGAGCGCGAAGAATAAGTCGACGACCCGCCTCACGCTGGCGGCGGTCGACCTCGACTCGAAGATCCCTGCTGAGTTGTTTCGACCCGAGGCGCTCGAACGGTGACTCGAGCTTCGTGTGGAGCGTTCACCGCGCTCCTCTTGGGGATCTCGGGGTCTGCCGACGCGCTCGAGGTCGACACCTCTTCAGAGAGCTCGGGCTTGGACGAATTTCTGGACGCGCCGGCCGACTCCAGCTCCGCCCCGGTCATTCGGGCGACCTGGCAGCTCGACCTTCAGGTCGCGGCCGACACCGGGCACGAGGACATCGATGCGCACGTGGGGCGGCTCGATGTGTCTGGTCGGATGGTGCTCGATGCGGAGCTGACTTCCGGCATGTCCGCGTTTGCGGCGCCGAAGTTTCAGTACGTCGCGGCGATCTCGAAAAGCGGAGACGACCGCGAGCAGCTCTTTCTCGAAGCGCCCGAAGCCTTCGTTCGGATCTCCTTGGGGCCCTTCAGGTTGAGACTCGGTAACCTGATCTTTGCGTGGGGCGTCAGCGACCTCGTCGGCCCCATCGACGTGTTGAATCCGATCGACTTGCGCGCGAGCCTCTTCACGGACGTTGGCAGCGCGAAGCTCCCGGTGCTCGGGGTCGAAGCGACGTATGGCGCCGGCCCGCTGACGTTGCGCGGAGTTGTGTTGCCCGTGTTCACGGCGTCGCGATTTCGTCTGGACGGATGGGACACCGCGCTATCCGTCGTCCTGGACGCCGCCGGATTTCCGCTCCCGAGCTTCGACGCGATGCTGTCGCCTTCTCTGAGCGATCGCGTGCTCGACGAGGCCATCGCGATCGATCGGCCCTCGGATAGTCCCGAAAATGCGACGTTGGCGCTGAGAGCGACGCTGGGTTTGGGAGAGGTCGATCTCGGAGTCAGCGTCGTCCACGGGTTCGAGCCGCTTCCGACTGTGTACATCGATCGGGACGCAGCGGTGCTGCTCGACGGGGCCCTCCAGAGCTTCGGGAGCGGGCAGCCTTTCGATTTGACCGATCCGGAGCTGCTCGGAGCCATCGGACGGATCCGAGATGCCCAGGAGCAGGGTCGGCCGTTGTTCATGGGGACCTACGACCGAAGAACGGTGGTCGGCTTCGATGGATCGATCGCCGTCGATCCGTTGCTGCTCAAGGTCGACGCGGCTTACACCTTCGAGCGCACCCTCTACACGCAAGAGTTCCAGTCGGTCCGACTTCCTTATCTCAACGCGATGATCGGGCTCGAATACGCCGAGGGTGAGGACCTCCAAGCGGATGTCGAAGTCTTCGCGATCGCCGCGGCCGAAGTTCGCTCGTACTACCGGTTGTTGTTTCTCGAGGGTCGCAGTGATCCTCCCTCCTCGACGGACGTTGGAGCTCGAACGATCGCGATGCCAGGAGTCGCCGCAGCGCTGCGCTCGAGCTTCTTTCTCGACGGAGATCTCGAGACCGCGATCGCGGTGATCTCGACCTTCGATCCCGTCAACGTCGTCTTGATGGCGCGATTGCGCTACTCGGTGGACGACCAGAGCTCGATCGTTGCAGGGGCCGTCGGGGTCGCCGGCAAGCATGGCAGCTTTGGCGAGCTTTACTCCCATCTCGATGAGGTCTTCGTCGGCTACCGGTTGGCCTTGTAAGCAATGAGTGAAGCAGGCTCCGAGGAATCGGAAATGTTATAGGCACCGAGGTGCCGAGTCGGCGAAAGCGGGAGCCGCGGGGTCTGAAGATCGGAGAGCTCTCCAGGCGCACCGAGACCCCGAAGGAGACCATTCACTTCTACTTGCGCGAGGGCCTGCTCGAGGCTCCGGCCAAGACCAGCCGCAACATGGCGTACTACGACGAGAGCCACGTCAGCCGATTGTTGGCGATCAAAAAACTTCGAACGGAGAGCTATCTGCCGCTCTCGGTGATCAAGCAGCTCATCGCGAACGGAGAGCTCGGGGCCTCGCAGCGAAGGTTGGACGTCGCTGGCGAGATGCTCGGAGCAAGAACGGAGCTCGAGCCGGTGTCGTCGTCCGAGCTGGCCGAGCGCGCGAAGCTCTCCGAGGAGCTCGTCGCGAAGGCGATCGAGCGAGGTCTGCTTCGGCCTCGAGACACGAGCCAAGGGGCGCGCTTTGGAGTGCTCGACGTTCGCATCGCCGAGGTCCTCGCGATATCGAGATCGGAATCGACACTCAACGAAGTGTGGTGGCTCGAGCGATTCGAGATCATCGAGAAGCACCTTCGAGCTGAGGTCGAGGAGGAAGTCTCGCATTTCTTCGGTCGAGTGATCGGAGGTGGTGATCCGGAGCCCGCGATCGATCTGTTGCGCGGAGGCCGCGAGACGATTGGGAGATATCTGGCGTTATCTCGTGCTCGCGCGCTGACGGAGAGCATGGAGGAGATCTTCGAGGCGGTTCGGGAGGCCGTGAGCGAGGAGTCGCCTCCATCTTGGAGCTTGTCGTCGGCCGCGCGGGAGCGGTTGGGTTCGATCTCCGAGGTGCGTCGTCTCTGTCGCGTCTTCGACCAGGATCCGAGCCTCGATCGCGCCGTTGGGCTGCTCGTGTTTGGTGTTGCGACCGGGGAGCTCGACGAGCTGGCTGCGCGTCTTGCTGCTCTGTCTGAGTTCTGCGCGTCGGACGAGGCCGCGCGTTGGCGGATGGCCGAGGCTTGGGTGGAGCTTGGTGTGCATGCGCCCGTGATCGAGCTCGGGCTCGTCGCGCGAACGCCGCTTCATCGCGTCCTCATGAGCGCTGCTCGACTCGGACGACTTCAGAGCTTGTTTGCGTCGGGGCGAGCGGAGCTGGTCGATTGGGCCAAGAGCGGAGAGATCCTTCGGGACTTGGTTCGTGCGCTGGCGGAGCTTCAGGCGGTGCGGCCGGAGCTCGCCGAGATCGAGACGTTCGAGGCCTTGCGGACTTTGTTCTTGTTGGCCCGCGTCGAGGAGTTGTGCCCTCCGTTTCTCGCGTTGGGTCGTCACGTGCGGCCCGACTTCGAGCTCGTGTTTGGTTCGTCTCGAGCGTTGAAGGGAACGTCGGAGGATCCTGGATTCGGGGCTCTGGATCGCATCGGGCTCAACGCGGCGCTCGCGCTGGGGCGACTTCGAGGCGGGACCGACTGGGCCGATCGCGCCTCGGAGATCGAGCCTGCCCCAGTGCCTGTTCTGCGCTTAGGGCCCGTCAAAGAAGAACCGGATGAACTCGGCCTTCGATGACCCTGAAGGTCACTACCATCGCCTTGGGACAGTAGGATACGGGCCCTTGGTGCATCCGTGGAAAGGATGGGAATGCCGCAGGTTACTTCCTTACGGTGCCTTCGAAGCTCATTCGGAGGGCGCACGATCGGCCGCGACCGTGCTGCCGTAGACGAACGCGCGCGGTGTTGGATCTCGTTTCGAGCGGATCGAACACAGCTCTTCACCATTCACGGGTTTGGGTTGGCTCGCTGGGAAAGCGTAGATCTCATCGGGGCCGAGGCGCGTCCGGCGGCCCAGCGAAAACGGCCGCAGGCCACCGGGCTCACCGAGGTCGTAGAAGTGAAAGCGTGCGAAGACGCTCGCGAGCTGAAATTCCGGCGCGACGATGATGGAGCGGCGACCTCGATGTTCCTTGGCGCATTTCATGGCCGCGGAGATCTCGAACTGCCAATCCCGTTCGTTGTTCCGTGGGTACACGAGCAGCGTCTCGTAGGCGATCTGGCCGAGCGTGATCGTCCACGCAAGGGCGACGATCGCGAGTCCCGTGCTCACGAAGCGCACGGGAATCAGCCCGAGCAGCACCGCGAAGCCCACGCCCGAGAGCACGTTGGGCGACGGCAGCCACGCGATCGCTCGACCGATGTTCTGAATGTCAGGCGTGAGCCCGCCCGGCAGAGGGCCCAGCAGGAACCAGAACAAGACGAAGCCCCCCGCGCGCGGCAGTCGTTTGGTAGCCAAGGCCCAGAGCGCGGCGAGGATCAGCGGCAAGTCGAACAAGCTCCAAAGGCCCGCGTACGGAATCGACTGGGCGACGACCGGGCCTCCGCGAACGAAGAGCATTCCCAAGTCGAAGTACGAGAGGTAGCTGAGGGCGATGACTCTGAGGAGCTCGAGCCCTTCGTGGTGATACCAGGCCAGGACCGTGCGCCCGCGGGCCTGGCCCCCAACGCTGAATGAGACCATCACCGAGGGAAGCACGACCGCCGTGAAGACCAACGCGGTCGCCACGATTACTCTGCGATCGCTCGCCCATGTCTCGCGGATCTCCTTGTGTAAGTAAACGATGACGCCGATGATCCAAATCGGGAGCACGACCTTCACCGCGTGATACGTGTATGCGGAGAGGCCCGCGCAGATCGCGCCCGCGATCCACAGCGATCTCCGATGTGGCCGCTTGCCTGCTTCGAAGAGCGTCGCGCCGGCGGTCAGCGTGAGAGGGAGCAGGATCGCTTCGGATCCATAGCGCGAGAAGTGGATCCAGGTCGGGCAGAGCGCGGCCGAGGCGAGTGTCCCGAGCGCAGCGATCGAACCAAAGGCGAGCCAAGAGAACGCCGAGGCCACGCCCACCAAGGCCGTGCCGGCGATGGCCGCGACGACGCGTTCGGTGGCGATGCTCAGGCCGAAGGCCGACACGACGAGCGCGTCGAGGTATCGATAGCCCGCCAACGGGTAGTCTCCGAAAGATCGCGCGATGATCGGCCAAGGTGCGCCGTGTTGATCGCGGCCGCTGGTCGCGATCAGCCACGCATCGAGGCCAGTGGAGGCTTCGTCCTGCCAAAGACCAGGAGGATTGTGCTCGAGGTCGTAGAAGCGAAGCACGGCCGCGGCCAAGAGCAGGGGGCCAATTGCGAACGCGAAAAACCGAGCCACGCGAGCGTTCGAGCGCTCGATCATTCGCGGCGACGCTAGCAGTCCTGCGGGCGTGCTACCATTCCAAGAGAGCCCTCATGGCCATACCCACCTGGTTCTTCGCGCTCGTCGTCGTACGAAGCGCTGATCGATTCCTGCTCGTGCACGAGCGGCGGCATGGGCAGCGTTGGTACCTTCCTGCGGGCCGCGTCGAGCCGGGTGAGACGATCGCCAACGCGGCGGTTCGAGAGACGATGGAAGAGGCTGGTGTTCCCATCGAGCTGATGGGGATCCTTCGTGTCGAGCACACGCCGGTGCCCGGTGGAGCAAGGATGCGCGTTTTTTACGCGGCCCGGCCTATGGACGAGCGGCCTCCGAAGTCCGAGCCCGACGAGGAGTCTCTGGGTGCGAGTTGGTTCACGTTGAGCGAGGTCGAGCGCCTCCCGCTTCGCGGAGGTTCGGAGGTAAAGCGCTTGTTGGCAGAGGTCGTCGCCGGAGCGCCGCTCCATCCGCTCGGCTTGATCGCGCCCGAAGGCAGCCCGCTGATCCCCCAAGAAGACTACGGCTACGACGAGCTCTCGAGTTAGACCTTCCTGCGCATGTGAAGGTGGTCGATGCCGGCGTCTTCGAAGACTTCGCCTTCACCCACATATTTTCGGCGCTCGTAGAACGGGACGACGGAGAGCTGCGCGTTCAACACGATCTCTCGACATCCTCGTGCGCGAGCCTCTCTTTCGACCGCATCCATCAGGAGGTCGCCGATGCCTCGGCCTCGGTGGGATGCCAGTACGGCGACTCGCTCGACCTTGGCCACCTTCGGTGAGATCTCGCGGAGCCTCGCATTGCCGACGGGCTGAGCTCCTTCGAACGCCAGAAAGTGCGCTGCTTCGGCATCGAGCCCGTCGAGGTCGGCCTCGATGGGTACCTGCTGACCTTCGATGAAGACCCTGCGCCGGATCTCATGACAGACATCGAGCTCGTTGGAAGCTGCGCGTCGAACCTCGACCACACCTGAGTATCGCGAGTCGTTCGAGTCGGTGCAAACTTCCTGAGTGCGGCGTAGAAGTGGGTCGTGCGGATTCCAATCATCGCTCTCTTCGGGCTCACCACGGGCGGCTGCTTTCACATCGACCTCGGCTCCCTCTTGTCGATGAAAGAGCTCCACGAGATCACCATCGAGGACCATGACGCGGACGCGAAGATCGCGCTCGTCACCGTCACCGGTCCGATGAATGCCGAGAACTCCGCCTCGTTCATCGGCGAGGAGGAGAGCATCGTCGCGGCCACCAAAGACCAGCTCGAGCGGGCCGCGCTCGATGAGGACGTTCGCGCTGTCTTGCTCAAGGTGTCGAGCCCCGGCGGAGGTATCTATCCCAGCATGGCCATCCACCGAGAAGTGTTGCGATTCAAGGAACGCACGCGCAAGCCGGTCATCGCGTACACACCCGACGTCGCTGCTTCGGGAGGCTACATGGTGGCGGTGGCGGCCGACGAGATCATCAGCGACCCCGCGGCGATCACCGGGAGCATCGGCGTGCTCGCGATTCACGCGGAGATCTCGGGGCTCGCCGAGTGGGCCCACGTCACCGTCGAGACTTTCAAGACCGGCAAACGTAAGGACGTCGGAAATCCGTTCCGAAAGATGAACGACGACGATCGCGCGGAGATCGAGAAGTTCATCCACTACTACTTCGACACCTTCAAGAAGCTCGTCGACGAGGGGCGACCGAAGCTCAGCGCCGAGCAGGTCTCCGCGCTCGCCGACGGCGGGGTCTACCACGCGACCGAGGCCGCTCAGAACGGGCTGGTAGACTCGGTTGGAGACTTCTACGACGCGTGGGAGGTCGCCGCGAAGCGAGTGGGCCTCGGCTCAGACTCCACGAACTTGGTCGCCTATCGCCACCCCGGGAGTTACTCCGGCAGCATCTACGCGTCCGAAGCGCGACCTCAAAAGGCGCCCACGTTGAGTGTCGATCTGAGCTCGATGATGAAGCCCGGCCCGCGCGTTCAGTTCATGTACTTGTGGATGGGCGATTGAAGAGCTTGCTTGAATTTGGCCGGGGACGTACGGCACGAACCGGCTGATGTTGGCGCTCTCGGTCTTGCTGGTGCTACCGCTTTCGAGCGCGGTGCCATGGATTCGCGACGACTGGTCGCGTGCCAAAGAAGAGGCCCTTCGTCAGAAGAAGCTCGTGGGTGTAGAGGTCTGGGCGACGTGGTCGCAGACCTGCCTCTCGATGCGTGTCAACGTGTTGAAGACGCCGGCGTTCGAGGCGATCGCGCCGAAGCTCGTGTGGCTCTCGGTCGAGCACGACAGCCCTCGCAACGAAGAGTTCCTCGCCAAATTCCCGATCAGCGCGTTCCCGACGTACCTCGTGATCGACCCCGAGACCGACACCGCGGTCGCGCGCTGGGTGGGTGCAGGCACCATCGAACAGACCACTCGCGCGTTCGCCACGGCCGAGCGACACACCGCGGACGTCATGATCCTCGGGCAACAGGCGCTCGCGCGAGAAGACCACGCCGAAGCGATCCGTCTGCTCTCCGCTGCGCTGCCTCGTGAGCGCAAGAACCCACGACGGACCTTGGTGCTCGGTGAGTACATCGAGGCTTTGTGGAAGACCAATCCGCGCGCTTGCGCCGAGCTGGGCCTGCGTCACCTGCTCGAGACTGACCACACTCCGCCCGGGATCGACTTCGTTGGCATCGCTTCCTATTGCGCCGCGAGCCTCGACGCACCGCGCACCCGAAAGCTCCGCGAGGCCGTCGTTACGCGGCTCGAGGCCGCCCTCATGTTGGAACGATCGCCGCTCACCGTGGACGATCTATCGAGCGTGCTCGAGGTTCTGACCGACACGGCGGACGCCCTGGGTGAGACGAAGAAGGCTGAAGAGTACGCCAAACGCCGAGCGGCGATCCTCGAAGCCGCTCGCGCCGAAGCAAAGGACTTCGAGGCCAAGGCCATCTACGTGGCCGATCTCGTCGACGTATTGTTGAGGCTCAAACGATTCTCGGACGCGGAGAGAGTCCTCGTCGAAGCCGAGGCCGCAGCTCCGGATGACTTCAACAATCCCTATCGACTCGCCGTGGTTCTCCAACAGGCTGGCCGCTTCGACGACGCGCTGACCGCGATCGACAGAGGGCTCGCAAAGAGCTACGGCCCACGTCGATTGAAGCTGCTGTCTACTCAGATCGATCTTTTGACCTCAAAGCAAAAGAAGAAGGAAGCGCAGGAGCTGCTCGATAGGACCAAGGCCGAGGCGGCGAGGTTCAACCCGCGCCTCTTGCCGGTCAACTGGGCGCGCAGGGTGGAAGAGCAGGAGCGCGAGCTGGCGCCATGATCAAGGAGTCATGGTCGAGGCGCCCGAGTCATGGGTCGCGCTGGGCGACCGCTGCTCCCGAGCCTCGCCAGTCGGCGACACCGACACGCGTCCCGTCCGGCAGAACCTCCACCGCCATCGCGTTGCCCCAGTATTCTGTCACCGTAGGCACGTGTCCCCGCTGTTCGAGCTCGCTCAACACGTGTCGCGGAAGTGCGTCTGGCTCTAGGAACAAACGGTCAGGAAGCCACTGGTTGCGAAAGCGGCCGCGCCCGATGGCCTCTTGGATCCCCATGCCTTGATCGACGACGCGTACGACCGCCATCAACACGGTCGTGATGATCGTCGAACCTCCAGGCGCGCCTACGGCGAGCCGGACCTTGCCGTCCTCGAGCATGATCGTCGGGGTCATGGAGGAGAGCGGGACTTTGCCCGGAGCGATGGCGTTCGCGTCGCCTCCGACGAGCCCGTATGAGTTGGGCACGCCCGGCGCGGCCGAAAAATCGTCCATCTCGTCGTTGAGCAGCACGCCCGTGCCCGGAACGACGATGCCCGATCCAAACACGTAGTTTACGGTCTGAGTTGCGACTGCGACATTTCCGTCGGCATCGACCACCGTGATGTGGGTCGTGTGTTTGGGCTCGCGAGGCGCGACCTGGCCGGCACCGATGGACGCGGAGGGCGTGGCCTTCTTTGGATCGATCGTCTTGTATCGTTCGAGCAGGTAATCAGGCGCGAGCAAGCGCTCGATGGGGATCTTCGTGAACGCCGGATCGCCGAGATACACCGATCGATCGGCGTACGCGCGACGCATGGCTTCGAGGAGGAAGTGGAGATCGTCGACGTCGTCTGGGCGATCGGTCCTTCCTCGCATTTTTCGGTCGTGCTCGAGCATGCCGAGGATCTGGAGGATGGCGAGGCCTCCGGACGAGGGTGGCGGCATGAAGAGGAGGGTCCGGCCGCGATAAGAACCGACGAGGGGCTCGCGCCATCGAGGGGCGTACGATTCGAGATCATCGAGGCCGAGGACTCCGCCCCGCTTCTTCATCTCCTTGGCGATGGCGATCGCGACCCATCCGCGCTTGAAGAGCTCGGGGCCGCTCTTCGCCAGCGACCGCAGCGTGCGAGCCAGATCCCTTTGCACCAAGAGCTCGCCGACCGCATGAGGAGCTCCCGCTTTCAGGAAGATCGCAGCGGAGGCGGGGTATTTGTTCAGGAGGTCGACGCGCATGGCGCTGGCGTCGTGAAAGTCTGGGTAGACGCGGAAGCCATTGGCCGCCAAGTCGATCGCTGGCTCGAGCACGTCGCTGAGCTTCTTCTTTCCGAGCTTGGCTTGAGCGTCGGCGAGGCCGACGACCATGCCGGGTACGGCGACGGAGAGGGGACCATCCACCGAGAGGTCAGGCACGACCTTGCCTTCGGCGAGGTACATGTCGCGAGAGGCGCGTTTGGGCGCGATCTCTCGGTAGTCCACAGCGAAGGTCTTGCCCGAGGTCGCGTCTCGATAGAGCAGAAATCCGCCGCCCCCAACGCCAGCGGAGAACGGCTCCACGACGCTGAGCGCGTAGGCGGTGGCGACGAGCGCGTCGAGCGCGTTGCCTCCCCGTTCGAGGATTCGCGCGCCCGCTGCGGAGGCCTCTGGATGGGCGCTCGCCACGACGCCGCGCTCCGTTCGAACGGGAGAAGCGGCCGTGAGCAGCGCGAGCAGCAACAGAGGGCCGCACGCCGGAAGTACGGCTCGTGGTCGATCATCCGCGCGGACCGCGCCGACGCGAATTTTCGGCGCGAAGACCGCCGAATCGGATTCAAGGTGCATCACCTCGATTCGATAGCTTCTGGCGCACCTCGAGGCCAGCGGCCTGCTAGAATCTTCCGGTGGCTCCCATGAGCGACTCATGATCACCGAGTTGGAAAATGAGCTCGAGCTCCGCCCGGCCTCGGCGCGCTCGGTGGCGTTCATCGCCGAGGTGGGGGAGCTCGAGGATTTGGCAGGGCTCTCCAAACATGCGCGCGTCGCGCTCGATCTCGAGGCGGACTCGTTCCATCGATACTTCGAAAAAGTCTGTCTCATTCAGATCTCGTCGCCCTGTGAAGACTACCTCTTCGACCCGCTGGCCCTCGGGATGGCTGACCCGCTCCGGCGATTGCTCGAAGATCCGGCGCGTACGATCGTCGCCCACGGCGCGGACTTCGACGTCCTCTCCCTGCGGCGAGACTTCGACCTCGAGCTCGGCGGCTTGTTCGACACGATGATCGCCGCGAGGCTCCTGGGCCGCAGACAGCTCGGCCTCAAGGCTCTGCTCGAGTCGGAGCTCGGCGTCGAGATCACGAAGTCCGAGCAGCGCTCGGATTGGGCGGAGCGCCCGCTCTCGGCCAAACAGATCGAGTACGCGCGGCGCGACACGATGTACCTGCTCCCGCTGGCCGAGCGGCTCGAGGATCAACTCCGCCAGGCTGGCCGGCTCGAGTGGCAACGAGAAGACTCGGATGACGTGAGGAAGAGGCGCTGGGTGCAGAAGACGCCCGATCCTGCGGCTTTCTGGAAGCTCGCGGCCCCATCGATCTCGGATCGGGAGGCCCGCGCTCTGCGAGCCGCCTTCGAATGGCGGGATCAAGACGCACGCGCGGCCAACACTCCTCCGTTCCGAGTGCTCTCGAACGAAGGCATCGCTGAGGTCGCGCGCATCGCTGTACGAGACGGCGTCGAGGCCGTGGTCCGGCTCGCCGGTCGGCGCAACATGCCGAAGTCTCGGGGCCGCCTCTCCCGTGTGGCCGAAGCGATCGCACGAGGGCTCGTCGACACGACGACGCTTCCGGAACGCCCTCGCGGCGAGCGCCCGCCGCGCATGGAGGCCGCTGTAGAGCGGCGCCGAAACACCTTGAGATCGATTCGAGACGAACGGGCCGCCGCGCTCGGCCTCGAACCCAGCGTCTTGCTCACGGCCGCAGATCTGGATCACCTCGCGCGAGAGCCCCCGGACGACCTCTCCGCGCTCGCGGCAAAGGTCGGCTCTTGGCGCGCCTCCGAGCTCTGGGATCGTTTGAGAGTGGCTTGATGCTTCGATCCTCCGGGTTCGTCTTTGTCGCACTCATGCCGAGTGTGAGTTGGGCGGAATCGAGCGCGCCGGCGCCGGCTTTTCCGGTGGGCCCTCGCGAGCCGATCGGGTTCATGAAGCTGAATCCGAGCCGGCAGGAAGGTGTCGTCCGCCACGCCGACCTCCTGGACGCCCTCGATCGGTCACTCTCTGAAAATACCGCGCTCCGCCTCCGGGAGCTCGACCCTCAGGCCCTCGGGACCTGCGCCACCGAGGTCGTTTGCGCGAGTCAGCAACTCATCTCGGGCACCCGAACCGGGACGACGCCGCGATTTCTCTTGCAACTGTCCGTCATCACCCGCGACGGACGAGCCGATCGCGTCTCCGCGAGGTTGGTGTCCACGGCGACGGCCGCGGCCATCGGAGCGGCGCGAGGCTCGCGGTCCGTCCAGGAGATCGAAGCAGAAGCCTTCGAACGTTCAGTCGTCGTCAGCACGGACTGGGCCGACGTTCCTGACCCGGAGGCGCTCGTCGCCTTCGTCGACCAGCTCGTTCGAAGGGACCTTCGGCCGGCGTTCGAAGCGGCCGGTGTGTGGCGTACCCTCGGACGAGCTCGAGTCGTGGGCTTGCCGTCGGGGTTCCGAGTTCGCCTGGACGGTCGCCTCGTCTTCGTGAGCTCCATCGAGGAGACCTTCGAGCTCGTCGACGTACCCATCGGGCACCGTCAGCTGCGCTTCGAGCACGATGAGTACGACCCCGTCGATTTGGAATTGAGTGTGCGGTGGGGTGAGCCGAGTGTGGTGGCGCCGAAGTTAGGCGTCCGTCACACGTCCGAAGTCATGGTCGCTCGAACCGGAGTCCTGATCGCCGGCTCCGCCGCAGCGCTCGCGGGTACGGCGCTCGTCGCTGCGGGGGCGGTCTTGGCGGGTGAGCGGTCGAGTCAGGGCTGCATCGTAGCCGAAGGAGGGGACGAGCCGGGCTGCGGAGGTTGGTATGGCTCGGTGCCGTTCGTGCCCGTAGGGATCGGAGCCCTCGTCGCGGGAGGCTCGATGGTGGCCGGGGGCGGGTTCGGGGCAGACGAAAACCAAGTCCTCTGGGTATCGCTCGTTGGCGCCGGAGTAGGTCTGGCCGCGACGCTTCTGAGTTGGGGGCTGGCGCCATGAAACGCCCGCCGGAGCCCCGGGACCGCAGGCACCTTGCCTGCGGCTCCTCAGCGTTGACATCCAGGGATCATCCGGACACCTGGGACCGCAGGCGTCTCGCCTGCGGCTCCTCAGCGTTGGCGCCCAGGGGACTCGGCTTGGTGGGTCCCGTCTTGATGGTGAGCCTGGCGGCCTGCGAGACGGGCCTAGGAACGCTGAGTTTGCCTGCGGACCCCGACAGACTGCAGGTGATTTCGGGGTTGCGGGCAGAGGACGGTCCAGAGACCGCGATGATGGCGCGGTGGACGCCAGAGGGATGGGTTTGGAGGCGGTCGGCTCGGTACGCGGGAGAAAGTGTGGCGGTCGAAGGGCCCGCGAGCCGAATCGATTTCGACGCGGGAGACGACGGCAAGCTCGTCATCGTGGAGCTCGATCCGAGTCACCTAACGATCGCCGACGAAGACCCACCGAGTGGCGCCGAGCTCTTCGAGCAGCTGCGAGTCAGGGCCTCGGAGGTGGAGAGCGAGCCTGGGTTTGGAGAGTGCGGTCGTTGCCTCTGGGAGACCGAGGGCCCGCCAGCGTTGATGTTTCGGGGAGATGTCTGTCCTGCGTTCGGGCTAGGCAAAGCAACGAGATACACGCGCGGGCGGAGTGAGTCGGTCGGCTTCGACGAGGAGCCCGAGCTCGCCGCGACCTTGAAGCTCGATTTCTCGGGAGCTTGTGCGTGTCCGATGCCTCCGCTCGTATCCGACAAGCCCACGAGGATCCGAAGAGTCGACACGGGGCCGATCCTCGGCGCGTCCATCACGACGAAGACCGTCCTGGACGTCGGTTATCGGGAAGACGGGTTGCTGGCGATCCTCTCGCGAGACGACGCGACCAGCACGCCGCGGTTCGAAGTGACGATGGTGCCGACGGTGGGTTTGGGTACGGACCTGCCGGAGTTGTCGAGCGCGTACGCCCTGTCCGCGCCGGCCGAGGCGATCGTGGCGACGGGGTTGCAGGGCGAGGGTGCGGAGTTCGTGATCGCGCGGCGCTCGGAGCGCGGAGTCACGTTGTATCCGCTGAGTGCGGCGGGCGAGGTCGGAGCCCCGTTCGGAGGAGACGAGCTCGCGGCGAGCTCGACGGCGCCGGTGACGTTGCGGTGGTGGCAACGGGGCGCGGACGCCGGGAGCGTCCTCGTGTTGGGGCTGGCCGAGAGGGTCGTGAAGAGCTGTGGCCGGTTTGGCGTCTGCGACCACGTCGAGCTGACTGGGTGTGAGGGGAGAGCCAAGGACGCGGTAGTGTTGGGTTCGGAGGTCGTGGGCTCGGAAGTGGTGGGCGTGACGGACCGAGGTGACTTCTGGAAAATCGGCGAGGACGGACGCGTCCAGTGCACGGCACGGACGAGTGAGTCCGAAGTGGAGATGCGGTTCGTGACCGAAATACAGGATGGCGTCGTGGCCGCGTGCGGAAGGGTGGTTGGGGCGGACCTCGAGGCGGTGGTGATGACTTATGAGGTCGAGAGTCGCTCGACTCAGATACATCGGCTGCCCGACCATGAGTGCGTTGGCGACCTTGGCACTGGCCTGGCCTTGCCATCAATAGTGCTCCGTGCGAACGACGTGCTCGAGACGTTTCTCGTGCCGGGAAATCTCGCGACGCTCGATCACTCAAGCCGCCTATCGGGGCGCGGCGAAGTGTTGCTGGTAGCGCTCAATGCCACTTCGTCACTCCTGCTGTCCCAAGCAGGCCACCGCGTCGAAATCATCGCAAAATACGAATTGGGAACCGTTCCGCAAGTAGTCCCCACCTTCCCGGTGCGACGAGTTGACTTCGTCGCCGGTGCTGCCTTCGAGGATGGTCGGCTGGTCGTGTTCGGGGCCAAATTCCTTGCCGCAACAACGACGAGCGCGACTCGCTTCGAAATCGCAGAGACGGATCAGTTTGCCGAGTTCGAGCTGAGCGCCGCCGAGTACGATCACTCAGCCGGCGACATCGTGATCTCCGGCTCGGCCGTGAATGGCACCTCGCGCTTTTTTACGTTCGACGGGGACTCGTTTGGAGCCCTGGGCGGAGTTGGTGCTTCGGGCCGGGTCGAACGGCTTGCGGTGGGTATGGACGGACTCCTCGCCGCGCGAGTTCCTGGTGGGCAATGGGAATGGTTTCGTCGGACCGAGGAGGGGATCGTTGAAGAGAAGCGTCAGGGTGCGTTCGACCAACTGAGCTCGTCCTCCGGTGTACTCGCTTGGGCAGAAGGCGGCGCAGTCATCCGGGAGCGAGCAGGCTTCAACTTGACGAACTGGGTTGAGTCTGTGAATGAGAAGGCAATCGTGAGGGTCGTCTGTCCGGACGCGCTGGCCGCAGCGTACGTGTCCGATCGAGATCGCGTGGCTGCACTGGTGGGCTGTGAGAGGAATCATAGTTCCAGCTCAGCGCGGTCCGAGGAATTTCGGGGGACCTTAGCCCCCCTGCTGGTGAGCGCTTCGATCCATGGCGTCGCTACGGCCTTCGCAACCGACAGGGGAGACACGATCTGGGTGCCAGGTGTGCCAGAGCGAATCACCGGAGCAGCCGCGGAGTGGGTGGCAGGAAGTGCTTGGTCCGGAGTCAGTCTCCTGGACGGGAAGTTCGGAGAGATCTGGGCGCATGACGTTCAATAGCGAAACATATGCTCGACCAATGACCTAGATCCATCGTCGAAAGTCATTTGCAGCGAGATTCCGTTGTAGCGGCCGGGAATCTGGAACTCCGCGACGGGGCCTTCTCGCACGACTTCCGCATGCTCCCACTTCCAGGGGTGCGGCGAGACTTCACCCACGTTCATGAGTGCCCACTTCCATTCCTTGACCGGCTTGCCATCCCAGACATCGACGGCCGTTGCACGTACTTTTTCCGCGGGGAGGACCTCGTCCGGAGTCATCACGAAGGCCGTTTCGACGACATCGAACACGATCCTCGCGGAGTAAGTCTCGCTGTCCGACAGTCGGGCGGCGCGGAGCTCGATCTGCACTTTGCCCAGACCTAGCGGCTGATACCGCGCGCAGCGGTTTTTCGCCGCCATCTCCGGTGTGCACTCCCACCGATCGATGCTGGAACCGGATTCCTCTCCGATCTTGATGTTCATCCTCGGGTTGGTTGATCCAACCAGCCCCCAACTGAACGCGACCTCCTCCGGCTGGAGCCCAGCGATATCCGCGCCGAGGAAGATTTGGTCATAGACAGTCACGGGCTTCGTAGGGTCGGGAAAATTCTCTTCGTCCCATTGAGAGTCGATGTCGTAGACGACGATCTTCGGCCGAATGGGCTCATCGGCTCCTACGATCTGGACGTGAATATCAATCGTCTGACGCACGGTCGTCGAGGGAACGCCGCTTGGGTCTAGGTCGCGAAATTGGAGGTACGCCAGAAGCTCATTGCCCGGCTCCTCATTCAGGGTGGTGATCCGAAAGGCCTGAAACGCCGATGAGTAGGTCTCGGCTTCACCGAAAAATGTGGTGCTTTCGATAGCGAGGTCGGCCACTTCCTTCTCGGGATTGATCAGCAGAGCTTCCGTCCCCGCGCAGTTCAGGACCAACCCACTGCCGGACGGTGGCAGCGTCATGTACACGTCCTCGCACGGCGCTTCTTCGCTAGGGGTGGGCCCGCAGGCCACGAGCAAGGCAAGACTGAGGAGGGCTAAGCGATTCATCACCATATCGAGCCTCTGGCTGCAGTGGCTGTGCCATGGCATTGACCAGGCCCAGCCCTGGCCCTGGATGTTACCTCGACCAGAGCGCGCCTGGCTAGGTTACGCTCAGTCCCACAGCCCCAACGTCCTGTTCGGACAGGACTACTGCGGTGGAAATAGACCTTGAGCTTCCCTACCGTAAGCCCTCGAAATCTCACGAGCATGAGCACGAACGAGCACGAGCACGAGCACGAACGAGGACGAGCACGAAACTCCGTACATTCCACCGCATGTCGTCCTCGTCCGATTCTAGAAGTCGACGAGTCTCGGAATTCGCGTGTGGCATTCGTGCTCGTGCTCGTTCGTGCTCGTGCTCGTTCGTGCTCGTGCTCGTTCGTGCTCGTGCTTGTTCGTGCTCGTGCTCGTGCTCGAACTCGAACTCGAACTCGAAATTCGCCTCAAGCTACCCGATCGGGCTGAGGTCGTCGAAGCCCAAGCAATTCCACCGCAGTAAGCTTGGGCGTCCGCGAAGCAAGATGCCTGCGCCCCCAGGGGCTAGGCGTACGTCCTACCTGGTCAAGTGTACAGAGGTACGTCTCAGAGGGCGAAGTTCTCGATGATCGTGATCGCGATGCCCGTGAGTGCACCGCCGGCGATGACTCCGGCGCAGGTCGGCTCCATGTTCTCGACCAGCACTTTGTAACTTCCGGACTCCTTGTTCTTCAGGAGAGTCTCGGCGAGCCAAAATATCGCGGCGCCGATGAACATCGCCAGGCATGTGTTGAATGGAATGACGAACGCCAGCCCGATCCCCACTCCCGAGATCCAGAAGCGCCCCTTGGTCGCGAGCTTGATCCCTTCGAGCACGATGCCGCAGATCGCGCCGATCAGGGCCATCCACTGTGCAGAGGGCACGAGGTTGTCGAGACCCTTGGTGAGCGCTTCGGCGACCGCCTTCCAGATGCTCGCCGCCGGCATCGGATATTGGTCCGTGATGAGATTGGCCGGTCCGTTGCGGAGGAATACGAGGTAGAAAACCGGCACTGACACCATGGCTCCGGCCATGATCCCGAGCGCGTGGCCGACCGCTTGCTGTCGCGGCTTGGCGCCGAGCATGTACCCAGGCTTGATGTCCATGAGCAGGTTCGAGGCGTGGCCGGCGACCTCACCGGTGATTCCTGCGGTCATGAGGTTGGTCTTGATGTTGCCCGGCGCGAGCACGCCGTAGGTGAGCTGCGTGAGCTTCCCGAGCGCTCCGGTGGGTGTGATCGAGGTCAGCGCGGTCGAGTTTACGGCGATGAGTGTGAAGATGAAGATCATCGGAATCGCGATCGCTCCGAGCACCAACGAGACGTCGAAGAAAAAATGGGCGAGCAGGACGACGATGGTTCCGAGCACGGGGATGCCGATCACAAAAACCTTCATCGGCAGCTCGATGTCTTTGAGCACGTCGCTCCCCTTGGACGCGTCCTTCTTGCCGGCGAGTCCCCTGAACGCGCTGATGAGGATCTGCGGCTTGCTGAAGAACGCGAACAGAGAGGCCGTAGTCATCATCGCCACGCCGCCCCAGAGCGCCCAGAAGGTGATCGCTCGAAACCCATAGTGAGTGACACCTTCGACGAGCTTGCCTTTGACATCGCCGGCGCCGATCGCCCAGGGAGCGAGGAAGAGGTAGTTGATGATGGCTCCGATCATGATGCTGACTCCGGTCCGGATCCCCATGAGCCCGCCGGCTGCCATCATGACGAAGTCGGTGTCTGGGCGCACCGTGAGCTCGCGCAGGTCGACTCCTCGAATTTTGAGCACGGTGAGTTTGTAGACCCAGTCGTCGAGAAATTCAGGGATCGCGAGGAGTCCGAGCTTCAATTTTTCGAGGATGGGGACACTCTGGCCGATTTTCAGGAGGGCAGCGCCGAGGCCCGTCACGATGAGTATCTTTGCCTTGAGTAGCCCCGACTGTGCGTCGCCGGTATGGAGCGCATCCATGACCACGCCTGCGGCGCGACCTTCGGGAAACGGGAGTTGTTCATCGTTGATGAATCGCTTCTTGAGCGGGAACGCAAAGAGCACTCCGAGCAGGGAGATCGATGACATCCACACCATCGCGGTGGCCATGGGAACGACGGTGTCGGTCACGATCATATAGGCGGCGAGGCTCGAAATGAGGGGCGCAGTCATGTAGCCCGCGGCGGTGGCGATGGACTGCATGCAGTTGTTTTCGAGGACGGTGAAGTCATTCCCCTTGGATATCTTCGAGAAGACTTTGAAGAGGGCGAAGGCGAGGATCACGCTCGTGATGCCGACGCCGAGGGTCCAGCCGGTCTTGGCGCCCACGTAGAGGTTCGTGAGCGAGAGGACGCCGCCGAGCAGCATTCCGGTGGCGCCGGACCGCAAGGTGAGTTGCGGCATGTCGCCTTTGTAGACGTTCTCGAGCCACCAGCGGTCTTTCTGCTCGAGGGTCCAGTCGCGGATTTGTTCGTCGGAGAGATGTTTCAGCGCCATTCGCGCGAGCCTTGTACGAGGAGCGCTCGGCCGCTGCAATCCGACAATGTAGCGTCGCGAGCTTGCGAGTCAGCGTTCTTTGGCCCGTTCGATGTGCTCGCCAGGGAAGAGGTACGTGGCGTGGCAGCGAACGCAGACTTTGACCGTCTCTCCAAAGGCCTCCGCGAGCTGCGCCGGCGTGATGGGCTCCTTGGCGGCGGCGAGCTTTTCCAGGCCACGCGCCGCTTCGGCGAGCTCGGCGTCGAGCTTCACCAGGCGCTCCGGCATGCGCTCGTCTTTGGGGACCTTCGGATCCTCGTCGCGATGCAGTCGAGGGCCGTTCGCGATGGCCGCAGCATGTTTTGCGGTCCAGTCGAGGTCGAGAAAGAGCGTCGACCAGAGCAAGGGCTGAACTTCCTTGCCATGAGTGCTCATCGAGCTGCGAACGACCTCGCGAATCTCTTCGGTGAGGTAGGTCGACTCGGCCATGTGAGCGACAGGGACGGTGTTCGGAGGGGTGGTCGCGGCGGTGCAGCCGAGAACGCCGAAAGCCGGTCCGAGGACCAAGGGCCGAAGCCAGGACGTCATGGCGCCTCTATAGCGCAAAGGCGAATTCGAGGAAGCTCGGAATTTCCGCAGAAGTGCACGACTACGAGTCGCCTAGGCAGATCCCGAGGTCGCGCGCCGTCAAGATCGTGTCGCAATCGAGCGGCACCGACTTCATGCGCCGCGTCGCGAGCTCGAGGCGAACGTAACGCACGGTCGGCGGATCGAGCGCGACCATCACGCCCGTGTTGCCCTCGGAGAGCGCTCGAACCGCCGCCGCGCCGAACCGCAACGAGATCAGCCGGTCGAAGCTCGTCGGTCGCCCGCCCCGCAACAGGTGCCCCAACACGACCGCGCGGGTGTCGCTGCCGGTGTGTTTTCTGATCTCGGCCGCCAATTTTTCGCCGGCGCCGCCGAGCCGCTCGCCACGTCCGACTTCGGTACCCACCACCGAGAGCGCCCCGCCGACTTCCTTGGCTCCCTCGGCGACGACTACGATGGAAAACGGACGCGCCTGCTTCTCTCGCTCCACGATCTTGCGGACCACATGTTTGAGCTGAAACGGAATCTCCGGAATGAGCACGACGTCCGCCGAGCCCGCCACGCCACACTCGAGCGCGATCCAGCCGGCATAACGACCCATGACTTCGACGACGATGACTCGTCCGTGCGCCTCGGCGGTCGAATGAAGTCGATCGAGGCACTCCGTCGCAAAGCTGACCGCCGTGTCGAAACCGAAGGTGATGACCGTCTCGTCGAGGTCGTTGTCGATCGTCTTCGGGACACCCACGACGCGGAGGCCCCTCTGCGCCAAGGCGGCGGCGATAGAGAGTGATCCGTCGCCGCCGATACACACCAAGGCGTCGATCCCGCTCTCGCGAAAGCGCTGGAGCAGCTCGTCCATTCGGTTGACTTCCGCGACCGTTCCGTCCGGCTGTTTCACCGGGTACTTCATGGGATTGCCGCGGTTGGTCGTGCCCAAGATCGTGCCGCCGAGGTGAGTGATGCCGCGGACCGACGCGCTCTCGAGCTTCACCAAGCCTTGCCCGCCGTAGCGCTGCGGCTCGAGCAACCCGTCGTAGCCATCACGAATGCCGATGACCTCATAACCGCGTCGAAGCGCGGCCACCGTCGTGGCCCGAATCACCGCGTTGAGGCCGGGCGCGTCTCCTCCACCCGTCGTGATCGCAATTCTTCGAATGTCCATCGCAGGAGCACCACACCCCTCCCCAAGCCCCAAATCAAGCCTGGTGCTTCGCCAGCGCGCCGATTCTCGTCCGGCTCCCCTTCCGACGAGATCTCCCGCAGAATGATCACCGTGATCATCGATGCTTGGATTCAACACCCGACCGCGCCTTTCTTGCGTCACCCCATGTTCGCGCCCCTGCTGCGTTGGCGTGACATCGATCCTACGACTCTCCCCGACCAGATCCCCTCCGAGCTCACGCTGGCCGCGCTCGACGCCGCGCATATCGATCGCGCGCTCGTCTCGGCGTGGTGGGGTCCGAGCGGACCGATTCTGTCGAATGAGCACGTGGCGTCCGTCGTAGCTGCCCACCCCGATCGGCTGGTTGGCGTGGCCGCGGTCGATTTGTCCCGACCCATGGCCGCCGTCTTGGAGCTCCGCAGATGTGTGAAGGATCTCGGGTTCAAGGGCCTTCGCGTGCTGCCGTGGCTCTGGAATCTCCCGCCGAACGATCGGCGCTACTACCCGTTGTATGCCGAGTGTGTCCAGCTCGGGGTCCCGTTCTGCCTTCAGGTCGGTCACACCGGCCCGCTCGGTCCGTCCGATCCTGGCCGACCCATCCCGTACTTAGACGAGGTCGCGCTCGACTTTCCGGAGCTCACGATCGTGGGCGGCCACATCGGACATCCGTGGACGCTCGAGATGATTTCTCTGGCGACCAAGTATCCCAATGTCTACATCGATACCTCGGCCTACAAATCGAAGCGTTACCCAGCCGAGCTGGTCGAGTACATGAAGAGTCACGGAGGGAAGAAGGTGCTCTTTGGGAGCAACTATCCGATGATCATGCCCAGCGAGTGCCTCGAACAGGTCGATGAGTTGGGTCTGTCACCAGAGGCACGAAGCTCGTTTCTCGGAGAGAACGCGAAGAGGGTCTTTGGCATCTGACCCGATGGGTATCAACTCGTACAGTCGTTCAAACTCAGCGGTCGAGCTCGGCGAGCTTCCGTTTCAGCATCGGGCTCGTCTCCTTGGGCCGTCTGGTCGCCAAGAGCCGCTTGCTCTCCGGAGTGCCGATCTTCGCGAGCGATCCAATGGCCACTTCGCGGAGGTGGACGTCTTCGGAGTCGAGGTGTGGACGAAGGGCTTCGACGAGACCATTGCCTTTGCGCCCGGCCGCGCTGACTGCGGCAAAGAGGATGGTGAAGGGTTGCTCGGGAGTGCTCAGCGCGCGGCGGATGACCGGCAGCGCCTCCGGGCTCTCGCTCTGACCCAAGAGCGCGAGCGCGCGGGCACGAAGGAAGGGTCGTGCTGACTCATCGTCGGCGAGCGCGAGCACCGCAGCGGTCGCAGGCGCCATGCCGTACTTTTTCGTCAAATCTTCAAAGGTCGGTACTTCTTCGAACCCAGACAGCTCCAAGCTGACTGACTCCTCGACACTCTGCGCGCGAGCCTGGACTGAAGAGGCAACGATGAAGACGAGGGTGAGGGTTGAACGTAGGCTGTTGTGACTCATGACTTCGATTCCTTTCGATTCCTTTGGGTGCCTTTTCGAGTTCGGAGCTTCGAATGTTGGCTTTGAGTTGCAGGCTTCGTGCCGAGCTCACAAGAGGCTCGAGCTTCGACGTGCCATTTCGATCTGCTGCGGCGTGACTTGGGGTGGCGCCGTGGAACCATCCGACCAGAACATCAAGTTTTCAGCGCCGAGGCCAGCGCACTCGACATAGGAGACTATACCATCGCGATCCGCGTCTCGGTCGGCTCCGCACTCGGGCGTATCTGTGAGCAGGTCGAACATCGTTCCTTCGCGCTCGTTCGGATGACGGAGTCCCAAGTAGTGCCCGCCTTCGTGCGCCATCGTGGTGGAGACAGTCCACGAGTCTCGATCCATGAACGCCGCCGAAACCGCGACGCCGCGGCTCGGCCAATTGGCCGCCGAAGCCAAACCAGGAACGCCCCCCGCGACACCGAGTACGACGCCGGCTCCAGCATCGAACGTGATCATCCGAATCATGTAGAAGTTCAGGGCGTCATCGTTGGAGTAACGGCTGCCGAGCCAGAAGAGCTCGTCGAGCTCCTCCATCGATTCGACGACTCCGAAGCGCTCGGCGTCCTGCTGAGACACGTCCACGAATCGGACGTTTCGGATGGTGAGCCCGGCCGACGCGTAGATGCGTCGAAAGGTCTCGAGGGTCTGAGTGAGTCCCGGATGCTGCTGGGCGTTGGCAGCGTTGAGGTTCGGATGGCCGATGAGGAAGATGTTGGCGTCGAGCGCCGATCCAAGTGCGCGGCACCAGGTGGCACGCAATCGAAACGTCGACGTTGGACGACGCGAGTCGATCCGAAAGGTGTAGCGGCCCGGCTCCGCAGTTTCCGTTGGCGCGAATGGGTAGCGGATCGACGCGATCCCTGTGGTCGGCGCAATGCGTCGGAGGTACTCGTCTCGATTCGCGGCATCCAAGAACTTCGCGCCTCGAGGTGTAGTTGCCTCGACGAAGAGCGCGAGGTCGTTGGTGTCGCTGATGGCGTCGAGCTGGAAGCTCAGAAGGCCGCTCGGAATCTCCACTTCGAAGGAGCTTCCTGCGCTCACGGTTCCGAGGTCGACGATTTCCTTTGCGACGGTCGGAGGCAGCTCTACGGGTGCGGGGGCCGGAATCACTTCGGCCGGAGCTGTCGCGGCTTGGACTGGGACGCACTGACCTGATTGGCATGTGTGACCGAACGAGCAGCTTGGCTCGCAGGCTTGGTCGGCAGGTAGACAAAGGCCCGCGCTGCAGGCGTAGCCGGCGCTGCATTCGGGCTCGCAGACGTTGGAGATACTCTCACAGCCAGCGGAGATGAAGAGGAGGGGAAGAAGTTTCGTGGTTGACATGCGGACCTGAGATTCAAGTTCGAGGCCAGCCCGAGTTGATCCGACTTCGAGCACCGACTTCGAGATTCGCGTTGGGTTTACGCGGCTCGGCGAGTTCGAATTCGTCCGAGGCGTCCCGTTTGGACGGGTTCATCGGCCGGTCTGAGCTGAGTCGGACGGCGGCGACGACGGCAACCGCAACGGTTGCGGCAGCGGCAACGCCGGTCCTCTGCTCGTTCGGGCGGGTCTGGGTAATCTCGCCGTCATGTGGGCGCTGGTGGGGCCGTGGTCACGAACTTGCGAGGACCTGTACTTAGCGGTGAATCGGGCATGGGCACGTATGGGCACGTCCACGGCCTGAGTTTCGGAGCCCTTTTTCAGGGATCTGCGAGAGAGAGAGAGTTGGTCGATTCGGAGGTCACTCAGTCTTGCGTGCACGCGGCGATTTGCGCGGCACAGCGCTCGGCGAAGGTGCCCTGAGGGGCGGTGGCCGAACATTCGAACGCGGCGATGAGCTTTTCGACGGAGCCTCGATCCGATCGGGAGACGCATGCGTTCGTACAGGCCTGATTTTCGCCGCACGGCTTCAGGCATTCGAGGAGCGCCAAGCAGTTGAGCGAGCTCCCGCTCGGGCTGAGCGGCGCAGGGGCGGGTTGTGATTGCGGAGCAGGAGCGGCTGGCGTCATGGGAGCTCCCGGGATGGCCGAAGGGCTCGCCGGAGCGCTCGTGTTGTTGGTTGCTTGCGGGGTGGTGTCGGCCACGCACAGCGTCGTCAGACCGGCGGGGGTCTCGGCCTCGACGCAGATCTGGCCCGTCGCGCACTGAGGATTGCAGATCGGTGGGAGGCCGCCGCAAGCGACGACGCCAGCCGTGGAGAGGGAGAGGATGATGGCTTGAAATTGGGACTTGAGGTTCTTCATGACTTTCTCCTTCGAGGGTGTGCGAGCAGCTACAGCACTGCTCGTGCCAGCTTCCATCACAATTCGGCGCGGCCAGTTTCCGCCCAGAGGTCCGGCTCTAGTCCGGTTCGTCCGCCTTCCGTCCGGTTCGTCCGCCCGCGGTCCGGCTGAGCGGTTCGAGCGATCATCCGAGTCGACTCGACGAGCCACGACTCGACGAGTCGCGACTCGACAATGAGCGACCCGGCAGGTAGCCTCCGTGGATGTTGGTGGGAGGTTCAGTCCTACCACGCCGTACTCATGGCGATCGCGACGGGATCGCAAGGAAATTGCCGCGGCGACGATGCTCCGCTCTATCTAGCCGCAGGCAAGATGCCTGCCGTCCCAGGGATGAGCTGTTTCTCCGCTCTATTTAGCCGCAGGCAAGATGCCTGCGGTCCCAGGGATGAGCACAGGTCTCCGATGTTTCTCCGCGATAGGTAGCCGCAGGCAAGGTTCCTGTGGTTTCACTGTCCGAACAGCAGGAAGTCTTCGCTGGCGAGCTCTACAGTGGGTTGGGGGTCTCTTTGACGCGGGTCCGGATTCAGATAGGCTGGAACCGTGGCCGCCCGGAAGACTCCGTAACTGCCTGGGTTGTTGGTCGGCACCTCGGAGAGGAACAGGTCCACGTAGTTGACCCCCGCCACTCCGGTGTCCGCCGCCGACGCGGTATCTACGAGTTGAATGTGTTTGATCTCGAAATCGAAACACTGCCGGAGGCTCGCCCGAAGCCTCACGTCCGTCCGCTTCCGCTCCTTGGGCAGGATCTCGGTGATGACATCGACCTCGATCGAATAGTCCGCAGCAGGGTCGCCTTCGACGAAATCCGCGGACGGGAGAGTATATCGGCCATCGTGGTCCACGACGATCTCGGCGCCCTCGGGCCCACTTTCGTCCCCCGGATCGTGCCACGTCAGCCCGGCCGGGTTCTCGGGCGAAACCGGCAGCGTGACGTCGGGCGGCGGAACGAACGAGACCGTCCCGCGGCCGTCCCTGCTCTCCTGGCTCGCGCGGATGATTTCGACGCCGGTGACCTGGTAGGGTTGCGTGAAGGCCACCACCATCTTCTGCTCTTCGTTCCTGAATTGATACCGATAGGCGTCGTCGAGCGACCGGTCCTTGGACAGGGGGTCGAGGTGATAGCGGTACTCATCGATGTTCGCAAACCCGTCGGCTTCCTTGTCCTCCTTGCCGTCGTTGGCGATCAGGTTGGTGCCGTATCGAAATTCCAGCGGGTCGGGGACTCCGTCCGAGTCGGAGTCGAAGAGGGTCGGATCGCTGCGGAGCAAGATCTCCTCGCAGTCCGTCAAGCCGTCTCCGTCCTGATCGAGGGAGGGCGGAAACGCGTTGGGGTTCGGACTTCCGGGCAGCGGACACTCTGCAGGCCAGGCTCCCGCGGGGTCGTCGCGCTCGTGGCGAAGCGGATCGAGGCCCACCGACCTCAGGACGTGCTCGAGGCGGTCGTTGAGGTTGTCCTCGTCCGTGTCGATGAGTCGGATGGAGGTTCCGAGGTCGAGCTCGACTTCGTCGGTGAGTCCATCCCCGTCGGTATCCACCGCGAGCCCAAACCCCGTGGACCTCGCGTTTCGGTTGGTCGCGATCAGTTGCCTTCGCTGGAAGACGGCCTGGGTGCTGTCGAGGTTGATCATCGAGAACAGGCAGCCCGAGCTGTCGCCGGCGGTGACGTTGCATGAGGCCGGGCCGGGGAAGCGGTAGAGTGTGCCGCCGCCGTGCAGCGCCATGTCGGCGTACAAATCCATCGCCGCGGTGTTGTCGACGCCGGCGGAGGCATCGTCGGGGTCGCGTTGATACACGACGTGCAGGAACAGCTCCTGAACGCCGTTCTCTTCGGCAAAGCCGCGCATCTCTCGAATCACGCGTACGTATTGGTAACGTTCGCAGTCGTCGGGCGGCGGTTGAACTCCGTCGCAGAAAGTATCGAAGAAGGCCTGGTCGCACTGATCGTCCGGAATTCGCGGGCTCCTGCTGTTGCACCACTGGCTCGACAAATCCACGGAGGGAGGCCCGTTCGCCAAGACGATGATCACGTATTTGGTTCGAGATCGGTGACCCAAGTCGGTCTGAATGACGTCGCCGCTCACGAAGGCGCTGGACAACGAGAGCGCGTCCATGAGGTCGCGCCCAGGGTTCTGGATGTCGGCGCAGCGCACGCCGGCGACGGCGTCGTCCAGGGTCTTGGTGTAGCCGTCGGGGGTGAGATTCCGGAGCCCGCAGCTCGTACCCTTGAGCGGCCCGCCGTATCGAATCACCGACCATGAGTAGTTGGCGCCGCCGTAGGACCGAAGGATCCGCTCCACGGAGTCTCCACGGAGCGCGATGTAATTTCCGTCGGAGATCGACGTGTCGACGACGAACAGCACCCTGACCGGAAACTCACGCTCGGTCGGATCGTCGGTGCACAAGTATCCTTTGACGGTGAGCTCGTCGGGTGGGTTCTGTCGATTGTCGCCGAAGAGCGTCGCGTCGGTGCAGGCGAGCACGAGGGCGAGACCCAGCCCAACTTTCACGCTCCGAGCTTTCATGAGTCGATGTCCTCGAGGGGAGCGGAGAAGGCGCCGTCGAGCGTTCGCTGCTCCCCGTTTTCCATGTTGAATGTCACCGCAAAACATCCTTCGATGGGTTGGCCGTTGGTGAGCTCGGTCTCGAAGGTGATTTGCCCGCGCTCGATGTCGTCGGGAAAGTCGGTGGACGGTGAGGTCACGCGGTAGACGTCTCCGTCGACCAGCGGAATGGCCGCACCTTTGGCGTAGCTCGAGGTGTCGACGACGATCTTGGCGACGATGTCGTTGCCGTGCGCGAACTCGATGGTGACCGCTGTTTGATCGACCCGCTTTGCCCGCACGCTGTCGACGACGATGTCGTAGGTGGAGCTCACGGACCCCGCGAGCTCGTTGGGCGTCTTCCCGCAGGGGCCTTTCTCGCAGGCCACGCCTGCCGCCACGAGCGCGATGAGGGCGAGGCGACCGATGAGTTGGATCACTCGAAGACTGATCACTCGAAGACTCCCTGGGCTACGACCATTTGCCGCACGACGTTGCCGCCAGCGGGGTCGGGCGCTTGCGCCTGGAACGCGATCACGGGTGAGTTGCCCTTGAAGGCCAGGGCGACCTGAGTTCCATCATAGAAGCCGCGCTGCGCGCGAACTTCGTATTTCTTCCAACCCTCCGCGCCGCGCACGCCAAGGACGAGGGCGTCCTCCGCGATGCTGCAGTCGGAGATATCCGGGCGGTACGGGCCGCAGCGATAAAAGGCCGCTCCGAGGCGCCCAGACTCATCGTAGGCCAGGGACGGGGAGCGTCCGGTGTCGCCGGTTTGGTCGAGCACGGAGGGCTGTCCGAAGCGATCTCGGGTACCTTCGACCAGGAACGCCTTTTTGTCGCTCCGCGCATGGTAGGCGACCGCGATGGAGTCACCGCGTGTGGCCAGGCCGATTCGATAGCCGACGTCGGTTTCGTTCGAGACTTTGATCCGCGCCCAGCTCGACCCGTCGTACGTCATCACCCAAATCCCATCTCCGTTCTCGGTGCCGTAGGGGCTCGCGTGGACGAGCGCCAGGCGTCCCGCGCCGGGAGAAGTCATCCGCGTCTGATTGCCTCCTCCCCAGGTCGCATCGAGGGTGAATCGGCCGTTCCAAGAGAGCTCCAGATCCGACTTTTCTTCGTCGTCCTGCGCAAAGCCGAAGTGAATGTCTCGGTAGGCGATCGCGGGCTGACCGCTCGCAAAGGCGAGGGCCGGCCAGGGCCCCACGACATCCTGTCCGCCGGCGTTGCACGTGTTTTGATAAAAGGCGCAGGAGTCCACGTCTTCCTGGAAGACCGGGGTGGCCATTCCGTCCGAGTCGACCATGTTGGTAGTCCAGGCAGCCCCGGACTTTCGGGCCAACATCACGTCGGTGCCGCCGCAGCGGTAGGCACCTTCGGCGCCGCCCATGAACGCGATCGCGGGATTTCCGGAGTCATCGAAAGCCAGAGAGATCCCGTTGAGATTCAAGAGGTCGACGCGAATGACTTCCTCGGGCGTGAAATCGTTCGAGTCCTCGGCGTACATGATCGCGTAAGTGCCGATCGGCGCGTTGGCGACGCGCGAGCACACGCCTTGCTCACCGAGGCTGCGAAAGTAGGCGATGCCTACTCTACCGCTCGAGCTCACCGCGACCTCGGGTTGAAAGCCGGCGTTCTCCTCGTCGACGACCTTGAACGTCCAGTTGATCTTCTGAGGAGCCGGAGGGACCGAGTTGTTGTTGTTGTTGCCCGCGTCGAGGCTGGGATCGACTCCGGCGTCAGGAGTCTCCGTGGGGTCGCTGGCGCACGCCGCGCAAGCCCAGACGGCCAACGCAGACAGACCGGTGAGGCGTTCGAAGCTCATGTCAGTTCCCGCAGCGGCAGAGGTTGTTGGGTGCGACGGTCGGGCATGAGGCTGGGCAGCCCAGGGACGGCGCGGAAGTGATGGTCCACGTATAACATTTGGTCCCGTCGAGCTCCCACTCGTCCTGTCCGAAGTCGCGGACGACGAAGTAATAGTCTTCGTCGTCTCCGTTGTAATAAAACGCGCACTCATCGTCGCCGGACCCGCAGGTGGCGTCGCCGAAGCGGGTCTCGGTGCCCTCGTTTTGCGCGGCGAACGAAGTCCTCGTGCCTCCGCCCCCGGTCATGAGGAAGTAGGCCAGATCCAGCCCGGTGTCGAGCGGTCGGTTGTAGTCGATGGTGAGCCCGCAGTTGCCGTTGGCGCCGCTGCCTGAGGTCGAGCTCGTGCGCCCGCATGGGTTGCCGCCGACGAGTCGATACACGTCGACGTCTCCTTCGTAGGCGATGCAGCCCCGTCCCGAGGCCACGGCGCGCCCGCCGCTCGGGTTCCAATTCACGTCGGTCGCGAGGTCGCGGTGGTAGCCCCAGACGTCGCCCGCGTCGATGTCCGTATACGGTACGTAGAAGTTGTTGGGCTCGTTGGTGTCGGGGTCGTTGGCGACGTTGATGCCGAGTGAGTAGGGCGCGGTCGAATACTCATCGTCTTGGAAGTCATGCACGAGGACGTAGGTGACACCTTTCATGGCCGGCTGAGCGGTCGAAAGCGACCCATTTTCGGCGGTCTCGGTGTACTGAAGCACGCCGCACTTCATCGCCTGGGGCACACACACGGCAGCTCCAGCGCACGCGGCGACGTTTCCGCTCGACTGCTGGCAGACCAGACCCAGGCAGTCGAGTCGGCCGCCGCAACTCTGGGCGCAATACCTTCCGTTCGCCGTCTCGTTGCAGTAGCCCGAGCCGCAGTCGGTCGGCAGAGTGCACGTTCGATCTTCCATCAGGAACTCACAGTCACGATCGGCCCCGCAGCTCACCGGGTCGTCGTTCGAATAGACGAAGCTGACGGCCGGCTGTACCGGGCAGCTCGGGCAATCGAGCGAGACTTCGATGACTTGGCCGGGCGTCGCGTTGACCCGGAACCAGTCGAGGTCACCCTTCGAGTTCCAGTCGCCTGAGTACGTGCGGCCGCCGCTCGGCACCACGGTTGCTTCGGTGAGGGTGTCGTTCTTCGTCCCGATCTCATTCGGATCGGTCTCCGCGAGCACTTGGTACGTGAACGTGTAGGTTACCTCGCGATCAGCCTCGGTGTCGTCGTCGTCCTTGACGATGAGACAGTAGGTTCCACCGGGGGACGAGATGCCTGCTCGCATATGGACGTTCGTGGCTCCGTCGTCGCCGCGAGGGTCAGTCTCGGCGGCGATCAGCCTGTCGGCCGTGCTGGCAAGGAAGAGCTGGAGCTCGTAGTCGACGGGGCTCGCCGCTGCGTTGGTGACCACCACGTCGACGATCTGAGAGCCGCTTGGGACGTCGAAGAGAAACGCATCGAGGTCACCTGCCGCCGAGATGGCGCCGGTGCCCGAGCCGGTGACTCGCTTGCCGGTCGCGCACGTGTGATTGGGTTCGTTCGGATCGGGGTCGGCGGCCGAGGTGATCGTGATTCCGTAGCTGTTGAGCTTGTCCTGGTCCTCGTTACCTTCGTCGCGCACGACCAAATAATAATTGCCTCCGGCCGGATCGAGGTAGTGAGTCTGGGTGACGCTCGAGCGGTTGTCTCCGGTGATTTGGTCACTGGCGCCGGTGACGGGAGAGTCGAGGTTCGAGGCCGCGTAGATCAGGTACGAGAGCTCCACGGGGCTCACCGAGCCCTGCGGGAAGGAGATCTCGACGGTGACCAGCGGTTGGGCCGCAGGGAGCACGAAGGAGAAGTAGTCGAAGTCGGTCGGTGGGCACACGTAGGTCTCGTCGCCGAAGCGTTGCCCCAGGGTGAGGGGGATGGCTTTTTCGGCGCTCGAGTGATCGTCGACCGGGCAGATCCGGCCGCGCGAGCCGGCGTCGAAATCGACGCCGGCGTCGGTGTCCTCGGTGACTTCTTTACAACCGGATACGAGGACCAGCGAGATCAGAGCTCGTCGTGTGGACTTCAACATGGTTCGTTCGCCTCGGGCTCAAGGAGCGATGACGCAGTCCCGATCGGGATCGAAGAGCTCCGCGTCGTTGGGATCCTTGCTTGAGGGTTTCTTGAAATCGATCTCTTGGAGCTCGAGGCGTCCGTTGGCAGGGAGCTTCGAGTCGTCCGCCAGCAGATACCGGGCTTTGACACACCCGATCCGAAAATCACCAAAGTCGGTTGGTGAGTCCGCCGGAGCCTGACCGAAGACGGCGTAGATGGTGTTCCAACCCTCTTCACCGCCTTCGGGCGCGGTCGAGGCGGCCAGGTGGATATTGGACACGTCGAACTCATAACACACCTGGCTGTCGCGGATTTCGGTTTCCTTGACCGAGTACCTATACCGGAGCTCGCGAAAATCAGGTCGGTCGTCGACGAGCGCGTCCGTGTGGTCACGCACCTCGAAGCCGTTGACCACGCCGTCCCGGTCGATGTCGCCGAAGGTGTCGTCGTCCACCGGGGAGAGTCGGGCGCGCAGCTCGAGGGGATCGGCCAGGCCGTCCGCGTCGGTGTCGAAGAGCCGTTGGTTCGTGCCCACGAATCGCTCCTCGCAATTCAGGAGGCCGTCACCGTCGTCGTCGCGTTTGTTGTAGTCGTCGCTCGGCGTGACCGCGCAGTCGGCGTCGGATCGATCGATCGGGTCGAACCCAGCGTTCCGCAGGCGGTCCTCGATGAGGTCGTTGAAGCCGTCTCCGTCGGAGTCGCGCAGGGTCGGATCGGAACCAATCACGACCTCCTCCCGGTCGGTCAACCCGTCGCCATCGCTGTCGGTGAGCTCGAGGATCTCGAGCTTGGAGTGCGCGTTCCAGTTGATGACCGAGAAGTTCTTGAGCGCGAAGACTCGGCGGAAGGACGTGAAGCCGATGTCGAGGAAGTTGATTTTTTCACCGTTGGCGATGTTGCGGAACGTACCCTTTCCGGTGTCCGCCATGTCGCGCAAGAGCGTAATGGGTTCCTGCTGGAACTGCGGGGGGGTCAGCCCAGAGAGGTAGACGGTGTGCATCTTGAGCTCGACCAGGCGACGCTCTCGCTCGAGCGCCTGAATGTCTTCGGTGAGCTTCAGGATACTCTCGGGCGTGTTGGCAGGCGGGTCGACCGGGTTGGGTAACCCGTCGGACAGAAAAATCACCGTGTACTTGGAGCGTGCGCGGGTGACTTCGTCGGCCAGGGCGATGTCGTTGGAGAGCACCTCGAACGCCGCGTCGAGCGCGCCTTCGTAGTTGGTCTGACCGGCCTCCGACGCGAGGTTGGCCGCCGCCGAGATCAGGCTCGCGACGTCGGCTGGGGTCATGTTGGGTTTGAAGCCCGCGGTGGCGTCGTTGATCGAGGACTGAAAGGTCACGATGGCGATCTCGACGCCAGGCACTCCCGCGAGCGCGTTGATCACGTCGATCACCGCGCGACCGCGTGCCGTGTAATTGGCGTCGGCCGGGTCAGGAGGGTCGGTGACACTCATCGAATCCGACACGTCGACGACGAAGAGAATTTTGACGGGGAACTCGACCGCGGAGGGATCTTGGGTACAGAAGGCTCCTGAAAGCCGGAAGTGATTGTCGATCGGGGGAGGAGGCGGATCAGGAATACTCTCGAGCGCGACCTCCGTGCAGGCTGTCGGCATCGACAAGAAGCAGGCGATGGCGAGGCGAGCTCGCTGATCCGCGCGACTCATGACTCCCCTCGGGCTGGCGAGCGAGCGTTCATGCGGATCGAGCATGGACACGGTTGCACACCTCCATCAAGGTCCGGCGGCCCCTGCGACACATTTGCCCGTGGTGGCTTTGCACGAAAGGTCCCCGCCGAAGGGTTTACAATCAGTGTCGGCCGTACACTTGGGTACGCAGCGATGGTGGGTTCGCTGACACGAGAGCTCGCTGCTGACTTCCTTGCAGTCGGTGTCCGAGGAGCACCCTCGCACACACGCGAAGCCGACCTCGGTGGGGTCGTGGAAGTCACCCTCGACGAGCTCGATGGAGCCGCTCGCGGGAACTTTGAGGTCTGGACAAACGTAACGCGACTCGACGCAGGCCACGCGGGCGCTTCCGTAGTCCCGTGGGTCGTCCGGCGGACCCTCGACGAACCACAGCCAGGTGCGGTTCAGACCGCGCTTGGTCGGATCGATGGCGCGGGTCGTCTCGAGCTCCATGTCGGTGACCTCGAAGTCATAACACGTCTGACCCTCCGGAGTCTCTCCCTTGCCGGTGACGGTATACTCATACCTAGGGGGCAGGGCGTGCGCGAGCTCGCGCGCCTTGGGAGACCACTGAATGAGTACCTCTTCTCCGTTGAGCGTCCCGTCGGCGTCGTCATCCAACACGGCGTCTTCGCGTTTGGCGGGGTCGAGCTCGAAGCGGACCTCGAGGCCGTCGGGGATGCGGTCGCGGTCGGTGTCGAACAGTCGCGGATCGGTTTGAAGGAAGATCTCTTCACAATCGAGCAGGCCATCGCCGTCGGAGTCTTCGGTGGCTCCGCAGTCTCCGACCACCGGGCTTCGCACCGCCGCGTCGAACCCAGAGGAAGCGAAGCGAGTCTCGAAGAGATCGGAGTAGCCGTCTTCGTCGGAGTCCTTTGGGTTTCGGAAATTTCCGCCGCCGAGATTGCAGGTAGCTCCGCCTTTTTCCGAAGCGCAGAGGCGAAGGACGTCTTCTTGTTCGTCGGGCAACCCATCCCCATCGGAGTCCGCGGCTTTTGGCCCATTTTGTCGACAAGCCGGGCACCCACCCTCGGCGGGTCCTTGCTCGCCGTCTCCGATCGTCGCGCTGCATTGGTCCGCGCCTTCTTTTCGTGGGACCGCGGAGCTGTTGAAGACGAGGAAGTTGGACATCGAATAGGTTCGCTTGACGGCCGCGTAGTTGATGTTGAGGAAGTTGATGTCTCCGCCGGAGGTGAATTCGGTGAACGTGCCGTTCCCAGCGTCGGCCATCTGCTGCATGAGATCGATGGCCACGGGTCGGTTGAGGTTGAAGGCCGTGATGTAGGCTTGGCCCACGTTCGGGTCGAACAAGAACCCCGTGTGAACTCGGACCTCGTTGACGTTGAAAATCTCTTGGAGCTCGAGGATGTCTTCGACGAGGAGGCGAAGCTGGTTGGGTGTGTTGTAGTCCTTGCCCGCGTCGAGGTCAGGATAGAGGCCCTGGAAGTCATCCCACGTCCAGCCGGCTCCGGTGTTGGGGTTGGTGCCGGGAGGAAGGTCGAAGGTGTCCGGCCACTCGTCGCGATCTACGTTGCAGACGTTGGCGAAGACGGGCGGCTGATTGGCGTAGCATTGTGGGTCAGGGACGCCGTCGCTGAAGAACACGACGACGTACTTGCTGCGCGCGCGCTCCGCGGGGCTGGACTCGATCATGTCCTTCGAGAGTACTGCGTACGCTGCGCCTAGCGCGCCTTGGTAGTCGGTGAGTCGGTCGGAGTCGTCGAGGCGACCGGAGATCCGTCCGAGATCTGGGGTGCTGGTGAAGCCATCGGTGATGTTGCTGACGACGGCGTCGAAGGCGATGACCGCGAACTCGACGGACGGGTTGCCGGCGTACCGGTCGATGAGTTGCTGGACGGCGCGGACGCGTTGTTGAGCTGGGTCGGTGACTCGCATCGAATAGGAGGTGTCGATGACGAGGAGGATTTTTACGGGAAAGAGGGCGTCTTCAGGGACCTTGGTGCATATGGAGCCGGTGAGGGCGAGCTTGTCGTCGACGGGGGGAGGGCCGGCCTTTTGAACGGGCTCGAGTCCAGTGTCGGAGCAAGCGGCGAGGAGGGAGAGTTGGAGAGCGGTGAGTTGGAGCGAAAGGTACTTTGGGTTTTTGCCCCGCATGGTCGACCTCGTTGGATACGTATACCGTGTGGGGCTCGAGTCGGCCAGGGCGCGGCGGGTTCGGGTCGCCGCGCCCTGATCGAGAGGTGTCAAACCCGACGTCGGCGGAGACCGAAGAGCGCGAGGGCGGCGACGAGGAGGGCCTCGAGGCCGGTGTTCTGGGTGGTGGCGCAGCCGCCAGCGGACTCGCTGTGTCCGTCGACCTCGAGGGCCATTCTGTAGGTCGCGACTCGGGCCGCGTCGTTACCGTAGGCTTCGTCAGCGAAGACGAGCTCGGCCTGGAGCGTCACTTCCCAGTGGCCAGGGGCGTCGAGGTTCAGGACGGGGATCTCGAAGCCGCTCGACTGATAGTGGTACTCGAAGCCGCCGTTCTCGGTGGTGAAGCCGCGGTTGCTGCTCGCCACTTTGCCCGTCGCGTTGGCCACGATGGCCTCGGAGCCCTCGGGACGCTTGTCGACGCGCCAGCTGTACTGAATCGGGGTGTCGATGCGATTGGCGAGGAGCACGAAGGCCACTTCGTCACCGACCGCGAGCGTCTCGCCTTCGGCCTTGGCCACGGCCAGGGCGCCGACCTTGAAGGTGTCGAGTGGGTTCAGGCAGTCGCCCGGCTTGTTGCGGTCGAACACGTAGCAGAGCCCGTCCGCATCATCCACGTCGCCGCGCCCGTCACGGTCGAGGTCGAGCTGGTCGGGGTTCGAAACCAGCTTCGCGTTGTCGAGGTGGTTCAAGATCCCGTCCTCGTCGATGTCGACGTCGCAAGCGTCGCCCATACCGTCATGGTCTTTGTCGTTCTGGTCGCCGTTGGCGATGCTGGGGCAGTTGTCCGAGCCATCGAGGAAGTTGTCGAGGTCCTCGTCGCCGTCGCACAGGGCGTTGTTGCCGTCGTTGACGTTCGCGAGCTTCGGGCAGGGATCGACTGCGTCGCGGAGGCCGTCCGCGTCGTCGTCGTCGTTGCAGGCATCGCCGAGCGCCGCGGTGTCGAGGGTCCGCTTCTGCAGCGGGTTGAAGACGCTGGGGCAGTTGTCTTCGGTGTTGAGCTTGTTGTCGTTGTCGATGTCGACGTCGGCCGGATCGCCGAGGCCGTCGCCGTCGACGTCCTCCTGGAGCGGGTTGGTGACTGCAGGGGCGTTGTCGCAGGAGCTGCCGACGCCGTCGTTGTCCGCGTCGAGCTGGTCACGGTTGGCGACGAACGGGCAGTTGTCGAAGTCGTCTTCGAAGCCGTCGTTGTCGAAGTCGTCGGACGTCGAGTAGGTCTCGCCCATGTCCGTGTTGTTGATGAGGATGCTCCCGCCTCCGCAGCCGCAACCACCGCCGCCCACGTCCCGCGGGGTGCCGCAGAACCCGGACGAGCACTCGCCGGCTGCTTGAGCCGAGGCATCCTGCTCCATCCCAAAGGACGCTGCGATCACCGCAGCACCGAACCAAGCAATCCCGAACCTACTGAGCATCATGTGTGACTCCTCGCCCACCATGTATAGCAAGTGATCTGCCAACGCGCCTTGATCGAGATCATTGAGAGATCGAGTTCCTTGGAGACGATGTAGTGGGGAGTGGGCTCCCCGCTCATCCCGGTTGTGTGGAATGGATTCTACAGGTTGCGGGTGTCGAAAGGCCAGTTGCGGGAAAATACGGCTGTTTGAAGGAGGAGATCGGACGTCTGTCGGATCGGAAGCCCGCGAGGCGGTGAAGCGGTGGTTGGGAAGCGGGTGTGGACCGGATCCCACACCGACGGTCCAGGACGACGCAGCCAACCACCGAGCAAGCGAGGTGTTTCGTTGACGAAGGGGAGAAGAGCTTTGCCCGACGCTCGAACCGATGCGCGGGGCCGAGGGGCCGAGGCGATCGTTGGAGGCCGCGAATGCGGTAGACTTTCGGCGTGAGCCACCCCGTCGAACCCATCGGAGACCCTGGCTTCCGCCCCTCGAATCGGCGCGCCCAAGGACCGCTGACTTCGAGGGACGTTTCTCCGGGATCCGACCAGGAGCTCGTCCACGGCTTTGCGGTCGTCTGCATGCCCAGCGGAGGCGACGGCTCTCGAAGCACGGCGGTCGGCCTCGAGATTCTCGACAGCGATCCCAACGTCGAGGAGGCAGGCGTTGACCCAGGGTATGAAATCTCCGAGCAACTCGTCCGCGCGCCCGGCATTGGCGTCGGCAACGTACCCAACCGGCGAGGCTGGATTTCGGGCGTCCCGAGGCTCGCCGTGGAGTACTCCAGCGTCGGGCAGGACGAGGAAAAGCTCGAGGACAAAATTCAAGACTTCCTGAGTGCAGGTACCGAGTGGGTATGGGTCGTGAGGCTGCTCGGACCGCGAAGAGTCGAGGTGTATGACAAGAATGGGTGGCGGGCCTTCACGCCGGGTCAAGTCATCACCGCACCCGGAGTGCTCAAGAACCCCGTTCCCGTGGAGGCCTTCTTCGACCGCGACACCGCTCACGAAGTGACTCTGGCCAACCTCCTTCAGCGGCGTGGCTACGAGAACCTAGGAGCCGTGTTGGAAGAGGGCCGGGAAGAGGGCCAGAGGGAAGGCCAAAGGGCCGCGCTTCGAGAAGCCGTGACTCGAGTGCTCCGCGCCCGGGGACTCGAGGTCACCGAGACGCAGCGCGCGAAGCTCCTCGCCGAATCAGAAGTCGCACGGCTAGAGCGATGGCTCGAGGCCTCGGCGGTTTCTTCGTCGGCTGAACAGGCCCTGTCCGAGGAGTGACTTCGATACTCAGGGGCAACGACCTCGCACGACGCCGATGGGTCCCGAGCCCGGGCGAGTCACCACGAGGTCGCGGGTCCCATCCGCGTCAAAATCGCCCATCGCAAGCCGGTCGCCGGGCACGGTGTAGAGTAACGGATCGGCGAGGCCTGCTCCCGGGCCAGCGCGCATGACCTCCAGCCGTCCTTGGCCGAGCGTGAGTAGGTCTTGGTCCCCGTCGCCGTCCATGTCGGCGGACGCGATGGTCACGGGCAGCGTGCCGACTTCACGCCGCCCTCCTTCGACGAGCGCTCCGTTCCCGTCGTTCTTCAACAAGACCAACATGCCGCGCTGAGGTGAGCCTTCGTAAAGGGCCACGACCACGTCGACGTCTCCATCATCGTCGAGATCGGTCGCCCCGAGGGCTCGAATATCACCGTCGGAGGTCACCACCGTCTGTCGGTCGCTCAGCCCGCGTTGGCTCGTGGAGCTGACAATCGCGACGGAACCCACGTGTAAGTAAGGACCCGTCGCGGTCGCCACGTCATCACCGGGCGTCCTGTCGAACGGCGCCACGGCCACCCGCGGGTACCCATTCGCTCGAACGTCGGCGGTGCTGACGGCAGCGATCCCTCCGGCTCCGTCGCCGAACCCGATGCGAAGCGGGGCGTCCGATGAGTCTACCATGACGAGGTCCAGCCGGCCATCGTCGTCCAAGTCGCCGCTGCCGAGCGCATACACGCTGAATCCAAGTGTGAACGGCCGCGCCGGTCCGAAGACGCCGTCCCCATCACCATTCAAAATCAGGACATTCTCGGTCTGATGAGTGCCGAGTACCAGATCGATGACGTGATCTCCACTGAAGTCGCCGAGCAGCAAGGAATCCGGCGCGAACCCACCGCGGTAAGTGACGGGCGCCTCGAATCGCTCGCTGTCGGTCGTCGAAAGCAAGACGCTGCTGGTGCTCGCGAGGTCGTCCATCGTGACGATGTCGAACCGACCGTCCCCGTTCAAGTCCGCTGCCGCGACATCGTTCGGTTTGTTCGGGACGACGTATTGCTCCCCCGTCCTGAATCCTCCGGAGCCATCCCCTTCGACGATGGAGACCGTATCCGAGGCCTGATGGGCGATCGCGAGATCGAGTAACCCATCGCCGTCGAAATCACCTTGGCCGATCGCCACCGGAGCGCGGCTGACCGGAAATTCTCTCGCTGGCCGAAAGGTCCCGTCTCCACGCCCGAGCAAGACGAGGATCGACTCGCCCTCATCGAGCGAGGCGAGGCCCTCGACGGCCACGAGATCCATCCGGCCGTCGCGATCGACGTCCGCCGTGAGCATCTCGCCGGCGTGCGTTCCTTCGTGGATTCGAACCGCCACCTCGAGGCTTCCGTCTCCACGATTCTTCAAAAGGTAGATGTGGCCGGCCGAGTGAGACGCAAACACGTCGAGGTCGCCGTCGCCTTCCACGTCCCCGAGGGTCGCGTTCCATGCCGCGATGGGTACCGCTGTGAACGTGGCGGCGCCAAAGGTCCCGTCTCCTCGACCGAGCGCGACACGAACCCCGTCGGAACCGACTTGTTGGTCCGTGACTACGATGTCGAGGTGCCGATCTCCATTCAGATCTGCGGCGCGAATGGTACTCGGACGGCCCCCGAGCTCGATGATCGCGGATGCGTCGAAGCTTGCGTTTCCGCGATTTCGAAAGAGCAGCGTTGCTGAGTATGGGCTGATGACTACAACGTCTAGGTCACCGTCTTCGTCTGCGTCGAACAGCTCTACGTCCTCGTAGTTGGTGCGAGTGAGCTCGCGGCCTGGCCCGAACTGACCTCGTCCATCGTTGGTCAGAACCTCCACGCTCGCAGTCTCTCCGATGCCTACGACAGCGAGGTCCGGAGAGCCGTTTCCGTCGAGGTCTCCGGCACGAAGCGCGCTAGGATAACTCACTGTCGCGTAGGACGCGGTCGAGTAGCTTCCATCGACAGACGCGAGTCCGACGGTGACGTTTCCGGATTGGCGGTTCGCGGTGGCGAAATCGAGCCGCCCGTTTCGGTCGAAATCGGCTACCACCACGTCAATTGGCTGGTCTCCGGTCGAGATCGAAGGCGCGATCGCGCCGAGCATCGCACATGTAGAAGGGTTGGCCGCGTCGTCGGTTTCACTCGAGTCGAGCGCGCCAGCATCCGCGTTTGCGTCGAGCTCGCTTACGTCGGGCGTCCGTGCGTCGGACGTGGCCGCGTCTTGAACGTTTGTGTCGGCGACTCCGAAGTCGTCACGAATTGCCCCGTCCGACCCGGCGTCCGGCGAGCCCGTGGGCGTGGGACGATCGCGACGCTCCTCGCAAGCGGCTCCTAGCGCAACGAGCGCCAAGGTCAGGAGCGCGCGCGACAGGAGACCGCACTGGGTGCACATTCGCGGGACTATGGCCTTCCCCCTCCGATCGGACAAGAGGCGTTTCGGCGACACTCATCCGAAACCCCCGTCGATGGTCTCTCGGTCCGTCGGTCCGTCGGTCCGAGCCTCGGTTGCGCGAGCGAGGCAGTGCGAATAACCTGCCACGAGCCGCGATGGGTACTCGTTCGTATCAGCCAGGGTTGCGCGGGGGCCCTTGGGGATGGGTGCTCCTGGTGCTCTTCGTCTCCCCGGCAGGCTGCGCCGAGTCGGTCGATCTGCGGTTTCTCGGCGGTCCCTGGTCGCAACACGAAGTCGTGATCGCTCAAATCCTCGAAGCGAGCTCCGCGAACCCGCTCCGAGGACTGACTCCGACGTGGAGCGAGGCGGACGAACCCATTCGCTTCTCACTTGGAGCTCGCGGCCCTGCGCGTGCGTTGATTCGCGCGTTCGATGGCCGGGCCGCCGAGGGTGTGCGCGAGTGCGGGGTCGCTTTGGGTGACGGGCCCGCGCCCCTCCCCGAAGCTTCGGGTTGGTTGGTGCCGCTCACCGACGAGGGTGTCGGCGCGCCGGAGCCCGAGCCTGAGTCCAGTCGCGTCGATCTTCGCTTCGCCACCTGCGTACCTAGGATCTCGCCCTGCGACGAGCTCACGGTCGACTTGACGATCTTGACGGAGCCCTTGGCCGTTTCGCTTCGACAGGCGGAGTGGCTCGAAACCAAGCTCGCGGTGTCGGGGGAGAACGACCACGAACCCACCTTCTACGTAGGGATCCTGACGCCCGAGGGGGAGGAGATCGGGTCGAAGCTCGTTGGGCCAGTCGCGGGGCGGCTCGCGCACGCGGACGGGATTCTGTTCGTCCCCACGCCCTCTGGGCGTATTCTGCGCTTCTCGATAGGAGCCGAGCTGGAGGAGCTCGATCCCCTCGACCTCTTCGAGACCCAGGCACGAGTGGCAAACACAGGGCGGGGCGCGCTCGCCTACTCACCGACTTCAACCGTGAGTTACTGGGTAGCGGGTCCGAACGTCAGGGCGGCTTCGGTGGGTCGGGCGTGCGACCTCTTCCTCGAGGCCGAGGGCTCCGAGCTGTGCCTCGGGCCCGACGCCCTGTTCGAGCGGTCCCAAGATGGAGATTGGGTCGAGTCGACGCTGCCTCCGAATTCGTCCAACCGACGAATGATCTACCCCACGAGTCGCGGCCTGATGCTGAGCTCGGACGGAGGAAGTTTCATCCGGCAGAGCGGTGTTTGGCGCTCCATCGAAGCTCCCGAGAGTGAGTCGATCCGCGCGGCGGTCGAGGTGGCCGGCCAGGTCGTCGTGGCGGGCACGAATCAGCTCGTCGGCGCGCTCGACCAGGAGATCATTTGCCCACTGACCGAGACGCTGCTTGGGGCCCACATCAACGCGTTCGCGTCACTCTCTCCGAACGAAGCCATTGGCGTGACGAACGCGTCGGTGGGCCTGTCAGACGCGCGCCCGCGTTTCGTTCGGGTTCACAAGCGGGAATAGTCGCGGGCGTTGAGTCCGGTCGCCCGCGGTCGGTGGGTTGACTTCGCGGCCCGCCGGACATACTCGTCGTCCGATTTTCATGGCCAAGAAACCAAAGAAACTGAACCAAATCCTCGCCTCCGAGAAGGAGCTTCGGACCAACGGCTACAAGCGTGCGTCCGAAATCTACAAGCTCTTTCAGAAGCCCGATCACTTCAACGGGTTCGCCAAGGCCTATCGCAAGAAGGACGAAACGGACGAAAAGTCGGAGGAGTTTCCGCCCGAGCGCAAAGTCATCCAACACGACGCCGCGGAGCTCCTCGAGGAAGTCCGCCAATACATGGTGAAGCTGTTCGACTTCGAAGCCACCAAGGATCTCGCGAACTGCTCGGCCAAGGCGGATGTCATCGTCGACGGCAACTTGCTCATCAAGGACGCGCCCGCCACGCTATTGCTGTTTCTGGAGAAACAGCTTCGAGACTTACGAGCCGAGATCGACAAGATCCCGGTGCTCGATCCAGCGGAGGCCTGGAGCTTCGACCCGGAGGCTCGTACCTACAAAACCCCGATCACCACGACGCACAAGACGAAGAAGGAGCCGCGCGTCGTGGTCAAGTTCGAGCCGACCGAGCACCAGCCCGGGCAGGCCGAAGTCTTTCACGAAGACCGAGTCGTCGGGTACTGGGACACTGTGAAGATGAGCACCGCACTCTCGGCGACGCGTCGAAAGTTGCTGCTCGAACGAGTCGACAAGTTAGCCGAAGCGGTCAAACACGCCCGTGAAGAGGCGAATGAGCAAGTCGCGCCGGGGCTCGAGGTCGGCCAGGGCCTGTTGGACTTCGTGTTCCGGGACTCCTAGCAAGATGGCCAGCTCGATGAAAGCACGGTGAGCGCTTGGTGTTGCGGAGAGCTGACGGCCCATGGGCTGAGGGCTGAACGCTTACTCGAGCTTTCAGCCCTCAGCTTTCAGCTTTCAATTTAGCTTGGTCACGCAGAGCTCGGTCCGTGACTTCAACGACTTCAACGCTTCAACGCCGTTGGGTTGCGGTTTTTTCGAGGTGAGGCTACGGTGGCCGCGAGGCAAGCTGAAGCTCGTGCTCGTACTCAGGCAGGCGTTCGTTGGGCCTGGAGGTTCGAATCCTCCTCCGCGCAGTCGGTGCGTGGGTAGCGAAACGGTACACGTCCAGCGGTCAGGTGATCGTTGGGGTCCGCGAAATTTCGCCCTATCCGTTGCTCAAGTTGTACCTCACAAGCTGAAGAGCCGCTGGATTCGCCGAATCCCAGAGTCGTGGATGTCACCCGAAACGCCGGTTCAAATCCGGCCCCTCGCGCTCGATGCGAGGGTAGTTCAGGTCGGAGAACGCGGGGCTTGAGAGATGAACCGCGGCCAAAAGTCGTCGGCGAGCAAAAGGCCAGCAAACCGGGCCCGGGGGGAAGGCTACTCCCCTCGGGTCCACATTTTTCGCTGACGGGAGTTTCGCGAATTCACACCGGCTCGCGCGGGCTCGAGGCTGGGTCACTTTGATTCTCGCGGAGCTCGAGCGAGCGCTGGTCGAGGCCGGCTTTCAGCTCCGCGGGGAAGCTCGAGTCGTCGTCGCGTGCTCGGGAGGCTCTGATTCGGTGTGTCTCGCCCACGCCTGCTGCGAGGTCCTTGGCGCACGGCGCGTGGTGCTCGCTCACTTCGATCACGGGGTCCGAGACGACTCGGCGGAGGACGCGCGGCTCGTCGAGCGCCTCGCTCTAGAGCTCGGCGCCGACTTCTCTTCGGCTCACGGAGTTGGCCTCTTGCCGCGCGAGGCCGAGCTTCGCGCGGCCCGCTACGAAGCCCTCGACCGCATTCGCCTCGCAAGCGACGCCGCGCTCGTGCTCACCGCTCATACGCGCGACGACCAGGCGGAGACGGTGCTCATGAGGTTGATCCGCGGCGCTCGCGAGCTTCGCGGGATGGCCGCCCAACGCGATCACCTCCTGCGCCCCCTCCTTCGAGTGCCGCGGGCCGCGACCAAGGCCTACGTGGCCGACCGAGCGCTCCCGTTTCGCGACGACCCTTCGAACTTCGAACCTCGATACCTGCGCAACCGGATCCGAAAAGAGCTCTTGCCGCTCCTCGAAACTCGGTACCGCGCCGGCTTTGCGGCTCGACTCGCGCGCCCCAGTCGCCGTGAGGTGCCCTCGTCCAAGTCGATCCGAGCGACCATTCCGGCGACCACCGTGTTGATCGAACGTATTCCGCTCGACCAAGCGGTCCGCCCCAAAGATCCGTCGGTCGCGCTGATTGACGCAGGCACGTGCCCTGCGCTCCGCGTTCGCGGGGCGCGAGTGGGCGATCGGGTCGCGCTGCTCGGGCTCGCTGGCCACAAGAAGCTCCAGGACATCTTCGTCGACGCCAAAGTGCCTCCTGAACGCCGTTGGGGATCGCCCGTGATCGTCGACCCGGCGGACGAGATCCTGTGGGTGCCAGGGCTCGCTCGCTCGGCCCACGGCCTCCTCACGGACGGCACCCGCGAGGTGTGGCGCCTCAGCATCGAACGCTTTTCCGAAACCTCGACTTGCTAGGACGCCCCTGTGACCTCACATTGAGGGAGTCCTACGAGGATCCCATTCATGAGGAACGGCCCGAAGACACTCGCCATTTGGCTGCTGATCATTGTGATGTTCGCAGCGGTCTACGAAATCATCGACAAGAACCCGCGACATCAAGAGACCCCAAAATTTTCGCAATTGCTCAAGGACATCAAGGACGGCTCGGTCAAGGAGCTCAAGGTCGTCGTACATCGCGACGGCCGGTCCGGTGAGTTCGAAGGCAAGCTCGACACAGACAAGGAATTCAAGACCAGCGGCGTCGTCTCCGATGACGTCTTGCGCATGATGCAGGAGAAGGTCCCCTCCTACTCCGTCGAGCGCGAAGAACAAGGTGGGCTCCTCCAGTCCTTCCTCATCACGTGGCTTCCGCTCCTCGTGATGATCGGGATCTTCGTGTTGTTCATGCGCCAGCTCCAATCGGGCGGCGGCAAAGCCATGAGCTTCGGCAAGTCCCGCGCAAAGCTCATGAACGACAGCCAGAACAAAGTGACCTTCGACGACGTGGCCGGCGTGGAAGAAGCCAAAGACGACGTCGAAGAGATCATCGAGTTCCTTCGCGATCCGAAGAAGTTCACGCGGCTCGGCGGACGAATTCCAAAGGGCGTGCTGCTCATGGGCCCTCCTGGAACGGGCAAGACGCTGATCGCTCGAGCCATTGCGGGAGAAGCTGGTGTGCCGTTCTTCTCCATCTCGGGCTCGGACTTCGTGGAGATGTTCGTGGGCGTCGGCGCGAGCCGGGTTCGCGATCTCTTCGAACAGGGCAAGAAGAACGCCCCGTGTATCATCTTCATCGACGAGATCGACGCGGTCGGTCGGCACCGTGGCGCGGGGCTGGGCGGCGGACACGACGAACGCGAGCAGACCCTCAATCAGCTGCTCGTCGAGATGGATGGCTTCGAGTCGAACGACGGGGTGATTTTGATCGCGGCGACCAACCGACCCGACGTGCTCGATCCGGCGCTTTTGCGACCAGGTCGATTCGATCGCCGAATCATCGTTCCGCGCCCTGATGTTCGTGGTCGCCTTGGCATTCTCAAGGTGCACACGAAGCGCACCCCCCTCGATCCAAACGTCGACCTCGACGTGATCGCGCGGAGCACACCTGGGTTCTCTGGCGCGGACCTCGAGAGCTTGGTCAACGAAGCTGCGCTTTTGGCCGCGCGGCGAAGCCGCGACCGACTCGCGATGGTCGACTTCGAAGAAGCCAAGGACAAGGTCCTGATGGGCGGCGAGCGAAAGTCGATGGTGATCTCCGACGATGAGAAGCGGAAGACCGCGTACCACGAGGCGGGTCACACGCTCGTAGCGCGAAAGCTCCCGAACACCGATCCGGTTCACAAGGTCACGATCATCCCACGCGGACGAGCGCTCGGCCTGACTCAACAGATCCCCGCAGACGATCGGTACTCGCTCGATCGCGAACGCGTGCTCTCGGACATCGCGGTGTTGATGGGCGGCCGAGCGGCCGAAGAGATCGTGTTCGGGACGTTCACGACGGGCGCGGGCAACGACATCGAGCGCGCGACCGAGCTCGCTCGAAAGATGATTTGCGAGTGGGGCATGAACGCCAAGCTCGGGCCCGTGACCTACGGCAAGAAGGAAGAGCAGATCTTCCTCGGCCGCGAGATGCAAGTTCAGGACGGGTATTCGGAGCAGACCGCCGTAGAGATCGATCGCGAGCTGCGAGGGATCGTACACGGCCAGTACGACCTCGCCATGAAGCTCTTGAACGAAAGCCGGAGCGCGCTCGAAAGCATCGCCCAGGCGCTCCTCGAGTACGAGACCTTGGATGGATCGGACGTCGAGCGACTGATCTCGGGCCAGGCTCTGGACAAGCCTAAGCCTGAAACCAAGAAGAACAGCTTGGCCGACGAGGCGCGCGGAAAGAAAGACGAACGCGCCAACGAGCCGAGAGGCGGCCTCCTCGGCACTCCGCAACCCGGCAGCGCCTGACCTGGGACAGTAAGAATCTAGGACAGTAAGAATCTAGTTCGGCAAGAATCGCTCGATCAGAGAGAGCTGCAGCTTTCGCGACATTTCTATGGGCGTGCGCAAGTGCGCTTTCACTTCCGGGTCCTCACACCCGATGCGGGCGATGTCGGTGATCGTCGGGCGCACGCCGTTGCGATCGCGGATCTCGGAGCCGAGGAGCAGCAACGCGCTCTCGAACACCTCTCCCAAATCGGAGGTAGGACTGTGGGTCACCACCGTCGCGAGCCTCGCCGCGATGTCGGCGTAGGTTCGTGCGAGGGCCGAGTCGTCGAGGTGCTTCACCGCGCTTCTCAAGCGCCCCAACGGATCGGGGCCGTCGGTCAGCCAGTCCTGGGGCAGCAGCCGCAGTCCCTCGGTGCTCTTGAGCGTCCGCTCTGGATAGAGGTGTCGCTCGATCTCGTCCGTGACGAGCAGGCGGTTCCAGCCCACCGGACCGCGGACCTGACCGTATCTTCGGCGGGCGTCGCGAAGGTCCGCGAGGCTGACGACTCCGTCTTTGTCACCGAAGCAGAAGTCGATCTCGATCGCCGCGCTCCTTAGGCGCTGAGGGAGGCGGAACTCCTTCTCGGCGATGTAAACGATCCCCTCCGTACCCTCCGAATCCAGAATCGTTCGAAGCCGCATCGTTCGATCCTGAAGGATCTGCAGCGCTCTTCGCTTGGCCGGATCGGTCTCGGGCGAGCGAGCGAGCGCCTTGTCGAGTCGGCCGAGGGCATAGTCGATGTCCGCAGGCCGCACGATGCCGCCGTCCGGCCGCTCGATCCCTCCGGGCGCCATCTGCTCCACCGAGAAGGCGGTCTGCCGAAGCATCGGATCGTTGAGCCGAGAGAGCTTGTCCGCCGACATATACCCACATATTGCTTCACCGGATTGGTTCGCGCTTCGGGCCGTTGACGGAGTCACGCCGATCGACCGACTGAACCAAGACGATGTCCGGCTGGACGACGAGGTTCCCAGAGCTTGCTCGGCGAACCCTGCTCATGGGCGTCGTGAACGTCACGCCAGACTCGTTCAGCGACGGCGGCCGCTACGGAGACAAGGACTCCGCGGTGGCCCGAGCTTTCGAGCTGGTCGACGAGGGTGCGGACATCTTGGACATAGGCGGCGAAAGCACTCGACCGGGCGCCGCGCCGGTCGCCCTTTCGGAGGAGCTTCGCCGGGTCGTTCCGGTGATAGAGGCGATCGCGCGTCGGGGCATCTCAATCTCGGTGGACACGACGAAGGCCGAAGTCGCGCGTGCGGCGATCGAGGCGGGGGCTTCGATCATAAACGACGTGTCGGCCGGTGGGTTCGATCCGGGGATGCTGCCAGAGCTGGCGCGCCAGGATGTGTTGGTCGTGTTGATGCACACGCGAGCGTCGCCCAAAGAGATGCAGCGGGGCACGTGGACCTACGAGGGCGGGGTCGTCGCGGCAGTGCGGCGAGCGCTCGGCGAGGCCGTCGAGCACGCTGTCGCCCTAGGTATTCCGCGAGATCACGTGTGTGTGGATCCGGGGATTGGCTTCGGAAAGACGCTCAGCGAGAACCTCGAGCTGTTGCGTTCGTTGCGAACGTTCGCGGACCTCGGGCCCGTTCTGGTGGGGACCAGCAACAAGTCGTTCCTTGGCGCCCTCACAGGGCGTCCGGTGGAAGAGCGATCGCACGCGACGGCCGCGAGCGTGGCGCTTTCGATCTCGGCCGGAGCGGACATCGTACGTGTGCATGACATTCGGAACATGAGGGACGCCGCCAGGGTTGCGGACGGTTTTGCGAGGAGCGGTTGACATGAGGCCCAAATCCGATTTTCCGAGCGCCATGAGCGGCCCGACCTCCGAGAATCGACTCCCCGCGCGAACGAGAAAGCTCTTTGGAACAGACGGCGTACGCGGCGTCGCCAACACTCACCCGATGACCGCGGAGATGGCGATCCAGCTCGGGCGGGCCATCGCCTATATCAGCAAGCGCGGCCCTCACCGCCACCGCATCATCATCGGTAAAGACACGCGAGCCTCCGGCTACATGCTCGAGTTCGCGCTGGCCTCGGGGATCTGTTCGCTCGGCGTCGACGTTTGGCTCGTGGGCCCGCTGCCGACGCCGGCGATCGCGTTTCTGACGCACACCATGCGTGCCGATGCCGGCGCGGTGATCAGCGCGTCTCACAATCCGTTCCAGGACAACGGGATCAAGTTCTTTGGGCGCGACGGCTTCAAGCTCGACGACACGATCGAAGCGGAGATCGAGGAGCTGATCGAGACCCAGCAGATCGCCAACATTCGCCCGACGGCGACGGCGGTGGGCAAGGTGCAGAAGCTGCCCGACGCGCGCGGACGCTACGTACAGTACGTGAAGAGCTGCTTCGACGAACCGCTCACGCTCGACGGTCTCAAGCTCGTGGTGGACTGCGCGCACGGCGCCGCGTATCGCGTGGCCCCGGCGATCTTCGAGGAGCTAGGTGCGGACGTCGTCGCCATCGGCTCGAGCCCGAACGGCAAGAACATCAACGACGGCGTCGGGGCGGTCCACCCGAGCGCCGTGCAGGCCGCGGTTCGGCAACACGGAGCGAACCTCGGCATCGCGCTCGACGGAGACGCCGATCGACTGATCGTCGTGGACGAGCGCGGGAACGTCGTCGACGGGGACGCGGTCATGGCGATCGTCGGGCGCGAGCTCATGAGGCAGGGCCGGCTCGCGAAGGCGACGGTAGTCACGACCGTCATGTCGAACATGGGCCTCGAGAGATCTCTGGCCGACGTCGGAGCGAGGACCGTACGAACTGCGGTCGGTGACCGATACGTGGTCGAGTGCATGAAGGAGAACGGCTATCGCTTTGGAGGCGAGCAGTCTGGGCACCTCGTGTTCTTCGACCACGCGTCCACCGGGGATGGCTGTGTCGCAGGCCTGAAGCTCCTCGAGGTGATGGTGCGCAGCGGAAAGCCGCTCTCGGAGCTCGCGAGGGTCTTCGAGCCGATGCCGCAAGTCCTCGTCAACGTACCCGTCGCAAAGAAACCTCCGCTCACCGAGCTCTTGCGCACGTCCGCGTTGATCGCGGAGATCGAGCAGAAGCTCGGCGCGGCAGGGCGTGTGCTGGTTCGCTACTCGGGCACCGAGAACAAGGCGCGTGTCATGATCGAGGGCCCGAACGAAGACGGCATCAAAGCGGATGCGGACTCGATCGCGAGCGCGCTTCGAGAGGAGATCGAGCGGTGCGCCTGAGCCACGAACGCGCTCGCTTGGGCGTCAACGTCGACCACGTCGCGACCGTTCGGCAGGCTCGTCGAGCCGCCTACCCCGATCCGGTCGAAGCCGCGCTCATCGCCGAGCGCGCTGGCGCCGACCTCATCACCGTGCACCTTCGCGAGGACCGTCGGCACATCCAAGAGCGCGACGTTCGGATCCTACGTGAAGTCGCGAAAACCGAGCTCAACCTGGAGATGGCTGCGACGGCGGCCATGACGAGCTTTGCGATCGACGCCAAGCCAGATACCTCCACGCTCGTTCCAGAGCGTCGAGAAGAGCTCACGACGGAAGGTGGGCTCGACGTCGTCGGCCAGTTGCAGACGGTGCGAACGGCGGTGGAGCGACTTCGAGGACATGGAATTCGGGTGAGCTTGTTCATCGACCCTGACCCTGCGCAGATCGAGGCCTCGGTCCGTGTGGGCGCGCCGGCGATCGAGCTTCATACGGGCCGTTACGCCGACGCGAGGTCGAAGGATGAAGCGCGTGTGGAGCTCGAGAGGATCGCCACGGGGGCGAAGCTCGCGTCGAGCCTGGGGCTCGAGGTCGCTGCAGGCCACGGGCTGCACTACACGAACACGACTTCGGTCGCCGCCATTCGAGAGATCGCTGAGCTCAACATCGGACACTCCATCGTCGCCCGTGCCATGATGGACGGCCTGGACCGCGCGATCCGCGACATGATCGAGCTCCTCGAGAGGGCCCGGTGAACCGCCGTGTCGCGCAGCTCACGCTCGTGGTTCTTACAGCCTGTAGCAGCAGCACGACGCAGCCGTCGAAAGGCAAAGGTCGAACGGAGAGCTGTGGCGTCTCTTCGGAGTGCTCCGCAGGGCTCCTGTGCCTCGAAGGGAGCTGCACGGCGGGATGTCGCTCTCGCGACGAGTGCTCGGGCGCGCCACCGAACGGCTGCGCCACTTGGGCTTGCGTGTCCGGAGCGTGCCTGTCCGCGTGTGACGTGACAGATGGCGGACCCAAACCCGATGCCACGCCGTTTCCGGACGCGATGACGTTCCCCGACGCCACGGCGCTCGACGTTGGGATCCGCGACGCACAAACTCGCGACGCCATCACGCCTGACATGGACGCCGACATGAGCCAGGATGCGATCGCGCGTGACGTTGGGGACGTAGGTCCGTTCGATGCGGGTCCTTGTGACCCAACGCCGCGGGCTCCTCAGCCGGGAGACTTGGTCGTCAACGAGATCTTGTCGGACCCGGCCGCGACGATCGCAGGAGACGCGAACGCGGATGGCACGAGGGACTCGAGCGACGACGAGTTTGTCGAGATCGGCAACGTTTCGGGCTCGACGTTGGAGCTCTCGGGCGTGATCGTGTCCGACTCCGCCGCGCAACGACACGTGTTCGCCTCGCGAACGCTTGGTTGTGGCGACGTCGTGGTGGTCTTCGGCGGCGGAGATCCAAGCGGAGCGGCGTGGAACGCACACTGGGTCCCTGCGAGCTCGGGAGGCTTGTCGCTCAACAACGGCGGGGACCGCGTGCGGATAGGTTCCAGCGCTCTGAACCTCGAAGATCTGGCGTTCGCGGACTACGGATCGGAGGCGGACTCCGATCAGAGTGTCGTGCGCGAGCGAGAGCTCGATCCGACCGCGGCGCTCGTTCAGCACCGATCAGTCGCACCGGGGCGCTCGTTCTCACCAGGTGTGAGATCGGACGGGAGCGCGTTCTGATCGACGGGCGCGTCGATCGACTAGATGAGACACGTCGATCGGATCGAGTCCGGGACTTGCTAGCCTCGGATCTGTCTCGCGAATTCTTCTACTGCGCGTAGGCGCGCTTCGAGCTCGCGGAGTCGCTGCTCCGTTTCGTCGGCGGCATCGCCTTCTTCGGCCATGCGCGAGAGGTCCTCACGCCGTCGTTGGTCGCGCTCGAGCTGCTCTCCTAGCTCTCGCAGGCGTTCTTCGAGCGCGATGCGGACCGAACGCTCGGCGTCGAGCTGTCTCTTGAGAGTCTGCGCGGTTCCAGCGGCGCGCTCGAGCCGTTCGATGCGAGCGCTCGCCTCGATCAGTCGTTTGGCGAGCTCTCGATAGCGCTCTCCGACGGTGCGAAGCGCGGCGTCCCGTTCGCGAATGGCGTTTTCGAGCTCGAGAGCGTGGCCGGCCAGCTCGGCGAGCGGCCGTTCGAAGCCCGCGCCGGTCACGAGGCGACGAGCGAGCTCGTCGCGTCGACGATGCGCCTCTTCGAGCGCAGACGACGCGATTCGCGCTTCGTCGCGGAGGCTCATCACGACCTGGGATGCCTCGGCCAGTTGGGCGCGCGCTTGTTCGAGCCCTTCCTCGAGTCGCTTGTTCTCGAGGTCGAGCTCGCGCATCGCGTCAGGTGAGTCGTCGGCTGGAGGTCGCGTGCGAGCGGCCTCCTCGAGCTCCCGAGATCGTTCGCGGAGGAGACGGATGGTGTGCTCGGCTTCTTCGAGCTTGACGCGCGCGACCACGCGTTCTTCGCGAGCAGCGAGCAGCTCCGCTTCGAGCTCCGGAGATCGGTCTTCGGATCGATCTCCAGCGCTGCTCGCGTTGATGGCCAGCTCAGCGAGCGCGAGCAGTCGCTCGGTCCCGGAGTGCTCGGCAAGCGCGACCTCGTACAGCGGTGACTTCGACGCTCCGAGTCGCTTCACCTCGGCGGTCAGCCCGGCGAGGCGCGCTCTCAGCTCCGAGAGCTCGGCGTCTCTCGAGTCGCCGGACTCGATCGTCCGCACGAGCTCGGCAGACCATTCGGCGGCGCGCTGTAACGCAATCACCGCACGCTGGCTCTTCTCGGAGAGCTCCGCGGTATGCTTCAGCGTCGCCGACAGCGCCTGCTCGGCCTTGTCCTTGGCCTCGCGGATGTCCCTGATCTTGGCCTCCACGGCCTCTGCGCTCGGCGCGGAGCCTCGTCGCTCTAGCTCCTTCTCGAGAGACTCCACGCGGCCTCGAAGCCGTCGAACGTCGGCCACCGCTGTCTTGAGCGCGCGTTCGCGCATGGATTGCTGGAATCCAGAGCGCGTGAGTTCGGCCCTCATCACCGCGAGCTCGGCCTCCGCATTGCTGCCACCGCCGATCGCCTCCACACGGGCGGCCTCGAGCTTAGCCTTCTCGGACAAAGCGGTCGCGAGCTCGAGATCCCTTGCGTGGACGAGCTTCGAGAGCTCTTCGATCCGCGCCAACAGCCGCTCTTGGGCCGACCGGTCGTCAACACTTTCCGCAGTCTTCGTCTCCACTCTCGAGGTCTCCCCTTGGGCGCTCGGCGGGCTCCCTGCCGAGCTCGGCGCTGTCTTGTCGGCGGCAGCCTGCGCCGACTCCAGCTTTTGGTCGAGAGCCGTCTGGCGTGCGGCGAGCTCTGCGACGCGCTCGGCCCAAGACTGGGCTTCCTCGCGCTGGGTCTCGAAATCGGACGCCCGCCCCGCGCTGGCGCCCATCATCCGGACGTCGAAGGGAGCCGCGACCTCGTCCTTGGCGCTCGACAGCCGCAGAGTCACGCGTTCGAGCGATCTGACGTGTTCGTCCACGCGCCGCTCACTCTCCGCAAGTCTCCGCTCGAGCTCCTGGACCGAGGCCACCCCGGATAGGGCCCTGCGCAGCGCCTCGACCAACACGTCGCGGTCTGAGACCAACGAAACGGACGCCATGCTCAACGTCTCACGCTCCCGAGCCAGCGTGGCCAGCCGCTCCTTCTGGGAGGCGTTTTCGCGCGTGAGATGCTCCACCGCGATCCGCAGTCCTTCGTCCGCAGGACGCGCCTGACGAACCGCCTCGAGCTCCACCCGCGCGCTCCGCGCCCCCTCTCGCTCAGCCTCCAGATCAGCACGCAGCAGCTCCACCAATCGCCGCTCGCGTTCGACTCGTTCAGAGAGCTCGTCACTCGTGTTCTCGACGTCGTCCAAGCGACCGCGCGCCTCGGACAATCTCTGCGCGGCCGCCCGCGCCGCTGATTCGTTCGCCTCTGCCTCCGCTCGTGCTTTCGACAGCGCGACGGTGAGCTCTTCGATGCGATCGTTGGAAGCGGCGACCTCTGCCGACTTTTCGAGCGCCAACGACTCCAAGCGACCCATCAGCTCGCGCACCTGCGCCGCTAGGCGCTGCTCCGACCCGACTTGAGACATCACCGGCCGGTGTGCTTCACGCTCGAGCTCGAAGATCCGCTCCTCGGCCTCCGAGAGCGATTGCTGCAGTTGGTGCAATCGCTTCCGAAGCTCGTCGGCCTCTCGCGAGCCTTCGCTCGATCGCTCAGACAGTTTGATCTCCAACGAAGAGACGAGCGCCCGCTGCGCGGCGAGCTCCATCTCGCGGTCCGCGAGCTTGCGCTCCAGGTCCGGATCGCCGAGCCGAGGTCGAAAAGTCTCCCCCAGGCGCTCCTCGAGCTCCCGACGACGAAGTCGCTCCGACTCGAGCTCGCCTTCGACCTCCGACAGCCGTGTCTCGAGGTCGAGACGCGACGCTTCGAGCGCGATCAACATCCCGGCCGCTTCGCTCGAAGCCGTCCGCGGGCGAGCGGGAGCCTCGAGCTTGGCCTCGAGCTTGCGCCGCAAGGGCCTGAGCCGCTCGAGCAGCTCGACCGTACGGGCCTCTTGGAGCTCTCGAGCGGCGACCGACGCCAGGAGGTCTGCCTTCGGCACATACGCGTCCGTCGGAAGCTCGACCAACATGCGACCGAACAGCCCCGCAGGAATCGCGCCCGAGACCAGCAGCCGATACGCGGCAGGATTGGTCGTGCCAGCCAAGCTCGCGTCCAGACTGATCGCCCCGTCGGACGCGTCCTCGCGAACGAACGCCGCGGCGATGAACGGACCGACGTGGATGACGCGCTGCCCGTCGTCCACGGAGCCCGCGCCGCCCGAGAGCTTCACCTCGAAGCCGTCGGTCGATCTCGCTTCTCCCGCAATGGCTCGAGCCTGCGAGTGAGGATCACAATCGAAGACGACGTCGAACCGATGCGATGGGACCTCCTCGGCGGAGACCGACCGAACGAACGAAGGAATGACATGGTCTTGAAGGCGCAGCGCCCAAACTTCGGACGCGCCGAGCTCCCCTAGCCGCGCCCACGCCCCCGCGCTCGCGGGCCCGATGAAGAGGACCCGGCGGCCTTTGCAGAAATCACGAAACGGAATGATCCAAGGAAGCAGCTCGGGCGACATCGGCCGGGAAGTTATGACTGTGACGGCAGCAGGCCAAGTCGCTTCATGTACTTCTGTCGCAGTCGGGTCTGGCGATTGTCGGTCGGTTGAGCCTTCCCTCGAATCACGACCACTTCGGTCGCGGTGCTGGCTTCGAATGGATCACCTGACCAAACGACCACGTTCGCGACCTTGCCACGTTCGAGGGACCCGTACCGCTCGGCGACGCCGAACGCCTTCGCCGGTCCCAAGGTCCCAGCAGCCAACGCGACCTCGTGCGGGAGCCCCGCACGCACCGCGTTCCCCAGGAGCTGCCGCAAAACTCGCGCATTGTGACTGTCGCGAGACGACACCGCCACGGTCACGCCCGCGCGCGCCAACAACACGATGTTGTCCGCCCTCGACAACCGGCTCTCCATCGAGCTCGGCAGGTTGTCGAGCGGATTTACGACCACCGGCACTCCAGCCCTCGCGATGGCCTCCGCTACGACCCAACCTTCGTCGGCTCCGACCAGCACGACCCGAATGCGCTCCTTGGCGGCGAGCTCCAACACCGCCTCGATGTCCGAGGCACGCGAGACCTCGACGGCGAGCGGCACCTTCTGACTCAACACCAGCTCCATCGCCTCCAAATCGAGGCGGCTGGAAGAGAGCTTGCGCAACGCATTCCGCTGGTACGCAGCCCGATCCTTGGCATAGGCCCGCGCGTCCTCCAACAGCTCTCGAAGTCGCATCACGACCACCGCTCGCGTGCCGAGCACCGTCATCGCGCCGGCCTCGCCCAGCGTCGCGTGCATCGCGATCGGCGAGCTGATCAAATCCGGCGACGCTCCCTCCGCGAGGTCGACCCACGCCGACTGCCCCGACACGAGCCCTCCCGCGGGCGCGACGAGCGCCGACGTGATCCCGTGTTTGCGCGCCACTCCGATGAGCGTCGATCGCAGATCGATCGCGTCGCGGATACGAAGCGCGGCTTGAATCGCGTCCGTCGACACGTAGAGCCCATCGTTGAGCCCAGCGCTCATCGAGATCTCGACCGCGCCGAGCTGCGACGGCGCCGCGATCAAACCTGGCGTCACCCACCGACCCTTGCAGTCGATGACCCGCGCTCCTTCGGGAAGCGGGACGTCCACCCCGACCGCCGCGATTCGATCCCCTTCGATGATCACCGTACCGCCGGGGATCGGAGCGCTTCCCACGGGATGAACGTCCCCGCCTACGAGCGCAAGGGTTTGAGCCTCTGCCGTCGAAGCGACCAACACGAGCGTGATCAGAGCTCTCACCGCCAACCTCCTTCGATCGCCGTGCCGACCTCGAAATCGCTCCACGTCGGACCCGGCGCGTCGGTGTCGTGGGCGAGCACGCCATCGACGAAGACTTTCTCGGCCACTGCGTAGACCGAGAACGGATTCCGGTCCCAAACCACGAGGTCCGCCATCTTCCCGATCTCGACGGTACCTGTCTGGGCGGCGACGCCCAGCGCGGTCGCTGGATTCTTGGTGATCCAAGCGATCGCTTGCTCCTCTTCGAGCAACAAGCCTGCGCGCTTGCCTGCATACAGCGCTTTGGCCGCCTCCTGGTTCAGGCGCTGCGCCCCGATCGCGCTGTCCGAGTGGATGATCGCCAGCCCACCGGCCGCGGCGACGATGGCCGCGTTCTCTTCGATGCCGTCGTAGGCCTCGATCTTGAACCCCCACCAGTCCGCCCACATGGACGCGCCAACGCCTTCTCGCGCAAGCACGTCCGCGATCTTGTAGGCCTCCACGGCGTGGTGGAACGACGCGATCTTGAAGCCGAGCTCCTTGGAGAGCTCGATCATCATCAGCATCTCGTCGGCCCGATAGCAGTGAACTTGTACCTGGAGCACCCCTTCGAGCGCGTCGGCCAAGGTCTCCTTGCCGAGATCGCGAGGCGGCGCGAACGGCTCCTTGCCAGGGTCGTCCGCGTCGTCTGGCTTCGCCTTCGCCGCGGCGACCTTCTTCTTCCACTCCTCGCGATCTATCTCAGCCACTCGCTGATCGTGGCGATAGGCGCGCGCTTCGATGAACGCAGCCCGGAGCTTCGAGATGCTGCCCATACGCGACATCGGCGCGCGGCCTTGTGTGCCATACACGCGCTTCGGATTCTCGCCACACGCCATCTTGAGACCGTTGGGCGCGTTCGGGAACCGCATCGCGCGAGCGTCCAGGCTGGGCCGCAGCTTCAACGTGACCGCTCGACCCCCGATGATGTTGCCGCTCCCGGGAAGGATTTGAGCGGTCGTCACGCCACCCGCCACGATCCGCTGGATCGATGGGTCTTGGGGCCAGAACGAGTGCTCGCTGAAGACATAGGGCGTCGTCGGATCGGTCATCTCGTTCCCGTCTGCGTGCGCCAACACGTACGGGACGGGGTACACGCCGATGTGCGAGTGCGTGTCGATCAGACCCGGCGTGATCAGCTTGCCCTTCGCTTCGAAACGCATCGCCTCGGCGGGAACCGCGACGTCCTTCGACGGCCCTACGCCAGTAAGGCGCCCGCCCTCGAACAAGATCGTGGCGTCTTCGATCACGCGGCCGTCACCGACCCACACCTTGCCTCCCACGATCGCGACGGGCAGCTTTTGCGCGCTCATCGCGTCCACCGCTGGCGCTTCCGACCTCGGCGTTCGCTCACCGAGCTCTGGACGCGGCTCGTACTTCTTCTTCTTCGGAGCGTCCGGAGGCGTCGCGGTGGCGCACCCCACCAACAGACAAACGGCGAGTCCCTTTCTCACGCCGCGACCCTACACTCTGATTTCCCGACTTTCACGAACCAGACCCCCAATTGGAGCGCGGCCGGGAGCGCGGCCGGGTATCCTCCTCGCGTGCGACCACGTCTCGACCGGAGCGCCCGACGAGCGGCGGTCGTCTCGTGGATCGCGCTGACGGCGTGCTTCACGCCGATCGACGCGCCGGGTCCGAGCGGAAATGGCTATTTCCTCGCCGCGCTCGTCGACCCCTCCAACGACGAAGTCGCCCACGCCGAAATACGGCGTACCCTCCCTTCGTCTCTGATGAGTCCAGAGCTCGAGCTCGTCGCCTGGTGGATCTCCGGCGAAACTCACGAGTTTCCTCGGGAGGTCGAAACGGGAGAACCCACCGCGGTGTCCGACCGAGAGGACCCTCCGGAAGGTTCCTGCGGCCGCTGCCTCGTCCCTCGCCTGAGTCCACCTCGAACCTTTCATTCCGGAGACCTCTGCCCGCCGTCCGCGGACGATCCCGCTTTCATCGACGGAGCGTGGCAAACTTCCCCCGATACTGCGCGGTCGAGCCGCCTGCGGAGCAAAATCCGAGTCGCGTGGCCGGGCAAGTGTCGGTACCCATCCGTCGCTTTGCATCCAGCCGCCGAACGCGAATACGAAGTGATCCATCCAGACCCGGAAGAAGAGCCAGGATTCTATCTTCCCTCCCAGGACGGGTCCATTCTCAGCATCACTTTGGGTTCTGTCTCCAAACACGCAATCGAAGGCGTCACTCGCGTGCCTCGATCGATCGGCTTCCCAGTCTCTGGCATCGGGCTCCCGGACGGATCGTTCGTCGTGGCGGTCGCGGATGCCGATCCGATGTCGGTGGAATGGCGACCCGTCCTCCTCTCGAGCGAGCTTTTGCCCCGGACGGTCACGAGCTTCCCTCAAATTCGACTTTCGAGCTTGGAGATCATCCCAGGGACGCGGAGTGAGTTCCTCGTGCTCGGTTTCGACCCCTCCACGCGTGACGGGTCCTCTTACACGTGCAACGTGGGCACCGGACAGCTCGACTGCGAGCTCTCATTTCCGCCGCGGGAGTTCAAATTCGGAACGCAAATCAACGCGGTGACATCGGTCGGCGATCGGTACCTCCTGTGGGCCGCGGATCGCAAGGAGGGTGGGCCGGGCCTCCCGATCGCACTCATTGATCGTGACACCGGTGAGTACGGCCAAGGAGTGATTCCTGGGTCGATCTTGGCCGATTTCCCCGATGCCGAAGCCCACGCCGTCGGCGCGCTGGGCTCCCGTGTGTTCGTCGTGGCGTCGACGGGGAGCAGAGTCTACATCTTCACCAGGCGGTTCGAGCCCACGGACTTCGAAGGGCTTTCGCGGGCCGATCGAGACGCGGAGATTTCTCGGGATTGGGAGGTCGCGACGGAGCTCGAAACGCTGGCCAAGTGTACGTCTCGAGCCCTGTTCGATGGAAAATTGTACCTGACTTGCTCGGAGGGGATGGCCTTCGAAATCGACCCTGATGGATCCCGTCGATGGGTCGATGCCGCGACTGTCACCGGTGTTCCAGGGAGGGTCACGAGGTTCGAGTCGAAGGGTGAGTGGAGCTTCGTGAGCACGAGGAGTGGGGCGCTCTATCGCAAGCGAGGGCTGGAACCTGCGACGCGCGTGCTGGGTCCCGATCCTGAGTTCGGGCACACCATCGGTGCCATCATTCCCCGCGACGGCGGCTTCGTCGCCTTCGCAAGCGGGCTCGAGGCCGCCGTCGAAATCGAGACGAGCAGCGTGAGCCGCCGAAGGCGGACGGACTTCCTCGGCCAACCCGTCGCTGGCGGCGTCGACCCTCACAGCGGCGCGGTCTGGGTGGCGACCAGCAGCAGCGCGGGGACCGGACTGCTCTACGAGCTCGATGATGACAGCTTCCGCCCGACTCCGATCCCAGAACGACCCTTCATCGGAGCCCTCACCTTCCCCGTCCCAGGCACCATCCTCGCGATCACCAGCAGCGGTCTGACCGCCATCGAAGACGGGAGCGCAACCCAGCTCGCGCTCGATTGGGACGATCCGGCTACCGAAGACCTGGAGGTGCCGCCTGGGCCCTGTGAGCATCTCTTCGAAGGCCCCGCGCTGAAGCGGGAGCGAATGGGTCCTTTTCGCTCGCTCGACTCGGCTGGAGGCGTAAGTTGGGCCGTCGGATGTGACCTCGTCATTTTCCGAGTCACCAGGGGCGCCGAAGGTTGGGAAGCTCAAAGACTCGCCGCTCCTCTGCGCGAGTTGGCCGAGATCTGGCCCGATCGAGGCTTCTCCGTAGTCAGGGCGCTTGCCCCGGACGAGCTCCTGCTGGGGGCGCACGCGAGGAACGACGGTCTCCGCGAACAAGGCGCGCTCTGGCGCGCCCGCCTGAGCGCCGACGGCACGCGTTTGGAGACGCAGCTGCTCGAGGGACCCGCACACCCCCCACCGAGCCCGCGACTCGGGGTGAATGGCGGCCCTCCGATCTCGGTGGTCGGTCCGCTCGAGACCGCTCAGGTGCTCCAACGCGGAGAGTGGTTCGCCGTCTTCAAAGGGCTCGGTTCCACGCGGGCGACGGTTTACTTTCGAAGCTGCCTGACCGGCGCCTTCAACGAAGACCTCGACCGTGGGCTCGTCGGCTGCACCTCCGAGACTCTACTCGTCTCGCGGCCGAAGTGATGACTTCTGCGCCCGGGCACTCTCCTGTTATCTTGCGCCATGCGCCCCACCCTCGCCGCACTCCTCTCGAGCTCCTTCGCATGCGCCACCACCCCGACCGACTTCCCCGTGATCGACGTCCACACTCACGCGGAATTCTCGACGACGCCGGAGCCTTCGAGCGGGATCACGCCCACACGCGAGCGCTACCTCGCCGAGCTCCGCGAAATCGGAGCTTCCGGGGCCGTCGCTCACACCTCCTCGAGCGGCGGGAGCTACGAAGACCTTCGAGCTCACGGAGTCATTCACTGCGCCGGCGTGGGATCCGAAATCGACACACCTCGCCTGGAGGAAGGCCTCGCTTCGGGCCGCTATGGGTGTATCAAAGTCTATCTCGGCTACATTCATCAGTATGCCTCCGATCCGCGCTACGAGCCCGCCTACCGCCTCGCCGAGAAGTACGACGTGCCGGTGGTGTTTCACACGGGCGACACTTACTCCACCCGCGGGAAGCTCAAATACTCCGACCCACTCACCCTCGACGAAGTCGCAGTGGACCATCCCAACGTAGCCTTCGTCATCGCTCACTGCGGCAACCCATGGATCCAGAGCGCGGCGGAGGTCGCTTACAAGAACCCCAACGTCTACCTCGAGTGTTCGGCGCTCCTGATCGGCGACCTCGAGCACACCCCTGCGGAGCAAGTGAGTCGCTATTTGGTCGAGCCGATTCGGTGGATCTTCGGTTATCTCGAAGACCCGACGAAGCTCATGTTCGGCACCGACTGGCCGCTGGTGGGCATGCGCCCCTACCTCGAGGCCTACCGGCGGGCCATCCCGAAGCAACACTGGCGTGCCGTGTTCTTCGAGAATGCCAGACGCGTCTTCCACCTCCCCTGAGCGTTCAGCTTTCCCCACATTTCCGAGGACACCGGCAGCTCCCCGTGATAGCCTGCTCCGGTCGTGACGCGCCTCGACACCGAGCACTTCGTCGCCCCGATGCTCTCGGGCGGGCTCGATGCGGCGGAAGCGCGAAAGATCGCCAAGCGCGCCACCGAAGGTCAGACCGAGCTCGATCACGAGTCCAAGCGCCGCCTCATCAAGCTCTCCGAAACCTACGCCTCGTTCTTCACCCGAGAAGGCGCCGCCGAGTGGAAGGCCCTCACCGGAATCGACGTCCGCGGCGGCAAAGTCGAATATCCGGAGGACTTCCTTCCGAAGCAGTCGCTGCTCAAACTACGGGCTTCGACCACCACCAGCGTTGCCAAGATCAACAAGACCTATGAGGTCAAACGGACCGGTAAGAGTGTGGAAGTCTCCCTTCGCGGACAAACTTCCAGAGCCGCAGCGCCCGCACCCAAGCCTAGTGCCGTGAGTACGGCGTGGGTCGACAAGACCAAGGACGCGGACATCCGGACGCTGCGACCGCCGACCGCCTTTCTCGACAAGTTCGTGGCAGAGCGCGGCTCGCCCGTGATCAAAGAGCTCTTCGACGAGATCGCTCACCTCGAGGCGACCGAAGGGGACAACAACGGCACGCTGGTGCCCAGAGACCTCGCCAACGCGAGCCCCACGATCAAAGCGCTCATGCAGCGTGTGTTCGCCAAAGAGGGCGGGGCCAAGGCCATCCCGCTGAGTCGCGTCGAGCGAAGGGTGAACGAGCTTGCGACCTCGTTCTTGAACGGTCGGTACGGAGCGCGAGCGGACGCCAAAGACGAGCTCTACCCTCGGTTGGTCCGAGGAGCCCTCGCCTGGATCGCTGAGGGCTACCACCGGGAAGTCATCGGGGGCAACAAGCTCAGCGGTGAGTTCTTCCGAGGCCTCGGCTTCGACTCTCGCTCCGCCGCTCGCATGCGCCGAACCTTTCCTCAGGCGTTTCCGAAGCCAACCCCGGAAGAAGCGGCGCGGCTGTGGCGAATGAAGCTCGACGGCCAGCTCACGAGTCCCGGGTTCGTAGAAATCGCACAGCGAGGCGTGGCCGAGGGTGCGAAGCTGGAGAAGCAGTTTCCGAAGCTCTTCGCAAAGGGCGACGACGGCCCGTCGGCCGCACTCTCCTTTTTCGGATCGGCTGCGAATGCCGCGCAGGACTTCTCCAAGCTGGTGGCAAAGTACACCAAGGAAGACATTCTCATCGGGCGCGCCGAGATCATCGAACGCGCAAACCGTGAGACTGACTTCGTCAAGAAGTGGGGCAAATCGACCGAGGCCCGTTACAAGACCTGGCAGAGAAATCAGCCCGACCTCTTCCCGGACCTCCGCGCCGTCTCGAGGTGGGTTCCCGTACTCACCGCCGAGATCAAAGTAGCTCTCTCCAAGAATCCCGGGATGACTCGCGCCCAGGTCCTGGCGGCGCTGAAGCCACGGCACCCTGGAATCAGCAAGAGCCACATCGAAAAAGTCTCCTCGGCGGCGCCCGGCCTCTTCACGGTCGGCAAGAAGGCCGGTGGGTTCGATCGGGACGCCCAAGTCGGTCCGCTCGGCGAGCTGGCCACGAGACTGGCCAAACGGGACATCTTGATCTCACGGGACGAAATCGTACGCCAATTCAACGCCGACCCGAAGCTCGTGGCCGAGTTTGGCAAGATCAAGATCAGCACCTACACGAACGTCTCTCGGAAGAATCCCAAGCTCTTCCCGAAGCTCCGGGACCGCAGCGTGTGGGTCCCGATCATCAAGGCGGACGTGAAGAAGCTCCTCGAGAAGAAGCCGACCCTGACCTACGCCGAGGTCGCCGAGGAGCTGAAGGCGAAACATCCGAGCATCAACAGCTCGCGGATCTCCGAGCTCGCGAAGCTCGACAAGAAGCTGTTTGCACCGAAGCGGCAACTCACCAAATCAGAACGGACTTACGACGCCAAGCTCGCCCGCGCGGTCAAGCTGATCCTCGAGAAGCAGCCGAAGACCTCGGCCACCGAGATCGCCCAACGGCTCGCACCCAAGTACCCGTGGCTCACGCCTCGGGGAGTGCTCCACCTCATCGACAAGCTGATCAAGCCGGAGGTCCCGCGCTCGATCATCAACACGGCGGAGCGTGACCCCGCGCGGAGCAGTCAGGTCGTCCAAGGCATCTATGACTTGACGCTGCGCCTGTTCCCGCCGGGTACCAAGCAAGACATCATCTTGGCCGCGGTCAACCAAGAGCTCGAGAAGCGAGGGATGCCGGGGTTCGAAGGCAAGAACTACCAAGCCAAGCGCGGCTCGAGTGTGGACGTGCAAGCGAAGGTCGCGGCGGGAATCTTGGCCGAGTATGCCAAGGCGGCTCCGAAGGGGGCGAGCGAACGCGAGATCTTCGACCGAATCGAAGCCGACTACCCGACCCTTACACCGCTCGCGCTTCGGCCGCTGCGGGCCGCGTGGGACGCGAACCCGAAGGAGTATCCGGAGCTCACGCCGTTTCGGACCGGAAAGAAGCTCGAGCTCGAAGGTCTCGGCCGCAAAGTCGAAGAGCCTCGCTACATCGGCGGTTGGACGGTCGAACGCGCGATCCTCGGAGGGGACAAGGCCGAGCTCAGCGAGCTCGCTGAAATGACTCAGCATACTCGGATCCCGCTGAGGCTCCCCATGCTGGACGCCATCCTCGACGACTTGAAAGGCACCCGGCCGCTCGCGACGAAGAATGTCCTGATGGTGTCACACTTCCTCGCCACTTCCGTGCCCCTCGCCCTGGCCCTCAGGAAAGCCGGCGCCGAGCTCGATTCCACCGTCATGGTGGGCACGCCCTACGGCTCCAATCGAACCGTCGTCGACACACTGACTCAGATGGGATTCGATCTCCGAGTCCCTACTCTCTCGGTCGCCGATTATCGAAAGGCTGTGGAAAAAGGGCTCGACGACGTCGTGGCCAAACACCGAAAGAACGGACAGAGTGTAGTCGTCCTCGACGACGGCGGGCTCGTCGCCGACCTTTTGCACGCGAACGCGAAGTACGCCGACGTCCGCGGCGCCTTCAAGCTCGTGGAGCAAACCACCGGCGGCGTCATCGTAAGCGAAAAGCACGCCCTCGAGACCCCCATCATCAACGCCGCACGAAGCAAGAGTAAGATGCGAGAGGCGCCCTTCATCGGCGAAGCGGTTGCTACCAAAGTCCGACAGGGCCTCGAACGGATCGGCAAGAAGATCGCCGGGCAAAAGGCCGTGGTCATCGGCTTTGGAACCGTCGGCAAGCAGCTCGCCAAGCAGCTCCGGGAAGCCGGCGCCAAGGTCGTCGTCATCGAGCCGAGCGAGACACGGCGGGCCGCGGCCAAAGACGCAGGCTTCGCGGTCTCCGACTCCGTGAAGAAACACCTGAGCAACTCGGACCTCCTCGTCGGTTGCACCGGCACTCAAACCCTCTCCCTCGAGGACATGAAGCACCTCAAGTCGGGCGCGACCATCGCCTCCGCCAGCTCGAAGCAGACCGAGTTCCAGATGGACGCGCTGAAGCGCGCTGCCAGCAAGAAGCAGAAGATCGAGCCCGACGTATCGACGGTGACTCTCCCGAGCTATGAGTACACCCTCGGCCGAAAACAGCTCACCGTCCTCGGAGACGGCTGGCCAGTCAACTTCGACGGTGACGTCGAGGACATCGACGCAGAGGACATCCAACTCACTCGCGCCATCATGTTCTCGGGAGCCCTCCAGGCCTCGAAGCTGCTCAACACGGAGAGCCGGGCGGGCCTCGTGCCCTACGACGAGAAGGAAGATCTGAAGATTCTCCGACGCTTCGAGAAACTTCAAAAGAAGCCCGCGGGCGCCGAAGGGCTCCGAGATCCGAGCCGCTGGACCGAAGTCGTCGCCGCGATGGCGACTCGCCTAGGCGCGCTCGAAGTCGAGGGGTCGGCTGCCTCCAAACAGCGCGCGAAAGCCAAGTTCCTCATCCCGCTGGTGAACGAGTGGTTCAAAGAAGACCCGTTCATGAAACGCGAAGACGTCGTTGCGCGAGCCAACGAGCACCCCGAGTTCGTGGAGCGGTTCGGAAAGCTCACTCAGGTCCAATTCGGAAACCTGCAGTCCGAACCAGGCTTCCCGAAGCTCCGAAATGGCTCGGCGTGGATGGCGATCGTGCTCGAAGACGTCAAAGCCATCATGAAGAAGAACCCGGATTTTCAACGAAAAGACTTGCTCGCCGAGCTCTCGGAGAAATATCCGCGAATCACCAAATCGAACGTAGACACGCTCGGCGCCAAGTTCCCCAAGATCGTGCCCAACCGAAACGCGTGAGCGCAAACCTGACCAAAAGAGGTCTGCCGTCCGCTGCTTTCAACCAGCAGGTCGCTGAAAAAGTCGACTTCTCGGAACGCTGCGCTGTGCTCGATCGTCATGGATCAGCAAATTCAAGCGCTTACCGGGTGAATCGGGCACGGGCAGGGACGGGCACGGGCACGGCATGAGTTTGGGAGCCTTTTTCAGCGACCTGCTAGGACGGGCCGCAGCAATACTCGTTGTCTTTGCTAGCCTCGACTCATGGACTCTCGGGCACGCTCGAGACTCTCGACATCGACGAGATCTTGGGCACGGCCGACCGTTCGCTTGTTCACGATCAGGTGATCGATCGAAAGCAGGGAAATGGCAACGCCACCATACGTCGTTCGGACTCGATCCTTCCACGCGGATTCAAAATCCAGCCCATCCAGAGTCGTCAGAATATCAATTCGGTTTGGCGGTATTCCCATCATGAATATCGTCCCGGGCGAGGTGAGATCTTCGATCGTCAACTCGCTCGCCGGCGCACCGAATCTGGCGAGCGCACGCAGGACTTTCTCGGCGTTCCCAGAAGTCGGATGGATCCAAATGTCGAGATCCTTCGTGAAGCGGGGCGCCGTGTGAAACATGACGGCATGTGCCCCGACGACGAGAAACTCAGAACTTTCGGCGTTCAACTCTACAAACAGATCTTTGAAGTCTGGGTTCGTCGGCATCGTCCCCCCTGAAGGCTCGGACCTCGGCCACCATGTCCCACGCTGCTTCGAAGATGCGTTCGGGCCCGAGGGCTTGCCAAAATTCCCGGTCGAACGACCCGTCGTCCTTGTCGCCGCGCCTTAGTATCTTGACGCTCATCGAGCGCCGCATTTCTCCAGCTTTCTCGATTGCGCCGACCATGATCAAGCGTCCATTTGCACCTTCGGTGAGAACCCCTGCACGCACAGGGGACGGGGTCGCCAAGGCTTCGCTCAGCCGAGGGCGCCGAGAATCACGTCGACACAGGCTTTGGGGTCGCTCGCCGACAGTCCGTGGTCGCCTCCCGACAGCACCGTCAGCTCGCCGCCGAGCGTGGCCGTGGTGCTCTTCACCTTCGCAAAATCGGCGAGCGGGTCCTTCTGGTCGTGCAGCACGTAGACTTTGCCGCCCGGCCGCTCCCCCTTTTCGATGTTACTCATGAGCTTGGCGAGAAAAGCGTCGCTGGCCTTGAACGCCGCGAGCTGCCCGCGAATATCCTCGCGAACCATCGCCTGAGCCACCTTGTGCTCTCCTACGTCGTCTTCCACGAAGTCGGGCAGGCCGATCGCGGGCATCTCGAGCTTGTTGAGGATCGGGATCGTCGCTGCGGCCTTCAGGGTCGCGTTGAGAAACGACGGAGTCGCGCCGAAGTAAGGCGCCTGAAGCACCAAACTCACACCCTTCGGCATCGACTTTCCGCCGTCGAGCAGGAGCCGACCTTGATCGTTCATCAGCGCAGCACCGAAGGCTCCCGGTCCGCCGCCCATACTCTCCCCGACCAAGGTGAGCTTGGCCGAGCTGCCGTAGCGTTCCTTTGCGAGCTCGAAGGCGTCGGCGCACACCGCCGCCACGTGGAGCGCGATGGACTCACCGTTGGAGATCCCTCCGCGCTTCCCTTGAGTGTGCCCCGCCCACTGGTGGTCCAAGGTGACGACATGGACGCCGTGTTGGGTGAGCTCCGAAATCTGGTCGTGAAAAGCGCGGCCAGTCTCGAGAAACCCAGGAGACATGACGACGACGTCGCCGGTCGGTTTGCCCTCCGGCAAGAAGTGCTGAGTGAAGACGCGAGACTTCGGCACAGCCACGCCATCCACCGAACCGGAGGCCTCGACGAATCGCTCGAACACGTCGGCCGGGCTCCGACCGAGGCGAGTGAGCGTGATGGCCTTTTGCGCGGCAAAGAGCGCGCCTCCGTTCAAGCTCGCCTCGATCGCAGCGTCCATGACTGGCTGCCCAAACGAGACCTCGGCCTGCTTTCGAAAGGCCGCGAGCTTCTCGATCTCGTCGCCAACCGAGACGCCCGCCTCCAGCGTCTTCTGAGCGCGAAGTGCCAGCGGATTCCGATCGAACCACGAACCCACCGTATTCGCTGGCTTGTTCTCGTTGTCCCAGATCCCATCCTTGTTGTGCTTGACGTCCTCGAGGTCGGCCACCGTCGCCGCCAACTGAGCACGCTCACCCCAAGCCTTCCGATCGATGCGCATGGCCGCCACCCTACTCGTTCATGTGCCGCGGGCGCAAATCACTGCGAAAGTCAGCGGGAATGAGGAATCAGCTCAAAGCGCGTACGCGACCCCGAAGCTCAACCCCAGGCTGGACCCGCCGACGCTGGCATCCACCAGCTCCGGGTCGTCCTGCAAGCGCAGCCGATCACCGGCCCCACTCATCGAGACGGAGTGCATCCGGAAACCCACACCGAAAGTCAGCGCGAGAGAATCGGCGACCCAATACCGCGCGTCGCCGCGCGCCTCGAGGCCAAACCCACCGGCAAACTCACCCGTCTTCACGGGAGCCTCCGAGTAACTCAGGAGCCAGCGTCCGCGAATCTTCACTCCTAGATCGAGGTCCGCACCCAGGACTTCCAAACCCACCGCGACGTGCGGCCCGAGCGCGCTCGCGCCGATGACGACGGGTTGGGATTGCTCCTCGACGCTGAGTAACTCCAGGCCGAAACCCAGGCCGGGGACGAAGCGCACTCCGCGGTCGCCTTCCCCGGACAGCGCCACCGGCAGCACCACCTCGGCCGCCCCGGCGAAAAACAACCCTGAAGGATCGGCGGGTGTGATCGGCGGATCGATGTCGAGCGCGTACCGGACCGGCACCACCGCGACGTCGAACGAGATCGCCACTGGATCGACCGCCAACCGCCCGCGAACCCCGAGCAACAAGAGCGGCGACAGCGCGTAGGTCAGCCGCGTCGACGTGTCGCCGACCGACACCGAGTACGAGGTCGCCGCCTGGCTTCCCGCCTCGAGCCCCAAGACGAAGGCGCGTGCCGACTTTGTCTTCGACAACTCGGCGTCGGCGCTGGATCGCACGATCGGATCAGCGATGACGTCGGGCTTTGGCTCGATCTTGGCCGTGGGCGTCACGTCCGCGACGGGCTCGATCGGCTTTGGCTGGACGAGCGGGACGCGCTCCGGTCCTGCGGCCTCGGCAGGGTTGGCCAACGCCGCGAGGATCGCTCCGGCCACGAGCTCGCCGCTGTCGGACCCGAGCTTCGCCGCTTCCTTGGCGCTCTTCCACGCGGCTTTGTGCGCCTTCAGCTTCTGCCCGGTGGCGGTGTCGAATACGTCGATCTTGACCGATCCCTTCTCTTTCTTGCCGGGCTTGAAGGAGAGCGAGACCCCGAACATCACGACGGCCTTCTTGGCGGCTTCGAGCGCCGTGCCTTTCCCTTTGAGCTCGAGCTCTTTGACCTCGAGCCCCTCCTTTTTGAGCGACGCGACGAATGCAGGACGAAAGCGTCCGTCGCCCTTCTTGGACGCGACGAGCACGGCAGGTCCTGCGAGGGCGGTCCCGCCGTAGAGGGCCAAGAGTAGGGTGACGCCGACGACCAGGCGGCTGGATGAAGTTGGTGCTCCAACTTTATCCGCCCGCGCAACCTCGCGGATCGAGACGAGCCGCCGTCGCAGAAATCGCGGGCGCAGGGCTCAGCCCTCCTTCGTCTCCGTGGGCGTCGGCGCGGGTCGTCGAGACCCGAGCAGTCGCTGGAGCAAGCTCGTCTTCGGCGCGGGCTCGGCCTTCGGTACGGGCTCGGCCTTCGGCGCGAGCTCGGCCTTCGGTGTGGGCTCGGCCTTGGGCGCAGCCTCGGCCTTGGGCGCGGGCGCTCTTTGCACTTCGATACTCCGGGTCGCCTCGGGCCGAGGCTCCTCGGGCCGACGGGACGGCGCAGACGGAACGTCCGATGCTTGCATGGGCTCGGGCCGCTGGGTCGCGTCCGACTCCACGGGAGCCTTGGCCTCCGGTCTCTCCGATTCTTCGGCACCCGGCGAATGAGCCAAGCGCACGCGCGCCAAGCGCCGCGCCTGGGCCTCCGCCTTGAACTTGGCGATCATCTCGGGCGTGGGCCTTCCCGTGAAGGTCACCCCGTCGACCTCCTTGGGAGCCTCGCGCGCGGCCTCCGGACGAGCTTCGGCAGCCTCCGCTTTGTCCATCCGCCGCTTCTTGCGCTTGCGACGCTCCTCGGACTCGTCCTTGACGTCGCCGAGCTCCCTCTGCGCCTCCCGCGCCGCCGTCTCCGCGGCTTCCCGGCGCTTCTTTCGCTTCTTCTTTCCGGAGCGCAGGCCCTTGTCCTCGCGCTGCGGCAGCATGTCCGTGATCTCCGCGAGCAGCTCGCCGCGCGACAAGAACTGCGCGGTGTCCTGGCCGTGCTCCATGTCCGGACGCGCGATCACGATGATCTGCGCCTGATAGTTTCGCTCGAGCGCCAGGAGCTCCTGACGCTTCTGATTCAAGATGTGCTCGGCCGTCTCCCGATGCGTCGTGATTCGCGCCTGCTGCACGCCGCCCTGCGCGAGCCGGGTCTCGATGCGCTTCAAGATCGAAAGCGAGTGGGACTCTGGCGTGCGCCGCCAACCGCTGCCATCGCAAGCCGGGCAGCGCTTCTTGAACGATCGCAGGAGGCCCTGGCGAATGCGCTGACGCGTCAGGATGCAGAGGCCGTTCGACAGAATGCGCGAGACTTTCACGCGTGCCTTGTCGTCCTTCATCGCGTCCTTGAGCGCCTTCTCCACCGCGCGGCGGTTACGCTCGAGCTCCATGTCGATGAAGTCGACCACGATGATGCCGCCGAGATCGCGAAGTCGGATCTGCGCAGCGACCACCTGGGCGGCCTCGAAGTTCGTCTTGTAGACGGTGTCCTCGTGGTCGCGCTCCGACGTCATCTTCCCGGAGTTCACGTCGATCGCCACCAAGGCCTCGGTTTGATCGATCACGATCGATCCTCCGCTCGGCATCGGTACGCGGCGCTCGAAGATCTGCTCGAGCTGCTCCTCCACGCGGTAGTAGGCGAAGATCGGGATCGGGTTCTCGTAGAGCATCAATCGCCCGACGTGCTCGGGCATGAGCTCTTCGAAATAGCCACGCACCGACTCGAACTGCGGGCGGCTGTCGATCAAGACCTCGTCGATGTCCTCGGTGAACAGATCGCGAAGCGTCCGCGCGATGATGTCCGGCTCGGCATGCAACAGAGATGGCGCTCGCGCGATCTCTGCGCCGCGTTCGATGCGCTTGTGCAGCTCGAGGAGACGCTCGAGCTCGCCTTGAATCGACGCCTTCGTCTGCCCGACCCCGGCCGTACGAATCACGTACCCGTAGCCCTCAGGGAGCTCGACCTTGTCGGCGACGGCCTTGATCCTCTTGCGCGCCTTCTCGTCGTCGATCTTTCGAGAGACCCCCCGCGCCTCGCGACCCGGCATCAACACGGTGTAGCGCCCGGGCAACGACAGGTACGTCGTGAGCGCCGCGCCCTTCGTCTCTCCCACCGCGTCCTTTTCGATTTGAACCAGGATCTCCTGGCCCTTCTTCAGCACGTCCGAGATCCGCGGCGGTTCCTTCTCGGTCCAAGGCCGGCTGTAGGCGGCCGGCGAGACCGCGTCGAACGGCAGGAAGCCCTGCTTGTGGTCTCCGTAGTTGATGAACGCTGCTTCGAGGCTCGCTTCGACGTTGTGGACGATTCCTTTGTAAATGTTGCCTTTGATGGAAGCCGCCTCAGCGGCCTCGATGTCCAAGTCGATCAACTGGCCTTCTTCGACGATCGCAATGCGAACCTCGTCGGGAACGGTCGCATTGATCAGCATGCGAGTGGTCATGAATTGGTCTTTCTGGGCCGACTCGGCGGGCCGACCGAAGGGTCGGCTTCAAGCGTCGCTGGAAAGGAGGGCACTCCGGATCGAATGGCGGGCAGATGGAGTAGACCGCGTCACCTGCCGAGGGGCGCGGCGGAGCGATTCGAAGATGAATCCGAGCCCAAATACGCGGATGAGCTTGGGCAGACACAGCGTTCGATACGGACCATTCGACGGGTCCCGCACCCGAACTTGCCGGATTACTTCGAGAATCCACTAAGTTCCAAAAACCCTTTTTCGCGAAATGCGCGACTTCTGCGACACGCGCTACGCCTCATGCGATGGGCGTGGTCGGTCTCCCCCAAAGGATACATGATTTGCGTCGATCGGCTATGCGATCTTCGAGACCGCGGGTTACCAGCAGGGATCGCTCAGCCGACGAATCACTCCGGGAGGCGCTCGAGACGGTCGTAGTACTCGCGACGGCTCAGGAGCCCACGCTCGATACAAAGCTCGAACAACGCTTGAATCTCGAGCGCGGCCTGATCCTGTGTGGCCGCGAGCTGACGCAGCGCTTGGAGCGTGGCCGGGTCCTCCACTTGCGCGGGACGCACGGACAGATAGGCCGCCGGCGCTTGCGAAACACGGGTTGGACCAGTCTTCGGCGGCACGCTCTGAGCCGGACGCCGACTGTCGGGCGGCGGCGGCGTGCTCGGCGTGCCCACGGTGACCGGAGGCGCATCTCCAAAAACACGCTGAACGAGCGCGGGTAGATCGCTCTCGGCCAAGACGAGCGGGCGGATTCGATAGCCCGTCCGAAACGAGAGCTCGTCCAAAGGACCACCCGACATCGGATCGGTCACCGCTACGATCAATGTTTGATCATCGACGAACGCCGGCACGATTCCCTGGCTGAGAGCCCACTCCCGAGTCACGAAGCGGCGCGCATCCTGAGCGACCGGAATCGTAGCGGGATCCGCACGTCCGAGGCTGTGCGCGCGCGCGATCGCGTCGGCGAGCAGGCGACCGTCCACGATCTTCTGGCGTACCAAAAGAGAAGTCAGGCGCTCCGACGTCCGGTCCTGCTCCGTCAAGGCCGCGCGAACGCGATCTTCACTCGCGAGCCCCAGCCGCACGACGAGCTCGCCAAGTCGGGCGTCAGCCACGCCGCATCATACTGCGATAGGGGCTGGTGTCGATCTGCTTGTCGCGCTTCCCGCTCCCGGTCCACGACCCGTTCCCGGCCCCATCCCGGCCCCGACCCGTGCTTGCTCGCGATGATCTGTTGGGCGTGGGGCCTCGGATCGGGACCCGGACCGGATCGGACGGCCGACGGAGCTCGCTTTTGACCCTAGATTCTAGATTCCGGAGCGGATCAACCAGCGCCCGTCCTGCTTCTCGAGCTGGACGCGCGCGCGGTCCGTGGTCGTTTGCCATTTCTCTCCGGCCGGAAAGTCGTTCTGCGCCCGCAGCGTGTAGAACACGAACGCCGAGGCCTGGCCGTCGTCGACCTGGATGTCGTCGATGCGAAGCTCGAGCTGCACCTTCTTGGTTCGCTCGAACTCCTTGCGCAGCGAGTCGGCGAGCCCTCCGCGGTCATAGTCGTCGGCGACGTCGGTGTTGCCGTTGTCCTCGAAAAAAGCAGGGCTGATCAGCTCGAGGATTTTGTCAGCGTTGCGGCCCTCGAAAGCTCGCTGATACGCGGACATGACATCCAGCACCTCGCGGTTCTCCGGCGTGTCGTCGAGCTGCGTCTCGGGGATCTTGGCGTGCGCGCAGGCAACGGATGCGGCCAAGGCCGCCCACACGACGCCGCGAATCAGGGGCGAGGAGCCCACGCTGCGAGGACGATCGACGAGTGGAGAGGGGTCCGGCCGGTGCATCGTTCGCTTCACTAGCGCCCGAACGTTTGCTTGTCGATGTCCTATTCCAATCCCCTGCTCCGGAAAGCGTGCTCCGCTCGGGCGGCCCAGTCGGCATCCACGAGCACCTCACCGTCCGGCCCCGCCTCGGAGAGCTCGCGAAAGACTCCGGAAGCTGCTTCGAACCGACCCGTGCGAAACAAGGACCTCCCGTACAACCGCTCGGCCTCGCGGCCCAAGGTTTCCGGTAGCGGAGGGCTCGTCGACGTCCGCGCCGCCTGCACCTCCCGAATCGCCTCGTCGTGCAGCCAAGCGTTCTCCAAGCGCTTCGCGTAAAGGTAGCGAACCAACCCGTCGCTCGACCACTGACGAGCCAACTCACCGAGTCTCGCGAGCGACGCGGACGGCGAAAGCTCACCGAGCAGATACGCTCGCAACACCTTCGACAGCCCTGGGTCTCGCTTAGCGGCCTCACGCTTGGCGACCATCAACCGGCGATCTCCCTGGCCCAATCCTTCCCCGTCGAGCTCCGTCCAAACCGCTTCCGCCTCGTCGAGCCGGTCCCGACGCCACAACGAGTCCGCTCGCGCCATCCGAACCTCCGCGTGCCGCCGCTTCCCGAGCGGCCGCGCCTCGAGCTCGCTCAACAGCTCGTCGCCATCTCTCTGCCGACCCTGTCGCAAAAGCTGCTCCGCCACGTCGACCAGCTCCGAGCTTCGCTGAGGGTCATACGTCATCACTCTGCGATAGAGCTCGCGAGCCACGTCGACGTCTCCGATGCTCAGCGCCGCCGAGGCCTCCGCCGCGAGCGCCGATGTCGTATGTGCACAAACTTTTTCGAAAATGCTCGGACGAGAAAAGCGGGCCTCGGCCAACGCGAGCTGGCCGGGCGTCAAGGTCGCACGATCCACGAATGACGCCCACTCGAGAGCGAGCCCATGAAGCGAACGACCGTAGGCGGCCTCTAGGTCCCCGGTGCGATACGCGTCTGAAAATCGCGCGATCCCGTGTGTCTCGATCAGATACCGAACGAACGATCCCGCGACCGTGTACGCGCGCGAAGCGCTCACCGCCCAAAAGCCGGTCGGCGAAAACAGCTCGCGCGGATCTGGCGCGAGCTTCAGCACACGCATCGCTCGGGCCCATTCGTGCACCGTCATGCCCTCGGTGACGGGCCAGTCCGCGGCGACCGCGATCCCCTCGACGAGGCCGATCGAAACGAACACCCCGAACCGCGCCGGCACGCGAAAGAGTCCGTCCGAGAGCTCGCCTGCGAACACATGCGCGAGCTCGTGACGCAAAGATCCGTGCGGGACCTCGAAGCCGTCGATGTGGACCTCGCTGGCCCAAGGCCGGGCGATCTGCGTGCCGCTCGCGCCCATCAGCGCCTTCTTTTGACCCGCGTCTCGGTACAACCGGATCCCGATCTCAGCGCGCGGCCTACGTCCGAAAAACACCTCGAGCCGGTCGAAGACATACGCGACCTCCGATCGAAGTCGACGACCCCCTTCGTCTCCGATCGAAGGATCCGCGTGAATCACGAAACCTCGACCCGACCACTTCCGCGAGAGCTCTGCGTCGATCGACGCTCGATCCCGATCGAAGCCGAGCGATTGACCACGCGCCGCCACCGCGAAGGCCATGCCGGCGAAAACCGCCGCGCTCGCGATCGACTCCCAGCGTGGCGCGCGAAATCGAAGGACGAGTCCGTCTCCAAACGCGGAGGCAAGGGAGCCGAGCGCGAGACCGAACAGCGCGGCCATCCCGCGATGAGCCACGAGCGAGAGTGAGAGCGAGACATCTTCATCGTAGAGCGAGCCCGGCCAAAATCCGAAAGGCAGCGAGTACACGAAGATCTGCGGCTCCGAATAGAGGCGCCAAAGAGCGACGCCGAGGCTCGAGAGGAGCCACGTCGAGAATAGGAATCCGGCGATGAAACGCCGGGCCGTCAACAGCGCAAATGACGTCGCCACGCCCGCCGCCAACAGGGCCCCCGAGCTCGTCAGTGAAGCGAGAAACCACGCGCCTTCGATCGGGTTGCACGTCGCATGGATCGACTCGTAGATCCTGCCGACCAACGCGGACGGCAAAGCAGAGGCGGCTCCGAGCGTCGCGGACATGAGCACCGAGCGAAGCGGGCTCGCCTCTAGCGCCTTCTCTCGAAATCGCCGAACCAACGAGATCGCAATCACGCCCGTACACGGCGGCGTGAGCAGCCCGTGTACGAACGCTCGCTCGAACCCCAACGCGGCGAACAACGGGACGGCGAGCATCGTGATGCCCGCTACGACCTGGATCGCGAACGCAACGCGCAGAGAACGAAGCGACAGAGCTTCGCGCCAAAGCACCCGCGCGCTCACCCGTCGACTCGAAGAATCAGGAAGACACGCGCGTCATCAAGAACCAGACGCCGCGAGACCTTCCGTTCACCCGCGTCGCGTGCCCGATCACGGATTCCTTGGTGGCCCAACGAGCGTGATCGATCATGTTGCCGAAGGTGATCGTGCCGATCGGAAAAAGAGGCTTCGTGATCGGAGGCCAGCCTGCGGGCGCTTTGTCCGGGAGCGCGGTGTAGTCGAAGGCGATCGATCCGTCGATCTCGTGCGCCACGAAGTAGCCCGGGCCGGTGAACGCGGACCAGAACTGGTCGTTGTAGCCGAACGTGGCGCCTTCCTTGGATCGCCAAAAGACCTTCGACATCTTGTCGAAGAGCGGCATGGAGTTGCGGCCGCGATAGCGAATGGGGCTCTCCACCGCGGGGATCAACACGTCGACCGAAACCGAGCGCCCCGCCGCGAGGTCCCAGATCTTCTTGAGCCGATTCCCTGGAAGCGCATAGAGCGCCTCGAGCCTTTGAGCCTCAGGCAGCTCGAGCAGCGACCGCTCGAAGCCGTCGAGGTCTCCGTGATCGATGGCTTCGAGGATCGTGCCCATGTCAGGCTCGCGTCGACTTCGCGAAACGCGACATCAGCTCGGCGAGCCGCCGAACGCCGTCGACCGGCACCGCGTTGTAGATCGACGCGCGACAGCCCCCGACGCTTCGATGCCCCTTGAGCCCCACCATGCCGAGCCCCTCGGCCTCCTTGAGGAACTTCTTCTCGAGCTCTTCACTCTGCAGCCTGAAGACGACGTTCATCGTCGATCGAGAAGCCCTCTCCACTGGCGAGGAGTAGAAGCCGTCGCTGCCGTCGATCGCCGAATACAAGAGCTCGGCCTTCTCGCGGTTCTTCTTCTCCATCGCCGGGAGCCCTCCGTCTGCCTTCACGGCCTGAAGCACGTTGCGCACGAGGTAGATCGCGTAGACCGGAGGCGTGTTGTAGAGCGAGCCCGCATCGGCGTGGGTCTTGTAACGGAAGATCGTCGGGATCGTGGTGGAGCCCGTGTCGATGAGCGACTTCTTCGCCAACACGATCGTGACTCCTGCCGGGCCCGCGTTCTTCTGCGCTCCTGCATAGATCAGATCGAACTTCGAGACGTCGATGGGCGCCCAGAAGATGTCCGAGGACATGTCGGCGAAGAGCGGAACCGAGCCGGTCGCGGGCACGTAATGGAACTGGGTTCCGAAGATCGTGTTGTTCGTCGTCATGTGTACGTAGGCAGCGCTCGCGTCGAGATCGAGCTCCGACTGGGTTGGCACACGTACGAAGGAGCCGTTGGCCTCTCCCGTTCCGGCGACGCGCGTCTTGCCGAGAAGCTTGGCCTCGGCGAGCGCCTTCTTCGACCACTCGCCGGTGACGACGTAGTCGGCGCTCTTGTTGGCGGTGAGGAAGTTCATCGGAACCATCGCGAACTGCTGCGATGCTCCGCCGCCGAGGAACAACACCTCGTAGCCAGCGGGCGCGCCGAGCAGCTCCTTGATGAGGCTCTGCGCTTCGGTGTGTACCGCCTCGTAGTGCTTGCCGCGATGCGAGTGCTCGAGGATCGACATCCCCGTGCCCTGGAAATCGAAGAGCTCCGCGTGGGCGCGCTCGAGGGCTGCGCGCGGAAGCGCGGCGGGACCTGCGTTGAAGTTGACGACGTCCTTTGACATGGCAGGAGAAGCTAGCGCGCAAAACAGCGGCGGCAAAGGGTCACCTGCCCGCGTCCGGGCGGGCCTCGCAAAAAATCGACGTGGCCCGCGCGAACGCGCGAGCTTGGCGAGGATCAGTCTTCCACGTCGACGAGCGCGGTATGAAGCGCGGTGAGCACTCGCTTGGCCGCTGCCGCGTCGCGAGGATTCACGTCCTCCAACGCTCGCGCCACGGCGGACTCGACCGTCTTCTTGCTCGGCACATCGAGCTTCTTCCCCTTGGCCGTCAGCTCGAACAACGCTCGACGCCCGTCCGCAGGGTCCTTCTTGCGCCTCAAGAGCCCGCGCTCCTCGAGCCTCCGCAGCACACCCGTCAGCGTGCTCGGATGCAGAAACAGCAGGTCCGCCAGGTTCCCCGCCGGAATCCCGGGGAATCGTCCAACGAGGCGCAACACGAGCCGCTGCGGGCCCGTGAGCCCGAGCGACGCGTTCATACGCTTCGACGTCGACTGAAGCCCGTGGTCGACCGCCCACAGGAGCTGCATGAATTGCAGCGTGTCACCGAGCTCGACCGGCTCGGTTGGTTCGGATTTCTCAAATCGGGTCGGCTTGTCTTCGCTCATCGGCCCCGAATCACCTCTTCGACTTCCCTTTCGGCGAATCCTAGTTCCCGCAAAACCTCCGCCGTATGCTCTCCGAGCTGCGGAGCCTTGGTGAGCGCGATGCGGTCGCCGTACCGCGCTGCGCTGCGTACAAAACCATGGTCACGATCAAAGGCCTCGCGAAAGACCAATTGCGCATCCTTCTTCGCCTCAGAGAGCTCGAGCACCGGCTCGACACAACAATCGGCCGCCGAAAACGAGCGCATCCACTCGTCCCGAGTGCGCTCCAGCAATCGATCCGCGACCCTCCGACGCACCTCCTGCCCCTGGGCCCCTACGTCATGGCCGCTCAGCACGAGCTCAGGCTCGCCGATCACCTCACAAAAGCGCATCCAGAATTTCGGCTCCAAAGCTCCCACTGCTAGGTGTCGACCGTCCTTCGCTGCATACACCGTATAGCAGGGTCGGGAGCCGTCGAGCATCTCGTCTCCTCGCTGCGGTGTCACACCCCCACTAAGAGCACCAAAGGCCAGCGACCCAAACGCCATCGCGCTCTCCGCCAAGCTCACGTCGACGACGCCCCCGCGCCCAGTCGAAGCCCGCCCCACCAACGCCGCCTGGATACCCACCAACGCAAACAATGCCGCTCCAACATCGGCGACCTGAACGCCGGGCACCATCGGGGCCTCGCGATGCCCGGTGAGGCTCAAGACCCCGGCCCTCGCCGAATACCCAATGTCATGCCCCGCTCGACCACGGTCAGGGCCGGTCAAGCCAAAACCAGTGATCGCTGCGTACACCAATCGCGGGTTGAGCGCGATGAGATATTCGGGCGCAAGTCCTAGACGCTCTAGGACGCCCGGACGATTCCCGTCGACCAACACATCGGCCGACTCGACCAGCTTCAAGAAGACCCGGCGATGAAGCTCGCGCTTCAGATCGAGCGCCACACTGCGCTTGCCGACGTTGAGCTCCAGAAAAAGCGCGCCGACCTCCCCGACGAGAGGGGGAGTGTGACGAGTCCAGTCCCCGCCTTCCGGGGACTCGACCTTCACGACGTCGGCCCCAAGCTCGGCGAGAACACGGCAAGCATAGGGCCCAGGCAACAACCTCGTGAGGTCGATGACCCGAACCCCGCGGAGCGGGGCGCTCACCTTCGCTCAGGTTCCGAGGATCTGCTGCAGCTTGAGCGCGAGCCCGACGTCGCCCTTCAGCTTCAACTTCCCGGTCATGAACGCCATCTGACCATTCAGCTTGCCTGAAACCAGCGCCACGAAGTCGGCCGCGGTCATCGTGATCGTCACCGTAGGCGTCGGAGAAGTTCCCTCGGACACCCAGTCCGACGGCTTCTTCAGATCGACGATCCAGCTCCCACCCCCGTCGCCGGTCAGCTCGAACTGGTAGGTCGCGTTGATCTTCGCCGCGATGTCCGGATTCTTGGCCAGCCGGTTCGCGATGTTCTCTTCGAAGATCGTCTTCGGGGTGAGGTCGCTCATGGGGTTGGGACCTTCGATACAAAATGCCCAGAAGTCAACGCGTTGTGTGGCGCACGCTGCTCCGCGGACCCCTGGGAGCGCAGGCAGCTTGCCTGCGCGTAGGCTTCGCGGACTCGCCCGTGCCTGCGGCGGACCTTCACTTCCCGACCGGCGGACATGGCCCGAAGTCCGGATTGCAGTCCTCCGCCTTCCCTGCTGGCGGACACGGCCCAAAGTCCGGATTACAGTCCTCCCCCTTGCCCGTCGCCCCCGCCGGAGGACACGGACCGAAGTCCGGATTGCAGTCCGTCGCCGCCGTCGCCGAATCGGTCAGTTCCAACTTCGGCGCCTCGGGCTTCGAACCAAACTTGTCGCGCTCCTCCTGAGTGCACGGCTGAGGGTCGTTCGGGTCCGCCTGCACGCACTCGAGCATCCAAGCGTCCCTCGGCGGCAACCCATCTTTGGCCGCCTGAGCCTTCAACTCGACGATGTCCTGTCGAATCGCCACATCACTCAGCCAAGGGATATAACTCACCATCACCAACGCGATCGCGATGATCCCCGCAAACGGCAACACCACCCGATATAGGCTCGCCACCGGACGCTCGAACCGGAAGCTCGCGATGAACAAATTCAGCCCAAGCGGCGGCATGCAGTACGCCAGCTCCAAGTTCAGGATGAAAATCATTCCGAGCTGAAACGGCGACATCGCTTCGTTCGGATCGCGCATCCCGAGCTCCGCCACGAACGGCAAAATCAGCGGAACGGCCACGAAAATCGCGCTGAACCCTTCCATGATCATCCCCAAAATCAGGAGGAACACATTCATCACGATCAGGAATTGCCACCGATGCTCGATGCCGATACCGAGCATCATCTCGAGGATCGCCGTCGGGATCCGCTGGTCCACGACGTAATTCATCAGCGCGTTGGCCATCGACAAGATGACGATGATCGCACCGGCCATGCCGATGGCGGACCTCACGATTCGGCCCAGGTCCTTTTTGACCGACAGGTCGCGATATACGAAGAGCTCGATCACCAACGTGTACCCAGCCACCAACCCCGCCGCTTCGTCGATCGACGCGAGCCCCGTACCGAGCGTCGCCACCAAGATCACCGGAATGAAGAGCTCCCACTTGAGAACCCACACGCTCGTCATGATCCGATCGAGCGTGGGCTTCTCCCGTTCGATCTTCTCCTTGACGCCGACGTAGGCCGAATAGAGCGCCAAGAGCAGGATGACCAGCGCTCCCGGTACCAACACCGCCTTGAACGCCTTGATGAAGTCGACGTGAGCGACCAACGCAAAAATCAACAGCGGAAGAGAGTACGGCAACAAGAGGCCCACCGACCCGCCTGTCGTCACGAGCCCGAGCGAGAAAGCCTCGGAATAATTCTGCTTCCGGAGCGCCGGGTAGAGCAGCCCGCCGATCGCGATGATCGTCACTCCGCTCCCGCCCGTCAGCAACGTGAACACCGCCGACGCCACCACCGCCACGATCGCGAGCCCGCCGGGAAGCCACCCGAGCACCGACCGAGCCGCGTCGACCAATCGATCGGGCGTCTTCGCCTCAGCGAGCAAATAACCCACGAAGGTGAACAGCGGGATGGTCACGAGAATCGGAGAGTCCGAAAAATGAGTATCGAGCACCGTCGGAGCGATGAATCGCAAGTGCTGATACTCGGCGTCCACGTGGGTCAACCACGCGACCTCCGCGGCGCCTCCCATGATCACGAAGAGCGGCAAGCCGAGCAACGCCAACAAACCCACGAGCCCGGGCAACCACCCGATCAAGCTCACGATCGCAGCCAGAAAGGCGAAGACCGACGCAAAAGCCACTTTGACCGTCTTCGTCATTGGACCGGCCTCGCCCTCCGACGCTCCGTGCATCGCGTCGGCGCCGAGCGCGAGCTCCCCCTTCATGAGTCGAACCGCGCGCAGGAGCAGCTTCAAGGCCACCATCAACAGCCCGAACGGGAGGACGAAATCCAAATCTCGAATCAGGAGATTTCGACCCGAGCCGGTGTTCGGATCGTCCACCATCGGCATCTTTTTTGCGCCGGTCTCCTCCGGCACCAACAACGACTGAACGGCCTCCGGTGAGTAGTAGCGATCCCATCCACCCGATTTCACCCAAGCGTTCCAATCCGAAGCAGAAAGGGAGTCCGCGTACGACTCACCTCGAAACACGAAGGGCAGCGTCCGAAGGTCCAAGCCGAGCTGCCGCTCGAAGAGGAAGAGATCGCGCTGCATCGCCTCGACTACGACGCCGAACCTATCGACCGCCCTCGTCTCGCAGGGTCCACTCGAAGCCTCCCCGGGCCCACAAGGTCGAAACGCATCCGCCCGGAATTTCGTGACGGCGATGCTATCCACGAACCCATACGCCGCAGTCAGACTCACCGCCGCCCCCACCAACAGCCCGAAGAGCGCGGTCGGCCGCCTAAAGGCCGTGGGCAAGTACCTCGTCGCTACGTCGATGCTGATGTGCTTGCCGCTCGAGGCCGCCAACGACGCTCCGAGCAACGCCAGCCAAAGCGTCAGCCGAGTCACCAGTCCCCTTGGCCCGCCGATGAGCGCGAGCACCGAAGCGCTCTGCGTCCAACCCACCGTATTGGCCGCCCAGTCGGCGCCACCCACGAACGCCCCGCCGATCGCGCCGACCAATCCCAGCACGATCACCGCGACCGCCCGAGCTCGAGCCTCGAGCCGCTTTCGCAAGATCAAGAAAGTGGAGGTTCCGGCGAACAGAGCGCCTGCAGACGCGCGAAACAGCTGCCCGATCGGACTGTCGGGCTCGGAGGAGAGACCCCGGAGCGAAACCCACCCGATGAGTGTGGCGATCTCGAGGACGACGACGGCGACCGCGAGCCTCTGCTCCAACAGAGTCCAAGCGCGATCGACGAAACTCAGCAGCTCGTTTTTTGCCGAGGGCGAGGTTCCCTCGGGAGGGCTCTCGAGGCTCAAGTCAGCGCTTCACGATCCGGTCGAAGACCTCCGGCGTGAACGGAGCTCCGCGAAGAGCCTTGCGGGTCGCCGAAAAAACCTCTTCCCACACCTTCACCTCCGCGTCCGTCGGGGTGTAGGCAGCTTTGGAAGTCTTCAGGCGGCCGAGCGCCTCGGCGTCTTGATTGCGAATCGTCTTGGTCAGCGATTCGGCGTGAGCCGCACCCGTCTTCAAGACCACGTCTTTGAGCTCGGGGGGCATCGAATCGAGCTTCTCTTTCTTGACCACGATCGCGCCGATCGCGAAGGCGACCGTCTTCACCATGATGCTGGAGACTTTCGAAGCGAGCTGGAGCTGCTCTCCGGCGTAAGGGGAGATGGCGAGCAGCTGCACGTCCTTGCCAAGGTGAGTTCCGAGCTCGCCGAGGCCGTAGGGCGCGGACTTGACGCCGATCTTGGTGAACAGCGACGGCGCGATCACGTCGCCCGGCATGTGCCATCCGGCCAGGCCTTTCAGATCGGAAGGCGTCTTCACGGCCGGGCCCGTCGTCATGGCCTTCACCGCGCCGACGTCGCCCCACCCGATGATGGCAAAGCCACGCTTGCCGAACTCATCTTCGAAGAATTTCCGCTCCGCATCTCGCGCGGCGTCCAGAGCCGGCCAGTTGTCGAAGAGTCCGGGCAACTGGAACACCAAGATGTCTCGGTAGATTTCGCCGAGCCCGACGGCGGTCATCGCCGCGCCGTGTTTTTGGCCCTGGCGCAAATCAGCGACCATACGCAGCTCGTCGCCGCCGCCGCCGCCGTTCCAGTACCACTTCAGGTTGACTTGGCAGTCTGACTCCGCGAGCGCGTCGTCGGTCCAACTCTGAAACTCCTTGGCCCACTGAGAACCAGCCGGAGCGAGAGTCACCATTTTCAGCTCGACCTTCACGATCTTCGGGTCGGCTTTGATCTTCTTGACGCACTCTTGCACGGGCGTCTTGGCCTCTGCCAGCGTCCCTAAGAACACCGCCGAGGTCAGGGTGGCCAACAACAACTCACGTCGCATTCTCAGAACCTCCAGGTGCCTCGATTCCACAAGCGTCGAACATCCTCTGCTCACCCAGCCACCGTCGGGCGCGGCGCTGCGCAATGGTGTTCATGAGACGAAGGTCGGACGCAAAATCTTTAACCGCGAGGATCTCCTCGAGCAACTTTCTATAGAGCTCACCGTCCGCCTTCGCACACGCGTAACGCGTCGCATACTGAAGGCGAATCAAGAGGAAGTTCGACTCCTTGACCAGCAGTTGGTCGAACATCTGCTTGGCCAGGTCGAGCTCCGCCATCGCCGAACGCGCATGATAGGCCGCCAACACGACGGAAGCGGCCGAGTGGGTATACGAGGGATCGAGCGCCACGCTGCGCTCCAGAAACTTCGCTCCGACATAAACGTTCGCCACGGTCTCAGCGTCGTCCTTCAGCAAGTTCGCGCGCGACGCCCACGCGTACCCAAGCCAAAACAAGCCCTGCGCATCCGCCTGCTCGTCGAAGCCCTCGACGAGCCACTCGTCGAGGGAGGCCTCCGATTTCCGCGCCTCTTGAAAGCCCGCGGCGTCCTGCGTGATCAACTGAAGCCCATACCCGATCGCGCGATCGTAGGCCGCGACCGCGCGCGCCTTATGGTAGTCGGCCGCCGCACGATCCCCGGCGTCTTCGGCCCGCTCGAAGTCGTCCTCGATGAAGCCCCAAGCGAAACCGGTCCAGCCCTTCGTCAACAAAAAGAGCGCGTCCGGATTGTTGGGCGCCAACAGGAGCATCCCCTCGAACTGCGTCAGACCCGACGCCGCTCCGGCCTGCGTCAGCTCGAAGTCGCCGATGGTATCGAACGCGGCCGCGGCTTCTCGGGTGGCCTCGATCTGGCCGTCGACCATCAGCTGCTTCACACAAGCGGCCTGGGAGATCGAAGCAACGATCAACGCAGTCCCTACGGCCGAAAGGCGTCGCGACATTCGCGTCTCCTAGGGCGAGAGGACCGTCATGTCAATCGACCCGAAGCGTCGATGAGCCGAAGAGACGCCGCTAGGGTCCCATGCGGAGCAAGACCCACAGCTTTCAGGGATCTGCGCGGTTCCGATGCTGCGACCTGAAGACTATTGACGAGTGTCTACGGTCCGCGTTGCCAGCAGTGTTTCGTTGTCGGCCGCCGCGCGGGAGAATTCGTTCGATTTTCGGACGAATCGTCCGATTTTCTGAAATTCGCTCCGGACATTATTCGTCTTGATTCATGACGAGCTGAAATTTTAGGGGTGGATCATGCGTGCCATCTTCGACCGAATCGGCAAAGAGCTGTTCTCGCTCGCTCTGGGTGCGAGCGGCGAGGTTCGCCCGAACGTCGAGATCTCACCCACCGACGCTCAGCACGCCGACATCCTCTACGTGCCCGGTCCATCGACATCGAGAAGACTCGAACGCCTTGGCCTCGTCGGCAGGATGGGGCGCCAGCCTGCGATGATCGAGCTTTACTCTGCAGCCCCAGGTGAATCGGAGGTGAGGACGTGTTTGAGGAAGCAACTCACCTACGACCACGGGACGAAGGCGAAGCGACCGACACCGCTGTGGATCATTGCGGCCGGGAGCCCCGTGGATATGCTCCGGACGGGCGGGTTGCGGCGCAAACCGGGCTGGCCGCTTGGAGTCTACGAGTCGGCCGCCTGGCTTGGTTTGTCGCTGATCGTCGTCCCCGAGCTTCCGAGGCGGCGGTCGACGCTCCTGCTGCGCCTCCTTGGTCGAGGGCGCGTGCTTCAAGGCGCGGTCTCAGACCTCGACGGACTTCCGCTCGAGGCCATCGAACACGAAGTGGCGGCTGGGGCGATCGGCCTGATCACCGAGGTCGTGTTGACCAATCCAGCTCGACTGGCGTTATCATCCAAGGAAGGAAAGGACCTGAACATGCAGGCGGCGAAAAAATATGTCGACATGATGAACCGTGGCGTCTCCGAGGGAATGAAGAAGGGATTCGCAGCGGGACTTACCAAGGGAGTCACGGAAGGACGCACGCAAGGACGCACGGAAGGACGCACGGAAGGACGCACGGAGGGACTCAAGGAAGGACGCACGGAGGGACGCACGGAGGGACGCACGGAGGGACTCAAGGAAGGACTCAAGGAAGGACTCAAGGAAGGACTCAAGGAAGGACTCAAGGAAGGACTCA
>CAYXDO010000005.1:0-13185 GCA_964463485.1 uncultured Myxococcales bacterium | reverse complement strand
AGAAGGCGCTCGTCACGGCCTTGCGGGCCCGCTTCGGTTCCGTTCCCCGAACCGTCCAAGCGGTCATCAAAGCGACGTCGGACACCGACCAACTCATAGCTTGGCTCGCCACAGCGGTCTCCGCCGAACGCGAAGACGTCATGTCGACGATTCAACAGTCGGCGCGGTCGGCGCAGTCGGCGCAGTCGGCGCGGTCGGCGCAGTCGGCGCGGTCGGCGACGCACGGTCGACCGGTTTCGGCGAGTCGGTGAGAGCTCGACATGAACGCGCTGAAATCACGCCTCGGGCGGCACCTGCACGGGACCCACTCGCCAAATCCGCTCGCAGTACTCGCGAATCGCACGATCGGACGAGAACCGACCCATCCGCGCGACATTCAGGATCGACGCCCGCGTCCAGCCCTCGGGATCCCGCCAGAGGGCCTCCACTCGCCGCTGCGCGGCCGCGTAGGCGGGAAAATCGGCCAGCAGCATGTACTCATCGCGCTCTACCAATCCTCGGACGATCGGCTCGAATAAGCTCCGGTCCCCGCGCGAAAACGCGCCTGATCCGAGCAGCTCGAGAGCCTCCCTCAGGTCGGCGCTCGCCTCGAGATACGCCCGCGGATCGTAACCCTCCCTGAGTCGCCTCATGACTTCCTCCGCAGTCAGTCCGAACAGAAAGAAATTCTCGGCCCCTACGGCGTCTCGAATCTCGATGTTCGCTCCGTCCAACGTACCGATCGTGAGCGCCCCGTTCATCGCGAACTTCATGTTGCCAGTGCCGCTCGCCTCCTTGCCGGCGAGCGAGATCTGCTCCGACAAGTCTGCCGCTGGATAAATCCGCTGGGCAACTTTCACGTTGAAATCCGGAATGAACGCGATGCGCAGGACCTCTCGGGTGTCCGGATCGGCATTCACGACCTCGGCGACCGAGCACGCCAGCTTGATGATGAGCTTGGCGACGCGATAGCCAGGCGCGGCCTTGCCGGCGAAGATCAACGTTCGAGGGATTGGGTCCTTGACCCTTCGCCGCTTCAGCCCCGCGTAGAGCGAGACCGCATGCAGGATCGCGAGGTGCTGTCTCTTGTACTCATGAATTCTCTTGACCTGAATGTCGAACAACGAGGTCGGATCGAGCTTGTGACCGATCGTCCGCTCGACGTACCCCGAGAGGTCGCGCTTGTTTTCGAGCTTCACCAGACGCCAACGAGCTCGAAACTCGGCATCCTCGGCGAACGACTCGAGCGCCCTCAGCTCGTCGAGCTCCCGGATCCACTTCTTTCCGAGCTTCTCGCTGATCAACGCAGCCAGCGCGGGATTGGCGAGCGCCACGAACCGTCGCGGAGTGACTCCGTTCGTGACGTTGAGGAACTTGGTGGGTGAGATCGCATGGAAATCCGCCAACACCGTGTTTTTCAACAAGTCGCTGTGCAGCGCGGCCACGCCGTTGACGGCATGACTGCCGGCCGTGGCCAGATTCGCCATCCGAACCCGCTTCTCGGCGTGCTCGTCGATGAACGAAAGGCGCTCGATGCGGCCGTCGTCGCCCCCAAACCGGATGCGGGCCTCGTCGAGAAACCGGCGGTTGATCTCGAAGACGATCTCTAGGTGACGGGGTAGGACGGCACCAAACAGCGGCAGCGACCACGTCTCGAGCGCCTCCGGCAACAGTGTGTGGTTCGTGTAGCTCATCGTCCGAGTCGTCACCTCCCAAGCCTCGCCCCAGCCCAAGAAGTGCTCGTCCACCAGGAGCCGCATCAACTCGGGAATGGCCAAGGCAGGATGGGTATCGTTGAGCTGAACGGCGTACTTGGCCGAGAACTCGCGCAGGTCCTTCTGTCGCTGCAGAAATAGCCGAATCATGTCTCGGAGCGAGCACGACACTAGAAAATACTGCTGCTTGAGTCGAAGCGCCTTCCCAGCGTCTCCTTGATCGTTCGGATAGAGCACCTTGGTCAAAGTCTCCGCGGCGATCTTCTCGCCGACCGCTCGCCAATAGTCCCCTTGATTGAAGGCCTGAAAATCCAGAGACTCGGCCGCGGTCGCCCCCCACAGCCGAAGGAAATTCGCGTTCTCCACGCCAAAACCGAGCACCGGCGTATCATATGGAATACCGACCGCCACACTCGCCGGTACCCATCTGACCCTCTCGAGTCCGTTTCCGTCGTTGTACCGCTCCGTGTGCCCGCCGAATCCTACCGGGATTTCGGTATCCAACCGCGCAATCTCCCACGGATACCCATGTCGCAGCCATCGATCGGTGCGCTCGAACTGCCACCCGTCCCGAATGTCCTGGTCGAAAATGCCAAACTCGTACCGAAGCCCGTACCCGATCGCCGGAATTTGAAGGGTGGCGAGAGAGTCCATGAAACACGCCGCCAAGCGCCCGAGGCCCCCGTTGCCCAGCCCTGGCTCCTCCTCATGCTCCAGCAGATCCTCGAGGTCGACACCAAGCCGCTTCATGGCCTCGCGAGCTTGGTCCGTCACGCCGAGGGCCAGCATGTTGTTGCCCAGCTGCGGACCCATCAAGAACTCAGCCGAAACGTAACAGACGGTTCGACTCGCGCCGTTCATGTAGGTGCGGGCGGTCCGTATCCATCGACCCAGCAACAAATCGCGAACCGTGTAGGCGAGAGCCAGGTACAAGTCGTTGTTCGTCGCCACCGCCGGGAACTTGGCCTGTCGGTAATACAGGTTCTGAACGACGCTCCGGCTGAAGTCATCGACGCTCTTCGTGGCCGTGGGAACCACGCGGAGAATATCGGGAGGCACGGACTTGCGCATGGACCCCCGTAGTTCGTTTGCACGCCTGAGTCGACCGCGTCGTCACCCCAAGCGCCAAAATCCGGTGCTGCCGCGCGACCTACTTCCAGCGGATCCCGCGGCTCTTGAGCAACCGAGAGAGATACGGGCGATTCATCTCCGCAAGGCGCGCGGCCTCGCTGATGTTCCCGCGCGCTCGGTCCTTCAACACGTCGAGGTAGAGCCGCTCGAACTCGGCGATCACCGCGTCCCTCGCCTCAGAATAGGGCCGCGCCAGAACGTGGTCGACGCCGATGCTCCGGCCGTTCGGCACGGTCCCCGACGGTGGCTCCGATTCGACCCGCCGATGACCCGGGTCGAGCTCCGGAGCCTCGCCCATCACGTAGCTCGACTCGACCACGTTTCGAAGCTCGCGCACGTTCCCCGGCCAACGATGCTCCGTCAGCGTCCGCATCGCGTCGTCCGGCCAAATCGCGTCGGTCGGACCGTCGTACCCCATCCGCCTCAGAAAATGCTCGACCAACAACGGAATGTCCTCGGCTCGCTCGCGGAGCGACGGGATCGCTAAAGTCACCACCGCCAGACGAAAATAGAGGTCCTGCCGAAAGCCGCCTGAGTTCACTTCCTCCCGCAAGTCTCGATGAGTTGCTCCGATCACTCGAACGTCGACGGAGATCGTGTCTTTTCCGCCGATTCGCCGAAAGCTCCGACGCTCCAACGCGCCGAGCAGCGCCGTCTGCATCCCCGACGGGAGCTCGCCGATCTCGTCGAGGAACAGTGTCCCTCCTTGAGCGCGTTCGAAGGCGCCGATGTGCCGCTGATCTGCGCCGGTGAACGAGCCCTTTTCGTGACCGAAGAGCTCGCTCGCGAGCATCGTCGGGAGGATCGCGCCGCAGTCGACCGTCTCGAGCGGACCGGCCGCCCGGGGGCTCGCATCGTGAATCGCGCGCGCCACGACCTCTTTGCCCGTCCCCGTCTCGCCAAACAGGAGGATCGAAGTGTCCGACGCGGCGGCCCGAGTCAGCCTGGCCATCAAGCGGCGCATGACCGCCGAGCGACCCACGAGCCCCCCCAAACGCTCGCCTTCGAAGGTCGGCAGATGAACGTCTTCGCCGTCGAGGACCTTCAGGCTGGTCTGGCCGAGTCGAATCACCGACCCACGCCGAATTGCCGCTCGAAACAACCGAGTCCCCCCAAGAAAAGTCCCGTTCGTCGATCCATGATCGACCACCATCACTCCGTCGGACGTTCGGGTCAGATCCAGGTGGTATCTGGAGACGGTCGGATCCCGGAGCACCAGGTCGTTCGTGGGCGCGGTGCCGATGGAGACAGACTCTTCGGACGCGACGTGAGTCGCTCCCGCGTCGGGGCCCTCGATGACGTCCACCCGGAGTGTCTTGACGTCAAACCCGCCGTCCTGCGGCGATGCAATCGTGCGGTCGGCGTACACGCGAGGACTCTATCCTCCGTCCGCCACTCGTACAAGGCCGCTGATACCTTGCTCGCGCCTCGCAGCCGTGCTGGTGTTCGAACCCCAAGTGACCGACTCCGCGCGAACGGCCGTCACTCGCGAAATTCGCGCCCCTTCGGCGCGCGAAGAAGCCGTGCTCGTCGCACGCGTCACCGTCGCGACCGTCGTCGCCGTCGTACTCACTTCCAAAGGCCCCGCAAAAGAGACCGCCGCGGCGCTCCTGCCCCATCAGGTCCTCGTGCAAGACGTGTCCAAACCCGATCAAAGAACCTATCGCGCCCTCCGCGAGGGTCTGCTCGAAGCCGAGCGACTGAGGTCCGAAGCCGGCGACTGGCCCGACCCTGAACAACTCGCTTCCCTCGGGATCCCTCCCTTCGCTCCCGACCCGATCGATAGAGACGCCTATACCTGGACCAAAACGACCCGAGACCTCGTGACCAACTACCTTGGCAGCCCCGCCTCGAACGATCGCTCCGAGCTCCTCGTGCTCGTGCAAGAGCCCTTCGACCCCAAGGCACCCGCGCCGTCCAACGACGAGGTTCACCGAGCCCTGAATGACGGAACCCCGATCCACGTCTCGATCTGGCTTCGTAAGAAGAGAGGCTCCGTGCGACTCGTCGAGAACCCGCCCGCCGAGGGCTTCGTCCAAATTCTATCCCAACCGCTGAGGAACCCATGAAGACGTATACGCGCTCGCGGATTGCGGCAAAGGCCATCCAACTCCTCACCCTCGCCGCCGTGACTTCCGCCAGCGTCGCTGCGGCAACCCCCCCGCCGCTCAAAGTCGGTGTCACCCTCCACCCCTACTACTCATGGACGAAAAATGTCACGGTAGGCGCACCCATCGACGTGCGAAGCATCCTCCCTGCCGACATCGACGCCGGAGACTATCAGCCTCGTCCCGAAGACGTCGCGAAGCTCCGCGACCTCGACGCCATCGTCATCAACGGCGTCGGCCACGACGACTTCATCACGAAGATGATCGAGGCCTCCGGAAACACGAAGCTGACGATCATCCGCCCCAACGACGGCGCGCCGATGATGCGAGGCGCCCACGGAGAGTCCGTCAACTCTCACACCTTCATCTCCTTCACCAACGCCATTCAGCAGACCTACGCCATCGCCAAATCCCTGTCCGCGCTTCGACCCGACCTCTCGGAGAAGCTCCAGAAAAACGCCGCCGACTACGCGCGCCGACTACGCGCGATCAAAGCCAAAGCGGCAACTCAGCTCGCCGACGCCCCCATCAGTCGAGTCGCCGCCGTGCACGACGGCTATGCGTACCTCATGCAGGAGTTTGGGCTCGAAGTCGCCGCGGTCGTGCAACCTAGCCATGGACTCCTCCCGTCCGCGCAGGAGCTCAAGGACCTCGTGGCCACCCTGAAACGAGAGAAAGTCACCGTCGTTTTCGCCGAAGACGCTTTTCCCGAACCCATGCGGAACGTCCTGCGCTTCGAGGCGGGAGCGCAGATCTACCAAATCACTCACATCGCGTCGGGTGAATACACCGCCGAAAAATTCGAGAGGGAAATGTTGTCCAACGTAGAACGAATGGCCGAAGCCCTCACGAAGACCTCGCCCACACCTGCCCGCAAATGACCCCGAGCTCCGACAGCCTGCTCGAGGTCTCGAACCTCATCGCGAGACGGGGCGCGTTCGAAGTGTTGAAGGCACTCGACCTCGCTGTGGGGCGCGGAACCCTGCACGCCGTCGTCGGTCCCAACGGCGCGGGTAAGTCGACCCTCGTCCTCGCCATCCTCGGCATGATTCCTTTCGAAGGACGAGTTCGTTTTCACTTCGAGCGCGGCGGGCGCATCGGCTACGTCCCTCAGCGACTCGCCGTCGACCGCACGATCCCTTTGACCGTCGAAGACTTCCTCGCGACGTCTCGGCAACGCCTCCCGGTCTGCCTCGCCACGTTGCCCACTACCAAAGCCCGCATCGCCCTCGCCCTCGCCAAAGTCGGCCTGTCGCACTCGGAGAAAAAGCCCCTCGCCAGCCTCTCCGGAGGCGAGCTACAGCGAGTCCTCCTCGCTCACGCGCTCGAACCCCTCCCCGAGCTGCTCGTCCTCGACGAACCCTCCGCCGGACTCGACGAGTCCTCCGGGTCCGATCTGGACGACATCCTCGTCGAGGCCAAACAGAACGGAGTCACCACCCTGCTGGTGAGTCATGACTCCGAACAGGTCGCCCGGCTCGCCGACACGATCACTCAGCTCGGACCCTCCCCATGATCGAGTCCATCGCTCGGACCTTCGCCGGCCTCGCCGAACGCGGACTCCTCCCCGAAGCCTTTGGGTACGTCTTCCTGGTCCGAGGCCTCCTCGCGATCCTCCTCATCGGACCCCTGCTCGGCGGACTCAGCCACCTCGTCAGCGCACGCCGACTCGCGTTCCTCTCGGCCGCCCTCGGCCACGCGTCCCTGACCGGCGTGGCCATCGGCATCTTGCTCGGTGAGTCCATCACCGGTCCCCACTTCGCGCTCTTTGGATTCTGCGTGCTCGCCGGTCTCTGGATGACTTTCGCCAAACGCCACACCCAGCTCCCCTCGGACACGCTGATCGGCGTCTTCCTCGCCGGCAGTCTCGGTCTTGGAATCACCCTCCTCGTGGCCGTGACTCGGAGCTTCAACATTCACCAAATCGAAGGCGTCATGTTCGGAAGCCTCCTCACCGTCACCGACCTCGACCTCGCCATCCTCGCGGCCGGCGGCGCGATCGTAGGCCTCGTGATCGGCTGGTCCTACAACGATCTCCTCCTCGACAGCGTCTCGTCGGAGCTCGCCTACGCAAAAGGCGCACGCACCGCCATGCTCGACTACCTGTTCGTCCTCCTCCTCACGATTTCGATCGTCGTCAGCATCAAGATCATAGGCGCGCTGCTCGTCGAAGCGTTCGTGATCGTGCCTGCCGCCGCCGCGCGCAACGTGGCTCGCAACGTACGTTCGACCGTCGTCATCAGCATCCTCGTCGCATGGGTCTCCGGAGTCATCGGGATATTCATCTCTTCGATCTCCCCCGTGCCCACGGGAGGCGCCGTCGTCCTCGTGATGACCGCGTTCTTTGCCCTCACTCTCCTGACCGCGATCTTCCGCCGCCGCTGACCTAGCGCGACCGGCTGCAACCGGCGCAGGCTCGCATCGCTCGCCGCGGTTCACCGCAACTCGACCGAAGGCCCTGGGGAGCGATGAGTACGAGGACGGAGCTGACCGTCCCGATTCGGCATTCAGCGCTCGAGAGAAGCCAGCAGCCGCTTGGTCGACCTTCGGACGATCGGGACGACTGCCGACCGCAGGAAATCTTTGCGACCATACTCTGCCTCCAAGCTCCGAAGCGTCGGGTCGATGGCAGCCTGAAGTGAGTCCGCGAGCTCGCACCCAAGCGCTCGAACATATCGATCGCCGACGCCCAGGTCGGCGGCAAACCGAGCCCAATTCTTTCTCTGCAGGGTATCGGGATTGAAATTCCCGCCGACGGACATGGCCAGCCTCCCTTCGACCCGCGGGTAGGCTCGGGTCGAGACGAGGTCGTAGAAGGGCGCCAACCTGGTCCCCCCGGGCCCGTGGAGCAGCGCTAGGTTTTTCGCATGCCCGGCGGCGTTCCCCACCGCGACATTGAAGAGCTGCCACCGAGTCAGTGAGTGCACGTCTTCGAGCGGGCTGATCGAATGGGCGCGCAGGAGCTCGACGCACTCCGCGAAGCGGGGTCCTCCTTCGGCCTCGTACTTACGCTCCGCAGGAACGCCCAACGCCTGACAGAAATCCTCCTGGTGAAGTCGCGCGATGACTCCGTTCCGCTTTCGGTCAAAACGCTCGATCAGCGCGGCCATCGACCGTCCAAGGCGCCGCAGCCTGGCGCGAACGGTCGGGAGCCCCGACGCTTCCGCGAGTCGAAGTATCATGACTTCGTTCACCGGTAACTGCTTGAAGTCCCGGCTGTCGAGCTTGAGAATGTGGTTGCTCGGCCCCGCCCCCTTGGGCAAGTACATCTCCTCACCTTGGAGATACACCGGGAGCTTGTCTTGCGCGCCCGCGAGAGACAGCCGCACTCCTTCCTCACCAGCCGCCGACACGAGCGCCCCTCCTCTTGCGATCCGCTTCGTGAGCTCCTCGTCCGAGAGCGGGAGATACTCACTCGCCTCCTCCGGCTTGGCTGACTTCGCTACCGAAAGTGCGCCTGCACACTCACCTCCGATCTCGGTCAACAAACGGTAGTCGTTCCCTTCGGAAATCCCAAGGCGAGCGCAAAGACGGCGACGAACGTTCCCTTCCGGAAGCAGGTTGAAGAAAAAGGCGCGCACCGGAGCATCTCCGAAAATCTCCGTCGAAAGGGGAAGCGCCACCGAAATCGGAAAACGATCCTCTGTCTCGAGCCATGCTTGCTCGTAGACGAACGTCAGCGGATCACACGTAAGTCTGCCAACCTCACGGGTCCCGAAAAACACGATCAGCGGCGGCTCAGACAAGACGGTTCGTGCTCACTTTCTCGCCACGCCCTCGGAGCGAGTTTGGTGACGCGCCGCTTCTGCCGGTGGCCGCTCCGACGCGGACTCCGACGCTGAGACAATCGATGTTCCGCGTCCGCCCAAAATCCCGCGAGGGGCTATCGCCAGATCCAGCCCGAAGCGCTCCAGCACCCGAAGGACCAGTCCGAGCTCGACCGTTTCCTTTCCGCGCTCCAGCTCGGACAGAAACCGAGTGCCAACGCCTGCGAGCCCGGCCGCTTGTGCCTGGGTAAGGCCCGCCGCCTTTCGGCGGGTGCGCACGAACTCACCGATCGTCTTGGTTCCTCTCACGAGCACGTACGGCGACTGCTTCGGTGCCATTCCCGTACGGGAAGATCCAACCTCTTACCGGCACCGTCAACTTCAATTTTCCCGTACGGGAAGACTAGACCGACAACGGCCGCCGGCGACGCCCTCTATTCCCGAGAGGGAAAATCGAGCGCTCGCTCGCTTTGCCGTCGGCAAAGAGGGGGTTTTTAGCGGTGGAGCTCGTAGCGGTAGTCCGAAATGAGGACGAACCTCTCGCGACAATTCCATGCCTCCTCGAGAACGCGGTAGAAGGCAGCGTGGCCAGGCGAATCTTCGAGCCTCTCCGACCCGAGCAACTCCGCTTCCGCTGCGAGCCCCAGTCGATTCCGGCGGAGCACACCGGGGAGCTCGACCCCATTCATCGCCCGCTCGGTCAAGCCCGCGCCGTCGAGGCCATCGAGTTTGCCGTCTCGATGCGACGAGATGGGTTCAACCTGTTCGTGGTCGGCGAGAGCGGAGCAGGCAAGCACGGCCTCGTGCGCGGCATCTTCGAAGCGGCAGCAGCCAAAGCACCCACTCCGCCGGACTGGTGTTACGTCCACGACTTCGAAGATCCAAGGACGCCTCGCGCGCTGTCCCTCCCGGCCGGACGCGGAAAGCAGCTCGCCTCCGACATGAAGCGACTCGTCGAGGACTTGGAGGCGGCCATCCCGTCGGCCTTCGAGTCGGATGAGTATCGGTCCCGCGTCCGCGAGATCGAAGCGCAGCTCGAGGAGCACCAAGCCTCCGTGTTCAAGGAGACTCAAGAACGCGCGGAAGCTCGTGGCATCGCGATGCTCCAAATGCCGAACGGCGTCGTTTTCGCTCCCATCCAGGACTCCCAAGTCATCGGCCCAGACGAGTTCGAAAAGCTCGCCGACGACCGGAAAAAAGAGATCGAAGTGGCCATCAAGGAGCTTCAGGCCGACCTGCGTACGAAGCTCCGTCAGGCTCCCAAATGGGCTCAGGACGCCCGCGAGCAGCTTCGAAACCTGGAGCGCGAGGTCACGCACAGCGTCGTCGAGTCCACCCTCGAAGCGTTGCTGAGCAAATGGTGCGATCTACCCGACGTCTGCGCCTACCTCGACCGCGTGCAAAAAGACGTCGTGGAGAACGCCGGTGACTTTCGAAAAAAGGACGAAAAGGGACCCGGCGATGGGCGCGGCGGCGAGAGATATCGAGTCAACGTGATCGTGGACCGCGCGGGACTCTCGGGCGCGCCCGTCCAATACGAAGACTTGCCTCGTGTCGATCGATTGGTCGGACGCATCGAGCACCGCGCTCACCTCGGCAACTTGGTCAGCGACTTCACACTCATCAAACCAGGTGCGCTTCACCAGGCCAACGGGGGCTATCTCATCATCGACCTCCGCAAGGTGCTCGTCGAGCCGGGAGCTTGGTCCGTGCTGAAGCGAAGTCTCTTCGCCCACCAGGTCCGCATCGAAGGACTCGGCGTCATGCTCGGTCTGTCGACCTCGCAGACCATGGACCCCGAACCCATCCCGCTCGACGTCAAAGTCGCCGTGGTCGGTGACCGATTCCTGTATTACCTCCTCGCTCATTACGATTCGGAGGTCGCCGACCTCTTCAAAGTCGTCGCCGACTTCGAAGACGACGTCCCCCGCACGGAGGGCTCCACCACCGAGCTCGCCCGACTCATCGCGGGCGTTTCCGCGACCACCGGGAGCCCTCCGCTCGATCGGAGCGCCATCGCCAGACTCATCGAGCACGCCGCCCGCCAGTCGGGCGACGCCCACCGACTCAGCACCAACGTTCGTGACCTCAGCGACCTCGTTCAGGAGGCCGCCTACTTCGCTCGACGTCGTGAGTGCCCCACCATCGAGGCGCCCGACGTCGAACAGGCCCTCGCTGCCTGGATCCGCCGCCACGACCGCATTCGCGACCGCTCCAAGCAACTCATCCTCGAAGAGACGCTCCGAATCGAGACGGCTGGGTCGACGGTGGGACAAGTCAACGCGCTCTCCGTCATCTCGGTCGGAGGCTTCCTCTTCGGAAGACCCTCGCGAGTCACCGCGACCGCACGTGTGGGAAGCAAAGGTATCATGGACATCGAGCGAGAGGTCGAGCTCGGCGGACCCCTTCACTCGAAGGGAGTGCTCATCGTGTCGAACTTCTTCGCGACCCGGTTCGGCAAGAAAGTGCCCCTCGCTTTCTCGGCGAGCTTGGTCTTCGAGCAATCCTACGGCGGGATCGAAGGTGACTCGGCTTCGATGGCCGAGCTCTGCGCGCTGATTTCTTCGATCGCCGAAATCCCCATTCTCCAGAGCTTCGCCATGACTGGATCCGTCGATCAACAGGGACGAGCGCAAGCCATTGGGGGCGTGAACGAGAAGATCGAGGGGTTCTTCGACCTCTGTGAGTCTCGCGGTCTGGACGGAACGCACGGCGTGCTCATCCCCGCGACCAATGTCCGAAATCTGATGGTGAAGGCTGAGATCGCTCGGGCGTGTGAGTCTGGGAAATTCAAGATCCTCCCGATTTCCACCGTCGACGACGCCATAGAAATTCTCACCGGCGTCGAGGCCGGCGCTCGCGACGATGAAGGTCGCTACCCCAAAGACTCCGTGAACGGACGACTCGTGAAGTCGCTCGAGGAGCTGTCGAAGGTGGGAGCGGCTTTTCAGCGCAGCGTGGAGCGGGAGCTCGCGAGACAACGAGAAGAGTCATGACGACTCGCCGAATCTTGGTCCTCTATGACCTCGTGGCGTCGAGCGACGCGGACGACGCGGTCGAGCTCGCGCGACAACTTGGCGCCGAGCTCGAAGGTGTGTTTTTCGAGGACGAGGATCTCGTCCGAACCGCCGCGCTCCCGTTCGCTCAAGTCGTTCACGGGTCCGGCGTCGCGCGAGCCCTCTTACCTTCGGACGTGCAGCGAGCCTTCCGCGTCGCCGCCGGCGACGCCGAGCGCGCACTCACCCGAGCCGCCCATCCCCTGCGCGTCGCCGTCACCTTCCGGGTGGAGCGCGGCCGGCGCGACGCATCCCTTCTGTCCCGGTCCCCCCAGACGGTCCTGGTCATGGGTCGAGCCCGACGCGCTCCGCGTGATCAGCGCGCCGAGCTCGCCAACCCAACCGTCCTCCTGGTGCTCGGACCCGAAGACTCTGCCCTCGCACAGATCGCCTCCCAACTCGGAGCTCAGCCGCTCCAGTTCCTCGCGACCGAATCGGGGCTCGAGACCGCCGCGCGGCTCCAAAAGTCATTTCCTCGTGCGCAACTCGGCCGGGCCCCCGAGGCCGCGATGGCCGAGCTCATTGCTCGATCCCGAGCTCGCCTCGTAGTCATCCAGGTCCCTTCGGCTGGGGATGCCGAAGAAGTAGCCTACGAGCCCCGACGAAGACTTCTCTCGCAACTTCGCGCCAAGTTGAGTTGTCCGATCCTCGTGGTCTGACCTGACTTTGGCATGAGTGCACTCTTACTCAGTAATTCGAGAAACCATCCGTGCACCTCGAAGTGCCTGACGCGGACGGGGCGCTGGTCGACCTGATTCTCGAAGGTCACGCCGTGACGGCGTCCTGAGGGAACCAGGAAATATCGACTCGATGAATCCCAGTCGGACCTTTGGCACGCTGCCAGGCCACCTGGTATCCTTGCTCCTCTAAAGCGGCCACGGCGTTCTTCACGTCTTCGAGGTTCTTGGACTGTGTGGCCGCGGAGTCTTTGGGTCCGCGAGAGCCCTTGAGGCTGTGCCGTTCAATGCTGGTCTCGAGGAGTTGGTCGAGCTTGGCGTGCGCAATGGCTTGCGTGGCGAGGTCGAGCACGGGATTTGGCTTCGAAGCGAGTCTGCGGCCCAGGCTCGCCGCGTTGACGGGCATCCCATCGGCTTCGGACTTCTGCCAGGACACGTGGATCGTGTGGATACCGGTCGGGCCCGTCGCTTTGGACCAACTCACCTCGAACCCGTCTCGGCGCAGCGCTCGAACGGCGTTCCTCACATCCCGCGCGTTTTGCTCCTGCGCCTGCGCCGACTCCGCCGGACCGTGCGAGCCCTTGAGGCTGTGACGATCGATCGTGATCGCCTGGGCCTGGTCGAGCTTGGCGTGTTCGATGTGTTGCCTCGCGAGATCGAGGACTGGATTGCCGCGTCCGATCGATGCCATGCGACACTTCATAACCCGGCCTAGCCGGTACCATAGAAGATCGACAAGGCGGGGCTGGCGT